>JBPCLW010000056.1:0-21226 GCA_051002895.1 Candidatus Dormibacteria bacterium | reverse complement strand
TCAGACGGGGGCAGGTGTCACCTCTGATCGCGGCGTACAACCCGGGGGTCGTCCGCAGACGTAGAGGGTCTGCTGTGCACCGCCGTTGGCGACCACCGCTCGATACAGGGTTGCGAACTCGCCACCGCAGGTGGAGCAGATCTTGGCACCGCTTGCTGCGACCCGCGGCCCCGAAGCCGTCACCGGCGGCGGCGGCGGTGGTGGTGGGGGTGGCGGCGACGGGAGCGAACCGGCCAAGGTGCCCGCTGGCACCGCCGGCTGGTCAGGAAACGACTGCTGGGGAGTGGATACCGATCCCGGAACCGGCACCGGGAGCGCAGTCCCTGCCATCGCGGGGATCGGCAGAAAGCCGGCGGGGTCCGCCGCCGGGCCCAAGGCTGGCGGCATCGGAGGCTCTGGATATGGCTCCCAGACCTGGTGGGGAGTGAGCTTGGTGCGCATGTCCAGGTGGCACTTTGCACACCCCCGCAGCGCCGCCTCCGGTCGGAGCGCACCACAGTCCGGGCAGAAGGTCACCACCATCGCCTCGGCATCCGTTCCCTGGCACCGCGGGCAGACGTAGTCGGGGTCGAGCTTGGCAAATCGAAAGAGCGTCCCCACAAGGATGAACGGACTGATGCCCGACTTTCCGAACGTCGCCCCCACGCTGCCTCCCAGCGCGCGGAGCCGGGAATTGCGCTTCTGCAGGCGCTCGAAGTCGGGGTTGGTGATCTTCTCGAACTTGCACGTCCGGCAACGATGGAGGGTACGAACGGCGAACTGCTGGCGCATGCGTGCCTGCTGATGGAGGAACTCGACCACCGGCTCCTCGGCATCAGAGATGGGGATCTCGATGTAACGGCTGGCGCCCGCCTGGCCAAGCGCAGCCTCGATCCGGGTGGCGAGAGCCTCGACCTGTCCCGCCAACGCGAGGGGGAGCGACCCCGGCTGCGAGGAGATGAACATCGCCACAGCGAGGTGCGCCTGCAGCTCCTCGAGTTGTAGGCGCGCGGCACCCTCGTCCGCACAGAGCACCACTGTGTCGAGTTGCTTCCAACCATTCGGGACCCGCGTTCGGGGGCCGCCCGAGAGCATTTGGTTGACCTTCCCGACGGCCGCACCGCTGAAGTCCGAGGTCACCCGATTGCCGGTCTCGAGCACACCGACCGTGCCAGACTTGCTGATGAACTGGGAAGCTGCGAACTGTGGTGCCGCCTCAGGGTCGAGCTGCCCAAGCCCTTCGTCGATGCGCTGCTGGATCTCGGCAAATGCCTTCTGATAGGCGCCGTTCGCCCCCCAAGTGCGACCCAGCGAGGCGTGATTGTCAGCGAGCCTGATGACGACGTGCGCTCCATCCCCCTCCGGGGTGATCGTGGCGGTGGCGCGAACCGGCACGTTGCTCGTGCCCAGCAAGGAACCCACCAACGGGTGGCCACGCTTGGCTTCGATCAGGGTGACCTGGGCGGTGGTGGTCTGGAAGGCGAGTTCGCGGAGAGTGTTCTGGACCCTGGCACGCACATCACTGGGAGATGCCGAGAGCGTCCGCTCGAAGTCAAGGAAGATCGACGGCACAGGAGCGGTACCCGGGACCGGCTACTCGGACGGGTCAGGGGACGATGTGTCGACGGACGAGAGATCCTCCGAGGCGCTGCTGAGATCGCCGGACGCATCGCTCAGGCTGGAATCTGCGGATGAAGAGTAGTTATCGGCGGATGCCTGGCTCGATGACGCGGCGTCACCGTACATCTGGGCGTCGGCGAGATCGTGGGCAGCCAGGTCCGGGCTCCCCTCCGCCTCGGCTGTGCTCGCCGCGTCGAGGTAGCTCTGCGAGCTGGTGCTCTGATCGTCGGCAGTCGCCTGGTCCCAATTCGACCAACTCTGAGCGCCAGCCGCGTCGCCCAGATCGGTATTCGCGTCATCGAGGTTGGCTCCCGCGTCGCTCAGGGCGGCGTCCGTGTTCGGGTCCGTGGCGGCGGCGTCCGTCGCCGAGGCATCGGTGGCGTCCGTCGCCGAGCCATCGGTGGTGTCGTCCGACGACGGGGTCACATAGTCATCCCAGCTGCCTTCGGTCATGTCGATCTCTCCCTTGCCGTGTTGGTGGACGCATTGTGCAGCTACTGCCTTCGGGAGTCACTCTCCCGGCGACCCGAGCCGGAGCCGCCCTGCGCTCCAAGAAGCCCGCCGCAAGTTTGTACACGCTGCTCATGGAATGCTAGGCCAAGGGTGGGAACAATTGTGGACATGATGAATCAGCCCCTCGATGCCACCCCAACCCCAACCGACCTGCTCACTCCCGGAGGCCTCATCGATCCAGAGACCGCGCGGGGCACCCAGATGGTGCTCAGCGGTGACGCCATCACGCTCACCGGTCGTCGCCAGCGCCCGATTCGCATCATCGACATCGCCGGTGAGATGGAACTCGCCGCGACCGGCTGAAAGGCTCTGGTCGACACTCTAGGGACCCATCAGTTCGCGCAGCACCATCTGGAGGATGCCACCGTTGCGGAAGTAGTCCGCGTCGGTGTCGGAATCCAGCCGCACGAGCGCGGCGAAGCGGGCCTCCTCCCCGTTCTCCCGGCGCGCAAGCACCTCGATCTTCGAGCGTGGCGCCGCATGGCCAATACCCCGAATGGTGAAGTGTTCGTGGCCGTCGAGACCAAGCGTCTCCGCACTCTCGCCTTCGAGAAACTGCAAGGGTAGGACGCCCATGCCCACGAGGTTGCTGCGGTGGATCCGTTCATACGACTGGGCGAGGACGGCGCGGATGCCCAGCAGTGCAGGACCCTTGGCCGCCCAATCGCGGGACGAGCCCGAGCCGTACTCGCGACCCGCGAGGACCACCAGCGACGTCCCGCTCTCCACGTAGCGCATCGCCGCTTCATAGATCGACAGGACCTCGCCGCTCGGCAGATGGGTGGTGAAGCCCCCCTCCCGGCCCTCGGCAAGCTGGTTGCGCAGCCGGATGTTGGCGAAGGTGCCGCGCACCATCACCTCGTGGTCGCCGCGACGCGCGCCGTACGTATTGAAGTCGCGCTGCTCCACGCCGTGCCGCCTCAAATAATCTGCAGCCGGGCTGGCCGCGGAGATGCTCCCCGCTGGCGAGATGTGGTCGGTGGTGATGGAGTCACCGAGGAGCGCAAGCACGGCGGCATCCTCTACGTCTGCGATTTCGCCCGGCTGCGCCGGCATGTCGCGAAAGAAGGTCGGCTCGCGGACGTAGGTGGAGTCTGGATCCCAATCGAACATCGCGCCGGTTGGCGAGGGCAGCTCCTGCCAGTGCCGGTCACCCTCGAAGATGCGCGAATACTCGTTGTCGTAGAGGTCGCTCCCCAGACCGCGACCCATCGCCTCACTGACCGCCTCAGCGCTGGGCCAGAGGTCGCTGAGCAAGACCTCATTGCCGGTGGCGTCCTTGCCGAGAGGGTCAGAGCCGAGGTCGATGTTCACAGTGCCGGCCAGCGCGTAGGCAACAACGAGCGGCGGTGAGGCGAGGTAGGAAGCGCGAACCTGGGGATGGATGCGTCCTTCGAAGTTGCGGTTACCGCTGAGCACCGCGCAGACGGCGAGGCCGCGCTCCTCGACCTCCCTCGACACCGTCTCCGGGAGGGGCCCACTGTTGCCGATGCAGGTGGTGCAGCCGTAGCCCACCAAGTTGAAGCCGAGGGAAGCGAGTGGCTCGAGGAGGCCGGCGCGGTCGAGGTAGTCGGTGACCACGCGGCTCCCCGGGGCCAGGCTGGTCTTCACGTAGTCCGGGGGGCGCAGACCCCGCTCGACAGCGCCCTGGGCGAGCAGCCCGGCGCCGACCATGACCGAGGGATTCGAGGTGTTCGTGCACGAGGTGATGGCGGCGATGACCACCGACCCGGTGCGCAGCCCCGTGGTGGCCCGCTGGGTACGGTCGGCCAGCGCCGTGCCGGCACTGGGATTCGCCGACGCGCCTGCTGGGTTGCCGCCCTCAGCGACGAGACGCGCCACCTCGTCATTCAGCGCCGACGCAGCCTCAGCATCGCCATACACATCGGAGAAGCTCTTCCACACACCGCTCAACGCGACCCGGTCCTGGGGGCGACGCGGGCCAGCAACGGAGGGAACGACAGTCGCGAGGTCGAGCTCCAGGAGCTCGCTGAATATGGGCGACTCCTCGCCGGACACTCGAAACAGCCCCTGCTCCTTGGTATACCGCTCAACCAGGCGCACATGCTCCTCGCGGCGCCCGGTGTCACGCAAGTATTTCAGGGACTGCTCATCGACCGGAAAGTACGAGGCCGTAGCGCCATATTCCGGCGCCATGTTGGAGAGTGTCGCGCGATCCGGCACCGACATTGAGCCCAGACCCTCGCCGCAAAACTCCACGAACTTGTTGACGACGCCATGCTTGCGCAGCATCTCGGTGAGGGTGAGCACGAGGTCCGTGGCCGTCGTTCCCGCGGGGAGCGCATTGTCAAACTGCACCCCAACGACAACTGGGCTGAGCAGGAAGAGGGGCTGGCCGAGCATGCAGGCCTCGGCCTCGATGCCACCCACACCCCAACCGAGCACGCCAACGCCGTTGACCATGGTGGTGTGAGAGTCCGTGCCGACCACGGTATCCGGAAGTGCTGTCTTGCGGCCATCAATGTCACGAACGTCAACGACGCGGGCAAGGTACTCGAGATTGACCTGATGAACGATGCCCATCCCCGGGGGGACGACGCGGAATCCCTGGAAAGCCTGCTGGGCCCAGCGGAGCAAGGTGTAGCGCTCATGGTTGCGCTCGTACTCGCGCTCGATGTTGCGCTCGTAGGCATCGCGATTGCCAAAGGCGTCGACCTGCACGGAGTGGTCGACCACGAGGTCGACGGGGACGAGTGGGTCGATGCGACTGGGATCGCCGCCCTTGCGCTGCACCTCCGAGCGCATGGCGGCGAGGTCAACAACCGCAGGCACACCGGTGAAGTCCTGAAGAAGGACCCGTGAGGGGACGAAGGCGCGCTCACGGTTCTGGACAGGAGTGGTGCCGTTCCAACGTGCCAGCGCCTCGACATCGCCGTCAGTGACAAAGCGCTCGCCATCATGGCGCAGGGCGTTCTCAAGGAGGATCTTCAGCGTCATCGGCAGCCGCGAAACGTCGGCCACGCCGCGGTCGGAGAGCGTGTTCAGGCGCTGATAGCCAACGCCGTCACCGAGATCCGTCCACGACCCAAATCGGTCCGCCACCATGCCAGCTCCTCAATTCATGCTCTGTGGGCATCTTCCCACCGCGTCCACCAGTCAAGCCTCGGCGCTCCCTCGACACCTTGTCCGTTTCATGTCCGCGTGTCTGCGATAAGTTGGCTGCGTGAGTTCCGCGCCGCTGGCATCGCAAATGCGCCGCACCGGAAGCCTGGCATGTGCCGTAATGGCCGGTCTGGCTCTGGGAGGATGCGCCCTGGGTGGAGGGCCATCTCCGGGGCACGCAGTGACCTCCCCGCCGGCGGCGGGGCAGACCGGGGCCCCCGCACCGAGGGCCACGGTCCCGACCGCGCCCCCGGCGACCGCCCCAACGACAGCTCACCCCGCGAGCGGCGGCACTGTAGTCGCGCCCCCACCGGAAGGCCCCAACAGCGGGGGAGCACCGGCATCCGGGTCACCAGGACAAGCCGCACCGGTTGCCCGCCGGATGAATCCCTCGGTCTACTTCTCGGGTGACGTCGCGGGACTGGTGCGGCAGCGGCCGACGATGATCCACCTCACCAGCGACCAGAACGTCAAGAACATCCATTGGCGCTCCTGGGGCGGCACGGAAGCGAGTGGCAAGGGCATCGAAATCTTCGGCCGCGCTGACGGGTTGCCGCCTGCCTCCGTCAATCTGACGCTCTCCGATGCCCGCGACTGCGGTACCAGCGAACGCTACCTCAATCTCCAGGTCACCTCTGGGGGGCGCGCCAGCGGGACGCCTGTCGGCCCATCGAATCAACGGGTCGCCTACACCTGCCGTTCCCCATTCTGAGCCGGCCGTCGCCTACGCCGGCGTGGAGATCGAGGCGAGGAAGCTGGTGAGATGGGTGTACGCCCCGGTGGCAACGAGTACACCAAGCGCCACGGTCACGCCGCCTCCGACGCGGGTGGCGACGGGGACGATGCGGTTGAGACGGCGGGGCAGGTTGGGAAGTGATCCAACCAGGAGCGCGGAGACGATGAAGGGCAGGCCGAGTCCGAGCGAGTAGATGGCAAGGAGCAACCCCCCTTGGAGGGCTGTGCCGCTGATCGTCGCCAGGGTGAGAGCGCTGCCCAGGTAAGGCCCCACGCAGGGTGTCCAACCGACGGCGAAGAGCATGCCGATGAAGAAGGCGGAGCGGGTGCCGCGGCGCTGCAGGGCGCCCTGGAGGTCGATCCGGACTGTCCGCTCCAGCACGCCGATGCGCAACACTCCAAGCAGCGCGAGTCCCAGTACCACCATGAGGACACCGCCGATGATCTCCACCGGTCGGCGCAGCTGATGAAGCTGGAAGGAGATCCCCCCGGCGCTGAGCCCGAAGAGGACGAAGACGATGGTGAACCCGGCAACATAGAGCGTGCTGCCCACGAGCAAGCGGCGCCGGAAGCCGGACCGCCGCGGGGCCTCGCGGTCGCTGAGTTCCTCGGCGCTGACGCCGCTGATGGCGGCGAGGTAGGCGGGGAGAAGCGGCAGGCTGCAGGGCGAGAGGAACGACACCAGGCCAGCGCCCGCGGTGGCGACCACCGTGGCCACCGAGATGCTGGCGAGAACGCTCATCCGAAGGTGAAGGTGTAGAGGCGGAAACCCGCGGGGACACGGATCTCCACGAGGTGATGACCGGGATCCTGGGCGCTGAGAACGCGATAGAGCGTCTGCATGCTCACGGCAACCGCGCCGCTGGCACTGACGTCCTCGCCGCGCTGGTTGGTGGGCACCGCATGACCGTCGACGGTAACTCTGGCGTTCAGCGCCGAGCCGCTGGCGTTGCCGGCGACGATGAACACCTTGTGGGCGGCGAAGCGGAGCCGGATGATGCCGTCGCTGCGCGATTCCACGTACTGGCCGGCGTCATGCCACGAGCCGACGAGTTGGATGTGGTCGTTGTCGTGCGGCGCGCCGGGATCCGTCTGGGTCCAGTCGGGATGGCCGTACGACTCGCCGTCGGCGAGGTGGCCACGATCACTGCCGGCGTACAGCTCCGGGGTTTCCGCGTTCGGTGCCGGCTCTGCCGTTGCCGAGGCCGGCGGGGGTGCCTGGAGGAGCGTCGCAATGTCAGCCTCGGTGCGGGCCTCCACGCCCTCGCCCTGGGTGGCATCGGCGATGCGGCCCTGCTGGTCGATGAGGAATTCCGCGGGCCACACCGTGTTCTGGAAGGCGTTCCAGGTGGCCATCTCCGAATCCAGCGCGACGGGCCAGGTGACGCCGTCGCGCTGGACCGCGCGCTTCACGTTGCCGAGATCCTTCTCGAAGTCGAACTCCGGGGAGTGCACGCCGATGATCACCAGGCCCCGGGAGGCGTAGGTGGCGTTGAGATGCTGCAGGCCGGGGATGGTGCGCAAACAGTTGATGCAGGAGTACGTCCAGAAGTCGATGAGGACCACCTTGCCCCGGAGCTCGGAACTCTTCAATGGGGGGCTGTTCACCCAGGCATCGATGCCGACGAGCTCGGGGGCCGATGGCCGCTGATCAGTGGGGAGGAGATTGGCGCTCTGGGCGCTTGCACCCGAGCCACGGCCGGCGACGTTGGGTTGACGTTGGATGGCGTAGACGAGGACCAGCGCCACGGCCGCCAGAAGGGACAGGGCCAGACCGACGCGGAACCTGGTCGTCATCACACCAGCTATACGCGATTGAATGTGAGTGCGGACGTGCGCGTCTTCGCGTGGCGTTTGTCCGCCTCTTGTCCACGATGGCGCCCTACTGTTATCACGTGACACCAGACCCCCAAGTTCACCTCTCCCCCGATCATGCGGCGCCCGAGGCGCCCCGAACCTCATCATCGACGGCTGACAAGCGAGATTGCACTCGCGCTCACGGGTACGGCCGATCAAGATCAGCCCACGACTTGTAAGGAGACAATCTCGGATGCCACGAATGACCCCACTCGGCGTAGTCCTGCGCGGTGCCCTCGCGGGTGCAGCGGGGACGGCAGCCATGGATCTAGCCCTCTATCTCCGCCACCGCGCCGCCGGCGGGAGTGCTAGCCCCCTGGCCTTCGAATTCGGTGGTTCCAGCGATTGGGAAAGCGTCCCGGCGCCGGCCCAGGTGGGGCGGCGTCTGTACGAGGGCCTTCGGCAACGTCCCCTTGATGCCCGCAGGGCACGCTTGACGAACAACATCGTCCACTGGGGATACGGGATCGCCTGGGGAAGCGCGTTCGGCATTGTCGGGGGGTCTCTGCGCTCCCATCGTGTCGTCCTGGGTCCGGTCTGGGGAGCGACCGTCTGGGCGAGCAGCTACGTCACGCTTCCCCTGGCCGGCCTGTACAAGCCGGTCTGGAAGTATCCGATCTCGGAGTTGGCACCCGACCTGGGAATGCATCTCGTATTCGGCACCACCGTCGAGCGCGTCTTCTCCGCACTCTCCTGAGCAACAGGAGCCGTCCGGCTCATCGTCTTGCCGGGCCTGCCGGTCCCTGAGGGAGCGCTTTCTCGAAGGAGAGGCTGTCGGGGGAATCCTGGTAGCGTCCGTAACCCGGGATCTGTACATATCCCGCTGACGCGTAGAGAGCGATGGCCTCCGGCTGGGCGGTTCCCGTCTCAAGGCGGAGTCGGGCGAACCCTTGCCGGGACGCCTCGTCCTCCAGCGACGCAAGCACTCGGCGCCCGTGTCCGCGCCGGCGTTGGTCGGGGTCGGTCCACATCCGCTTGATCTCGGCGGTCCGTTGGTCGAGACGCCGGAATCCGCCTCCAGCCGCTGTGCGTCCCCCACGTTCCAGGACGACGAAGTACCCGCCCGGTGGATCGAAGCTCGCTGGCTCGTATGCCGCCATCTCGTCATTCACCCCATAGCGACGCTCGTACTCCTGGGTCAGGCCATTAATCAGCGGCTGGACGAGAGGGTCGGTCAGGGAAACTGGCCGGAGTTGGACGCCTTTCATGGACGCGGTGGCACGTCTCCCGACGCACTGCCTACCGCGTCGACAACTGCGTCGAAGAGCCGTGCGGGATCCTCGGCGATCCGGTTGCAGACGTAGAGGAACCACTGGCTGCCGAAGACCACGTCCACCCGCGTCGGATGGCCGCGTTGGCGCATCGTCTCCAACTGTTCATCCCCCAGCCCCAGCAGCGTCTCGAATTCGAATGACCCCCGAGCCACGTCAGTGCTGCGCATGAATTCGTCGAGCGCGTCGTGGATCGAACGGTCGTGGGTGGCGATGGAGCAGAGATGACCGCTCACCAGCAGCTGTCGGGCGAAACGACCGAAGGCGTCCATGAGTTCCGGGCTGTCCCGCGGGTAGGCGATGGACTCGGACTCTGCGTAGGACCCCTTTACCAGGCGGATGCGGCCGGGACGTTCCAGCACCGTGGCGAGATCTCGGGCGGACCGGTGCATGCGAGCCTGGATGGTGATGCCAACGTTCTCGAATCGCTCGCACAACCTGCCATGCAGATCGAGGATGAGATCGGTTCGCTCCGAACCCTCCATGGAGATCATCATCTCCTGCCCGATCGCGGCGGCACCTGCAGCGACGCGGCTGGCGTTCTCATAGCCAAGCTGGGGGTCGATCACTGCACCAACGTGTGAGAGGTCGAGGGAGATCGAACAGTTGAGGCCATGCATGGCCACCGACTCGCTCAGCTCCACGAAACGCTCGGTCTCGGCCATAGCGCGCGCTGGATCACGACAGCTTTCGCCCATGTAGTCCACGGTGGCCGCATGCCCGCGAGCATTGATTGCCGCGATCACCTCGATCACCTCGCTGATGGTGCGACCGCCGATGTATCGGAGGGCGACACGTTCCAGGATCGGGCGCAGCACGGGGTCGCGATCGACGTGAGCCTTGACCTGCTCGTTGAGTGCCAGGACGCGGAGGGCATCTGCGGCGGCGTTCATGCGAGCGAGGGCTCCGGCCGGCGTTGCCGGCGACCGTTGAGCGGACACGAGGTCACTCTAACGGCGAAAGAACGCGGTCAGAACATCCCGTATGTGCGGGTGGGCGTGAACTCGTAGACGAGACGCTTCTCCTCAACCATCGTCGCGAGAAATTCCCCCGGGGTTTTCTCAGCGCCGAACCAGGAGATGGTGTCGGCGTCGGGCGCCAGTCTCTGCATGGCGCGGAAGAGGGTGAGATTCAGGTGGGGGGCATCGGGACCCTCGAGAATGGTCACTTCGGCGTCGACACCGAGCCCGCCGTAGCCGGCCGGACCAGCCGTCTGGGGAAACACGAACAACGTCGCGCGGGGGTCGCGGCGCAGGTGGCGCGTGCGCATGCGATCGGCTGTACCCGAGCTCCAGATCTTTCCGTCGACGACGGCGATACCAACCCTGACGGCGTGCGGCGAGCCGTCCTCGCGGAGGGTGATCATCGCCGCCGCCTGGTTCTGGCGGATGTAATCGAGGGCTTTCTGGTTCATGGCGGTGGATTAAAGCACTTATCGGGCTGGCGAACCCACTCCCCCAGGGAGGGGGAGCGGTGACACTCGTTCCGCGGACCCGGGCTACCGCCTCCGCCTCCGCCTCCGCCTCCGCCTCCGCCTCCGCCTCCGCCTCCGCCTCCGCCGCAAGATCATCTGCGCACTTGACCTCCGAGCTATGCGCGCACATACTAAGCGTGCTTAGTTATTACCTCGGAGGCTCCCCGTGTACGAGTTCGAACACAGCGTCGACACCGCCGCTTCGCCCCCCTCGATCTACCGCCTCTATAGCGACGTCACGACGTGGCCGCGGTGGGACGCAGGCGTCACGCACGTGGAACTGAACGGACCGTTCGCCGCGGGCACCACTGGCACCCTGACTCCCGCCGGCCAGGAGCCGCTGCCGTTCCGCATGATCGAGGCGGTGGAAAATGAGGGCTTCATCGACGAGACCGAGATCCCCGGCACGGGAACCCTGCGCTTCGAGCACAAGCTGGAGTCCATGGCAGGCGGCGGCACCCGGATCACCCACCGAGTTGTCATCAGCGGCCCGGCCGCCGAGCAGCTGGGTCCGATGGTCACGGCCGATCTTCCCGAGGCCGTTGGCTCGCTGGCCGAGCACGCCCTGGCGTCGGAGCGGGCGAACGCGTGACCCATGCGGGCGGCTCGCCATGGGAGAGCCCGGGCTTCCTTCTCTGGCACGCGACGCTGCGGTGGCAGCGCGCCACCGCGGCTGCGCTGCGCCCGTTCGGCCTCACCCACGTGCAGTTCGTCCTTCTCGCCAGCACCTGGTGGCTGGGCGAGCAGGGCGACGCGCCCAGCCAGCGTCAGTTAGCCGAGCACTGCGGCACCGACCCGATGATGACATCGCAGGTTGCTCGCACGCTGGAGGCCAAGGGCCTGGTCACCCGGAAAGTCGATCCCGCCGACTCCCGCGCCCGGCGGATGAAGGTCACCCCCGCCGGCCGCAAGCTCGCGCCTCGAGCGATCGCCGCGGTCGAAGCGACTGACCGGGCCTACTTCGACCGCGTCTCGGACCAGCCGGGGCTGGCGCCGCTCCTGAAAATGCTCGCCACGCCGCCCGGCCACCGCGACAGCGAGGGCCCCCTCTAGGATTGGCCCACCTCGTCGTACGATCGGAGGCCACCGAATGGCCAAGGATCGCAAGCGGACACTCACCACCAGGCAGGGACATCCCGTCTCCGATAATCAGAGCGAGCGGACCATCGGTCCTCGCGGGCCAGCAACGATGGAGAACTATCAGTTCCTGGAGAAGATCTCCCACTTCGACCGGGAGCGCATCCCCGAGCGCGTCGTCCACGCCCGCGGCACCGTTGCTCACGGGTTCTTCGAGGCATCGGGAAGGATCGGTGACGAGCCAGCCTCCAGGTACACCCGAGCCAAGCTCTTCCAGGAGAAGGGCAAGCGCACCCCGCTGAGCATCCGCTTCTCCACGGTTGCGGGCAGCCGCGACTCCTCCGAGGTTGCCCGCGACCCCCGCGGCTTCGCGGTCAAGTTCCGCACCGAGGATGGCAACTGGGACCTGGTCGGCAACAACCTGCCGGTGTTCTTCATCCGCGACGCCATCAAGTTCCCCGACTTCATCCACTCGCAGAAGCCCGATCCGGTCACCTTCCGCCAGGATCCCAACCGAGTCTTCGACTTCATCGCGGCGTCGCCGGAGTCGATGCACATGGTGACCCTAGTATTCAGCCCGCGCGGCATCCCCGCGAGCTACCGGTTCCAGCAGGGCTTCGGGGTCAACACCTACAAGATGGTCGACGCCGCCGGCGACACGGTGCTGGTGAAGTATCACTGGCACCCCAAGCAGGGCGTCGAGTCGCTCACCCAGGCCCAGGCTTCGTACATCCAGGCCACCGATCTGGGCAGCGCCACCCGCGATCTGCGCGACGCCATCGAGCGTGGCGACTACCCGGAGTGGGAACTTCTGGTGCAGGTGATCAGCGACGACGAGCACGCCGAACTCGACTTCGATCCCCTCGACGACACCAAGGTGTGGCCCGAGGACCGCTTCCCCCTGCTGCACGTGGGCCGCATGGTGCTCGACCAAGCCGTGCTCGATCAGTTCACGGAGAACGAGCAGATCGCCTTCGGCACCGGCGTCCTCGTCGATGGGCTCGACTTCTCCGACGACAAGATGCTCGTGGGCCGAACGTTCTCGTACAGCGACACCCAGCGCCACCGGGTGGGACCGAACTACCTGCAGCTACCCATCAACGGGCCGGCCGCGGGTGTGGCGGTGAACACCAACCAGCGTGACGGACAGATGGCGTATCGCGTGGATGGCCATGCGAATGCGCACGTCAACTACGAACCCTCGGTACGTGACGCCAGCCTGCTCGAGGCCGAGCGCGGGCCCGAGGCCCACGGCCCGATCATCAGCGGACGGCTGATGCGGGCCACCATCCCCCGGCACAACGACTATCAGCAGGCCGCCGACCGCTGGCTCACCATGGAAGACTGGGAGCGCGACGAACTGGTGAGCAACCTCAGCAGCGCGCTGCCTGACTGTGATCGTGCCGTCCAGGAGCGGATGCTCTGGCACCTCTTCCTCATCGACGACGATCTGGGATCGCGAGTTGGCGAGGGGCTCGGCATGAGGGCAAAGGACGTTGCCGGGTTGGAACCGCTCCCCCAACAGCGTCTCACCGACGAGGACGAGCAGCGTCGGCACAACCTCGGCAACAGCGGGTCACGCCGGCCGACAACAACACAGGTGACCGGCTCCGTCCCCAACCGCAAGGCTGATGTGCCGGAGTTCGAGGCCAGGACTGGCGTGTTGACGCACGCATAGGCCGGCGGGTGACCCCCCGCCTCCGCGCGTCCGACAGAGCCTGGCTTCCGGCGCGAATCTGAGCCCCCCATGGGACGGGCGGTTCAGCGTGGCTACAGCTTCCCCTGCGGATAATGGCGGGAATGCGGGTACTCCTCGTGGAAGACGATGTGCGGCTGGCCGCGACGCTGCGCCGCGGCCTCGAGGAGTCCGGCTTCGGTGTCGACATCGTCGACCGTGGCGATGACGTGGACGCCGCGGTTGCGACCACCGATTACGACGTCATCGTTCTCGACGTCATGCTCCCCGGTGGCGAGGACGGTTTCAGCATCTGCCGCCGCCTGCGCAGCCTGCGCACGACCGCACGCATCCTCATGCTCACGGCACTGGAGACCGTGGAGGACCGAGTGCGGGGCCTCGACGCCGGTGCCGACGACTTCATGGTCAAGCCGTTCGCGTTTCGCGAGCTCTGTGCACGACTGCGCGCGCTGAGCCGCCGTCACCTCGAGAACCGGACCGCCGTGTTCACCGCTGGGCCACTGCATTTCGACACGGCGTCGCGCGAGGTGAGCGTCGGAGACGAGAGCGTCGACCTCACCGCCAAGGAGACGGCCATCCTCGAGTATCTGATGCACCATCCCCACCGGCTGCTCAGCCGCCGCCAGCTCGAGGAGCACGTCTGGAATTACGACACCCTTCCCAATTCCAACCTCGTCGAGGTGTACATCGCCCGCATCAGGCAGAAGCTGGCGCGGGCCGGGCTCGCGGAGGCGATCACCACGGTGCGTGGCGGTGGCTACCGCTTCAAGTTGCGGGCAGCGGCGTCCGGTACGGCCGGGAGCGGAATGATCCACTCTGCCCGCCCGCGCCCCTGAGGTGCGCCGCCGCCTTCGCCGCACGCGCCTGCGTCTCACCTTGGCGTATACGCTCAGCTTCGGCGCCATCCTCGTCGCGGTTGCGGTGGTGCTCTGGCTCATAGTGAGTGCCGCGTCCCTCCAGGCGATCGACGCCGCACTGCGCGCCTCGGTGCGGCCCGAGCTCGACGCCATCGACCATCGCCACGACCCAGTGCCACCGGGCGAGAACCTAGACCGCGGCTCCAACCTGCCGGATAACGCGCCCAACGGCACCGCCATCGACGCTGTGTTCATTGCGGGCAACGGCGTGCTCGCGAACTCACCGGGCGCGCTCCAGGACGGTCGCGTGGTGGGCGTAGCGCAACGTCTGCACGGCCCAGGCAGCACCGAGATCGACACCGCCGACCTCGGCGGAACGCGGCGAGTCCTGGTGGTTGACCACCGAGATTCCGGCGGTGTCAGTGGAGTGCTCGTGGTCTCGACTGCCCTCGGGCCGATCGACGCCGACAGAACGACGCTGGCGCTCGGGCTCGCCATCGCCGTGCTGGCGCTGCTGGCTGCTGCCGGCGGACTCGGATACGCGCTGGCGGGGGCGGCGCTGCGCCCGGTGCGTCGCATCGCCGCGACAGCGCGCGAACTCAGCGAACACGACCTCCATCGCCGCATCGACCTGGGGCTGCCCGACGATGAGCTCGGCGAGTTGGAGGCCACCTTCAACGCCATGCTCGGCCGCCTCGAGGTGGGCTTCGAGGCTCTGCGGCGGTTCTCCGCCGATGCCGCTCACGAGTTGCGCAGCCCGCTGGCGCTGATGCGCAGCGACATCGAGGTAACGCTTGCCCGGCCGCGGAACGCAGAGGATTACCGGCGCAGCCTGAAGACCGTGCTCACTGAGACGCTCCAACTCAGTCGCCTGGTTGAGCGACTGCTCATCGTTGCCCGTGCGGAGTCCGGGATTCTGCGGCCTTCGTTGGAGGAGGTGGATCTCGGAGATCTGGTGCCGGAGTGCCTTGAGCGTTGGCAGGCACGTGCCGGCGGGCGTGGTGTGAAGCTCAGTGGCACGGTGAGCGACCGGGCGCAGGTGAGCGCAGATCCCACCATGATCCGGCAAGTCGTGGACAACCTTGTGGAGAACGCCGTGCGGCACTCTCCCGAGGGTGGTGAGGTGAGTGTTGTGGTCGAGTGCGGTGGCGACGGTTGGTCGATGACGGTTGACGACGCTGGTGAGGGTGTTCCCCAGGACGTGCGGGAGACCGTATTCGAGCGCTTCGTGCGGGCGGATTCCAGCCGCTCGCGAAAGGGCGGCGGCGCTGGCATTGGGCTAGCGCTCTGCCGGGCGATCGTGGTGGCACACGGAGGGATGATCGTCGCTGAGGCGTCGCCCCAAGGAGGGGCGAGGTTCGTGGCCAGGTTCCCGTCACCATGCTAACTACAACTGATTTGCACTTCAGTTATCAACTGAACCAATCTGGCGCGCCGGGCCGCTCTCGGGTGCGCCCTCGATGGAGATGCGCGGCAAGACGCGATCCACCCCGGAGGGGATCCACCAGTTGCTGGCACCGAGCATGTGCATGAGAGCCGGCACCAGCACGGTCCGAATGAGGAGGGCGTCCAACAAAACCGCGGCCGACAGCCCCACGCCGAACAATTTGATGATGCGCTCCCCGCCGAAGACAAAGGAGAGGAAGACGAGCACCATGATCGACGACGCCGTGGTGATGACGCGGCCAGTATCCGCCTGGCCGATCGTCACCGCTTGGCGGTTATTGCGCGTGCGCGACCACTCCTCATGCATTCGGCTGACCAGAAATACCTGGTAGTCCATCGATAATCCGAAGAGGATGGCGAACAGGATCACGGGCATGAAGGCGTCGATGGGACCCTCCTTTCCGATGCCGATCGCACCGCCGCTCCAACCGAACTGGAAGATCGCAACCACGATGCCGAAGCTCGCGCCGACGGCCACAAGGTTCATGACCGAGGCAACCAGAGGGATGAGCATGCTGCGGAATGCCGTCATCAGCAAGACGAAGGCAAGGAGCACGACAACGCCGATGAACAGCGGCAGTTTGGACGATAGGACATCGGAGAAATCGATTCCGGTGGCCGTGGCTCCTCCGATGTTGACCTGGAGCGGAGTGCCCTGCACCGCAGCGGGGATCGTGGTCGAGCGCAGGGTCTTGACCAGGTCCGTGGTCGCCTTGTCCTGCGGCCCCGTGGTGGGGTAGACCTGCATGACCGCGGCCCGCCCCGAGGGAGCGGGCACAGGCGGGCTCACCGAGGCGACCCCGGGCGCGTGACGCAGGGTCGTTTCCAGAGAGGACAGCGCACTGACGGCTGCGGACGGGGCCGTCCCATTGACATCCGTCACCAGCAGGAGGGGACCGTTGAAGCCGGGACCGAACGCTTGGGCGAGACGGTCGTACGCTGCGCGGGTTGTGCTGGCCGGTGGATCGTTGCCCTGATCACTCTGGCCCAAACGCATGCTCATAACCGGGGCGGCAATCAGCAGCATGAGGGCTGCCGCCGCGGCACAGAGGAGCAGCGGTCGCCGCTCGACGAGGCGGGCCCATCGCAGCCACGCCCCGGAGACCTCATCGGTGGTCGGGCCATTGCTCCGCAAACTGCGACGTTCTCGGCCGCTGAGAATGCCCATGCCAAAGAATCCGAACAGGGCGGGGACCAGGGTCATGGCGGCCAACACTGTGAAGGCGACACCGACGGACGCTCCAACGGCCAGTCCGTTGAGAAAGGAGACGCCAAGAAGGATTAGCCCCAGTAACGCGATGCAGACGGTCGTGCCGGCGAAGACCACAGCGCGTCCCGACGTGTTGAGCGCCACCGCGGCGGCATCCTCGAGCGACCGCCCGTGGGCGAGGCCGCTGCGGTAGCGGGTGATGATGAACAGGCCGTAGTCGATTCCCACGCCCAGTCCGACGAGGACCGCCAGGGTGGGCGCGAAGGAGACGATGGAGAAGGGATGGGAGAGCAGGCTGATGGTGGAAAGGCCCACACCGAGCGCCATGAGCGCCGCGATCAATGGGATCGCCATAGCCCGAATTGACCGAAAGGCAAGGTAGAGGATGATCGCCGCCGCGATGACGCCGACGATGGCACTGGCGTCAGCGCCGCCGGCGCTGGCCGCTCCGATAGCGACGCCCTCGAGATCGACCTCCAGCCCCTTGCCCCGGTCCGACTGGGCAGCGGCAATGACGTCTTGAACCGCCGCTACCGGCAGCGTGTCCGCCTGCTGGTCGAAGATCACCGATACGAACCCAGTGCGCCCGTCTGCTGATACCTGGGGTGGTGCCCCGCCGGGCAGGTCATAGAAGGTTCCGACCTCCTTGACATGCTGCAGCCGGGCCACCTTGGCCAAGATGGCCTGGGTCCGCGCCCTGGTCGACGCGTCCAGAACGCTGCCCTCGGCGGTGTGGAACACGACGGTGTCGGTCTCGCCCGAGAGCGAGGGAAACTCCGTGCGCAGCAGGTCGAGCGCTCGCTGTGATCCGGTGTTGGGGAGAGCAAAACTGCTCCGATAGTCCGCACCGATAATGCGACTCCCGACCAGGGTCACGGCGAGTGCCAGGGCCCACGCTGCGAGGACGATCCGACGGTGCCGAAAGCACCACCGCGCCAAGTGTTCCACGGGCCGGGCACCTCGTCTGTGTTGACGAGCGGCATCGTACCCGGGGGCGGACAATCCCGCCTGCTTCGTCGCAGGGGCCGCCCCCACTACCATGACCCGCCACCATGGCAATCGCCTCCCCGCGAGCGGTCATCGAGAATCCCCGCCCCCGGGTGGAATGTGGCGCCTATCCCGCCAAGGCAACGGTCAACCTCCCCCTCCGCGTCTCCGCCGACGTCTTCGCCGATGGCCACGATCTGGTCATGGCCTGGGTCCGCCACGGCCCCATCGGCCGCGACCCCACCGCGAAAGCCGGTTGGCGCGAATTCCCCCTCGACCCCGGCGGACAGGATCACGTCCACGGCTGGATCACCCCCATGCGCGCGGGGACTTGGGCCTACGAGATCGTCGCCATGCCGGACGAGTACGGCTCCTGGGTCCGCGATCTGAAGCTTCGTGGCGACGGTGGCCAGGACATCGGCGTCGAGTTCGAGGAAGGCGCGCGCCTGGCCGAGACCCACGCCGCTCTGACCACCACCCGCCCAGTTGACCGTAAGGCCCTCCGCGCACTCGCCAGAGCCCTGCGCAGCCAGGACACCGTCTCCCGCCGGCTCAGCGAGGCCAGCCGACCGGCCACCATCGCCCTGATGCGCCGCTCCTCTGACCGCCGCAGGGCCACCGTCTCCGGCCCCTGGCCGCTGCACGTCGACCGCGACCGCGCCGGATTCAGCGCCTGGTACGAAATGTTCCCCCGCTCCGTTGGCTCCGACCCGCCGCTCAGCGGCACCTTCCGCACCGCCGCCACCGATCTCCCCCGCATCGCCGCCATGGGATTCGACATCGTCTACCTGCCGCCCATTCATCCCATCGGCCAGAGCCATCGCAAGGGCGCGAACAACTCCCTCAATCCCAGGCCCGAGGACCCCGGCAGCCCCTGGGCCATCGGCGGCCGCGAGGGCGGCCACACTGCCATCCACCCGGATCTGGGCACCCCCGCGGACTTTCGATTTTTCGTCGCTGAGACCCGGCGCAATGGCATGGAGGTCGCGCTCGACTACGCGCTCCAATGCAGCCCCGATCATCCGTGGGTGAAGAAACACCCGCGCTGGTTCCGCCACCGGGCCGGAGGCTCCATCCGCTATGCCGAGAATCCACCCAAGAAGTATCAGGACATCTACCCCCTCAACTTCGACACCGACGACGAGGAGCGGCTCTGGAATGCGCTACGCGACGTCTTTCTCCACTGGATCGGGCAGGACGTCCGCGTCTTCCGGGTCGACAATCCGCACACCAAGGCGTTCCCGTTCTGGGAGTGGGTCATCGGGGAGATCCACCGGCGCCACCCCGACATCATCTTCCTGGCCGAGGCCTTCACCCGGCCCGCGGTGATGCAGCGGCTCGCCAAGATCGGCTTCAGCCAGTCGTACACATATTTCACCTGGCGTACCAATGGGAAGGAGTTGGCCGAATACCTCACCGAGCTCTCCCAGGGAGAGCAGGTGGACTGGTTTCGGCCCAACTTCTGGCCCAACACGCCAGACATCCTCCACGCCTTTTTGCAGCACGGCGGCCCCGCCGCCTTCCGCATCCGCGCCGCCCTCGCAGCCATCACCTCACCGAACTGGGGGATGTACGCCGGTTACGAGTTGGGCGAGCACCTGGCAGTGCGCGAAGGATCAGAGGAGTACCTCGACTCCGAGAAGTACCAACTGCGACCGCGAGAATTCCCCGGCCCGGGAACCCTGGAGCCATACATCACCCGGCTCAACGCCATCCGCCGCCGCCACCCCGAGGCGATCGCGCTCCTCCCCACCCTGCGCATCCACCACACCAGCAACCCCAGCCTGCTCTGCGTCAGCCGCATGAACCGGGCCCGCGACGACGTTCTCCTCCTCATCGTCAACCTCGACCCCCACAATCCCCAGGAGGCCACCACCTGGCTCGACCTCGCCGAGCTGGGCATGGCCACCGACCGCCCCTACGAAGCCCACGACGAACTCACCGACACCATGTACATCTGGCAGGGCCCCAGCAACTACGTGCGCCTCGACCCCGCCGCCCTGCCCGCCCACATCCTCCACCTCAGAGCGCGATGAATGACTCCACCTCCGCTCCCACTCCCGACGCCGCGATGCCCGCTGCGCCGCCGCTCTACGAGGAGCACGCGCCGCCGCCAGTGACCGAGGCCGACACCTCGTGGTTCAAGCGAGCCGTGTTCTACGAGGTGCTCGTCCGCGGTTTCGCCGACAGCAATGACGACGGCATCGGGGATTTCCGCGGCCTCATCCAGCATCTCGACTACCTGAACTGGCTGGGTGTCGACTGTCTCTGGCTGCTCCCCTTCAGCCCCAGCCCCCAGCGTGACGGCGGGTACGACATCGCCGACTACTGCAACGTCCTTCCCGAGTACGGCACCGTCGAGGATGTCCACGACCTGGTCACCATGGCCCATGACCGCGGCATGCGGGTGATCATGGATCTCGTCGTCAACCACACATCTGATCAGCACCCCTGGTTCCAGGAGGCCCGGTCGTCACCAGACAATCCCTACCGCGACTGGTACATCTGGTCAGACACCGCCCAGAAGTACACCGACGCGCGGATCATCTTCGTCGACAGTGAGAAGTCAAACTGGACGTGGGACGACGACGCCGGCGCCTACTATTGGCACCGCTTCTTCAGCCATCAGCCCGACCTCAACTACGACAACCCCTCGGTCCGCGACGAGATGCTCCGTATCGTTCGCTTCTGGCTCGACCTCGGCATCGACGGGTTCCGACTTGACGCGGTTCCCTACCTCTTTGCCCGCGAGGGCACGAACTGCGAAAACCTCCCAGAAACCCACGCGTTTCTTGCTGACCTGCGGGCCACCGTTGACCGGGAGTACGGTGGCGAGCGCGTCCTCCTCGCAGAGGCCAACCAGTGGCCCGAGGACGTCGTCGATTACTTCGGCACCCAGGAGAATCCGGAGTGCCACATGTGCTTCCACTTCCCCATCATGCCGCGCATGTACATGGGTCTCCGCCGCGAGAACCGCTATCCGATTACTGAAATTCTCGAGCGCACCCCTGCGCTCCCCACCGACTCCTCACAGTGGGGGATCTTCCTGCGCAACCACGACGAGCTGACCCTGGAAATGGTCACCGACGAGGAGCGCGACTACATGTGGGGCGAGTATGCCCATGACCCACGCATGAAGCTCAACCTCGGCATCCGCCGCCGCCTGGCACCGCTGCTCAACAACGGGCGTCGCCAGATGGAGCTCTTCTACGGATTGTTGCTCTCCTTGCCCGGCAGCCCCATCCTTTACTACGGCGACGAGATCGGTATGGGCGACAACATCTATCTCGGCGACCGCGACGGCGTGCGCACACCGGTGCAGTGGAAAACCGAACGCAACAGAGGTTTTGGCCGAACCGACTTCACCCGCCTCTACCCTCC
>JBPCLW010000055.1:0-31044 GCA_051002895.1 Candidatus Dormibacteria bacterium | reverse complement strand
GGTGGCTTCCGACAGAGCCCAAAGAACGTCGGCGAAGGTGGGCTCTGCCCGCCGAGAGCCGACATCCTCTTTACCGCTGAAAATCCGCGGCGGTCGGGGGTGGGATTTTCAGCGTCCTGCTAGGGGCAGGGTGGCGGGGTAGGTTTGGGCTTCGGACCCGGCTTGGGAACGACGCATGGGGTGGGTGTCGCAGCGGTGGTCTCCGTTGGCGAGGGCAGGGCCGTGGGAGTTTCTGTCGCGCTGGGCGTCGCTGTCGGCGACGGCGTGGGGCGCGGTGTCGGCGTCGGACAGCCCGCCTGGCCCGAGAACGACTGATCGCTGGAGTTGCAGTTTGGCAGCGCGCCCCTGACCGGCTGGAAGGCGGACGGCTTGGGCAGCGTGTTCACGAAGGGCACAGCGATCGCCTTGCCCTCGTCGGTGCCGAACACCCCATCCATACCCACCTCACCGGCCTTGGTCCCATCAGTGTGTCCCGTCCAGGTGGCGGTGACCCAGTCGGGCGTGTACACCATGTACCAGGCGTCGACGAAGTTGTCGGTGGTCCCGGACTTGCCGGCGGTGTCGTACTTGAAGCCTAGGCCCCAATGCTTGGCGTAGCCGCGGAGGATCTGGGTGACGCCCCATGCCTCCGCTGGTGTCATCACTACGCCCTTGTCGGTCACGTCCTGGGTGTGATCGACAAGGACGTTGCCCTGACCGTCGGTGACCTTGAGGATGCTCCGCGGGGCAACCTTGTGGCCGCCATTGCTGAACGCCGAATACGCCGCGGTGTGGTCGACCATCCGGATCGACGAGGTGCCGATGGCGGAGCTGAGGTTGTCGGTGATGGGTTCGGTGTTGGGATCGATCCCCAGGCTGTATGCGAAATTGGCGATGTTCTGCATGCCCACCCGACTAGCGGCATCCTCGGTGGCAACATTGCGGGAACCGAGCAGTGCACTGGCGGCGCTGATGTTGCCCTCGAAGCGAAGGTCAAAGTTGTTGACGCCGCCCAGTTTCTGCGACTCCTGGCGGGTGTCGTGAAGCGTGGAGTCCGGCCTGAGTACGCCGTTCTTGAACGCGGTCTCGTAGACGTAGGGCTTGAAGGAGGAACCGGGACGTCGCAAGGCCGTGGTGATGTTGTACTGCCCGGCTATCGCGTTATCGCTAAAGTTGGCCGATCCAACCATTGCCATGATGTCGCCGGTGTGGCTGTTCATCATCAGCAGGGCGCCGTTGTTGGCCATGTGGCCGATCTTGTTCACTCCCTGCGTCACAGCGTCGAGAGCGTGGGCCTGGGTGTCGAGGTCGAGCGTGGTGGTGACTGTGAGGTCACCCTGGATGTAACTGGGGTCGCCACCGAATTCACCGGTCAACTGATCCTGCACGTACTGGACGAAATGCGGCGCAATCCCAAAGTTGGACGGCTTGCCGCGCTTGAGGTCATCGAGAATCGCCGTCTGGTGCTGAGCATTGGGGCTGCCATCGGGGTTGAGGGGATCGGCGTCCTGTGCCTGCTGCTGCGTGGCCTTGCCGATCTGTACCAGGGAGATGAGGACGTAATGCATGCGGGCGAAGGAGTTCGCCTGGCTGACGTACGGGTCGTCCGCTGATGGGGCCTGGGGGAGGCCCGCCAGCATGGCCGCCTCGCTGAGGTTGAGCTCACTGGCGTGCTTTCCGAAGTAGCGCTGGGACGCATCCTCGATGCCATAGGCATTCTCGCCGTAGTAGTTAATATTGAGGTACATCTCGAGAATCTGGGGTTTGCTGAACCGAGCGTTGATCTCGTTGGCGAGGAGCGCCTCGCGCAGTTTGCGCAGCGGCGACTTCTCCGCCTGAGCACCAAAGAATGCCTGCTTGGCGAGCTGCTGAGTGATCGTGCTGGCACCCTCCGCCGGACGGCGCAGGATGACGTCAACGACCAGCGCTTTGAGGACGCGCTTGGGGTCGAAGGCGCCCTCGCTGTAGAAGTTGTGATCCTCGGCAGCGGTGGTGGCGTCCTGCATGATCTGGGCGATCTGGTTGATGGTCACCGTATGGCGGCTGTTGTTGTCGTGTCCGACCTCGGCGATCGGCTTGCCGGTGTGGTCGACGATCTTGATGGTGCCGGTGTGCTTTCCGATGTCGTTGACATCGGGCAGGGTGATGGACGCGTAGGCGACGAGGCCGCCCAGGACGCCGGCCAGCACCGCGATCAATCCCGCGAAGACGCCCAGGACCCGGCGCCACCGGCGCGAGAGCCCCCAGCGCTTGCCGCTCTTTGTCGTGGCCGTGGCAACGCCGCCCTCCTGGGGGAGGTTGGCGCGGCGGCGGCGAGACGACGTGGGCGGCTGCTTCATGGACCTAGAGGGCGGCGGCCCGCGCGGCCTTGCCCGCCTCGGTGCCGGGGGCGTCGTCGGAGCCCTCTCCGGCCGCTTCGGGGGCGTATCGCTCCATCATCTGTCGAGCGGCCAGGGTCCCCCCCGCGGCGGCACCGGCAGCGGCAACGCGTAGGGCGAGCTTCTGCCACATGGGACCACCGTCGCGACCACGGCGCTTGTCCAACTCATCGCGGAGCTCCTGGAGTTCCTTGGCGATGTCATCAAGGTCGTTGACCTTGATCGTCTGCTTGTCTCGCTTCTTACCGAGCTTCATACGCAGGACCACGATGGCGGTGAGAGTCACCACGGCAACGCCGCCGATCACTGCATAACGCGCACCGTTGCGGCGAAGTTTCGCCTTCCAGTCGAGCTCCTCGCGGACCCGGGTTTCGAGCGTGGTGACCTGGGCAGCCAGGGCCTGTTTGCTCAGCTCCCGCTCCCGTTTCGCTTCGGCAACTCCTTGACCCACGAGAGATCCTCCTTGACGATGCTGGCCACCTCCTTGCCTTCTTTGATCGCGCCGCGGACGCGTCCAATGCCAAGGAGTGCGAGCACCACGGTGATGATGAGAAAGAAGCCGGCCACGATGAGCCAGCCCAGCCATTGGTGATTGAGCAGGGTGCCGATGGCCTCAGCGGCGGCACCGAACAGGAAGATGACGAGGAGGAGGCCGAAGATCGCCGCACCCACGAGCAGTCCAATGCCGATGGCGCTGCGCTTGGCAGCCTCTGCTCCCTCGGCCTTGACGAGGGTGAATTCAGCCTTGCCGAAGCGCACCACGTCGGTGAGCAGGCCGCGGAGAACGTCGAGGACAGACTGGCGGGTCGTGCCCGGCGGCGCTTCGTGGACAGTCATGGCGTCGTTTCCTTTCTGCTCGGCGGACTTAGAGTTTCATCTGAGAGACGTCGATGTCGCGCAACGCCTCAGGGGCGGCGATGCCGTTCTCTTGGAGGAGGCGTAGCAGGTCAAGCACGTAGCGCACGCCGGTGAGATTGACTCCGTGGTTCCGGGTGAGATTCTGGATGGTCTGCAGCTTATGGATGTCGCGCTGGGAGAAACGCCGACGGTTGGTCGTCGTGCGCTGCGGGACAACCAAGCGCATGTTTTCATACATCATCAAGGTTCGAGGATGTGTCTCCAGAATCTCCGCGGCCACGCTGATCGTGTAGAGCGGTTTGTCGAAGCTCGGCGACCCCGGCAAGCGTCTGTCGCTCTGGCCGCTGGCTACTCCTTCAGCCACTCATTGATCCCTTCCGAGAGCACCATCGGCGAGGTCTGCGCCTTGACGAGGAACTCCATTGCTCCGAGTTTCAAGCCTCGGTCGACCAGCTCCTGCTCGCCAAAGTTGCTGAGGATGATCACCGGAATGTCCGCGGTAGTATCCTCGTGGCGGAGCGCTTCCAGAACCTCGAAGCCGTCCTTCTTGGGAAGCCGGATGTCGAGAAAGATGATATCGGGATGGAGCTCCTGGGCTTGGACGAAGCCCTCGTCTCCATCGCCCGCGACGTGCACGCGGTAGCCATCGAGCTCCAGCTTTGTCTTGTACATCTCTCTGGTCTCCTGGTCATCCTCGATGAGCAGGACGTCGATAGCCTGATCCTGGTCCACGAGAGCCTCCGCGGGGCGCCCGACCCGCGGAAGGGGGCCGCTCGACGCTTCCGTTGGAGTATATCGGGGATGATAGGCAACATCACCTCTGACACGTCATGTAGCACTGCCAATGGCGGCTTAGGCGCCACCAGCCGACGTCAGAGGCGTACGTGAGTGACGAGCATGTCCCGCAGATACTCCGGGCGGGCGATGCCGTGGCTGTCGAGCCGCTGCACCAGGTGGATGACGTAGCGAGCGCCATTGAGGTTCAGTCCGTGCTTGCGGGTGAGTCGCTGAATGGCCTGAAGAGTGAGCACGTCGCGCTGTGAGTAGCGACGGCGGTTTGTCGGCGTGCGATGGGGGATGACCAGATCGAGGTGCTCATACATCATGAGAGTCCGCGGATGGGTCCCCAGAATCTCCGCAGCCACGCTGATCGTGTAGATGGGCTTATCGAGCCCAACGTGGTGACCTTCGCTGCTCGCGGCTTCGGTCGGGGTCACGTGGTTTCCTCTGGCACCGCGGTCGGCGATGTTGCCGGCCGGCGGGGCGCTGGCTCGGGCCGTGGGAGAGCCTCGCTCCCATTTTAGGCCCTCGCCAACTGACTTTTCACCAAAATGTGCACGGCACCCCGTAACCACGGCCGAGGAGGCCACGTTGCACCCATCGATGACCCCCACCGAGAGCCCGGTGCGGCCCCTGGCCACCGCTCCCAACGGCGCTGACGAACTCGCCGTCCGCGAGCGCTGGCTGAAGCAGCGCCGCACCACAGCGTCGGGACTGACCAGCCGTGGCCTGATCGCCCTCTGGCTGGGTGCTGGTGCACTGGTGTCCTGGCTCTTCGTGGCCGCCTTCGCCGGCTTCGGTCACTGATCCGGCCTCACCGGCCCCCGGTTACCAGGCGCGCGGAAGTCCCCGCGTAGGCCCCGAGACGCTCCACCTCGGCCACCAGTAACGGGCGGGGCGGTCGTCGCGCTCCGCGAAACCAGCTGACGGAGACCTCGACGACGCCACGCCGCACGGCGGATTCCCAAACGCCGACGACCCGCCCGCCCATGACCACGGTCGCCGAGATCCACCCCGAGGTGCGGGAGACGAGTGGCCGGAGCGCCAGGGGCACGGCTGCCCCGGTGAGCCCGGTGATGGTGTAGACGTCGAAGAGCGGGAGCAGCCGCACCTGCGTGCTGGGTGATGCTGCGGCGAGTGCGGGAACGTCGGCTCGCAGGGCCACCGCGGGGGAGCCGTCGATCGATACGGTGGTCGTCTCATCGGCCAGGGCGGTGAGGAGCCGGCGGCCCTGCGCGGGGGGGACGCCCCACCAGCGGGCCACCTCGGGCGCCGTTGCCGGCCCATGGGCGGTGAGGAATCGCCGGACCAGTTCGCTCAGCGCGGTGGGGCCGTCGACTCGCCGGACGTCGCCGAGGAGCCGATCCGGGCGGGTGAAGGTCAGCCACCGTCCCCGCGGCGGCCCGTGGCAGAGCAGCCCGGAGTAGGCCGCCGGCTTGAGAAGGGCGCCCCAACTCTCCTGGAGGCGCTCCGCCAGGCCAGGAGTGCGGAGCCGCTCCTCGACGGCGGCGCCCAGTTCGAGCCGCGTCAGCGGTTCGCCGGCAAGCTCCAGCCCGATCGCGTCGATGAGCGCCTCCATCTCCTCCATCGATATTCCGAACGCGCGCAACCAGGACGCCCGCCGCCAGTTCTGGCGGCCGGAGAGGCCTCCCAGCCAGATCCCCGCTTCGGCAGCGGGGAGCAGGTGAAGCGTTCCCCGCAACGCCCATGTCCTCCACACGGTGTACCCCTCCCAGAGAGCCGCATCGGTGGCCCCACGCTGCGGCGTCGCCATGCGCGCTGCGACGGAGAGATCCGCGGCCGAGGACATCTGGGACTGGATGCCCACGGCCGCCGACACCGCCGCGGCAACATCGGTGGCGGCGCGCTCGCTGAGGCCCTGTCTCTCCATGCGCCACGAGAACACCTGATCCCAGCTCAGTTCCAGCACCTGGCCGCCTACCCGATCAGGTCGCGAAGGTCCTGGAGCTGGGTGCCGATCCAGCGAGTGATGTCGTTGCTGCGAATCGTCTCGCGGATGCGCTCCGCTCGGACGCTCCTCTGCGGCTCGTCCATGTGCAATCCGACGTACAGCGCCTCCGCGGTCTCATCCACGTCAAAGGGATTCACGGTCAGCGCGAATTCGCCGATCTCCTCATGGACACCCGCATTCTCCGAGAGGACGAGCACGCCGTTGCGGGTATTGCACAGCATGCCCTCCTTGGCAACCAGGTTCATGCCGTCATAGATCGGGTTGACGAGAAGGACATCGAAGTTGCGATAACCGGCGATGGCCTTGTGCATGTCGTCCTCGATCTCGACCCGGATCGGGGTCCAGCCTCCGCTGGAGAAGGTGCGATTGATGCGTGCCGCCACCGAGAGAACATTGCCGAGATAGGCCCGGTAATCGCCGATGTCCTGGCGGCTGGGTTGCAGGAACGCCCAGAACTGCACCCGGTGGTGGAGGTCCGTGTGCCTCTCCAGCATCCGCTCGTAGGCGAGGAAGCCGCGCACGATGTTCTTCGAAAGGTCTGTTCGGTCGACCCGGAGGATGAGCTTCTCCGGCCGCCACTCCTGGATGCGCCTCTCCTCCTCGAGGACCGTGGGGTGCTTCGAGAGCTTGCTGAGGGAGGGAATGTCGATGGAGATCGGATAGTTGCGCACCCAGACCGCGCGCCCCTGGTAGTACACTGTGCGCTCCCGGAAATCCACGCCCAGTCCGAGGTTCTCCTCGCACGTGAGGAGGAAGTTGCGCACGTCGCGGCGGGTCTGGAAACCGACGACGTCGTTGCCAAGAATGCCGTGCACGATGTCGTCGCGGATGCGCTTGGGGAGGATCTTCCAGTACTGCGGCGTCGGCCAGGGAATATGAATGAAATGCTGGAGCCGAACGTCGGGCAGTACCTCGCGCACCATCCGCGCCACCAGATACAGCTGATAGTCCTGGAGCAGCACCAAGGGGGTCTTCTCGGACATCGCCGCCACCTTGGCAATGCGGTCGGCGATCTGCTGATTCACCGCCACATATCCCGCCTCCCAGGCGTGCTGGGTGGAGGCGTCGACGACGGGCTCGCGGGCCAGGTCCCACAGGTAGTGCTGGACGAACCAGAGCAGGGGGTTGCTGATGACGTTGTAGTAGAGGTCATACGCCTCCGGCGTCGTGTCAACGAAGGAGACGCGGAAGTCGGTGCCATCGTCGGTGCGTAGCTCGGCAGGGTCACCGCCGGCGGCAAGTTTGCGGTCCTGGTCGTTGCGGGCGCAGGCCACCCAGACCGCGCGGGTCGCGCTCGCCAGCGAGGACAGCGCGGTGACCAAACCACCGGCGCCCTTGATCAAACGCTCCGGCTGGCCGCGGAGCGGATCTGCAGGCTCCAGCGAGAGCGGCGCACGGTTGGCGACGACGATGGGTTGCACCGAGCGCAGCAACCGTCGGGTGTAGGGCTCGATCGCGGGCAGGGCGACTCTCCACACGTCGCTGCTGAGGGAGAGGGATCGTAGCAGGGGATCGCGCCGCTCTCCCTCGGAGCGATCCCCACGGTCATCTGCGAGGACACTAGACTGCCTCCATGTCCTGGCTTGGCCGGCTCTTCGGGTCGAGCACTCCGCCTCCTCCGCCACCCAACAGCGTGGTCATCGCCGAGGAGGTGGCGATCGCGCTCACCGCTGCGGGCGGAGAACTCTCCGCCGCCGTCGACGCCGCGCTGCGCGCCCACCTCGAGGCCGAGGCAAACGCCGCTGCGGCGCGGGGCGAGCGTCTGCCCTTCTGGCTGGCTCGCGAGAAGAGCGGCCCCGGGGAAATGGAGGACGAGCTTCGCGACCGGGTCATCCAGCGCCGCGCCGCCGAGGACGAGCACTGAGCCCTCCTCCCGCGGAGCCGGTTCACCCGCTGCGCCGCCTCGGCGCCGGCGCGCTCGGCCTCCTGCTCCTGGTTGCCTACGGGACCGCCGGCTACATGGTGATCGAAGGCTACTCGGCCCTGGACGGCCTCTTCATGACGATCATCACCATCAGCACCGTCGGCTACCAGGAGGTGCATCCACTCGGCCCCGGCGGCCAGGTGTTCACCATCACGGTGATCATCTTCGGAGTCATCGACTTCCTCTACACTCTGGGCGTTCTCATCGAGCTATTGTCCAGCGGCGACTGGCAGCGCTACCGGAGGTCTCGGCGCGTGGAATCCCGTCTCGACGAGCTACGAGATCACGTCATCGTGTGCGGGTACGGCCGCACCGGTCGCCAGGCGGTGACGGAGATATCCCAGTCCGACGAGCCGTTTGTGGTGGTCGAGTGGAATGCTCAGGGGCTTGCCAACGTCGAGCACGACAACGTGCTGAGCATCGTCGGTGACGCCGCCAATGACGACGTTCTGCTGCACGCCGGGATCAAGCGTGCACGTGGCCTGGTAAGCGCCGTCGACAGCGACGAGCGCAACGTGTACATCGTACTCACCGCCCGTGCGCTCAACCCCGATCTCTACATCGTTGCCCGTTCGTCGCATCCGGAGTCGGTAGACAAGCTCACCCGGGCAGGAGCAAATCGGGTTGTCAGTCCATACACCTTGAGTGGGCGGCGCATGGCGGCACTCGCCCTCCAGCCCGCCGTCGTGGACACTCTCGATGTCCTCGCCGGCTCCAAGGGTGGAACACCGATGCGCGTCGAGGAGCTCGTCGTTCCTGCCCGTGTCGTCGATCAGCTCACCGTTGGCACGCTGCGCCAGAGCGGTGCCGTTCTTCTCGCGCTACGCAGTCCCGCGGGCGAGCTCCGCGTCGGTCCCACCGAGAATACCCCCCTCCATCCCGAGGACGTCCTCGTCGCCATGGGCACACGCGAGCAGCTGTCGGCTCTCGCCTCGGCGCTGCGCCCTCGCAGCACGGCTTCCCGGTAGGAGAGATCACATGCGGGCACTGGTGTTTGCCGATTTTGGTCGCGTAGAGCTCGACGACGTGGCCAGGCCCACCATCGAGGAGCCCGGCGACGCGCTTCTCAGGGTCACCACAACGGCCATCTGCGGCAGCGATCTCCATGTGCTCAACGGTCGCATCCCGGGGATGACACCGGGAAGCACCCTCGGCCATGAATTCATCGGTGTCATCGAGGAGGTGGGGCCCGAGGTCACTCGCTTCAAGGCCGGGGATCGTGTGCTCGCGTCGTTCATGATTCCCTGCGGCAGATGCTGGTACTGCGAACGCCGTCACTTTGGACGCTGCCCAGATCAGCGCGTCTTCGGCTACGGGGCCTTTCTCGGGGACGTCAATGGCGGACAGGCCGACTACGTGCGCATCCCCAACGCCGATATCGCCCTGCACAAGGTCGAGCCCGCGCTGTCCGACGAGCAGATCCTGTTCGCTGGCGACATCTTCACCACGGGGCTCGAAGTCGCCGGTGCGGCCCACATCGAGCAGGGAGATTCCGTTGTCGTCATCGGTTGCGGGCCGGTGGGGCTTATGGCCATCCAGGCGGCGATGTCGTTCCGCCCCGCGGTTGTGTATGCCGTCGATACCGTCGCGCAACGTCTGGCCATGGCGGAGCGCTTCGGTGCGACGCCGGTGAACGCCGGCGAGACGCACCCGCCGACATACATCCAGGAGCGCACCGGCGACCGTGGTGCTGATGCGGTCCTGGAATGTGTGGGACTGGTGCCAGCACTTCTCGATGCCATTGACGTCGTTCGCCCCGGCGGCCACATCGCCGTCATCGGGGTTCACTCCGATCCCGAGATGGAGTTTCCCCTCAACATCAGCTTCGTCAAAGGCATCGACCTGAAGTTCTGCGGCACCGCCAACATCATCGGTGGCTGGGAGAGAGCGTTCGAACTCATCCGCAATGGCACGGTGCAGCCGGCGGCAATCATCAGTCATCGCCTCACCCTCGATGAAGCAGTCACCGGTTATGAGCTCTTCGAGGCGCGGCAGGCGATGAAGGTCATTCTCGCTCCATAGCCGGTGAAGGAGGAAACCATGTCCGAGCAAGACGTTTTCATTAGGTCCGAGGTGGCATTGATGGACACCATCGACCAGATCAGAGATGAGCAGTGGGATCAGAATAAGCCCGCGTGGTTTCAGACCGGAGGGCAGGGCGATGTCTCCCTGCGTGACATCGTCAACTATCACGCGTTCGACTCCGCCTGGGTGCCGGACGTTCTTGCTGGGCGAACGACTGCAGAGGTGGGAGAGACCCACGCTGGTGATCTCCTCGGGGACGACCCCGCGGGCAGCTATCGCAGCTACGGTCAGAAGGCCATCGCTGCGGTCGAGGAACTGGACGATCCCGAGAGAAACGTTCACCTGTCGTATGGCGACTTCCCAGCGCGCGAGGATCTGAAGCACATCACCAGCTTTCGCGGCTTTCGCGCCTACGACATCGCCAAGTGGATCGGCGTGAACACGCAATTGCCGGACGACCTGGTGCAGGGGATGTGGGACGAATTCGCGCCTGAGATCGAATCGTGGAGGCAGATGGGAGTCTTCGGCCCGGCGGTTACTGTCCCTGACGATGCTCCGTTGCAGGATCGGCTACTCGGCCTCGTCGGGCGCGACCCCTACCTCCGCCACGAAGCATGACGCCCCAACCACCGGCGTAGGGTGCTGTCGCGGTGCACCGTTACGCCACTCCACAGCGGGATGGCACGGTACTTGCCGGGGCGGAGGAGGAGAACTGCAAGTACGCTAAGAACAACCCAGAACACGATCATCGCCGCAACCCAGGCATGGGTATCGAGCAACCCGCGCAGCAGCAGGGCGATCAGCAGCGGCACGCCCACGATGACGATGGGCCGTGCCCCAGAACGGCGAAACACCGGTACATCGGACTCGGGATCATCCTTGAGGGGCCGGAGTGTCTGGCCGACGATGAGCCGCCGGTTGCGCTGGAGATCATCCCAATGGGCGCTGCGCTCCCCAGCGATCAGCGCGCGCCGCATCGCAGCGCGCGCCTCCCCGACGCGGCCCTGAGCGATGAGTGCCACCGCGAGGTTGTTCAGCGCCACGACGTTGTCGCTCTCCACGAAGATCGAGAGCTCGGTCAGGGCTGTCTCCCAGTCACACTGCTGCAGCGCGACGAGGCTCCGCGCCTGACGGGCCAGTCGGTCGTCGTCGCCGACGATCTCCTCGAGCGATGCCAGCAGGGTGCTCACTCGACTCGCGTTGCCTTGGGAAAGCGCGACACACAGAGCGTCGAAGAGCGCACCGGCATCCCGGGGATGGATCTCCGCGGCGCGGCGGAACGCCAGCTTGGCCGCTGGCGAATCACCGCTGCGGAAAAGGATGCGACCACGCAAGCGTTCCACCCAGTCCTCGTGGAACCCTGCAGCCTCGGCGTCGGCGAGGTCGCGAGCGGCGTCACGCCAGCGCGAATCGCGGACGGCGTTCAGCGCCAACAACCCGTGCGCGGTCCCGGCGTCCTCCCCCATGCGCAGTGCCTCATGGAGGGCCTGGTCGGCTGCGCGCAGCTTGCCGACATCAGAGAAGAAGCGCCCGTCCTCGAGCAGGGACCCGGCCGGGGGCGGCGCATCTCCCATGCCGGGGAGTGTGGGTCATCGCCAGGACCGGCGGTGCGGGCGGCCCGATCCCGTACCGTGTCCGACATGACCAGTACGAACGTCGCGTGGCTCCTCGCCGCACTCTGTCTCGCGGCAGCGGTTGTCGCCGCCATCGTCCAGCCCCTCCATTGGGAACGGACTGCCGCGCTCGCCGTCCTCCTCGGCCTGGTTGCCGTGGTCTACGGATTCATCTCGGCCCGCTCCCGCGGCAGCAGCCCCTGACTGCAAGGATACGACCGCCCTTGGCCTAGGTGCCAGGCAGTGGCAGTATCCGCCGGGCGGTTTTCGCCGCGTCAAGGATGGGGCCGCAGGCGGGATGGTCGAGCAATCCTCGCTGGTCGAGCCGATGAGTCAGTTCGGCGGCAAGGCATACCGGCAGGCTGATCTCCCAGGGGATGACGAGCAACAGCGCTCGGGGAATCTGATCGGTGAGCGATCGCATCGAGAAGGTGTCGACCATGGCCACATCATCAGCGGTGACTGATTAATTCCCGTCGAAGAAGTCCTCAACGTCCGGTGGGCGGTGGGCTCACCCGGCGGCGTTCCGTCCCTGACCCTCACACTGTTGAGCCTCGCGCCCTCGCTGTTGTCGCTACCGGAGTCCGCCGTCCCCATGCGTCTGCCCGATTCGCTGACCAGCACCGTCGTGCGGGCCAGCACGGAGGTGGCACGAGCCGGATTCTCAATCGCCAGTACGGCGACGGACGCGGCCGGCGTGGTGAGCTCCCCGGTGATCGCGGCGACCCGCAGTATCGCGCGCAGAGCCGCAGCCGAGATGGTCCCCGAACTGGAACTTCCCACTCGTCCGCTGCAAGCGGTACTCGTCGCCTGGTCGAACGGGCGTCGGGTTCACCTCGACCTGCGCCCGATCCTCGGCTTCCCCCACTCAGCGGCGCACGTGATCGCAGTCGAGGACGTGATCCGTGCACTTCCCGGGGTCGTCGCGGCGCATGTCGAGACCTCGCTTGCCCGGCTCGTCGTCGAGTGCGAGGCGACGCTCACAGTCGATGAACTTCGTGACGCCGTCGCCGCGGCGGTCACCGGCAACAGACACCCGGTGACCGCCTCCGTCCCGGTTGCTTCTCCTGGCGACCGGCTTGCGGTTGCCGCGCCACTCGCGGCGGCGGTCGTCGACGCGGTGGCCGCCGGAGCTGCGGTCGCGGGCAAGGTCGCGCGACTCCCCGCAGCGCCTCAGGCTGCTCGCGCCGCCGTGGTGGTTGCCCGCCACCAACCCCGAGCGGTTGCGGCCCTCGAGGCCCAGATTGGCCGGGTGGGCGCGGACCTCCTGCTGACCACCGCGAGTGCGGCGGCCCACGCTCTCGCCCAGGCCCCGGCCGGCCCGCTCCTCGATCTGGCGACGCGTGCCGGCCAGATCTCCGAGGCGCGCGCCAGCCGGAGGGCCTGGGCTCGGCGCGAACCCGATCTGGCCTCGCCGTCGCGGCCTCAGGGACCGGTGGTTGCGGCGCGGCGCGGCGCGGGCGGGACGCCCCGGCCTCGACGAGGGTGGGCAGCTGCCGCGGCGGCCGCGGGTGAAGCCTCTCACGTGGTGGTCGACGCGGCCGTCGATATGGCTGTCGACATGGCCAAGGGGGCAACGCCGGGACCGGTCGAGGCGTACATGGAGCAGGCGGCGGGAGGTTCGCTGGTCGCCGCCGTGGGTGCGCTGCTGGCCGGTGGCACCTCGCGGAGCATCTCCGATTCCATCCTTGCCGGGGAGCCCAAGGCCGCCCATCTCGGTCGCGAGGCATTCGCCTCGGTGCTCGGCCGGGGTCTCGCGGCGCGCGACATTGTCATCCTCGACCCCGGGGCGTTGCGTCGGCTCGATCGAATCGAGGTCGTCATCATCGACGGCGCCGCCCTCCGCGGTGACGCGCGTCAGGTGATCAGTTCCGAGGGTCGGGCGCGGAACTGGAGTCCCGGTCGTGTTCACGAAGTGGCGGATGCGTTGCTCCACAATGAGCGGGCGCCGGCACCGGCCCACGGCGAACTGCCTGCGGATGGAGCGCGCCTGCAATGGATCCGTCATGACGCCACTCATGCGCCGGCGGAAGGCGTGCAGCAGGCGCGCCTCATGGTCCGGGGGCGCGCCGTCGGCCACGTGTCGGTGGCGTGGGAACTGGATCCTTTCGCCGCTCCGCTCCTCGAAACCGCCCGCCGCGCCGGAGTCCGTGTCGTGCTCCGCCATGTCGCCGGAACCGCTGAGCTCGGGGGCAGCGTCGACCATCACGAATCAGCAGGTACGGGGCTGCTCGACGTCGTGCGCCGGATGCGCGACGACCGGGGCCCGGTGTTGCTGATCAGTGCCCTCCACCCCGACTTCGCATCGCGGGACACCCTCACCGCTCTGGCCGTAGCCGACGTGAGCGTCGCCCTCGACGACCCCCGCGGGGCGGCACCGTGGACCGCTGACATCATCACCGGCGGCGATCTCGCCGCCGCGGTTCGGGTGCTGTCCGCTCTGCCTGCGGCCCGCACCGCGAGCGCTCGCGCTGTTCTGTTGGCCAAGGCGGGTACCACTCTCGCCGGGCTGCTGTTGGTGAGCGGAACAGGCGACGACGGGGCCCAGAAGAGCCTGGCCAGCCAGTTCAGTCCGGTGAATGGGGCCGGCGCCGCGGCGCTGGTCAGTGGCGCAGTGGCGGCTCGCACTGTTCTGCGACGACCCGACCCCGACCCCCAGCCGCTCACCGCCTGGCACGCACTGGATCCCGAAACCGTATACGGGAGACTGACCCGCGGGGCCCAGCCGCTGGTCGCCGAACCACTGGACTCGGAGTGGCGGCGCCGCTTGCACGAACTCGCGGACTGGCCGGTGGTGGAGACGCTCCTCCGTCCCGCCAATATCGGCACCGATCTCTTCCACGCCGCCCGCGCTGAGCTTGCTGATCCCCTCACCCCTGTGCTTGCCGTTGGCGCTGCGGCCTCGGCAATTCTCGGCAGTTCCGTGGACGCCCTGCTCGTGGGAGGGGTCATGGGAGTGAACGCCCTCATCGGCGGTGCCCAGCGGGTGCGGGCGGAGCGTGCCACGGCCGAGCTCTTCGCCGATCAGGAGCTCTTCGCCCGCCGCGTCACCGTGCCCCCGGCGGCGACGACCGAGCGCCGACTGGCCGTGGCGCGCAGCGGCACGCGTACGGTCACGGTTCCCGCCGATCGACTCCGTCCTGGTGACGTCATCGATCTGCGCGCCCCCGACGTGATCCCCGCTGACGCCCGGCTGCTCGTCGCCGACGATCTCGAGGTCGACGAGTCGTCGTTGACGGGCGAGTCCCTCCCCGTCGCCAAGCAGGTCGATCCCACCCCCGGCAGCGATGTCGCCGAGCGCGCCAGCATGCTCTTCGAGGGCAGCATCATCGTCGCCGGCAAGGCTCGGGCCATCGTCGTCGCCACCGGCAGTGTCACCGCCGCTCGCCGTGCCATTGCCACGGTGTCCGATCTTGGCGCTGCCGGGGGGGTGCAGGCTCGACTTGCGGAACTCACCCGCAAGGCCATCCCCCTCACCCTGGCCGGCGGCGCCATGGTCACCGGTCTCTCGATGATCCGCCGCCTGCCACTACGCAATGCGGTTGCCGACGGTGTCGCTCTGGCCGTGGCCGCTGTCCCCGAGGGCTTGCCGCTGGTGGCCACCCTGGCCCAACTGGCCTCGGCGCGACGCCTCACCGAGCAGGGCGTCCTGGTTCGCTCGCCGCGCACCCTGGAGGCGCTCGGTCGTGTTGACACCGTGTGCTTCGACAAGACTGGGACCCTCACGGAGAACCGACTGCGGGTCGTCAGCCTCGCCGGCGCCACCGGCCCCGCGGTGCCTCCTGGGGACCGCAGCGCTGCTCGGGTTCTGCGAGCCGCCGCGCGCGCCGCCGCCAGGCCGAATCAGGGTCACGGGCATGCCCATGCCACCGATGAGGCGATCATCACTGAGGCGGCGCGACGTCCCGACCGCTCCTGGACGATGGTCGCCGAGTTGCCCTTCGAGTCGACGAGGGGCTACGCCGCGGCAGCGGGGACGACGGTGCGGCAGCCCCGTCGGCCGGTGGCGCCGACGACGCTCATCATCAAGGGCGCGCCCGAGGTGGTCCACGAGCGCTGTTCCGTTGTGCCCCCGAGCGCCGATGCCACCGTCGAGCGCATGGCTCGTGACGGGTTGCGGGTCATCGCCGTCGCCGAGCGACGGTTGCCCAGTGGCTTCGGATTCACGTCAGCCACCGAGGCCGAGCAGATCGAGGCGGCCGCGCGCGACATGGCACTGGTCGGGTACGTGGGCCTGGCCGACACTCCGCGCCCATCGGCGCGTCCTCTCATCGAGCAACTCCGTGCCGCGGGAATCTCCATCGCACTCATCACCGGGGACCATCCCGTGACCGCGCACGCCATCGCTCGTCAACTCGGCATGGCGCCGGACATCCGGGTTGTCTCCGGTGCCGAGCTCTCCGCGCTCGACGATGCCGAGAGGGCCCAACTCGCCGCTTCCGCGCAGGTGTTTGCGCGGGTGACCCCGGAACAGAAGGTGCAGGTGCTGGCGGCACTGCGGCGCGCTGGACGAGTGTGCGCCATGATCGGTGACGGCGCCAACGACGCAGCGGCCATCCGCCTCGCGGATGTCGGTGTGGGCATCACTGCGCGGGGCTCGTCGGCAGCGCGCAGCGCGGCGGACATCGTGCTCACCGGGACGGATCTCACGGCGCTTCTCGACGCTCTCGTCGAGGGCCGCATCATGTGGGGAAGCGTGCGTGATGCCCTCTCCATCCTTCTCGGCGGCAACGCCGGAGAGGTGGCCTTCACCGTCGGCGGGACCATGGTCGCCGGCCGCTCTCCGGTGACCACCCGCCAACTCCTCCTCGTCAACCTCCTCACTGACATGTTCCCGGCGCTGGCGGTGGCGGTGACTCCCCGACAGGAGTTGGAAATCACACCGCGAGAGGACGAAGCGTCTGCGGGCGAGGCGCGGCGAGCTCATCGTCAGGCGCTGCTGACGCGGCCCGTCCCCTCACTGGATGCGCCCTTGGTGCGGGCAATCGTTCTGCGCGGCGCCGCCACCGCTGCGGGGGCGACCATCGCCTGGCAGATCGGCCGCTGGACGCCGGGATCCGAGCAGCGCTCCAGCACCATGGGTCTCGCCGCACTCGTGGGCACACAACTGGCCCAGACCATGCTCACGCGGCACCGGAGTCCGCTGGTCATCGCCACGGCCGCCGGCAGCGCTGTGGTTCTCATCGGCGTGGTGCAGACGCCAGGGCTGAGCCAGTTCTTCGGATGTCGTCCCCTGGGGCCGTTGGCGTGGACCGGCGTCATCGGTGCCACCGCCGCCGCCACCGCCGCCTCCGCACTTGCTCCGGCATGGTTGCAGCGGTTCGCGCCGTCCGGAGAGGTGCGGGCCGCGCTCGCAACCGCCCCGTCAGAGGGGATCCTGGGTTAGCCAGCTCCGGCTGACTTGCAGACGCCCCCGAGACCGGCCACGCTGCACAGCACGTCTCCGTCGGTGATCCAGACCCGTCCGAAGGGGGAGATTGTTTGCACCGTGCCGCTGACCACCCTGGTGACTGGTTGCTTGGTGATGTACAGGGTCTCGACCGTGCCATTGGGATAGGTGATCACGATGCCGCTACAGGGGGGGAAGGTGACGAGCAGGGCGGTCGAGGAAGGGTGTGACCAGCCCTGGCCGCGCAAGGTGGCGACCTCATTGGGGTCGAGGAGGACGGCCACCACCGCGGAGGGAGCTGAGCACGGCGGCTCAGAAATCCGGGCTCCGTAGGACATCGCGGTTTCGACGGGGCCACCGGCGTGCCCGGGGGGATCAAGCTCGCTGTCGACAATGACATCTCCGTGGGCTTCGGCCCAGCGTTGAAATGCCTGCGTTCGCACATACGCCGCGATCCATTCGCCGGCTGTTGCACTTTCCACCCCGGGGCCATATCCTGCCTGGTGAATGGCGACCGTGCCCATGGCGTCCTGCCCAGGGATGGTGGCATTGTGGAGAGCCTGCCACTGCTGTTGGCACGGCCCCGGCGCAGACAATGCGGATTCGGTCCCTGACAGCGACGCGCAGGGATCGGCCGAGGGATAGAGGGAAAGAGGCGGCAGCGCAACGGCGGTCACCCCGTTAGGCCCTGGTGTCTGAGGGACGTCCGAGCTCGTTGGGCCCGTGCTAGCGCCGCCGGTGCTTGAGTGAAAGCCCTTACTTGCTGTGGGCGCAGTACCGCATCCGCTGAGAGTGATCAGTGTCGCTGCAGCTACTACAGAGCCAAGCAGAACTGCCCGATGCGTCGAGGCGTTGGCCCGATTCATGTGTCCGGGGGTCCGGCTACCCGTTGACCGGCAGCGCTTCGATCTGCTCGATCAGGTGCTGCCCACTACTCCAGTTAGCATTGTCAACGCACGCGCTCGCACCGTTGCACAGTATGTTGCCGACAGGACTGGTTCCAAACTGCGTGTGCCATGTTGCCGTGATGGTCGTTGAGATGGTCTGGCGGGCAGTGATCGTGGTGCCGTTGGACGGGCCGCCACCGTCCGTGTCGTCAGGGTTAGAGCCAGATACATTGCGGTAGGTGTGCTGGCTCGATAGGCCGCCAGTGTTGCTGCTGTGGTTGCCCCAGTCCCAGGTGATCGGGCCACAGTTGAGGCTGAGCGACATCTGGATGGTGGTCGCGGTACCGTAATACGCGGGCCCGTTGACGCTGGTGGTCGAGTTCTGCGGGAGGCAGGGCACCGTGTAACCCGTGATGGAAGCGCGCACCGGGGAAAAGACGAGAAATGTCGAGGTATCTCCGGGCGGGGTCGTGGTCATCGTCCCCGTCGGGAAGTATTGGGACACAGAGAACGGAAAGCTGAAGCCGGGGGGAGGCGCAGGGGGTGCTGGCGGTGGTGGCGGTGGTAGTGGTGTTGAGCCAGTCCCGCAACTCATACCGAAGGCGGTGACCCCGGCGCAGAGCTGTGCCGGGTTCCCATATGTCCCTGCACCCTGGCCGACTGGGACCGCGACGCTGACCCCCACGGGGCCGCAGACTGATGCGTTGATGCACGTGGCGGAAATGGTACTGCTCACCGGGCCGCCCCCGCCTCCACTGCCCGAACTGGCACCGCTGCCCGAACCGCTCACCGGGCCGCCCCCGCCTCCGCTGACCGAACTCGCACCGCTGCCCGGCCCGGGGACAGTCACCGTCCCTCCCCCGGTGACCGCCACAGGAGGGCCTCCTGCACTGCCGGCCGAGGCACGCACGCTCAGGGGCGCCGCCGAAAGCAAGAACGCAGCCATCAGCGAGGGAGCGGCTAGTCGCAACCCGCCGCGTGGAGACCTCACACGAGTTACCGTACAGGACGGGGCCGCGCGGCCCATCACAGGTGAGTGACGGTTTGCGTGCGTCTGCCGCCTCAGATCGGATGCCTCTCCCTCTGAGTTCGGCGCCGCCGCCATGGGCGCGTCCCCAGGAGATCTCAGGGCCCAGTGGGATTCACCGTGCCCGCTTGTGCTGCGGCGCTATAGCTGTGGAAAACGCTCGCCGTGACGGTGGCAATGGGAATAGGCAGCCGCACGGTCAGCCGCACCTCGGCCTGAATCCGGAACTGGTACGGGCCAGGCCCCACGAGCGTGCACACCGTGCTCTTCGGGACCCCGGTGTCGCGGTCACCGGTCTTCTCGCAGATGTCGTTGGCGGAGTCTTTGGCCGGGCGCGGGTCGGGCACCAAACGGAGGGGGCCGTGAGGCTGGCCGGCCGCGGGTGACAGAAACAGCTTGATGTCGACCACCGCACTGCCGGCCAGGGCTGCGTCCTGAGCCGCCCTGGCTGCGTCAGCGTCCCTTCCGTACATCGCTGAGAGGTTGCCGATGACAGCGACCAATCCCATGAGAAAAAGTGCAAATGACAACGCCACGGCGATGATCACCTGACCCCGCTCGCCGCGCCGCGGCGACCTCAGCATCCCGTTGCGCTGACGCACTGCCGGGCTGTGGTGGGCACGGCGCTGACACTGATGTCGAATTGGGGGTTCCATACCACAGCGAATCCCAGTGGGGTTTTGGAAAAGTCGTAGTGGGCCCGGGCCGTGCACGTGATGGATGGTCCGGTGGAGGTGGCCACGGGGTAGCCCGAACCGCTCAGGAAGTTCGGGCCGCCAGAGCCGCCGTCGCAGCCGAAGTACGTCACCGTCAACCCGCCCGCGGGCGGTTTGACCGCGGCGGTGGAGAAACGGGAGCCCGCGGAAGGGCAGGTCGTGAATGACTGATCGCGTGTGCTGAAGATGGTGTCGTAGAAGGCGCGGGACGCGTTCTTGCAACTGTTCTTCGCATCGCCCACTCGGGCGGTGATGGTTGCCTGGGCAGCGAGACTCACTGCTGCGGAGACCTCAGCCTTAGCCTCCACCGCGACCATGATGCCGACGAAGTTGAAAATGAGCGCGAGCATGATGGGGATCACCAAGGCCATCTCCAACGCTGCCTGGCCATGGCGACGGCGCCGCCGGGCCGGCCTCATTTCCCGAACACGAGGTTGTAGCCGGTCGCCACGATGTTGATGGCCACGCCGCCGGCGCAACCCGTGATCGAGAACGTCGGGACGAGCACGTTGGCGCAACCGGTCACGCTGACGTGGACCAGGTGGTTGTCGATGACGTCAGGTTCGGCACAGACAACCACCTTCGGCGACGACTGTCCGGCCATCACCTGGGTGGCGTCGGGGCAGTGGTCCGGGGCAACGGGCGGTGCCTTCCAGACAACGTTGGTGCCGGGCATCGCGGTGCGCAGCTGAGAAACGACAGAAGATGCGGCGCTCAGGTCGGGTTTGTCGGAGCTCACGCCAGTTGTGTGGGCCCCGATGGCGGCCCGCACGCCGTTCTCGGCGGCATTGACAGCGGCCATGCGACCGATACTCCACATTGCCGCACCGATGGCGCCACCGAGCAGGAGCATGAGAATGCCGATCACCAGGGCGAATTCGACCATGGCCTGACCCCGCCGTGCTCGATTCCGCCGTAGCGTGGACACGGGGCCTGGGTCAGCCAGCGCCGGCGGCGCTGCCGATCTGCGCACTCCGCCGGGAGAGGGGTGTCATACCAAGCACGGTAGCGGAGCCTGTTCCCGCGGTTCATCACACGCGGGTAACGGATTCAGCGCACCGACCGCGTCAGATTCTGCTACCCGGCGGTATGAGCCGCAGCAGCCGGCCCGGCGATCAGGTGCTGGTCCGGGTGCGCCGCCCGTTCGAGGAGCGCCGTCGCGTGCTCGTGGTGCGCTTTGCGGTGCCTCGGGTTCTGACGGTGCGCCTGGGAGCCGTGCCTGCGGTGGTGCCGCCCGTGCGCCGGGAGGCGGCTCGCGACCGGGGGGGGGCGGCCGGCCGGGGAGGCGCCTCGTTAGCGAGGTAGCGGTCGATCACTGGGAGGGCGGCCAGAACGATGGCGAACGGTGCCTCGAGAACGCCGATGACGGCGGCCGAGGCGACACCGCCGATCCAAAGCAGTCCTTTGGTCGAGGGGATACGGATGAGCGACATGAGGGTCTCCGTAATCGTGCGTTATGACGAGGACTGAATTGTGCGCCGCGGGGACGCGCGGCGGGGAGACGAGCGCGTGGAGGTCAGAGCGGTCGGTTCACGTCGTCGCCGTTGCTGATTGCCTGGGGATCGACGCGGCTTTCCGCCGTTGCCGCGCGTCGTCGCCCCGGGGAGCTGGCGAGCCAGGGTGACGGTGCCCTCGCTGTCACCACCCACTGGCTTGGCCATCCCCTCGAGGAACTGAGAGACGTAGCGCAGTGGCTTCTTGGCCTCGGGGGAGTTGAGCATCTTCACGAAGGGCACTGCAGCGATGAAGAGCCCAAGTGGGGGGTCGACGACTCCCAGAGCGACGGCAACGCCAATGCCGCCGAAGTATCCCGCTGACCGAGGCCAGTCGATGCGGAAGGGGCCGGCGCGGCCGTTGAGGGCGGACGTATCCGATGGGGTTGCCAACTGCTTCCTCGCATCCCAATGGAAGGTGACTCTCTCTCACTGTCGAGAGTATCGCGTATGTCAATGCTCGCCATGGAAGCGGTCCGACCTCGTCCGCCCAATGTCCGTTGGCGTGGGCAAGAGTCAGGGCATGGACCGTTCCCTCACCTCCGCCGACGTTACCGGAGGTCCGACCTCCTCCCGCCCCCGATTCGGCAAGCGCTGGCGCGTGGGTGCAGCCGCTGTCCTGGTGACCGCGGTTGTCGCGGTCGCCTCCGTGTCGGTATTCGCCGGGCGAGTCGTCGATGGCGGCCCATTCAACCATGAGCAGGCGCGGACCAGAACCTGCGTTCCCCTCAGCCACCATACGGCTCGGCTCCTCTACAACACGGGCCAGGAGACCGGCTTCGCCGTTAACGGCAACTACCCTGGCACCGTCTGTCCCAAGGGACATGTGGAGATCGATGCGCACGACCGTATTGGTACCGGCGCCAGCGCCTTGTACTTTCACACCGGAGGCGAGCGTGCGTACCTGAACGCAGGAGTTCCCCAGTACGGCATGTACGGGTACATCCGCGGGAGCGACCTAAAGTTCTCTGGAGCCACGATTGCGTTGAACCCGGCGCCTGGCCGTAACGGCACCGCGTGCGGTGCGCTCGGCAACCCCATAGCAGCCCCGGCGCCGCGGCTGCCTCTCCAGTTGCACTACAAGACGCAGGTCCTCTCGAAGTTCGCCAACTATGGCGACGTCTCCGGCAACCCCAACAACCCCCCGAATCCCCTGGGTCAGCACTACCAGTACCTCACCTGGAACTGGGTCCAGGACGGCCACGGCAACACCGTCGTGGGTGGCGGCATGGTCCGCACCTTGGTCCCCCGGGGCCAGGCCTTCTACCTCTGCGGCGATGTCGCGCCACTCGTCAGTCGCTCGTACGGCCTGGCCGCGGACGGGAAGACGTGGGTGAGGAACGGCACCGTCACGGTGAGCTACGGCGCTGTCCGGTCCGGCGATGGGAAGCTCCTCTACGGTTGGTTGGTCACCAGCTTCAGCCTCTGGCACCGGTAATCAGGGCTCGGCAGGGACCCCTTCGGAGTTCATCGGGGCGACAGGTATCGGCCCCACGATGGGGACTATGTCGCTCACCCAGATCCCGGTCTCCCGGCGCTCTCCAGATCAGGGCTTCCGTGCTGGAGGACTGGCCCGCGCGGAGGTCGAGATCCATCTTGGTGGCACCCCCTGGGTGCTCGCGGAGATCGCTGAGCTCCGCCATCCCCGACGTTCGCCTCTCCTGCGCTTCTTCGTCATCGGAGCCATCAGCACCGCCGCATACGTGGGCATCTTCCTGGCCCTGTCCTCAGTGATGGTGGAGACCCTTGCCAACATCACGGCGTCGGTACTCACTACGCTGATGAGCACCGCGCTGAACTGCGTATACACGTTCGGCGAGGTCCGCTTCGTCAACCGACTGCGAGCCCAGGCCGGCGGCTTGGTGGCCTTGGCAATCAGCGTGCTGGTGACCTCCGCAGCCCTCTGGGTTCTCGCCGACCTCGACGATCAGCCTTCGGCGCTTGCTCTGGCTGCCACGCTGGTCCCGGCAACAGCCATCGCCGGGCTCCTGCGCTTCGCCCTCCTGCGCAGGGCTATTCGCCCCGCGAGGCAAGCGGTCTAGCCCCGCACCCTCAGCTGGGGGCGTCCAACTCGTCGAGGAACGACCGCCGCCCCGGGTCCTGGAAGTGCCGGCGGGCTGGCTCCAGCCGGGCCACCAGGCGCTCGGCGAGTGCGGTCTTGGCATCCATGGGATGGAGCGCCCCGCTCGCATAGTCCTCGCGCACCGCCACCACATCGCCATACGTGACCGGACCGCCGTTCTCCGGCTTGCGGTCGACCACAAACTCTGCGTCACCGAGGCTGAAGCAGAGCTTGTCAATCCAGTCGATGATGGGGTTGAGCTCGACGTCCTGCGGCGGACAGAAACCGCGGCGGATCTTGTCGCGCAACTCCTCGGGGGAGTCGTGGATGATCACCGCACTCTTGGGGTCACTCTTCGACATCTTCATGGTGCTGAAGACATCGCGACGCTGGTCCTCGGGTACCGGCCAGGTGGGCGGCTTCTTCAGGCCCAGCAACAGCGGATGGTGGGCGGCGAGCGGCTTGATCACCGATCCGTCGGCACCGCGCAACGGATTGATGCGCAACCGCGGGGCGACGTCGCGGGCGATGACGTGGGCCTTGCGTTGGTCCATTCCCGCGTGGGCGATGTGCACACCGAGGGCGAAGACATCCGCTGCCTGCATTGGCGGGTAGAGAAGCTTGGCGAAGTCGATCTGCTCGCCCTCGCGACGGCCCATGATGGTGACGCTGCGCTGCATCCGCGCCAGCGTCGTGTGCTTGGCCACCTCCACCATCGTTGCCCAGTAGTCCTCGCGCTCGCGATAGAGATCGGATGCGAGCACAAGTCGCAGACCGGAGGGATCGCCACCAACACAGAGCAACGCTGCCTTCATCGCTTCAGCGAAGTAGCCCAGCGCCACCGCACGAATGCGTGCACGATCGCCGCCGAGCTTGTCGTTGATCCAGGTGTGCCAGTCGGCGAGAAAGATGGTGCACTCCACTCCGGCAGCCATGAAGTCGCGGATCTTTGCCGCCACCAGGAGGTAGCCGAGATGCACGCGCCCGCTGATCTCGAAGCCGATGTAGTGCCGCAGAGGAATGCCCGACTCGAGAAGCGCCATGAGCTCCTCGCGGCCGCCGAGCAGTTCAGCGAGATTCCTCTCGATGAGGTCGGCGCGCGTCTGCGTGTTGGCGGGTGCGTTCATGTGAGGGGATGGTCCCAGGGGCTGGACTCGAACCAGCGATACACGGTTTTACAGACCGTTGCCTTAACCAGCTTGGCTACCCTGGGCCGTGCAGCCGGCAAGGGTCAGGAGGATACCGCAAAGACCGAACCCCGACGTTCGAGATTGCGGTACACGCCCTTCTGAATGACATCGCGCACCCTATCGGAGAGAGCCAGCACCGTGGCCGGGTCGTTGGCGTGCGCTGAGTCATATTCCGTGGTGGAGATGGGTTCATGGAACTCAATGATCCACGAGGTGGGTAGCGGGACAGCGCCCAGCGGACCCAGCCAAGGCAGCGTCGGCGTGATAGGTGCGTAGGGGAGGCCGAGCAGCTTGGCGAGCGGTGCGATATCGGCGAGCATGGGGTGGATTTCCTCGCTCCCCACCACGCTCACCGGGACGATCGGCGACTGGGTGCGAATGGCGATCTCGGCGAATCCGCCCCGGCCGAAACGGCGCAGCCGGTAACGCTCGCGGTAGAGCTTGCCCGGGCCCTTCGACCCCTCGGGAAAGACGAGCACGGGGAGGTCGCGGCGCAGCAGGCGCTCGGCGTCGGCGATGTTCGCCAGGGTGTTGCCGCTGCGGCGCACGAACCAGGAGGCGACCGGCAGGCTCATGAGGCTGTCGAGGACCAGCGCTCGGGCGTGGCGCTTGGCGGGATGCTCGAGGTAGAGCGCCGCCCGGATCATGGCGCCGTCGTAGGGAACGACGCCAGCGTGATTGGAAACGAGCAGCACCCGACCGGTGGCGGGGACGTTCTCCACGCCCATTGCCGTCACCCGCCACCAATTGCGATAGACCCACTCGAAGACGGGAATCCAGGCCTCGGTCCACTCCTCGTCGAAGCCGAACTCGTCAGTCCTGGTCTGGCCAGCGCGCGTTCGCGCGCCGAGCTTGGCCTGGGTATTGAGGAAGTTGAAGCCGCTGCGAACCAGCCGGCGCACATCGCCGCGGTTGGTACTGGCCATGCGCAGTGCCGCGTTGATGCCGTGACCGATCAGCGCGGGCAGGTCGCCACGCACCGACGAGAGCTGCTCGATGTCAACGGGAGGCTCCCCCGCGGTCTCCAGCTGTGCATCAGCGCGGCGACGGTCGAGTTCGCGGTCGATCGCGTGCACCAGCCGGTCCAGACCGGCGCGCACCGTGGCATCCGCTGCGTTGGCACGGCGAACGGGCTTGCGGGGAGGTGCCGTCGCCATATGCGCCATTGTCGCGCCCCCGCGTGTGCTGCTGCTGACCTCAGCGTTTGGCGTCGGGGAGCGTCTCGCGCAGTGCCGGGTCAGCGAGGTAACGCTCGACCGTGGCGAGGATAACCTCGGGCTTCTCGACCAACGAGTCTGCAAAGTACCCGCCGTCGAAGGGACGATCGGCAGCGCGCAGCAGATTGGCCACCGGCTGACGGCGGGGCGGGCGGGTGCCCTCGGCCAGCCGGTAGGCGAGGATGGTGCGGTTTCCGGCGCGAGTGAGGCCGATGCCGGCGATGAGGTCCCAGCGGGTGAGGCTGGAGAAGGGATACTGGCGCTGCAGCAGTCCCTCGCGGGTCAGTGCGAGAGAGGGACGCATGCCCAATCCGGTGACGACCAGCGCGACCCATGGCGCGGCCACGATGAACCAGCCGATCGGTGCGTTGTTGAGGATGCTGAGAACGCCGGCCACCTCGGTGATGAGCGCTAGCGGGACCACCAGCGCCGTGGGGCGGCGAGCAGGGAAGACGATGCGGTCGGGCGCATCAGCGACCGGAGCGGCGGGTGCTGCAGCCATGACATGTCATCGTAGGTGGAATGACTCTGCTCGCCGATGCTGGGGAGGTGTTCGTTGGGCTGCTCGTTGCCGCCCTCGGATTCCTCGTCGTGGTCATCGTCTGCGCCGTCCTCCTCGCCATCCTCCAGCGGGTACTGCCCGCACCTCCCGATGAGGCCGTCAGCACGGCCCTCGTGGATCCCGCACCTGCGGCGACGGGTTCGGACGAACAGTCCGTCGCACCCTAGCCGTGGCCGCCGTCAGTTGACGGCAACCACCTCGCGTGGCGCGGGTGCTGGGAGCTCAATGCTGGGCGGAATCAGTTCTCGATCGCGATCCCAGTCGGCGAGAGTCACCTGATCCTCGCGCATTCCCAGCGCATCGCGGATGGTCTGGACGTCGGCGTCGATGGTGCGGGTGGCGACCTTCCTCAGCATCCGCAGGTCACCACCGATCGACCAGAGGACGTGACCCCCCAACGTCGCCGGCCGATTCTTCTCTAGGATGAAGTGGCTGGCGAACGCGGGGCCGTAGGCGAGTAGCGGCGATGCCAGGAAGCGTCGCGGCTTGCGCTGAAGGATGCTCGTGATGCCGACTGCGAAGGCAGCGGCGGTGCCCACTGCATGGACCAGTCGGGTCCGCGGATCGAGGTGCTGGCTGAGGTAGAACGCCCAGAAATCTTCGAAGTTCTTGGGCTCATCGGCGTTGACGCCCGGGACGCCCTCACTGAGATCGATCATGCTTTCTCCTGCCTTCTCTGCGCGCTCAGTAAGACTACTCCGGGCGCGCGGATGTTGACGTCCTATGCCGCGGAGCGACACATACCGTCCGCGGGATGTCCGTGACGTCCCTGTAGCGTTCAGCGCGTTACCACGCTGGGGCGTTGCCATGAGCTCTGCCCCTCGTGTCGTATCGCTGTCGCAGATATACAAGGAACGCCGGCACATGCGCCGGCAGGGAGGGGACCGACTTGCCCGACGTTCGCTTTGCCGACGGTTTCGATGCCGCCGAGCCTCTCCTCTTCGGCCTCGGCGCCGCTGAGGTCGGGGTCGCGGCGGCCGGGCTGATCGGCGCGGCCACCCTCATCCGTTCAGGACTGCCCGGATACGTGTCCATCCCGCTTGCCGTGGTCCTCGGGACGGCGTCACTGCTTCTTGCCCTGGTCAAGCGGGACGGTCGGTCGGGCGTTGAGTGGGCGCTGCGCGCCGTCCGATACGCCGCCGCGCCACGATCCGGTGTCCTCCTGGCCGCCACCAGCGGTGCCACTGGAAGGAACGATCTGCAGCCCTCGCCCCCGCCGGAACCGATCCCCGCAGCCCCTCCCCCGCCGCCGCCGCCGCCGGCAGAGAAGCCCCCGTATCCGCAGCCGGGGAGCCGTGAACCGTGGTGGGCCTGGTTCGACGACGACAACGGCCCGACCCCCGCTGCGCCGCCCCCGGCGTTGCCCCAGACACCATCGGCATCCCCGCTGCCGGCGGCGGCCATCGAGACGCCGGTCGCGAACCCGCAGCCCCCCGTGGCGACGCAGCGCGAGGCGCTCGTTCTCGTCCCAGAACCGGCTTCCGCTGTCCCCGCCGAGGGTCCGTCGCAGCCCTCGAGCGACAGTCCGAGGATGAGCGCAACCTTCCGACGCCTGGCCGAGGCGTCCACGGGCACGACGCCCGCCCCCCGGGATGCGCCCCCCGCCATCGACCCCGAGGAGGTCGACGACGAGGAGCCCGATGACAGCGACGAGCGCGGCATGATCCTGCCCATCTTCCGCGGCGACGGCGAGCTGGAGATCGCCGATGCCGCGCAAGCGCAAGCGCCCGCGGCCACCCGTCCGCCAAGCAACGCGCCGGCGGTCTTCGTGGGAGCCACTCGCCGACTGACGTTCTTCTCGCTGAACGGCGGCAGTGGCCGCAGCACCCTGGCGACGGAGATCGCCGGCATCCTCGCCGCGCAAGGACGGCACCAGGGGCCCGCCGACGAGCGCAGCCAGCCGCTGCGCGTCGCACTCCTCGACCTCGACGTGCGCAGCGCCACCGTGGCCGTTCGCCTTGGCATTCCTCAGCCGTCGATCTGGGACTGGGTGATCAGCGCCGACGCTGATGCCAATCGTCTCGATGACTACATGGTCACCCACAGCAGCGGTGTGCGTGCCCTTCTCGGGCCTCAGAAGCCCATGAGCACCGTTGGGTCAGCGCTGACCCCTGCCCATGTGGCCGACATCGTCCACGAGCTGGAGCGCCAGGGCACTCAATTCATCATCTTCGACATCGCGGCCGACCTCGGCGACATCTCCCAGTGGGTGCTCAACGCAGTTCATGACATCTTTGTCGTCATCACTCCAACGGCAAGTGGCATCCAGGACGCCTATCGGTCGACGGAAGCACTGCGCCGGATGGGACTGCGGCACAAGCTCGGATACGTTGTCAACCGCAGCCGCGGGCGCTTCGAACTCGGCGAGACCATGGCCGACCTCGGTGGCCGCATCGCCGTCGAGATCCCGTACGACGTGCATGTCGAGGACGCCGAGAACGAGCACCGCTTGGCGACACTGGACGAGCAGTCGGCGGCCGGAGAAGGTTTTCGCACCCTCGCTGCCCGCATCTACCCCGGTCTGCAACGGCGCGCCCCTCGCCGCCGACGCGCCTGGTGGCGGCGCCGTGCCGGCTGAGGCAACAACGGCGCTCAGAGAAGGGCAAGTGAGCGCGGGCATCCTGGGCGATCCGTGGACTCACGGGAGCACCCAGAAGAAGTCTGACTTTGAGAGGGAGATCTGCTTCGGCGTGACACCACCGGGAATCGTGAAAGCGACCCAGCCTGCTACGCATTGGCCGGGCTGCAGGCTCGTTACGTTCAGAGACGCCCCAGGAACGTCGAGAAGGTCCGTGCTCTCCCCAGTGACCTGTGAGAAGTCAGACATGGACACTTTCCAGCCGTACGGGTTTGCCGAGCTTGGCGTAGACGGCCCGGCACACTGTTTCACCTGCGCCGCCGCGAACGATCCGCCGGGCGGTGGCGTGTGGAACTCATTATTGGACCTGACGTTCTGTTTGAACGTGATCACTTGGTAGGTCTCGCCGGTGGTCGTTGGAACCGTCATTCCGACGGGGACACCGGCCGGGGTGGGTGCGGGCGTGGGTGCGGGCGTCGACTGTAAAGGGGTCGCCGCTGGGATATCGGTCAAGGTTGGGTTGGCGGCTGGCGGCGCGCCAGTCACTGGCTGCTTTCCCGTCGATTTGGAGCCTGTGGCAGCCAGAACCACCAGAACGACCACAGCCAAGGCAACTAGGCCTCCGACGCCAAACGCCCACATCGGAATGCGCCCGCGCGTGCTGTCTGTTGGCGGGACCATGGGCTCGACGGGTGGGGGACCAAATGCTGGTGCCGGTCGCACGGTTGGGGGCGGAACGGCCTGAATCGGCGCAGGGCTACTTTCACCGGGGAACCTCAACTGAATGTGCACCGGGCCTGCAGCGGCGGTTTCTTGCACTCCTACCCCGTTCGCCGGCAGCAGGCAGGCACCCAACCACTGGCGAGCCTTGGCATCAGTAGCTAGGGCGTCGGCTGCAGCCTTCTCGCATATCTGCCGCCAGGTTTCGCGGGAGACAGCTTCGCCCAGGGCGGCCAGGTAGTCGGCCTCAACCGCTCAGGGCGGCCGGCTAGGTCCGCCAGGGTTGCCGCGAGCTAATTTCCCACCATTGTTGAGGGCGGTCTCCATCGGTCCGCGCTATCCTCCGGGGATGGGTTATCTCCGCTTTCGCCGCCGACTAAAGGTGGCGCCAGGTGTCACTCTCAACCTTGGTAAGCGTGGCGTCAGCGCATCCGCGGGGGTTCGCGGAGCCCATGTCACGGCGGGCAGGGGAACCCGAGCCACGGTGGGAATTCCAGGGACCGGGCTCAGCTACACCAGTTTAGTCAAGCACAACGCTGGCGGCGGCGCTGGCGGCCCCCCAACCGTTCAGAGCATTGGCTGTCTAGGCTGGCTTGCAATCGTCGTCGCATTGAGCCTGGCGGTTGTCGGCTTGGCTGCGTTGGCGCCCCTTGTCGTTCCTGTCGGCATCGTCCTCGCGGGCTTGGTGCTGCTTGATCCGAGCGGAATCGGTGACCGAATCCACGCCTGGCGGGCGTGGCGCTTTTTGCCCGGCCTCCATGCGCGGAGTACGGCACTCGGCTTTGCAGCCGTCATGTCGCTCTATCTCATCGCACTACCGGCGACCGCTCTGGCCCTGCTCGTTGCAAATCCAAAGCCAGCGCCCGTCACCCCGGCCACAGCGGGTCCCACGTCCATACCTTCGCAGGCCGTACGAACTGCCACGCCAAAGGCGACGCTGGCACCGACCGCTTCCCCGACGCCAGTGCCAGCCGCAGTTCCTGCTGCTGTTCCGACCCCAGCGCCAACCGCAGCTCCTACTGCTGTTCCGATCGCAGCCCCGACCGCCGATCCTCTCGCTGGCGTGACCGCAATCTGCAACGACGGAACCTACTCGTACAGCGCCCACCGGAGCGGAACCTGCTCAAAGCACGGCGGCGTGCGGCAGTGGATCAACTATCCGCCGAGCTAGCCGCCGCAGCGCCACGTGCCGGTGATCTGGGTACCGCCCGGCTCGTTGTCTCCCTTGGCGACAGGACAGCTCCTTCATCTCTTTAAGTGCCAGCCGTCAAACGCGGCTATTTCCGCCGTACTTCTTCTTCGAGCTTGGTCAGCTGGGCGGACAATCGCTCCAGCTTATCGAGGACCTCACTTTCGGAGCCAGCCACATCCCGATTGACCGTCGTGATGAAGAGGTTCGCCACGGCTCCCGTCAGGATCGCGACGTATCCAATTCCTACCAACATGAGGGCAATGGCAACGATGCGCCCGCCGGTGGTGTGCGGATAGATGTCCCCGTAACCGACGGTCGTTACGGTTGTGATCGCCCACCAGACGCCGTCCCACGTGCTGGCCATGTCCTGTCAAGTGGTGTATGAGCGATCCGCTCCATCCGCATCAATCAGGCGGCGAGAGTAGATACCTCCTGTGGTTCGGGTAGCGACAACGGCTTGGTGAGCGATTCCGTGCTCATGT
>JBPCLW010000054.1:0-21270 GCA_051002895.1 Candidatus Dormibacteria bacterium | reverse complement strand
GCCGGTGGCTTCCGACAGAGCCCAAAGAACGTCGGCGAAGGTGGGCTCTGCCCGCCGAGAGCCGACATCCTCTTTACCGCTGAAAATCCGCGGCGGTCGGGGGTGGGATTTTCAGCGTCCTGCTAAGGCTCGCCGGCACTCGGATCGCGGAAGTGGTTGTGCGCACCATCGAGGTGCTCGATCAGCGCGGCATAGCCGCCCTCCGCGCTGTCTCCCTACGGCTGCACCGGCGTGATGTTGACCAGCCAGTTGACGCCGTATCGGTCCGTGCACATGCCGAATGTGTCCCCCCATGGCGCCTTCTCCAGCGGCATCGTCGCCGTGCCGCCGGCGCAGAGGCCCTTCCAGAAACGCCGCAACTCGCTCTCGTCGTCACCGCTGAGTGAGACGGAGATCGAGCTTCCCGGTGCGTAATCCATGGCGTTGGGGGTGTCCGCTGCCATCAGCGTCAGTCCGCTGCCGGTGACGAGCATGCCATGCATGATGTTGTTCTGCTCGGTGGGGTCCTCGCTGGCGTGGAGATCGCCAAAGGTACTGAGCGTCAACTCGCCGCCGAAGACCGACTGGTAGAAGTGAAGGGCCTCTCTGGCGGTGTCACGGAAGCTGATGTAAGGATTGAGTCTGGTATCCATGGATCTCCTTGGAATGAGGGCAGCCAAGCATGCACTCTGCTGAATGAGGCTCGCTCGTGGTTGCGCGATCCGGGATCAACCGCGTTGCTCGGGGCCGGGACCGGAGGGGTTGGCGTACATGAGCGATCCGGGAGTGGTGAGGAGTTCGCCGGTCTCCAGCAGCGTCTTAAGGCCGGAGAGGATCATTGGCCAGCCGCCATAGATTTGATCGTTGGCACCCTCGCGGAGCTGGTCGTGGGTCACAGTCAGACGACACGAATCGGCGACTGGCTCGATCTCCCAGGTGACGCGCGAGGTTCCCTCACTCTTGACGTCCTCGCTCCACAGCGCGCGCATGGTTTGCACCAGGCGGCGGGGCGGGTCCACCTCGATGTTCTCGCCCTCGCCCAGCGGTCCGCTGGCACCCGGTGCGGCCATCTCATAGCGAGACCCGGGCGTCCAGTCCGAGATGTGCCGGGCCCCGAAGTTGTATTTGCTGCGCAAATCCGGGTTCGTGATTGCCTCCCAGAGTCGCTCCGGGGTGGTCTTGATGTAGATCTCGAATACCTTTTCCATGGTGTCCTCCAAGTGAGTCTTTAGTCCGCTGAGAGCAGCGGTGAAAGGCGCGGCGTATTTGCTCACCCATCGGTCATGGACGAGCCGAATGGGGACGGCGTTCAAGTGGTGGAGCTTCTGGCGGCCCCGCCGTCGGATGACGACCAGGCCGGCATCCTCGAGGATGCGGAGGTGCTTCATGACCCCGAAACGGGTCATGGGGAACCTCCCCTGGAGGGCGCTCAGGGTCTGGCCGTCCTCGCGAAACAGCTCGTCGAGCAGTGCCCGGCGAGTGGGGTCGCCCAGCGCCCGGAAGATCGCATCCATGGGCTGAGATTAGGTGACCGAATGGTCACCTGTCAATCCCCTGATGGCACCCCGGGGACGCAGCAAACTGGGGGCGTGAGAGAGGGTGTCCGTTCTGCTGATGACCTGGTCGGTGATCTTCGTCGTCTCGGGATCGCGGCTTGGATGCTCGACCACTTCGGGAACCGCTGAACGCCGAGACTGGGCCTGGCAACCAGGGAACTCCGGGTCGCGCCGGAGTGCCGATCGCTCTATGCTGGAATCTCCGGGCAGCATGGAGGGTCGCGATGGAACCGCCACCTCCCCAGGGTGACACTGGGATGACGCCGCCTCCCGAGCAGACGCCTGCGCCAGGGGGGTGTCGCGTCGAGAGCATCACCTGCGGTCGCTGCGGCTGGCCCAGTGCGTGCGTTACCCAGGATGGCATGCGCCTCTTGCGTTTCCTCTGCCACTGGTGCGGTGAGCTGACCGTCGGCATCGTCGATCCAACCATCAAGCGCACCATCATCTTCTGAGGGCCGGCCGATTGAAGGGGCGCTCGCTCCGGGCGAGAACTCGCCTACCCTGAGCGCGATGGATCCCATCCAGGAGCGTCTGTAGTGGCGGAGCCGAACGTCTTCGCTGTGGTTCTCGCCGGCGGCGAGGGCAAGCGGCTCATGCCGCTGACCGCCGACCGGGCCAAGCCCGCGGTGCCCTTCGGTGGCGTCTACCGAATGATCGACTTCGCCCTGTCCAACCTCGTCAACGGTGGCCTGCTCCGGATTGCAGTGCTCACCCAGTACAAGAGCCACAGTCTGGACCGCCACATCAGCACCACCTGGCGGCTCTCACCACTGCTCGGTAACTACGTCGCATCCGTCCCCGCCCAGATGCGTCGTGGCCGCCACTGGTTCGCGGGGTCGGCCGACGCGCTGTATCAGAACTTCGACCTGCTCAAGGATGAGAATCCCGACTACGTCATGGTGGTGGGCGCCGACCACATCTACCGCATGAATCCGCGGCCGTTCATCGAGCAGCACATCGCGACCGGTGCGGCGGCCACGGTTGCGGCGATCCGCGTGCCCAGAGACCAGGCATCGGAGTTCGGGGTCATCGAGGCTGATGGCGCGAGGATCCGCAGATTTCGTGAAAAGCCGCGGAGCACGGAAGGTCTCCCCGATGCCCCCGACCAGATCTTCGCGTCCATGGGCAACTACATCTTCACCCGCTCCGCTCTGATGGCGGTGCTCACTGAGGATGCCGCGAATCCCAAGAGCCGGCACGACATGGGGGTCGATATCATCCCCGCGTTCGTGGAGCGCCAACAGGCCTGCGTTTATGACTTCTCCACCAACCTCGTCCCCGGTTCCAGCGACCGCGACCGCGGCTATTGGCGCGACGTCGGGACCATCGACGCGTACTTTGCCGCCCACCAGGACCTCATCTCGGTCGATCCCGTCTTCAACCTGTACAACCGCGAGTGGCCACTCTTCTCGTCATATTACCCCCTCCCTCCCGCCAAGTTCGTCTTCGATGACGATGAGCGCCGGGGGCACGCTCTGGAGTCCATGGTGAGCCCAGGTGTGGTCATCTCTGGTGCAACCGTCCGTCGCAGCGTCCTCTCACCGCAGGTGCACGTCCACTCCGGAGCAGTCATCGAGGACAGCGTGCTCATGGACGGAGTGGATGTGGGGCGGGGAGCGATCATCCGTCGCGCGATCATTGACAAGCATGTGGTCGTGCCGCCGGGGGCAAGCGTGGGCTCCAATCTCGAGCGCGATAGGGCGCGGTTCACCGTCTCGGACAACGGCATCACCGTTGTCGGCAAGCGGGCCATCGTCGAGTCCGCTGGGTGAGGGTGGCGCTGCTCACCAGGGAGTTCCCGCCCGAGGTGTATGGCGGCGCCGGAGTCCACGTCGAGTACCTGGCGCGGGAACTGGCGCATCACGTCGATCTCGACGTGCATTGCTTCGGCGAGCCCCGCAACCTCGCAGGAGCCACCGCGCATCGGCCGTGGGACGCACTTGCGGGGAAGGCCCCCGAGCTGCTCGCTCTCGAGGCGATGTCCGTGGACCTGCTCATGGCGCGCGCTGCAGCCGGCAGCGACCTCGTGCATACCCACACGTGGTACACGAACTTCGGTGGCCATCTCGCCAAGCTGCTCTGGGAAATCCCTCACATCGTCACCACCCACAGCCTGGAGCCGCTGCGGCCGTGGAAGGCGGAGCAACTCGCCGGCGGCTACGCGCTCTCCAGCCTCTGCGAGCGGCTCGGCCTGGAGAATGCGGATGCCATCATCGCGGTCTCCGAACAGATGCGCCGCGACATCCTCACCTGCTACCCCGTGGTCGACCCCGGCCGGGTCCACGTCATCCATAACGGGATCGATCCCTACGAGTACCGCCGCGACGAGGGAACCGACGCCTTGCTGCGCCACGGCATCGATCCGCGCCGACCATCGGTCGTCTTTGTTGGGCGCATCACCCGGCAGAAGGGGATCGTTCACCTGCTCGACGCTGCCGGGGAGATCGACCCCGTAGCACAGATCGTGCTGCTGGCCGGCGCACCGGACACGCCCGAGATCGCCGCCGAGTTCCGGGAACGCTACCAAGCCCTGCAGCGCCATCGCGGCGGGGCCGTCTGGGTGGAGGAGATGACCTCTCGCCCGGATGTCATCCAGATCCTCAGCCACGCCGCCGTCTTCGTCTGCCCGAGCATCTATGAGCCGTTCGGTATCGTCAACTTGGAAGCGATGGCGTGTGGGGTCCCGGTGGTAGCGAGCGCTGTCGGCGGCATTCCCGAGATCGTGGTCGACGGCGAAACCGGGCACCTCGTGCCCTGCGATGTCCGTGACGACGGTGATGGCCCGGACGGCGGGGCCGCCGCGCGTTTTGCGGCGGGGATCACCGCGAGGGTCAACGACCTGCTCGCGGATCCAGCGATGGCGCGCCGATTCGGCGAGGCTGGACGGCGCCGCGTGGTCAAGCACTTCAGCTGGCGTGCCATCGGCGAGCGCACTGCAGAGCTCTACGCGAAAGTGCTCCGCTCCTCGGGGATCTGAGATCGAGTACACTTCCAGCTGACCAACGGGTGGCCCCTGCGGAGAGGTCGGCGACATGGCGTCGCCGCCCAGCAGGCCCGCTCCCCGTCCGGCGACGGCCCGAGTGGCCCCCACGGAGTACACATGACCACGAAAACCAACGTCATCGAAGAGCATCGCCGGCACGACAGTGATACCGGCTCTCCTGAGGTTCAGGTTGCCGTCCTCAGCGATCGCATTGTGAGCCTGACCGAGCACCTTCGCGACCACCCCAAGGATCACGCCTCACGACGGGGACTTCTCAAGCTCGTCGGCAAACGCCGCCGCCTGCTCGATTACCTCAACCGTGAGGATGTGGAGCGCTATCGTGCGCTGATCAGCCGCCTCGGTCTGCGTCGGTAAGGTGCAAGCCATTTCAATGTCCCAGCGCACAGAGGAGGGCCGGCTGGTTCCCTTGCGCATCCCATAGTTCCCGACAACGTTCCGACTGGACGGCGTCGCGACGCACCAGGAGTGAGCCGTTGGGGACTGGACCCCGGACTGCGTCCGCGCTCATCAGCGCAGCGGCCGGCCTCCAGCCTCCAACTCCTCACCCTAGCGTCTCCGGCGATCGGCCCAGGCGGTGACACAACACTCATCTGGAGACATCATGTCCTATCACAAATTCGAGAGCACGTTCGCGGGCGCGCCGCTGACGATCGAGACCGGCCACATTGCCGAACAGGCCAACGGCGCCGCATTCGTCCGTGTGGGCGACACCGTGGTGCTCGTCACCGCGGTGGCCAGCAATGCGCCCCGCGAGGGTATCGACTTCTTCCCCCTCACCTGTGACTACGAGGAGAAGCTCTACGCGGCCGGCCGCATTCCCGGCAGTTTCCCGCGCCGTGAGGGCCGGCCCACCGAGGCGGCGACCCTGGTCTGCCGGATGATCGATCGTCCGATGCGGCCGCTCTTTCCCAAGGACTTCCGCAACGACGTCCAGATCGTTGCCACTGTGGTCTCCGCGGATCAGGAGCAAGACCCTGCCACTCTCGCGGTGATGGCCGCCTCGGTGGCGCTGCAGCTGAGCGACATTCCCCACGCCGGTCCCGTCGGCTGCGTTCGTGTCGGTATGCGCGGCGACGAACTCTTCCTCAACCCCTCTCTCACCGACCTCACCGAGTCGAAGCTCGACCTCGTTGTGGCCGGGACCGCCGACGCCATCACCATGGTTGAGGCCGGCGCGTACGAGATCCCCGAAGACGTCATGTTGCGGGCGTTGCGCATGGCTCACCAGGAGATCCAGCAGCAATGCGCCTTTCAACTCGAGGTTCGCAGCCAGATGGGCGCCAAGCCGACGATGGACTACCCCAAGAACCTCACCGATCCCGAGGTCTCCACGGCGGTGCACGAATTGGTCCACGACCGCGTCGGCCAGGCCGCCCGCAACGCTGACAAGGCCGCTCGCGAGGCCAGCCTCGACGCTTTGAAGCGCGATGTGGTCGCCCAGCTCGGCGAGCGTTTCGCCGACAAGAGGGCCGACATCTCCAAGGCGTTCGAGTCTGAGGTCAAGAAGTCCGTTCGCCACGCCATCCTCCACGAGGGGGTGCGCCCCGACGGTCGTCGCACCGACGAGATCCGCAACATCTGGTCGCAGGTCGGGGTCCTCCCTCGGGCGCATGGCAGCGCGCTCTTCACGCGTGGGCAGACCCAGGCGCTCTCGATTGTCACCCTCGGTTCCGGTCAGGATCAGCAGAAGCTCGACGGGCTCGGCCTCGAGGAATTCAAGCGGTTCATGCACCACTACAACTTCCCGCCCTATTCCGTCGGTGAGGCGCGCCCCATGCGCACGCCAGGGCGGCGCGAGATCGGCCATGGCGCTCTCGCCGAGCGGGCCGTCCACAACGTCATGCCCGACGACGACGACTTCCCCTATGTCGTCCGCATCGTCACCGAGATCCTCAGTTCCAACGGCTCGACGTCGATGGCGTCAGTGTGCGGGTCATGCCTTGCTCTCATGGATGCCGGCGTTCCCCTGAAGGCACCCGTCGCGGGCATCGCCATGGGGCTGATCGCCGAGGAGGGGGTTGAGCACGCTGCCATCCTCAGCGACATCCAGGGCATGGAAGACGCGCTCGGCGACATGGACTTCAAGGTCGCCGGCACCCAGCGCGGCATTACCGCGCTGCAGATGGACATGAAGATCAAGGGGCTCCGGTGGGAGTTGCTCGAGCAGGCGCTGGAGCAGGCTCGCCAGGGCCGCCTGCACATCCTCAGCAGAATGGCCGAGGGTCTGGCGTCTCCGCGTAGTGAGATGAGCCAGTGGGCGCCACGCATCGAGACCATCCAGATCAACCCCGACAAGATCCGCGACATCATCGGCCCGGGCGGCAAGATGATCCGCCGGATCGTCGACGAGACTGGATGTCAGATCGACATCGAGGATGACGGCCGCGTCTTCATCGCCAGCAACAATCAGGCGTCACGCGACCAGGCCTTGGCGATGATTCGCGATCTCACCGAGGACATCGAGATCGACCGCATCTACAAGGGCAAGGTCACCCGGCTCATGGGCTTTGGAGCGTTCGTCGAGATCGCCCCCAAGAAGGAGGGTCTGGTGCGCATCGGCAATCTCGCCGAGCACCGTGTCGAGAAGGTCGAGGATGTCGTCAATGTCGGCGACGAGATCATGGTCAAGGTGATCGAGGTCGATGATCGGGGCCGGGTCAATCTCTCGCGCAAGGCGGCAATCCGCGAGCTGGCCAACCAGCAGTCGGCAACCGCGCAGGCCGGGGCGGCCGCGCCGAGCTGATCCGCGTGGCGGTGGGCCGGCCGAAGGCCCGACCCACCGTCACCGCGGTACGGTGCTGACATGAGCAGAGCGACGCGAGCCTCCGCACCCGTCGTCGGCCTCGTCGGAGCCACTGGTGCGGCCGGCACGTCGGTCCTCCGCGTCCTCGAGGATCGGGTTTTTCCACTCGGCGGCTTCCGGGCCCTGGCGAGTCTCCGCAGCGCCGGCTCGCTGGTGCGATTCCGCGACCACGACGTTCCCGTCGCCGAGGTGACCGCGGCGGCGCTCGACGGCTGCGACGTGGTGTTCTTTGCTGCCGGATCCTCAACTGCGCGCGGGTTCGCGCCGATGGTGGCGGAGGCCGGGGGGGTTGCCGTGGACAAGTCGAGCGCGTATCGCATGCGCCCCGACGTTCCGCTGGTGGTACCCGAGGTGAACAGCGATGCGCTGGTCGGCCATCACGGCATCCTCAGCAATCCCAACTGTGTCGCCATTCCACTCTGCGTCGCCTTGGCGCCCCTGCATCGTGCCTTTGGGCTCACCCACCTCACCGTCTCGACGTACCAAGCCGCGTCCGGTGGGGGTCGAGACCTGATGGCCGAACTCGCTGCTCAGGAGCGCGATGACGCCTATGGTCGGCCGCCCCGGCATGAGGTGTATCCCCATGTTCTCCACGGCAACGTCGTCCCCGGCGGCTGGTCCATGGAGGGTTCGGAGACTGAGGAGGAGAACAAGGTCGTCGCCGAAACCCGGCGTGTCATGGATCTCCCGGATCTGGGGATCTCCGTGACCACGGTTCGGGTGCCCGTGGCGGTTGGCCATAGCGCGGCGGTGTGGGCGGAGTTCTCCGCGCCCGTGTCGGCGGCGCAGGTGCGACAAGTGCTCGCGGATGCCCCCGGAGTTCTGGTGGTCGACGATCCCGCTTCCCAGGCCTATCCCACCCCGCGCGCGGTGGCCGGCAGTGACCTTGTCCACGTCGGCCGGATCCGCGATGACCATAGCCGGACCAATGGCATCAGCCTCTTCTGGAGTGCCGACAACCTTCGCAAGGGTGCAGCGACCAACGCCGTCCAGGTCGCCGAGCTCCTCCTCGAGAGCTGGCGCTAGTCCAACTTCAGCTGGCTTCGCAGAGGTCGTCGCGCTGCTCGGTGACCCGGGCGATGTTGTCGCGACTGACCTGGTAGCCGGGAGTGCGGCAGAATGCATCCTCGGCACCGGCAAAGTATTCCGCCGCGGCGTTGGCATCACCGTCGCGGAGGGCGATGGAGCCGAGCTCCTGGCAACAGAACGCGGCGGTGAGATACGCCCGACCGGAAAAGGCAGCCGCAAGCCCGCGGGCGAGTTCCGCGTGGGCGCGATTGGCATTTCCCTCGCGGAGGCTGATCATCCCAAGAAGAAACAGACAGGCAGCGGCCTGGTCGTTGAGCTCGAGAGCGTCGGCGAAAGCCAGCGCCTGGAGGGCGTGCTCGCGGGCGCCAACGGGCTGCCCGGCAAGACGCTCGGCATGGGCGAGGTCGCGCAGTGAGGCGATGCGGCCGCGGCGGGCCTGAGCGAGCCGGGGCGATTCCATGGTGACCATGCCACGATGCTAGGGGCAGCGAACGGACATCGTCCGCCCAATGGGGCGTACCGGGCCGGGGCTCGGTGGCGGCCGCCGCCTACAATCGCGCTGATGGGAAGTTCTGTCGAGGACGCTTTGCAGGTCGTCCACGATCACATCTGCGTTTGCACGGCCTGTCCTCTGCACGCTGGACGCACCCACGCAGTGCCGGGGACCGGGCCGGTGCGCGCACGCATCATGGCGGTGGGCGAGGCGCCCGGGGAGAGCGAGGATCGCGTGGGCAAACCGTTCGTGGGCGCTGCGGGCAACGTGCTCACCCAGCTGCTCGGGTCCATCGGCCTCGCCCGCGCGGACATCTTCATCACCAACACCGTGAAGTGTCGGCCACCTGGCAATCGCGACCCGTTGCCCGATGAGGTATCCGCCTGCTCGGCCTACCTTGACGCCCAGGTCGAGATCATTCGGCCCGACGTGATCCTCATCCTCGGCCGCCACGCGCTGGCGCGTCTGCTTCCCGACCTCGGCTCCGCCATCAGCCGACTTCATGGCGAGCGTGTCCAGCGTGGTGAGCGGATCTACGTCCCCCTGTACCACCCTGCTGCAGCGCTCTACAACGGCTCGCTGATGCGCACCCTCGAAGCCGATATGCAGCGCGTTCGTGGCTACCTTGACGACGCCGCGGCCGCGCGCGCAGCAGCGCGCCCCGCCAAGGCCACGGTGCTGGTATCAGCCGCGACTCCATCCGGCGACCAGTTGCCACTCTTTGACTGAGGTTGTCGACCGGCTGCGCCTCATCCCCCTTGGTGGAGTGGGGGAGATCGGCCGCAATCTCATGTGCGTGGAGTGCGGTGATGACATCGTGGTCATCGACGCCGGGCTCATGTTCCCCGAGAGCGAGATGCTCGGGGTCGACCTTGTCATCCCCGACGTGTCCTGGCTCGCAGAACGGCGCCACCGGCTGCGTGGCGTGGTCCTCACCCATGGCCACGAGGACCACATCGGCTGCCTGCCCTACGTGTTGCCCCGCCTCGAGTGCCCGGTGTACGGCACCGCGCTCACCCTCGGCCTGCTGCGCAACAAACTGAGGGAGCATCGTCTGCTCGACAGCAGCGAGTTGCATACGGTCCGCCCCGGTGATCGGGTCACCCTTGGCAGTATCACCGTCGAATGGATCCACGCGACCCACTCCATCCCCGACGCCTGTGCCCTCGCGCTGCACACCGCCCTGGGAGTGATCGTTCATAGCGGCGACTTCAAGCTCGATCAGACCCCCATCCAGGGCGAGCCTCCCGACCTCGCCCGTCTGGCCCGACTCGGTGACGACGGGGTCCTCCTCCTCCTTAGCGACAGCACCAATGCCGAAGCCCCGGGGATGACGGCGAGTGAGCGCACCGTCGGTGCTGGTCTCGAGTCGATCGTGGCCACCGCAGCAGGTCGAGTCCTCATCGCCACCTTTGCATCGAACATCTCCCGCTTACAACAGGCAGTACATATCTCCGAAGAGCACGACCGCCGGTGCTTCGTGGTCGGCCGCTCGATGCTCAACAACGTTCGGGTCGCCGAGGAACTGGGACTTCTCCACAGCGAGACCGGCACCTTCGTCTCTCCGAAACAGGCCGACCGCGTGGACGATGCCGACCTGTGCGTGCTCTGCACCGGAGCACAGGGAGAACCGCTCTCCGCCCTGGCGCGGATCGCCGCCGGGGAGCACCCGCTGGTGGCACTCCACGAAGGGGATACCGTCATCCTCAGCGCCAACGCCATTCCCGGCAACGAGGAAGCGGTGCATCGCACGGTGAACAACCTGCACCGCCGGGGTGCCCACGTCTTCCACGGCAGTCGCCACGGTGTTCACGCGTCTGGCCATGCCAGCGCCGAGGAATTGCGACTCTTACTCACCCTCTGCCGTCCGCGCTTCTTCATGCCCGTTCATGGCGAGCCGCGGCACCTCGCAGCTCATGCTGTCATCGCTCGGAACACGGGAGTGACCGACGACCGCATCGTCATCGCTGACAACGGGCGGATCATCGAGATCGACGAGAGTGGTGTCCATGTCGCGCCGGATCGGGTAGCCGCCGGCTATGTCTATGTCGACGGACTCAGTCTCGAGGACGCCGCTGACGTCGTTTTCCGCGACCGACGCCTGCTCTCCCAGGACGGCATCATCATCGTCATGCTCACCCGGGAGCGCTCCACCGGGGTGATCGTCGGCGGACCGGAGCTGGTGACGCGCGGATTCATCGAGAACAGTGAGACCGAGCGCCTCTTCGAGGAGGCGCGCGACGAGGTGCGCCGGCTGCTCAACCTCTTGCTTCCCGATTCGGGATGGACCGTCGCCCACCAGGCCGTACATGAAGGGCTGGAGAAGTTCCTCTTCAAGCGCACCCGTCGTCGACCCCTGATTCTCCCGTTGCTCACCGAGGTCTGAGCTGGAGCGGAAGCCTTTGTCCCGAGGATGTCCGTGTCGTGCACGCAAACTGTCGGCATGGCTACATCGACACTCGAGGCTGGCTCATGACCATCGACGGCCTGATCGGTAAGAATCACGAATATGCGGACACCCGGCATCAACCGGTCGCCAGCAAGTATCCCCGAGAGCGCGTGGCAGTGGTCACATGCATGGATTCGAGGATCGATCCGCAACGGCTTCTCGGCACCGAGCCTGGCGACATCCATGTTCTCCGCAATGCCGGTGGATTGATCACCGACGATATGGTGCGGTCGTTGGCGATCTCGCAACGACGACTCGGGACCACGGCCATCGCGGTCATCCAGCACACGGACTGCGGAATGCTCGCCCTCGATGACACCGAGCTTGCCGATGAGATCGAGGCCGAGAGCGGCCAGCGACCTCCCTTCCCGTTCCTCGGCTTCCACAACCAGGAAGAGCAACTTGTCCGCTCTCTAGGAGTTCTTCGTGGGAGCCCATTCCTTCGCCACCGCGATGCGATCAGGGGATTCATCTGGGACGTGCACAGCGGACGGCTCCACGAGGTGACCCCAGAACAGACAATCGAGAAGCCGGCCACTGCGGTCGCCGGGCCGGACATCGATGGGCCCCTGGCCCTCTGAGCAAGCCTCGGTAGGACCATACGACGCCCAATGAGTGACTCTGCAGGGGTGACCCCGGAGTGCTGATCCTCGCCCGTGCCCTGCCATACTTGGCGACAGCGCCGGGAGCACTGGTGGCGTTCTATCTCGTGTTCGTGGTTTTCCTGCTCTCCGAGTGGCGGATCAGTCGCAGGCGCCCAACCGAGGGCGCTCAGAACCGTGATCGGAGCAGTCGTCTGGCCGTCTTTGCAGGAAGCGGGCTGGCGTACGGGGCTGCGTTCGGGGTGAGCTTCACCGTTCCCTCCACACTGATCACGCAGGGACAGCCGCTGGTCTTCGCCCTGGGCCTGGTCATTGCCGTGGCGGGCCAGGGATTGCGTCTCTGGGCAGTGCGCGTTCTTGGATCCTCGTTCACCTACACGGTGCACACCGCAGCGGGACAGACTGTCATCGACCGCGGCCCCTATCGGTTGATCCGACACCCCTCGTACACGGGCGGCTTCCTCTTCGCCTTGGGGACGACGATCGCGCTCACTGATTGGCTGGCGCCATTGATGACCGTTTTCCTGGCCGCGGGATATGTGGTTCGCATCCGAGTGGAAGAGCGGGCGTTGACCGACGCTCTGGGGGAGCCCTATCGCGCGTACATGCGGCGGACCAAGCGGTTGATTCCCTTTCTCCTCTGACATTCGATGCTACGATCGGCCAGTTCAGCCCCTCGCTCTCATCATCGTTCCATCTGAGGCTGCCCCAATGGCTCGTCGAGCCCCGACCCGTCCCCTGCGCCGCTCTCGGACGTCCCCCCGGCCACAGCCGCCGCGGTCCACCAAGCGGCGGCGACCTTCGCCGCCTCGCCCTCCGCTCCTGACCTCCGATCAGCAGCGCGAGATCACCGGCGTGGCGTTGCTGGGCACCGGGGTCGTTCTGGGCATCATCCTCGCCCTCCCCGGCGGCGGTGCCATCGCCGCGCCGATCCAGGACTGGGGATTCCACGTCTTTGGGCTGGGCGCTTGGGGGGCGGCGGTGGCGCTCATCCTCACCGGGTCGCGGATCTGTGGCCGGAGCGCCTGGACGGGGGGGATTCTTGGCGCCCTGGGAAGCACCATCGCCGTGGTCGCTGGGCTCGCTCTCCTCGGTCTGCTCCTTCCCGGGTCGGCAGGAATCGTTGGACAGCACCTCGGCAATGGCGTCGGTCGTCTCCTGGGGACGCCGGCTGCGGCGATGGCGGCCATCGTTCTTGCCTGCGTCGGCCTGGTTCTCGCCGTGGATCTGCGGGTGGGCCCCGTGGCCGCGGCCGCGCGCACCTTGCTCGCCCGCTGGGCTGGATCAATTCCACGCCCGGCGAGCGGTCCGGTGAAGCTGGAGAAGGTGGAACGCCTGCCGCGAGCACCGCGGGGTGAGGATGCGGTCGTGGAGCTCACCGGAACGCCGGTGGAGCAGGCGTCGCTCTTCCCCGAACTTCCGCTGGTCCTGGGCGAGCCCGATTCCGGAGCCGAGACTCCGGGGGATGAGGAGATCCCCGGAGCCTTTGCCCGCGAGTTCGAGGGCAGCGTGGAAGTCCCCAAGCTCGGTGCGGTCCCCGATGTCGCCCTCCCGCACGCCGAGGGCTTGGACGAGGTCGAGAAGGTCTGGGTGCTGCCCACGACCGACCTCCTCGACACCGTCAGTGGCAAGCGTGAGCGCCTCAACCATGAGGTGGACGCGACCGGTCGCACCATCGTCAACACCCTGGCGTCCTTCGGCATTCAGGTGCGACTCGTCGGCCACAGCAGCGGTCCCACGGTCACTCAGTACGAGCTGCAGCCCGCCGCGGGAGTGCCGGTGCGCAAGATCGTCAACTGCCAGACCGACCTTTCCCTGGCGCTGGCTGCCCCGGTGCGGATACAGCCGTTCATCCCCGGCAAGTCCGCGGTCGGCATCGAGGTCCCCAATAAGGCGGCGCAATTGGTGTCGCTGAAGGAGGTGGTCAGCGCATCGGCATTTGCCGACCCGCGCACCAAGCTCTCCGTGGCTCTCGGTGCCGACGTCTCCGGGCATCCCGTCATCGGCGACCTCACCCGGATGCCCCACATGCTTGTTGCCGGCTCCACCGGCAGTGGCAAGTCGGTGTGCATCAACGCGGTGCTCGCCGGCTTCCTGCTCCAGGCCACACCGGCGCAACTGAAGCTCATCCTCATCGACCCCAAGCGGGTCGAGCTCAGCAACTTCGCCGACATCCCCCATCTGCTTGTGCCCGTCGTCGTCGAGCCCGAGGCGGCGGTGGCATCGCTGCGCTGGGCGGTCAAGGAGATGGAGGAGCGCTACAAGCTCTTCGCCTCGCATGGAGCGCGCAACATCGCTGCCTTCAACGAGCGAGCGCCCTCGCTGGGTCTTTCGCCGCTGCCGTACACGGTCATCGTCATCGATGAGCTCGCCGACCTGATGATGGTTGCCGCCGGAGAGATCGAGGATCTCATCTGCCGCATTGCCCAGTTGGCGCGGGCCGTGGGCATCCATTTGGTGGTGGCGACGCAGCGACCATCGGCGGACATCATCACCGGGCTCATCAAAGCCAACATTCCCTCTCGCGTCGCCTTCGCGGTGTCGAGCGGTGTCGATTCCCGGGTCATCCTCGACGAGATGGGGGCCGAGAAACTGCTCGGTCGCGGCGACATGCTCTACCTGCCCATCGAGGAAGGCAAGCCGCGTCGCCTCCAGGGTGCCTTCTGCTCCGACCGCGAACTGGATTCCCTCATCGAGCACTGGAAGGCGCAGGGTAAGCCCGACTACCAGGAGGAGATTTTCCTAGTTGAGGCCACCGTCTCCTGGGCCGATAAGGCGAGCAAGCGCGATCCCCTCTTTGCCAAGGCCGCGCATTGCGTTGCCGCGGAGGGACGAGCCGCGGCCTCACTGTTGCAGCGGAAGTTGAGCATTGGGTACACCCGGGCGGCCCGCCTCGTCGACCAGCTCGCCGAGCATCGCGTTGTCGGTCCCTATGAGGGCAGCAAGTCGCGTGACGTCCTCATGGACGTGCTTCAGGTTGACGAGCTGATCGCCGAGCTTGGCGACGAATAGGTCGGCCGCAGTGGCGCGATGTCGGCGAGCGGCGCATGCTCAATCGCACTCTGTTGCAGCGCCAAATGCCGCTTGAGTGCTCTTGCTGGCTCACTGTCTGCGCATAGGACAGCTCAAGCTGCTGGTGGACCGGTTGCGCTAACCCTTCTTGGTTCGCTGACTGCGAATCCGGACGAACTGTGCAGTCAGAAGGGCTGTCCCGATTCCCAAGCTCACTGGCAGCCATAGCGGCACTATGCCGAATGCTGCCCCGTAACCTGCCGTGCCGCAGACCATGAACGCGCAAGTGAGTACCGCGGTGTGGGGTAGACCAGGCTCTCTGGTAGGCCGCTTGGTGTCTTCTGGCTGAGCTCGATGAGAGGCGCGGTACAAGGAGCTTAGTGCTGGAATCGACAACGCTCCGCCAACGAAAGGAGCCCATCCCGGCAACAAGCCCTCAGCTGCCCCCTGCGTGAGCGCGGCTATAGAGACCACGGTCGCCAAGACCCCAAGCCAAAATGGTGATCGAAAAACATTCACAGCCTTCATGGTTAGAATACCTCATACCACGTTTGGAGAACTGGGCCAAGCTCTACAGTTCTTAGTCCGCCGAAAAACAACGCGACCGGCATGCCAGCGAAGCCGCTTCCGAGTGTCACCGGAACTCCCAGTACCTCGCGCGGAATTGCCTTTTGCGTAGAAGGACCTTCGGGATACAGCTGAGCCGGCAGGCGCTGCTGCGTCGCCGAGGGGTGCTGATACTTGTCGATGATCCCCGGCGCGAACGGCCCGACTCCGGCGGGTACGTCGCTCACGCGCGGCAGGCGGACCTCCACCCGCGCCCATGCCGGTCCCAGTGGTCGGGGCGGGCTGACGGCAGTTGCGGTAGCGGTTGAACTCGCCCGTGCGCTTGTGGCGCAGGCGGCCGAGGAAGTCGTCGACGCTCCATTGAGCGATTCCGCGCCCCGGACCGCCGCCGTGCTCTTGGCTCGCCCGGTTGACGCCCGATTCCGCCGGCGAGTTGCCAACAATCCCCGCCGCCTGAACTTGCTCGGTCCCTTGCGTAGTCGCAACCGCAGGATCGCGGGACAAGAACTGTGCGGTGGATGGGGTCGTAGTAGCGAGCGCGGAGGTAAGGAATCCCGGACTCGGTGGCGCACCTCATGGGGTGGGTATCCCAAGCCACAAGACATTCCCTACCGCAAGAAACAAGCTGATCGGAATCAGTAGGAGGCAACCGCGTGCCAAGTGCTTCGCGCGAACGCGGCGCTCAGTTCCAGCCATGGCAAGAGCGAAGGCATAAACCCATCCAAAGACCGTCAGTCCCAACAGAGTGTCGATGGCAACCACCGCCAAAACTCTGGGGGAATTCCGTCGCACCGCAACCTTCGTCGGAAGGAAGTAGGCCGCCAAAGCGCACAGCGCCACAGCAGCGCCCAACACGCCTCTCAGGATCACTGGGCATCCGGCTGGTGCAGCGCGACATCTGCGCCGGAGCCGTCAGTCCGCATAATCCTCAGAGCCATTCGGATGGACCCCCCGGTCCCTCGCCAATCCACTGGAGAGTCTGCCACTTCACTGGCTCGAATCCTGGGAAGGGATCCCCACCGAGTCCAGGCACGCCAACGCAACCAGCCGCGCACGTTATGCCAGCACCACACCCTGTCTGACACGGGGTGTCGGAAGCCGATCAAGCCCATCCTGCTACAGCCGCCGTGATTACGAAAATCCCCACGACAATAAGGGATACGGGACCAGCCACATAAACACTGATGTAATACGATCGCGACGAATGCACCCTCTTCGGAACCATTCTAATTCTCTTTGCAAACCGGTAGCGTTGCTTCCGCGCGAGCAACAACCCCGAACCTGCCAACAGAACGACTAGGCCGAATGCTGCATTGGCCATACGGTCATGCGAAATTCCGGCAATAGAGTGGACGATGGCCAGTGACATGATCAGTGCCATGGCAAAACAGAGATGGGATCTGTCGATTGCTGGTAGCCGCCATTCCCACCAATCCCGGGGAAGAGGTGTATCTCCCAGTCGTCCGGGTTGCGGCTGATGTCGTTGGCGGACTTGGGCGGATGATCTAGCCCAATGCTGCCACCGATCCCTACACCGTAGGCACCGCCCGTCATGATGGACTGCGAACTCCGCTGGTCGGGCGTCAGATTGGCCCAGCCAATTCCAGGCCCTCGACCAAGCACTCCGCAACATCCAACGCTGCCAGTGACGTATCCGTCCTGCAAGGAGACGTTCGCGCAGAGGACAAAGCAGCCAGCGCAGGAAATTACGACAGGCTGATCGGCCGTGTGGGCAGCGTTGGTGGCTCCGTTGCTGACGGCTGTCGCCGCTCGCGCGGGGGCAGCAATCTCACACGAGTCCTTGTCGAAGGGATTCCATGTGCACAGTCCACTCGGGTCGGTCTTGTTCAGCGGATGCCCCGCCACGTAGGAATACGGCGATCGGGTCGCAGCAACCGAGGGATCGCGAGAAAGGAACTGTGCCGTGGATGGGTCGTAATACCATTCACGCAGGTAATAGAGCCCGGGCAATAGGCGGCTAACCCTGTTAGATCCCTTACAGGTCAGCATCGTGTCCAAACGCTCCCAAAACGGATCCACACAAGACGCAGAGCGCAACGACAAGCGCCGCGAGTGTCACAGAATCGAGGTGCACGATTGCGAGCGTTCCGGCCGCAAACAGCAACTCACCCAGACCCGTCACTACGAAGCCGAGCCGACCCGCTGCCGCCAGCGCGAGCGCTATCAAGAAGAAGATCCCGGCCAGCATGAGCGGAACGACCGCTCGAGTCCACCGTCCCGGCCCGTCAGATATGCCGATGGTGGTCGATCCCACCACGAGGAGCGCCGACTGCAAGAACAGAAGTCGCCGAACGAGTATCCGCGCCCTAGTCATGGTATGACTCCGTGTCGATGGCGCCACTTTCGTGGGCAATGAGCAGGACACCCGCCGCTCCGACGCCGTCGCCGATGGTGGTCCTCTGATACTTCACGGGTCACCTTCTGTGTCGCCGATGCCCGCCTGAGAGACTGACGTCAGGGCGCGGAACCAGCGCTGAATGTAGCACCGGGATACTGGTCGGCTTGGCGGGGGACCTGCATGTCGAGCACCGCCACTCCGCCGCACAGCCTCTAAACCAGATCGGCCACGGATCGTCGAACATGGACATCGTGACCGCGGGTCGGCACGGAAACGCTCGACCTGTTAGGCTCAACGAGTTCCGATCTCTCGGGACAGCCTTCTCGGTGATCCTTCTCCATCGCAACGGCGGTGTCGCCCAGAGCCCGGCATCACATCAGTCCAGAGTTGGGACAGCCCCGATTCTCGTGACGGGCCACCAGGAAATCATCGAATGACATCGTTCTCCGATCTTGGCGTGCGCTCACGCACCCTCACCACCCTCGCCAACCACAAGCTGGAATCCCCGCTTCCCGTGCAGTCCCAGGCGATCCCTGCGCTGCTCCAGGGACGTGACTGCGTGATGCAGGCACCCACGGGATCCGGCAAGACGCTGGCCTTTCTGGTACCGCTGGTGGAGCGGTTGGCCGGACCCCGACGCGGCGCGCCCCCGCGGGCGTTGATCATTGCTCCCACTCGTGAGTTGGTCGCGCAGATCCGCAGCGTACTGACAATGCTCGACCCCCAACTGCGCCACACTCTGGTCATCGGCGGCGTCGGCTACGGCGTCCAGACCGGCGACCTGCAACGCGGTGTCGACGTGGTCGTCGGATGCCCCGGGCGGCTCATCGACCTCATCGGTCAGGGCATCTTGCGCCTCAATGACGCTCGCTATCTCGTGCTCGACGAAGCTGACGAGATGCTCGACCAGGGCTTCGCTCGCGATGTCGAGCGCATCATGACCCACATGCCGGCACGCGGCGATCGGCAGACGGTTCTCGCCTCGGCGACGATGCCGAACTGGGTTCAGACGATGATCACCAAGCACCTGGAGAATCCTGCCCGGATCGCGGTTGCGTCCTCCGCGGAACCGGATCTCGAACACGGCCTCCTGGAGGTCGACCACACCCGCAAGGTGGAGATGCTGAGCCGCGTTCTTGATCTGCACCGCTGCTCGACCATCGTCTTTCATCGCACCAAGCACGGCGCCAAGAAGCTGGCTCGTGACCTCGGGCGGATCGGCCATCCTGCGGGGGAACTGCAGGGCAATCTCTCGCAGAACGCGCGCGACCGCGCCATTGGTGCCTTCCGCAGCGGCGAGACCACGGTGTTGGTGGCGACCAACGTGGCCGCCCGCGGCCTCGACATCTCCGAGGTGGGACTGGTTGTCAACTACGAGTTGCCAGATACCCCGGAGTGGTTGACCCATCGAGTGGGGCGTACCGCGCGCAACGGCGCCGCAGGGCGGGCGCTGACCCTGATCAGCGCCGAGGACTCCGAGCAATGGCGCAAGCTGCGTCGCCTGGGCGCCGCTCCGGTTGCGTTCGTCGACCAGGCGCGGATGCTGGACACAGCCGAGTTCGTGCTGACGCCAGGAACCCCCGGCTTCCTCAATGGTCCCGCGGCAGGTGGGCGAGGCCCGTTGTCTCAGCGATCGGGGGCGGCTCGCGGGCAGCCCGGACGGACTCATGCGGCTCCGCCACGTTCGAACCAACTGCCCCGTGCTTCCCAGCGGGTCTCCGAAACTGGAAGTCCGGTTGCCCCGCCCAGACGCTCCCGTCGCCGCCGCCGGTCGGCAGTCGGTGCACCTCCCCGCACCACCTGAACCACTCGTCGTCGCGATATCGCTGTGGACGACACGCGCCGCATCCAAAACGCGCCCATCTCGTCAAGCGAGCATCTAACGGGTACCGCGCCCCCCATCGGCTGACCGGTATCCTAGCCGCGCTATGGCTCAGGAGTTCTCCTTCGACGTCGTGAGCGACTTCGACCAGCAGGAACTGGTCAACGCCATCGATCAGGCGCGCCGGGAGATGCAGACCCGCTACGACTTCAAGGGCGTCACCGCCGAGATCGAACTGGAGAAGGAGCAGATCGTTCTGCACAGCGACTCGGATATGCAGCTGAAAGCGATCGTTGATGTCCTCCAGAGCAAGCTGCACCGGCGGGGCATCGACCTCAAAATCCTCGATCTCCAGAAGCCGGAAGCCGCCGCCAAGGGAACCGTCCGTCAGGTGGTGAAACTGCGCCGCGGCATCAGTGACGAGTTGGGGCGGGAGCTGAACAAGAAAATCAAGGGACACCCCAAGGTGCAGTCGCGCATTCAGGGCGACCAACTGCGGGTGTCGTCCAAAGACAAGGACGCGCTGCAGGGAGTCATCAAGGAACTGCGCGAGATGGACCTCGAGGTCCCCCTCCAGTTCGACAATTACCGGTGAGGCGACACCTCACCCTCCCCAACCAGCTGACCATCCTGCGACTGCTTCTGATACCAGTCATCGGCGTCTCCCTCTCGCTTGAGTTCGCCTACCACTACCAGGTGAGCTGGGCGGTGTACGCCACCGCAGCGGCCACCGACACCCTCGACGGTCGCATCGCCCGCAGCCGGAAGATGGTCAGCGAGTTGGGGAAGTTCCTGGATCCGCTGGTCGACAAGATCCTGGTCATCACAGTTCTTGTCATCCTCGTCGAGAAATCGCTGCTCCCCGGATGGGTTGTCGTGGTCATCTTCGGCCGCGAGTTCCTCATCACCGGGGTGCGCTCGATCGCCGCCGCCCAGGGAGTGGTGGTGGGATCGACACCGTGGGGGAAGTCGAAAACGGTGACCCAGAACCTGATGATCGGCCTGGTGATGCTTGCTCAGCCGTACGACTGGGTGCGTCCGGTCGCGGTGGTGTTTGTCTACCTCGCGGTGAGCATGACCGTGGCCAGCGGCCTCGATTACCTGTGGCGGTATCGCCGCTTCGTGGTGTGAGCTCCGGCGCACCGATGCTTGCCGCCGCCTTCCCCGAGGCGGGCGTCCTGGGGGAGCGTCTCCGCCGGCAGGGGCTGACCATCAGCTGCGCGGAGTCCTGCACGGGTGGGCTGCTGATGGCTGCACTCACGGCGCTTCCGGGAGCATCCGACTACGTGCTCGGGGGCGTGATCACCTACTCAGACGAGCTGAAGCAGAGCCTGCTTCACGTTCCTGAGAAGGCGCTTGCCGAGGGTGGGGCGGTGAGTGCAGAGGTGGCCACAGCGATGGCGGAGGGCGTCCTGGACGCCTGTGGCAGTGATCTCGGGCTGGCCGTCGCCGGGGTGGCGGGACCGCAGGTGCGTATTCCGGACGAATCCGCGCGGGCATTCCGTTTGAATCCGCGCACCCATTCCGGTGAATCCGCGCACCCCGCGGGTGGAGTGATCGGAGCGTTCGCGGCGTGAGGTGAGGAGGGCACGGCA
>JBPCLW010000053.1:0-22291 GCA_051002895.1 Candidatus Dormibacteria bacterium | reverse complement strand
GAGGACGGAGGCTGCTTCGATCGCGGTCATCTGGTCTCGCTCAAGGGCCAGGAGGATGTGGATCCGACGTTGGTCTCGTGGGCTCAAGGTGATGGCTCCCTCTCTCATGAGGCGGAAGTTTTCCCTGGACTCCCACAGGAGCAGACCCGAACGTCCGTGGAATGTCCGCGACAAAACGCTACGCTGACCAACGTGGATGTCCTCAGCGCGAGCGCGCGCTCCATTGTTGCCCCGCCGCCGACCAGCGTGACGTTGCTCGAACCCGAGCTCGGCCCGGGTGCCAAGCTGGGGCGCCTTCCGGTCCGGGCCCGCACCGTGGTCGCAGGGGCCCTGATTGCCGCTACCCTCTCCGGTTGCGCGATCAGTACGCCTGGCCAGCCGGCGGCCAGGCAGGCTGGCCCCCCCGCACCGGCTGTGGCGCCAGTGCCGGCCACTGAACCTGCGGCGGCTGCCGCCCCGGCAACACGGCAACAGCCGCCGACGGCGCCTCCGAGCACCACTCCCCAGCCCGCCTCACAGACCCTACCGGCGACCATCGGCGGTGTGGCCGGTCGCGCGGAGTGTCGTGTGCCGGCCGGGACGGTCGGCGCTGGCAAACTCATCGTCGTCAGCATCCGCTGCCAACACATGACCGCCTACCAGGACGGCCGCGTGGTGGTCGACACCAACGTCACCACCGGTCGCCCAGCGCTGCCCACCCCCACGGGCAGCTACAGCGTGACGAGCAAGGACCACCCCTGGACCTTCCACTCCGGCCGGGCCCCCAGCGACCCTTACTGGTATGCGCCGGTCACCGCCAACTACGCACTGTGGTGGAAGGGCGGCAAGGACTACGCCATGCACGACTCCCCGTGGCGCAGTGCCTACGGCCCAGGCACTCAGGCCCAGGGCTCCCACGGCTGCGTGAACACCCCGCTGACGGCCGAGCGAACCCTCTACCGCTGGGCGCCCGTCGGCACGCGGGTCGTCGTCACTCCCTGACGTCGCCACCTTTTCCGAGCGTCGCCTCGACGCCGCGGACGTCACCGCCTTCGTCAGCGAGAACGCGGACGTCCCCGTAACCGAGGCTCGCCAGGTCGTCGCCGAGAGCGTTGGCCTGCTCACCCCCGAGTTCCAGCAGAATCGCCCCCCCAGGCCGCAGAAACCGGGTGCTGTCGGTCAGGACGCGGCGGAGGATCTCGGTGCCGGCGGGACCACCGTCGTAGGACAGCGACGACTCGAACGTGAAGGTGTCGCGCTGCAATAGCGCCAGCTCCGGCGTCGGCACGTAGGGCACGACGGCGACGACGACATCGACACGTCCTTGCAGCGTGCGCGGCAGCGGAGCAAAGAGGTCGCCGCAGCGGACCTCCACTCCATTCGCCCTCGCGCAGGCAACCGCACGCTCGTCAATGTCCGACGCCACAACCCCTGCGCTGGGGCGGTGGGTGTGGAGCGTCTTGGCGATCGCTCCGCACCCGGTACAGAGATCGATCGCCACACCGCTGCTGGGCAGGCGCTCGATGGCACGACGCGCCAACGGCTCGCTCTGCCAGCGGGGAACGTACACACCAGGATCGACGCGAATCTCCAGGTCACAAAACGACACACTCCCGGTGATCCAAGCAAGCGGCTCGCCGGTGAGGCGACGCCCAACCAGCGAGTTGAGAAGTTCCACATCACCGCCCGCCCCTGCGAGAAGCTCGCCGGCCTCCTCGTCCGCTGCGATGAACCCAGCCGACGAGAGAAACGCGCTGAGCGAGTCGCGGTCCTCGGGAATTGGCACTGCGGGCCGAGCCTATCCTTGGCGAGCGGTCAGTCGGCGCGCAGCAGCCGCCCCAGACGAGCCACTGCCGTTGCCGTAACGCTGACGGTCACCACCGCAAGGCCCACCGCCGGCAGGCTCACCGCCGCGAAGACCGCGAGGATCAGACAGCGCCCATCACGGCCACCCAGCGCCCAAACCAACACCCGGTCGTTGGCTCTGGGCAGGCGGAGCGCGCAGGCACGATCTTTGATGGCCATGGACAGAAATGACGCCGTGACTGCGGCACAGCCAAGGCTCACCGCCAGCCAGGGCGCAACCCCGGTTCGCAGGGCCCAGATCGACATCCCGGCAACGATTGCGGCGTCGCCGAGACGGTCGAGCACCCCGTCGAGGAGAGCGCCGCGAGGGCTCGCGCGGCGCTGCAGCCGCGCCGTCTCACCATCGACGCCGTCAAGCACCGATGCCGCCTGCACCAGGGCGCCGGCGAGTACCGCCGCAGGCCAGTTCGCGGCCAGACCGCAGGCGAGAGCCGCCACCAACGCGAGGGCAAAGCTCACCGCGGAAAGGGCGTTGGGCGCGAGGTGCCACCGCGAGAGTGCCATCGATAGCCGGCTCGAGAGGGGACGGTTGAGCCATCGCGACACGGGACCGTCATCACCCTTGCCCAGCGACGAGCGCAGCCGACGCCGGGCCGCACGAACGTCGAATGGGGTGTCGACATCCTGCCACCATCCGGCACGCGGCATGGGCACGGGCCGGATCCGCTGCTGCTCCGCGAGAACCGTCACCGCGCCCGACAGACTGCTGTCCCCGGCCGCCCTCGCCTGCCGGTGAGCATCGAAGACGGCCGGGGGGAGGAGAAACAGCCCGCAGTCGATCACGGGCCCGGCGAGGTGCTTGCCGAACGCCACCGCGCGGCCGTCCACCACGCAGACCTTCGTCTCCTCCTCGGTGGCCGCACGCGCACCGCCATCGACGAGGACTGCGGGCTCGCCGGTGGTGACGAACGCGTCCACGATGCCGGGACCAAAGATGTGATCGCCGGTCTGCACAGCGAACAAACTTTCGCCCCTGAGCAGCGGTTCGGCGGCAGACAAGGAGGCGCCGTTGCCCTCCTGCCACGCTTGCGCGATGACAACGTCAATACGGTCGGGTGCCAGTCGCCGCGCGGCAGCGGCAACCCGCTCACCGTCATGTCCGACAATCACGATGACGCGCTCCATCCCCGTCTCCAGCAGCCCCCGGACGACGCGGGCCAGGAGGCTGATGCCGCCCACGCGCAGCAGCGCCTTGGAGCCGCCGCCGCTGATCGAGCGAAGGCGCTGCGACTCTCCGGCGGCGAGCACAACCGCACTGCGGACCGCGAGCAGGGGCACAGTGGTCCTCGGGACCCTGGGCGTCTCGGCCACATCGACGAGAGGGCGCTGCAGCGGGGCGCGCGGGAGCAATGGAGATGCTTCGGGAATGGCCATCAGCCCCGAATAGTACAGCCGTGCTGTCCCAGCCGACCGTCGCAGCCATGACCGATCCCCAACGACGGGAGGATGCACAGAGCAGTACGGCGGGTGCAGGATGGGCGCATGATCCTCATCGCTCTCCTCGTCGTGGCCTGCGTGCTGCTCTTCATTCTCGGCGTGGTCGCCCCGCGCTTTTCCCAGCGGGCCCAGCAGGGCGTGGACACCGTGCTACAGAAGGGCCAGCGCACCGGTCACACCCACGCCGGCAAGGCCGGCGATGCGATGGCCAAGACGGACCACGCCGCCGAGACCGCCGCCGACAGTGCCGCGTCAGCCGGTCGCGGAGTGAACTCGGAACTCTGAACCGCGGATCCAGCGTCATCCACGGGCTATCCGCCTGCGTACCTTCCATGACATGTCCGGCCTGATGCACCCCCGCTACGTCGCCACCGTCCAATCCTCGTGGGCGGCGGAACGGGTCCTCCGCTACATGGCCGACTTCCGGAATGCGGTGCACTGGGATCCCAGCGTGCAGCGAGCTGTCCTCGCTGGAGGCGACGGCGAGTCGCTGGGAAGCACATTCGATCTCGTCGTCCGCGTCGGAAAGCGGGTGTCCGAGTTGCGCTACGTCATCTCCTCGCTGACCCCAGACTCCGTGGAACTCACCGCTCGAACTCGATCCCTGGAATCGATCGACACCATCACGGTCCGACCCGATCCCGACGGTGGTTCCTCCATGGAATACGACGCGCGGCTCACCTTCGTTGGCGTCGCTCGCCTGGCGAACCCGATCCTTGCCCGCACCTTCCGGACGCTCGGGGACAACGCCCGCGCCAGCCTGAACGAGAAGCTCAACGCGTGACCGCCGGTCGCGCCAAGGCCGCGCGGCTGCTGGACGCCGCCGTCGAAGGCTCCGTGGTTCTCAGCTTCACCCGAATCGGCCCCCTGCTGAGGCGGCGACTAATGCGATGGCATCGGCCCCGCAGCAACGCGGTCCGGGGGAAGCGGGTAGTGGTGACCGGCGGGACGTCGGGCATCGGCCGCGCCGCCGCCCAACAGTTGGGGGCGCTCGGAGCCGAGCTTGTCATCATCGGCCGCGACGAGCGGCGAGGGGCGGAGGTTGTCGCCGGGCTCCCCGGTGGACAACGCCGCCACCGCTTCATCCAGGCCGATCTCACAGACCTACGCGACGTGCGTCGCGTCGGCGCCGAGCTGCTCCAGGGCAGTCCTGTCGATGTCCTCGTGCACGGCGCTGGCGCCATGTTCCCGGCTTCGGAGCTCTCGGCGCAGGGCATCGAGCGCACTCTCGCAGTTCATGTCGTCGCACCCTTCCTGCTCACCGCGCTCCTCATGCCGGCTCTGCGCACAGCCCGGGGGCGGGTGATCGTAGTGACATCGGGCGGCATGTACACCGAGGCGCTCAACGTTGCCGCGTTGCGCGATCCACCCGCAGACCTCAAGGGAGCACAGGCATACGCCCGGGCCAAGCGCGCTCAGGTGGCGCTGGTCGAGCGGGCGCGGCCGCTACTGGGTGACCACGGCGTCGACATCATCGCCATGCACCCGGGATGGGCGGACACCCCCGGGCTCCGAGCTTCATTGCCAGGATTCGGACGTCTTCTGGGGCCGCTACTGCGCAGCCCCGACGAGGGGGCAGACACCATCACCTGGCTCGCAGCCGCGCCTGCAGAGGTTCTGCAGGGCGGGACGTTGTGGCTCGACCGAGCGCCGCGGGCGGTTCACCGTCTCCCCCGGACCCGTGCCAGCGACACGCCAGCGGCGCGGGCGGAGCTCTGGCGTCTCTGTGAGGAACTGACTTCCACCGGTGGAACCACACCGTCCCCGTGCGCAGAGGACGAGTCCGCGGAGTGATCCGGGCAGAGTCGAAGTGCGTTCCCACTGCGAGGGCCGGCGTCGGCCCACCGTCCTCCGGAGACGTCCTCTAATGGCGCAACGTCCCTCTCTGGTCTCCTCGCCACAGCGGGGAGCGATCTCGGCAGCCGTGCTGATCGCGCACGGAGGGCGTGAACTCGGGACCGCGGCGCCCGGGCGATATTCGCTGGCCGCGCTCCGCATGGCCCCCTTCGCCACCGCTCTGCGCCGTGCTCCCTCAGCCCGAGGGCTCCTCATCGCCCAGCTGCGCTACCGGGTCCGGGGATACAACGACGGCGACCCGGTCAGCGACGTTGTCTGGGGCATCGACACGATCAGCCGCGAACACGGTGTCCCCATCGTTCTCGTCGGTCACTCGATGGGAGCACGCGCCGCCCTTCGAGCTGCCGGCCATTCCTCAGTCTTGGCGGTCGCCGGCCTCTCGCCCTGGTGCCCTCCGGGAGAGCCCGTCGAGCAACTCGCCGACCGGTCGGTGATGTTGGTTCAGGGCCTCGCCGACCGCTGGACACTGCCTGCCGCTTCACGCGCCTACGCACTGAGAGCGCGCGGAGTGACCCAGAACCTGTGCCGCTTCGAGATCGCCGGCAGCAAGCACGCCATGCTGCAACGGGCGCGACTCTGGCACCAGATCACCCGCGACTTCGTGCTCGGCGTGCTCGGCCTCGGTTCGCTCGATGAGAGGATCGCCGACGCCTTCACGCTCCCCAGCGACCGTGCCGTCGCGGTTCGGCTCTGAGGAACGGCCATGCCACAACGCCGCAGTGTCGCAGTCATCGGAAGCGGGGTAGCCGGGCTCACCGCCGCCTACCTGGCGCGGCGCGTCCACGACGTCACCCTCTTCGAAAAGGACGACCGCCTCGGAGGGCACGCTGATACCCACATGGTGACCACCGGCGACGGTCGTCAGCTGGGGATCGACACCGGATTCATCGTCCACAACACCCGCACCTACCCCACCCTGCTGCGCCTCTTCGCCGAGCTCGGGGTGGCGACCCAGAACAGTTCCATGTCCTTCGGGATCTCGTGCCGTGGCTGCGGCCTCGAGTACTCTGGGGGCAATTCCATCAAGGCGTTCCTCCCCAGGGTGCGCGCGTCAGCGCTGGCGCAGTACGGGCACATGCTCCTCGACATCACCCGTTTCCACCGACACGCCCGCGCGCTGCTGCGGCGCCCCGCCGATGACACGGTCACCCTCGGTGATTTCATCAGTGCGGGCCGCTATTCGCGCTACTTCAGCGACCACTTCCTGCTACCGCTCAGCGGCGCGGTGTGGTCGTCGTCGCCCAGCCAGATCCGCTCGTTCCCGGCGCGTTACCTACTGTCGTTCTTCGCCAATCACGGCCTGCTCGGCATCCGCGGCGCGCCCCAATGGAAAACAGTCGTCGGTGGCAGTCACTCGTATGTCCGGCGGATCCGAGAGGCCCTCGGCGAGCGAGCGCTGACCGGCTCGGTGGTCACCGCATTGCTGCGTGACCAGCGAGGTGTCACCGTGGGCACGGCCACAGGGGAGGAGCGTCGCTTCGACCAGGTCATCGTCGCCACCCACCCCGACCAGGCTCTCAGCATGCTCGAGGATCCCTCCGCGGATGAGGAGCGGGTGCTCGGCGCGTTTCGCTATTCCACGAACACCGCGGTCCTGCACACTGATCGAACGCTACTGCCGCGGGTGCCGCGCGCCCGCTCCGCCTGGAACTACCTGCTCGATACCTGCGCCACCCGCGACGAGAGAGTGCGAGTGACCTATGGGCTCAATATCCTCCAGGATCTCTCGGAACCGCTGGATTACTGCGTCACCCTGAACGACGACGCCCGCATCGATCCCGCAACCGTTCTCGATCGGATGACGTATGACCATCCGACGTACACAGTGGATGCGCTCGCTGCTCAGCGCCAACTCCCCCACCTCAATGGCGTCAAGCGAACGTACTTCTGCGGCGCCTATCACGGCTGGGGGTTCCACGAGGACGGCTGCCTCTCCGGGGCACGCGTGGCCACCCAGATCGGCGGGGGGTTCCGGTGAGATCCGCGCTCTACATCGGGCACCTCACCCACGAGCGGCGCTCGCCGGTGCACCGTCTCTTCCGTTACCGCGTCTTCATGTGGTGGATCGACACCGAGGAACTGCCGGCAGTGAAGCGTCGGCTCTCTTTCGGCCGCTTGACCCGGCTGTTCGGTACTGGCCCCGGACACCTCGTGTCGATTCGCTCCAAGGATCACTTTGGTGATCCCGCCTGCTCCATCAAGGAGAATGCCGCAGCTTTCCTGGCCACTGCGGGCATGACCCGTCCCCTGGGACGGGTCATGCTGCTCTGCAACGGTCGCCTCCTTGGCTACGTCTTCGATCCGCTGTCGTTGGTCTACTGCTACGACACGGAGGATCGCCTCGCGGCCGTGATCGCCGAAGTGCACAACACATTCGGCGAGCGCCACTGCTACGTCATTCCCGGCGATTCCGTGATGGGACATACGGTTGGCAAAGAGTTCTACGTCTCGCCGTTCCTTGCCGTCGGCGGGCGCTACCGGATGCGGGTGCCGACCCCCGGGCACACCCTCCGTACCACCATCACCCTGGAGCAGAACGGCAACGACGTATTTCATTCCTCGCTCACCGGCAAGCGGATTCCCATCAGTCGGCGATCCGTGCTGGCCACGCTGCTCGCCTACCCGTTCCTCGCCTTCCGCATCACCGCGCTGATCCACTGGCAAGCCGTCCAACTCTGGATCCGCCGCGTGGCCCTGGTTCCACGCCCCCATCACGCCCGACAGGAGCGTGTCTGACATGCAGAACAACGTCGCGACCGAACTCCGCCCCCACTCCCGGCCGGCCCTGAGCCGCATCGTGCACGTCGCCGTGGCGCGGCGTCTCTTCGAGTTGGCTCTGCACCGCATGCGCGGGGTGCACCTCAGGGTCGTGCTTCCGGATCAGAGAGTCATCGAGGTCGGACCCCGACACCTCAGTGGCCCCACCATGCGCATCGTCAGCGACGATTTCTTCCTGCGCCTGGCCACCGCCGGCAAGCTCGCTTTCGGGGAAGCATACACGGCACGCGACTGGCAGACCGACGCCCTGCCGGAGGTGCTCTCCGCGTTCGCCAGCAACCTCGATCGCATCGTGCCCTTCGGGCTGCGGAGGATTCGGACCCTCATCGAAGACCGCATGAAGCGTCCCAACACTCTGCGCGGTGCCGATGAAAACATCGCCCGCCATTACGATCTCTCCAACGAGTTCTTCGCCCTTTTTCTTGACCCCTCGATGACCTACAGTTCGGCCGTCTTCGCCCCCGGCGATACCCTCGAGCAGGCGCAGCGCCGCAAGTACGGCGTTGTCGCCGACCTGGCAGGGGTCACCGCCAACGACCATGTGCTCGAAATTGGTTCCGGCTGGGGCGGCATGGCCATCTTTCTCGCGCAGCGGTATGGCTGCACTGTCACCACCACGACGCTATCGCGGGAGCAGCACGATCTCGCCGTCGAGCGGATAGCGGCGGCAGGCCTCGCCGACCACATCACCGTCCTCAGGCAGGACTACCGCACCGTCGCCGGCACCTATTCCAAGATCGTCTCCATCGAGATGTTCGAAGCCGTGGGCGAGGAGTACTGGTCCGAATTCTTCGCCACCTGCGATCGGCTGCTCGAGCCCGGCGGAGCTATGGCGATGCAGACGATCACCATGCCCGACGGTGGCATGCGTGAAGCGCGCCGCACCGAGAGTTGGATCCAGAAGCACATTTTCCCAGGCGGGGCGCTGCCCTCCCACGAGGCCTTGGACACCGTCCTGCGGCGGTCATCGTCACTCCGCGTCACGGCTGCGCGCGAGGTGGGGCCCGACTACGTCACCACATTGCAAATGTGGCGGATGCGCTTCCGTGACCGGCTCGATGATGTCCGCGCCCTCGGTTTTGACGAGACGTTCATCCGGACCTGGGATTATTACCTGTCCTTCTGCGAGGCGGGCTTCGCCACCGGTCTCACCGGCGATGCTCAACTCCGACTGGAACGTTCGGCCCAGGGCGGCGCCGCTCGGTGATCGCGTGAGCGAGGTGCTCCTGACAACGTTGGCCGTCGCGGCATCGCTGGGACTGCTCTACGCAGCACTCGCGCTCGGCTTTGCCCTGGTGTATGGGATCACGGGCGAGAGCAATCTCGCATACGGAGATATCATCGTTCTCGCACTGATCATGTCGGCGGTCGTCGCTGCGGCGACAGGCCAGCCCACCCTGGCAGTCCTCAGTGCGATTGGCGTCACCACGCTGGGATTCGTGGTCCTGAGCACGGTGGTCATCGGCCCGCTGCGCGGCTCCGGGAGCGCTCTGACGCCCATCATCGCAACCATCGGTGCTTCGCTGATCGTGCGCAACATCGCGCTGACACCCTTCGGTGCTGACGACCGCGGTTATCCCGCCATCCTCGGTGATGGCCGACTGGTAGTGGGGACAACGTCCCTTGATGCTCCGGTGCTCGCCGCCGGTGCCTTCCTCGCCGTTGTCGGCGTGGCTGCGGCGTCGATCTACCGCCGCCGTTGGGGACGAGCGGTGGCGGCGGTGCGGGAGAGCCGCGTGGGCGCTCGCCTCACGGGCATCCCGGTGGCCCGCGTCGTCCTCCTCGTGTATGCGGTCGGCGGCGCGCTTGCCGGGATTGCCGGGATCCTGCTCGCTGCGCATACCCGCGGGGTGGGCGCAGAGCTGGGATTCCGGCTGACTCTGATCGCCTTCAGTGCGTCGATTCTCGGGGGCGGAACCCTTCGCGGTGCCGTGGCTGGGGGTATGGCTCTGGGCGTCATCGCCGCCGTCGCCCAACTCCTCATCGGCTCCACGTGGGCTGACGCAAGCATCTACCTTGCCCTCATCGCCGTTATGCTCGCCCGCCCCCATGGGCTCAGCCGCCAACCCTCCGTATCACGAACCTGAAGGAGTATCAGTCTGTGAGCCACTCGACAGCGCGTTTGCGCATCACCGTCCTCACCCTCCCCCTGGTTGCTCTGGTTCTTGCCGGATGCGGATCCGCGACGACGGCGGCCACCTCCGCCCCGTCGAGCATTCACCTCGCTGTGGTGGGTCCAATGAGCGGTGATGCCGTCACCGACGGTCAGCACATCCTGCAGGGGGCAGAGATCGCCCGGGACCAGATCAACGGTGCTGGCGGGATCAAGTCCGGGCGGTACCAGGGCGCTCAGATCGTCATCGACAAGTTCGACGACACCGAGAGCGTCGACAAGAGCGTCGAGATCGCCCGTCAGGTCGTCAACAACAAGGACGAATGGGCATTTCTCGGGACCGGCTTCAGCGATGCTGCGATCGCGACGGCACCGGTCCTCGACCGGGCCAACGTGAGCTACTTGAGCACCTACGCCTCCTCCAAAGAGATCATCGCCAAGCCGCGCAATAACGTCTTCGTGGTGCCGCCGACCTTTCCCGCCTATGCGTACTCCGCAGCGGAGCGTGCCTACGCGCTCGGCTACCGCCACGCGGCGGTGCTCCAGGCGAACGCTGCCTTCGGGCTGCAGCTGGCGCAACTCTTCCGTGATCACTTCACCTCTCTGGGCGGGACCATCGTCGGCAGTGAGACGTACACGCTGGGCGACAAGAACACCCAGGGAGTGGTCGCCACCGTCCTCCGGCACTCTCCCGATGTCATCGCCTTGGCCGGACTCTCCGGGGACGACGCCGCGCAGTTGCACCAACTCCGCGCCGCCGGGAGCACGGTACCGGTGATCGACACCGAGGCGGTGACATTCGGGAAGTCGTTCATCTCTCTCGCAGGCCCGGATGCCGATGGTTTGATCGGGCAGACGCCCAGCGATCCGGCGCGCAGCACACCCCCGTCCAGGCACCTTCGTGACCTCTATAACGCACGGTTCCAGAGCGCTCTGATCCCCGATCCCACCGCGTTCACCTACGAGGCGGTGACCGCAGTGGCCACGGCTCTGGAGAGCGGCCCGTCGGACCGGACCCAGTTGGCCCGGGCGCTGCACAGCGTGACCATCAACGACACCGGAATCGGGCGCTTGCAATTCGACCAGGGGGGGGCTCGGCTGGGCGGGACGCTCTGGTACTACAAGATCAACAAGGGCTCCTTCCACTTCGACACCGGCTATCGTCAGACCGCCCCGGATGCGGTCACTCAGACACCGCTGGAGGAGTAGCGATGCGATGGGGATAAGCGCGCAGGTCGGGCGAACCGCGATCCGCCGGGTGCTCCCCGGGGGGCTCGTGGCCCACACCCGCCTGCCGATCCTCCTCGTAGCCGTGGCCCTTCCTCTGGCGCTGCCGTTCGCCAACGCCGCCACCGTTGGGCGGGTGGCTGCAACATATGGTGTTCTCGCTCTCGGATACGCAGTCGTTTTCGGACTGGCGGGTCAGTTCACGGTCGCGCATGCGGCCCTGTACGGAGTGGGTGCCTACGTCACCGCCATCCTCACCGCGCGCGCCAACATCGACCCCTGGGTGGTACTGCCAATCGCCGCCGCGGGCGGGGGACTCGCCGGAGCCGTGGTGGGCTGCTGTGCTCTCCGGGTCCGAGGTGACGTGCTCGCCATCGTGACGCTCGCCGTTGGCCAACTCGCGCAAGTGGTGATGCTTGCCTGGACGCCGGTGACCGGTGGATTCGCCGGCATCAGCGATGTCCCGGCACTGACGTTTCAGGGGACACCGCTCATCAGTGATGCTCAGCAGTACGTGGTGGCTGCTGCGCTCCTCGTCACCTCAGCTATCGCCGTCGACCGCCTCCGTGGCTCCCGCTTCGGCTTGGCCCTGCAAACCATCCGCGAAGACGAGACGGTGGCGGCAACCGCGGGCATTGCGATCAGCGCGCACAAGGTGGCCGCCTTCGCTCTCTCCGGTGTGTTCGCCGGCGCTGCAGGCTGGCTCGAGGCCACCGCCCTCGGCGCCGTGAGCCCCACAACATTCGATATCGTCTTCTCGGTGCTGATCGCGGTGATGGTGTTGCTCGCCGGAAGTGGCCGAGTGTACGCCGTCATTGCCGCTGCCACCACCATCGCCCTGCTCCAGGACGCGCTCAAGACTGTGCCCGAGGTTGAGACCGCCGTAATTGGGCTGGCGATCGTCGTCATTGTGATCGCGCGGAGCAGACCGCTCATGTTGCGGCGTCGGGCATGACCGTCCTGGTCGCGCGCTGCCTCTCGCACGTGTTTGGTGGTGTCAGAGCCCTCGATGGTGTCAGCTTGTCCCTTTCCGCCGGTGAGGTGGTCGGCCTCATCGGGCCCAACGGTTCCGGTAAGTCGACACTCGTCAATTCCGTCACCGGACACCTGCGCACCGCGGGCACCATCTCCGTCAACGGCAGCAACCTCAGCGGGGCATCGCCGCAGCGCTTCGCGCGGCACGGTGTCACCCGGACCTTCCAATCGACCAGGCTTCTCGAGCCACTATCAGCACTGGACAACGTCTTGGTGGGCCTGCACCGCCTCGGCGGCTGGCGGCGGCGACGGCGCCGTGCGGCGGGGATGCTCCTGCTCGCCACCGTGGGCCTTGCCGAGCTCTCCGCACGGCGGGTAGCGACGCTATCGCACGGCCAGCGCCGACGGGTCGAACTGGCCCGCGCCCTCGCCACCCAGCCCACCGTACTCGTCCTCGACGAGCCGACCGCGGGTCTCTTTCCCAACGACGTCCGCGACATCGCCACGTTGATCCGGAGCGTCGCCGAGGAGGGCGTCGCCGTCCTGATGGTGGAACACGACATCGCGGTGGTTGCGCAGACGTGCTCGCGCGTGCTCATTCTCGAAAACGGGGCGGTTATCGATGAGGGGACGACCCAGCGCGTCCTGACCGGGCCGGCACTTGCTCGAGTGCTTCCCGACGTTGAATCTGGACGTCTCGACGAGGTCGCCGGATGAGTTCGCGACCACGCCTGGACATCCAGGAACTCTGCGTGGACCGCGGCATGGAGCGCGTTCTCCACGGCATCGACCTCACCGTCGATGCCGGCGAGGTGATGCTGATCCAGGGGTCCAACGGTTCCGGCAAATCGACGCTGCTGGAGACGGTTGCCGGGTTGCTGCGCCGCCGGTCGGGGCAGATCCTGCTCAGTGGGGAGCGGGTCGATGGAGTGCGCGCCGACACGCTGGTACGTCGGGGCGTTGCTCTCATCCACCAGGAGCGGCATCTCTTCCCGCGGCTAACGGTACGGGAGCATCTGGAACTGGCGGCCTTCTCCAACCCGCACAGGGGGGCTCTGGAATCGGTTGACACGGCGTTGGAGCGATGGAATCTCGTCGACCGCTCAGAGGTGCCGGCGGGGCTGCTCAGCGGAGGAGAGCAGCGCATGGTGGCACTGGCGCGCGGGCTTCGCCGGAGACCTGATCTGCTTCTGCTCGATGAGCCGCTGGCCGCCTTGGCGCCGGCTCTGCGTCAACGCGTCCTCGAGGAGGCACGGCGCGCAGCCCAAGCGGGCACAGCGGTTGTCATCGTTGAGCACGACATCGAGCGAGTCGGCGCCATGTGCGATCGCACCACCATCCTGGTGGAGGGTCGGGTGATGAGGAACGCCACCATCGGCGTGGTGGGATGATCGCGAGTGGCGATTCGCGTCCTCTAAGGTCTGGGAGATGACGTCATGAACGGGACACGAATCGTGATCACCGGGATCGGGGCGGTCACGCCACTGGGCAACGACGCGGCCACATCGTGGGCAGCGGTGCGCGCCGGACGAAGCGGGATCGGCCCGATCACCCATTTCGACGCTAGCGCCTTTCCCTCACGGATCGCCGGCGAAGTCCGCGGTTTTGATGCGGCCGCCATCTTCGGGGTCAAGGAGGCACGCCGCGGCAGCCGGCCCATCCACCTCGCCATGACCGCCGCTCGCGAGGCGGTGAGCGATAGCGGGCTCGATGTCAGCGCCCAGGCCGACGACATCGCCGTGTGCATCGGTTCCGGCATTGGCGGCCTGGAGATCCTCGAGATCGCTACCCGAACCGTTGACAAGGCAGGCCCGCAACGCGTCTCCCCATTCGCTGCCGCCGCGGCCCTCATCGACATGGCGCCGGGGATGATTGCCATCGACCTGGGTGTGCATGGGCCGAACATCGCCGTGGTCAGCGCCTGTGCCTCGGGCGCCGATGCCCTGGGGCAGGCAGCGGAGTGGATCCGGCGTGGCGATGCCACCGCCGTGGTTGCGGGCGGCAGCGAGGCCGCCGTGACCGCGACAGGCATGGCGATGTTCGGAGCCGCCCGCGCACTCTCGAGGCGCAATGACGATCCCCAACACGCCTCGCGTCCATTCGACCGCGATCGCGACGGCTTCGTGGCCGCCGAGGGTGCCGCGATCGTCGTCCTGGAAGAGCGCGAGCACGCAATCTCCCGCGGTGCGCGGATCTACGGCGAGTTGGTCGGCTACTCGGCCACATCGGATGCCCATCACATCACCGCTCCCCATCCTGACGGCACCGGCGCAGTGCTCTGCGTCCGCCGAGCTCTGCAGCGCGCCGGCATCACACCCGGCGACGTCGACTACGTCAACGCCCATGGCACGGGAACCGAACTCAACGATGTCGCCGAGACGCAAGCCTTCAAGACAGCCCTCGGTGACCGCGCCTTTTCGGTGCCGATCTCGTCGACAAAGTCGATGACGGGACATCTCCTGGGCGCTGCCGGTGCCTTCGAAGCGATCGTCTGCCTTCTGGCCATCGGTGACGGTTACATTCCTCCCACCATCAACCTCGATACCCCCGACCCGGAGTGCGACCTCGACTACGTGCCCCACACGGGCCGCGGGGGCCGCCTTGACATCGCCATCTCGACGTCGTTCGGCTTTGGTGGACACAACGCCTGCCTCGTCCTGCGCCGCGACGAGAGCACAGCGTGAGCGAGCAGTTCGACCTCGTGGTCATCGGCGGCGGCACCGCCGGCCTCTCGGCGGCGCAGGCTGCGGTTGCGCAGCGGTCGAGCGTTCTCCTGGTCTCCCTGGGTCCCCTCGGTGGGGAGTGCACCTGGAACGGTTGCGTTCCCTCCAAGGCGCTCATCGAAGCTGCCCGCGCCGCCGATACGGCGCGCAACGCGGCGCGGTTCGGCATCCGCGCCACTGAGGTCAGCGTCGACTTCCCCGCGGTCATGGCGCGGGTGCGGACCGTCGTGGAGGCAATCGCGGGATACGAGGATGAGGCGCATCTCGAGAAGAGCGGCGTGATCGTACGGCGCGGCCAAGCGCACCTGGTGGACGCGCACACAGTGGCAATCGATGGCCAGAACGTGAGCGCCGGCGCCGTGGTGATCTGCACCGGCAGCCGGCCCGCTGTGCCTCCCATCCCCGGACTGGCGGAGGTGCCCTACCTGACCAACGAGACGGTTTTCGACCTCCGCGAGCAACCCCAACGTCTGCTCGTCATCGGAGCGGGCCCGATCGGTCTCGAACTGGCGCAGGCGTTCACCCGACTGGGAACAGCGGTACAGGTCCTTGATGCCGTCGACGAGCTGCTGCCACGCGAGGATCCCGACATCGCAGCCGCGGCTCGCACCATGCTCGAGACAGACGGGGTCGAGTTCATGCTCGGCGTTGCCATCGCCCATGCCGAGCATGGATCCGACGGCTTCCGCCTGCGCGTCCGCCGCGGCGAGATTGACCATGACCTCCGTGGCGATGCCCTTCTGGTGGCAACCGGCCGTCGTCCCAACATCGACACCATCGGCCTCGATGGGGTGGGCATCAAGGTGACCAAGAAGGGCATCACCGTCAACGAACATCTGCGAACGAACATCTCCGGCGTCTACGCCGCGGGCGACGTCACCGGCATCCTTCCCTTCACCCATGTCGCCGCGTATCAAGGCCGTCTCGCCGCGGGCAATGCGCTGGGCAAGAAGCGCAGTGCTTCCTACCGGGTCGTGCCCTGGATCACCTTCACCGACCCGGAGATCGCTCATCTGGGGATGACCGAGCCCGAGGCGCGCAAGGAGCACGGAGACTCTGTCCGGGTGGCCACGCTGCCCTTCACCGCGATCGACCGTGCCGTCATTGCCGGGCAGCCGCGCGGTCTCATCAAGCTGATTACCTCTGGTAAGCCCATCATCGGACACGCCGGCGGCGGCACCATCCTCGGTGCCCACATCTTGGGCATGGGAGCCGGTGAGCTCATCCACGAATTCGTTATCGGCATGCAGGTGCACGCATTCGCCGGCCGCCTGGCACAGGCAATCCACGCCTACCCCGCCCTCTCCGTTGGTGTGCAGCAAGCGGTGGCACAGCTCTTCGCCGACGGTCGCGCCACCGCCGGGGAGAACCGTGAGGAACTGGTCTCCCTCGAGGACAGCGTTCAGACGCCGAATGACTAGGGGGGGCGGCCTCCCCGGGCTCGTGCACGAGGCAGCTCGGCGCCTGCGCACCAGCCCGGCGCTGCGCCATTCCCTGCTCAGCTGGAGCGCGTTTGGTCTGCTGTGTACCGCCAGCCTGTCGGTGGGCGTGACCGTGCTCCATGGTCCGACCGTCACCACTGTTGCAGCAGTGATCGCCGCGGCCCTGGTGTGGTGGACGTTCATCACCGCGGCGCTCTTCTGTGGCGCGGCATGGTTGAACACTCCCGACGGAGTAGTCATCTGGAGATACGGGATCCCCAACGGCCTCACTGCGCTGCGCAGCTATCTCTGCCTGCCCCTCATTCTCATGGCAACGCTCGCGCTACCCGGTCGTACCGGGCTCGTCATGTGGTGCAGCATCGGGTTTGCCGCCGGGATGCTCGATGCGGTGGACGGGATCATCGCGCGCCGCTTCGGACCGCTCACCGAACTGGGGCGGGCGTCCGATCCGGCGAGCGATTCCCTCTTCTTCTCGATGGCCGCGATCGGCAACGTCGCGCTGGGAATCATTCCCGTCTGGTTGGCGATCGTCATGCTCACCCGTTACTTCGGCCCGCTGTTGCTGACACCGCTCGTCCTCATTACCGGCCGACGCCCGAGGTTCGAGCACACGAGATGGGGACGCTGGAACACCATTCTCACCGGTGGCGTCCTCTTCTTCTGCATGTGGACGCGCATCTTCGATGGCCCCGTCGACATAGTCGCGTTGATCCTCGGCCTGCCCCTCCTCGTCCCCACCACCGTTCTGCATTTCGCAGCCTTGCTCGAGCGGGTACGCGCAGCCTCAGAGCCTGCGGTACCGTCGGCCACGTGAGGATGAGAAGTCGGCGGTGTCAGGCGATCCCGCAGCTTTCCGCTGCCGCCGCCCTGACCTATCAGATTGCATTCGTCGCGATAGTGTTCGTGGTAAATCCTCGGCGCACACTAGGGGGCCGGTCGGGATGGGTCGACCCCCGCCAGAGTCCGCCGCTGGAACGCGCCGCCAGCGCGATCCTCGCCGCCGGTTGCGCCGCGCAGATCGGCGGCCAGCTCGTCGCCGCAGTCAGCGGGCGTGCCGGGAACCCTGGCAGTGCAACACGACGCACTGCAGGTGCAGCCCTCGCAAGCGCGGCAACTGCCCTCGCGGTGGCGGGTCAGGGGGCGATGACTGATGCCTGGAGCACCAGCGTTTCCACAACATCGGGGGCCCCTCTCGTCACTCACGGCCCGTTCGCAGCCGTGCGCAACCCTGTCTATGCATCCTTCATCGCGGCGTCGGTGGCGGCAGCGCTCATCGCACCGACGCCAGTCTCGCTCCCCGCGGTTGGGCTCGTCGTCGCTGGCCTTGAACTGCAAGTGCGAGCGGTCGAGGAGCCAATGCTCGCGCGTGTGCACGGCGACCGCTACCGCAGATACCGCGGTCGGACTGGGCGCTTCCTTCCCCACACATCGGGGCGTGTCCTACGCCACCTGCCGTGCGGCGTCTGGCTCCGGGGCGCGTAGCCGCACCAGAAATCTGGCTCCTCCCCCGTTGCCCTCGAGAGCCAATGACCCACCCTGACGGAGGGCCAGTTGGCGGCTGATATACAAACCCAGACCGGCGCCGCCGCCGGTGCGCCGACCACGCGCAAAGCGCTCAAAGATGTGGTCGCGCATGTCATGGGGTATCCCCGGGCCCCTGTCGGCCACCTCAACGCCTGGTCGGCCCGGGTCCGCAGGGACCGTCACAGTCACCTGGGGGGTGTCGCCACCGTAGCTGAGGGCATTGTTGACAAGGTTGTCTAGAATACGGTCGAGGAGGTCGTGATCCGCCAGCGCAAGCACCGGCTCCGAGGGAACGTTGGTTTCCAGCCTGCCGCCACGGAGCTCGGCTGCCGGTCGGGCTCTCTCCACCGCCGATATGACGATCTCCCGGAGGTCAACGATGCCTGTGTTCACCGGCAGAGTGCCGCTCTCCACGCGCGCCGTGAGGAGGAGATCGTCGACGAGCTTGCGCATCTCCGCCAGCTTGGCAAGCACCGTTGCGACCGGACGCTCGGCTGAGTCGGGGAGCGCGCCGAAGTTGCCCTGGTCGAGCATCTCCAGATAGCCCGAACTCACCGTCAGTGGCGAGCGCATGTCATGGACGATCGCGTTCATGAAGTCGGTTCGGGTCTGCATTGCCTGGCGGAGATCTGATTCACTGCGCCGGAGTGCTTGGACGAGACGAATCCGGTCGACTGCCGGTGCCAGCGAGGCAACGTACTGGCGCATGCGATCGACCTCGTCGCTCCCGAAGAATGGAGTAAATACGCCACCGTCCACAATGAGCATGCCAACACCGCTGCTAAACGGCACCGGTACGGTGAGTGTCACCCCCGTTGGAGTGCGCTCGAGAACCGCGGTCGCCGGTGGCTCGGTTGCGGCAGCGCGCAACCGTGCCACCTGCTCATCGATGCCGACGACGGCCAGGATAGTGCCGTCGGCATGGATAAGCGTCGCCGCCTGGGCCCCCACCAACCGTACGCTCCACTCGATGGACTCGCGGGCGAGAGCCTCAGCATCCGAAGCGTCACCGACCAGCACCTCCACAGCGCGACGGAAGTGCCCCTCCTCACGCTCGCGCCACGCCCGCCGCAGCCAGCGTGGCGGGGCCACGGCTGCGTACAGCAGGGGGATGATCATGAGCGCCGCGATCTGCGCCCCGGTCGCCACCACTGGGTCCGTCGCCGGCTCGAGAACGCTTGACACCACCGAGAGGACGAGGATGACCGCGACGCCGACAATGCTCAATGAAAGGGCGTGAAGTCGAGCTCGCTGGACGAGCGCGAGACGCTGCCCCTCCACCCAGAACCGATAGGCCGGCTCCACCACACACACCGCCCAGGCGATGACCACGGCGAGCCCCAACGTCAACTGGGTCGATGAACCCGCCGAGACGCTCGACGATTCGCCGGCGGGAAGGTCGGCGAGCATCGCGGCCAGGGCAACGACGGCGACGAGACCGAGGGTGACCCGCAGGGTCAGCGGGCGCAGAGGGAGGTAGCTGTGCTGGAAGAGCAAGAGGCTCGCTCCCGAGAGCAGAAAGAGCACGACTTCGGCGCGCCCGGCGACCCCGGGGAGTGCTGGGAACGCGCTGAGCAATCGGCTGAGAAGGTTCACCACGGCAAGGCTCACGAACGTCACCGCCAGCCACATGCTCGGCCGATCACGGAGGCGTCGCCACGACAAGAGCGAGAGGATGCCGAGCAGTCCGAAAGCCAATGCCACCGCCCACTGGAGGGCACCCACGACGGTTGTCACGCCGCCGTTCCTCCTAACCGGCCCGAGCCTGGGCGACCACCCAATGTATCAACGCTAGTATCACTGAAAGTCCCTCATGGGGGGCTAACGCGCGGGCAGGTGGAGGGTGAAGGTGGATCCCGTGCCCAGCGTCGAGACCGCGCTGATGGTGCCACCGTGCATGGCAGCGAGGCGCTGTGCGAGATACAGCCCCAGACCGCTGCCGTAGATGTGTGAGTTCTCCGGCGTCACCAGGCGTCCAAATCGCTTGAAGAGCAACGCCAGCTGATCGGCAGCGATCCCCAGCCCCTGATCCGAGACCGAGGCCGCGGCCACCCCGCCCGAGCGTCGGACGGTGCACCGAACCTCGCCTCCGTTGGGCGAGTACTTCACCGCGTTCTCGATGAGATTCGTGAGGATGGTGATGAGCCGCGCCGGATCTGCCTCCACGGTCACCGGCTCGTCGCCGAGGTCGATGGCGATACGGTTCCCGCCGACAGCGAGCGAGCGCATCGTTGCCGCCGCCTCCACAGCCGCGTCGCGGAGGTCGAGCGTTTCCAGGTGAAGCGAGAGACGGTCATCCTCGAGCCGCGCCGTCTCCAGCATCTGATCGACCAAGAGATTCATTTCACCGAGCTTGCGAGAGACGATGGGAAGGATCTGAGCGATCGCCTGTGGGGGTTCGCCGAAGTCACCGTTCTCAATCATCGCCACGTAGCCTCGAGCGACGGCTAGGGGGCTGCGCAACTCGTGCGACGCCAGCCGGAGGAACTCCGCCTTGACGTTCTCCAACTGCCGGGCGCGATCGGCCATCGCCCGCAGGCGGGTCTCCGCGCTGACCGCTTCAACAGCGCCGTCCTGCGAGCTGGCGCGGCACAGTTCAGCAGCCGCAAGAGCCGCGAAGCCGTCGATGAGTTCGCGCTCAGACGCGCTGAAGGCACGCGCCTCGCGGCGGAATACGGTGATGCCGCCGGGGCTCACGCGACCGTCAGGCATGGGCTCAGCCAGGAGGAGAGGCACGATCCGCGCCGTATTCACGCCCGCGGCGCGACACAGCTCGCCGAATGGACTGCTCTCGTTGGCCAGATCTGTCGTCTCCGTGGGGGTGGATCCCGCCATGTTTCGGGGGCCGAGGGTTCCGGGGAAAATCGCCACTCCGTCCGGACGGAGTGGGACCAGGCCGGTGGCGCTGCCCACCACGCGCAACTGATCAACGCCACCGCGCGGGACCATGGCAATGACCACGTCGTCGGCATCGACGAGGTCGCAGGTCGCTTCGGCGAGCGCTTGGCCGATGCTCTCCAGGCGCGCCGGCAGGGCCGCCTCCGAGCGGAGCTGCTGGGCAAGGTCGTATAGCACCCGTCCCAGCCGAACCGCTGGGTCCCCGGACAGGCTCCGGCCCACGACCTCCTGGGCACTCATCCCCTCACCACCTCAGTTGCTCACTCCGCACTCTCCCAGCAGGTCCGACGCAACATTCCACTTGGATCCGGCGGCGGTCTCCGAGATGCAACTCTGCGCCATTCCCGTCGATCAGTGCTACTCGTTCGCTATCCTCGCGCGAGGGGGTCGGTGGGACCCACGGCGATGAGCGATGAGAGGAGTCCCGATCACATGCAATGTCTGAACTGCGGCGAGTACGTGCAGTATCCCGAGCGGGGCTACTGTGAGAGTTGTGGCGCCACCGTCGACGACGGTACCCCCGATGAGGGCGGGGATACCCCCGCCCAATAGGCTCTACCGGGCGAGGCCAGGATCGCCAGTACCCGGACGCCCAGGGGGCGGCTTGGCCATCGGTCCCAGGGGATCCACCACCACACCGGTGATCTCCACCGTCGGGCCAACCGGTGGCGTCGGCGTGCGACTGAGCGTTCGCACTCGCACCGGGCGGAACGTGGCGTGAAACCCGTCCAAGCGATTGAGCGCATCTGTAGCGGTATGTGACTCGCGGAAGAGTTGCCGGAAGTCTTCGGGAAAGAAGCCGCGCTTGATGCCACTCTCGATCTGTTGCATCGTGCCGGCGAAGTAGTCGTCTCCCGCAAGGAAGACCAGAGGCCGCCGCCAGCCGGGGTGCATTCCGGCCCGCTGCAGCTTGGCAGCGTCGAGAACCGGCCAGGCCTCGGCGAAGGTGCCGGCGCCGCCGGGAAGGACCACATAGCCCTGGGCGAGATCCATCATCTCGGCCTTGCGACGTTCCATTGATCGCACCCGTTTGAGGATCGCAACCTCGGAGAGCAGTCGACCGTCAGGCAGGACCTCGCCCTCGACCGCAGTGATCGCACCCGGGGTGATCCCGATCACCCGGCCTCCGGCCTCGAGGCAAGCGTGGGCCACGCGTCCCATGAGGCCAACCCCTGCACCCCCGAAGACGAGCGTCCAGCCGCGCTCACCGATCTCGCGACCGAGATCCTCTGCCAGTGCCCTGTCATGGGGATCATTGCCATCTCTGGCACCCATGAATACGCAGACCCTCATTGAGCCAAGACAGTACCGGGTGCCCACGGACATAGCGCGGACATCGTGTAGGTGGATGTGGGAGTCCAGGGAAAACTTCCGCCCTCAACTGTTCAGGGAAAACTTCCGCCTCATGAGAGAGGGAGCCATCACCTTGAGCCCACGAGACCAACGTCGGATCCACATCCTCCTGGCCCTTG
>JBPCLW010000052.1:0-19412 GCA_051002895.1 Candidatus Dormibacteria bacterium | reverse complement strand
TCCTGTGGCTTCTCAGCGGCACGCGCTCGCTCCAGTTGCTCGGCTCGACGCAGTTCACCCGCCGGTGTCTGCTCTTGGTACGTTTCCATCGACGGTCTCTCCTTGTTCAGGGGTTGAGACCGTCACTCTCCGAAATTCCACGCCCGTTGGGGCAACCCCTCGAGCACAGAGTGCCGATATCGGTCGCATCCCGAGTGTCTTCACCGTGAACTCGACCTACGATACCGTCGGGTGGTGGGGATGCGGCTTCGCGGACTTGTTGTCGACGTCAGTGCGCTCCGTCAATCGCCCTCGTATCGTCGGCTATTCATTGGTCAATTGATCTCCGTCATCGGCCGCCAGATCACAGTCGTGGCTGTGCCTTTTCAGGTGTATCAGGCCACCCATTCCACCGGACTCATCGGTCTTCTCGGGCTGGTCCAGGCGGTCCCTCTGATCGGCTGTGCCCTGGTCGCGGGTGCCATCACCGATCGCTTCGACCGGCGCATCACCTTGCTCGCCGCTCAGCTCGTTCTCGGGGTCGCCTCGGGCGGCCTCCTCCTCGTCGCCTTGGCGGCCGACCGCTATCTGCCGGTTGTCTTCGCGCTGGTGGCTCTGCAAGCGGCGGCCACAGCGGTGGAGTCTCCCGCGCGTTCCTCGATCATTCCGCGGCTCGTCCCACCCAGCGCCCTGGCCAGCGCGATGTCGCTGAACTTCGGCATGTTCACGGTGGCCCTGGTGGTCGGCCCCACGATCGGCGGTCTGCTCGTCGGCCATGCGGGTGTCGCCACAGCGTACGCGGCCGATGTGGTGACGTTCGTAGCCGCGGTCGTGGCCGTGATCCTGCTGCCCCCACAACCACCGGCGCTCACCGAGCACGAGCCGACGCTGGCCGCGATCCGCACCGGTCTCCGTTTCGTTCGCCACCAGCAGGTCATTCTCGGTGGATTCGCTGCCGACCTGGCCGCGATGGTATTTGGCATGCCTAGAGCCGTCTTCCCCGCCCTGGCCGCGACCATCCTTCATACCGACGCCAGTGGACTCGGCCTGCTCTATGCGGCGGTGGGCATCGGCGCATTCCTAGGCGTGGTGGGCACCGGATGGGTCGGCCGCACTCAGCGTCAGGGACGCGCCGTGGTCGCGGCCATCGTGGTGTGGAGCCTGAGCATCGTCGGTGTCGGCTTGGTCTCGAGTCTTGGCGCAGCCCTGGTTCTTCTGGCCGTTGCCGGCGCGGCGGACTCGCTGAGCGCAGTCTGCCGCTCAACCATGATCCAGGAACTCACACCCGATAGCGTCCGGGGACGCACCAATGCTCTGTACTCCATGGTGGTGCGCAGCGGCCCCTTCCTCGGAGACATTGAGGCGGGACTTGTCGGCCAGGCGTTTGGGGTGGAGGTGGCCATCGTGTCCGGGGGCCTCCTCTCGCTGCTCGGTGTTGGTGCCGCGATCGCCGCTTATCCGGCGTTCTGGAGATACCGCGCCCGACATGCTCCCCCCAGCGATCCGTAACGTCCGACTATCCCATCGGTCCACGTTTGGGGTGTTGGGGAGTGGGTCCTCCACATCAGAGTGGGGAAGTGTTGTGAAGTTGCGCTCGGTACTGAACTGCGCCGCACCCGCCGCGCTGCCGGCGGTGGAGCGGAGCACGAAGCCCCGCTTGGGATCGAGGCACCGTGAGAAGGCGCCCTTGGTGCCAGGCGGCTCGCGGCCCTGGGAACTAAGGTTGACGAATCGTTCGGCCGTTGGGACCTCGCACACCTGCATGAATTCGACATTGATGGCAAGCGATACATGCTCGGCGGCAATCCCGACGAGCCCGGCTGGAAGAACAGCGAGCGACACGCGGCTTTCGAAGGGTTCTCGGTGGAGCGGGAGAAGGGGTTCGAACCCTCGACCCCAACCTTGGCAAGGTTGTGCTCTACCACTGAGCTACTCCCGCGCGGCCGAGGCGGGAGTATATCGCGGACCTTCCTCTAGGCTCCCGAGAACGAGGCCGGCCGCTTCTCCCGAAATGCATTGACCCCCTCGCGGAAGTCGTCGGTGTCGAGGGCCTCGAGTTGAGCGGTCTCCTCAACCCGGAACTGCTTGTCGAACTCATTGTCGAGCGAGACCGAGAGGGCTCGTTTGATGAGCCCGAGCGAGCGAGGTCCGCTGGCGAGGCGGCTGGCGAGATCCCCTACCGCCGTCGCCAGCTCCTCATCGGCGACCACCCGATTGACCAGGCCCATGGCGAGTGCGGCGCGGGAGTCGATGCTCTCTCCGAGCATGGCCAGTTCCATTGCCCGGCCAAGCCCGACGAGCCGCGGCAGGTAGTACGTCGCAGCAGCGTCGGGAACGAGCCCGACGCGGACAAACGCTTGCACGAACGACGCGGCGTCACCGGCGACGCGCAGGTCAGCAGCCAGAGCCAGTGACATGCCCGCGCCCGCGGCCACCCCGTTCACGGCGGCGATGATCGGCTTCTCCAGGCTGCGCATGCCCTCGATGACGGGGAGGTAGTGCTCGCGCAGATGGGACCGCAGGTCGATCCCGTCGCCCTCCAACTGCGCCTTCAGATCCTGTCCTGCCGAGAAGGCGCGTCCGGCACCGGTGATGACCACCGCCCGCACCGAAGCGTCGGTCTCCACTTCGCGGAGCGACGTCGCCAGGTCGTCGAGGAGCTCCGTGGTGAGGCTGTTGAGAGCCTCGGGGCGGTTGAGGGTGAGGGTCAGGACACCAGAGGCGCGCGTCGCCAGCAGGGCGTTGGAGATCGTAGCGGGCATCCCGCCACTCTAGAGGGCCGTACCCACCACTGTCGCGGCCGCGGGTGATCCGCTACCTCTGCTCGCCGAGAGCCCGGAGCCGCTCAAAGGTGTAGATCCCGGTGTTGTGGCCATCCGCCCAGACGGCGTTGAGTCCGTATGCCCCCACCAGCGAGACGTCGGCTAGCTCGTCCTCTCCCGGCCGCAGATCGGGCTCCTGAGCGAACCGGCCCGCCCCCCCTGCCTCGCCGGCGCAGGCCGCGCACGGACAGGAGCGCCGCAGCAGTGAGAACGGGATGGGCCGCGTCTCACCGTCTCCCCACTCCACGAGGAGCGCTCGGGCTCGCTCGTCATAGCTGAAGCGCACCGGGCGGCTGCCCGGCGACTGGGGCGTCGGCATCAGGCGTACAGCGGAGAACCGCGGCTAGCGGAGGACGTTCTGGAGCTTCATCGCCAGGCCCATGTCGCCCTTGATCTTGAGCTTGCCGCTCATGAACGCCATGGTGCCGTCGAGCTTGCCCATGGCGAGGTCGACAAAATCCTGCGCGGCCATGGTGATGGTGATGTTGGGGTTCTGGGGCGCCCCGGGACCCGCCTCACCGGCGCCGTCCTTGAGGACGATGTGATATTCGCCGCCTTCGTCGCCGCTCAAGTCGAACTTGTACTCGGCGTTCATGCCGGCTGCCTTCGACGGGTCGGATTGCAGGCGCTGGTTGATCTCGGTGATGACGTCCGCGGGGCTGGCCAAGGTCCTACCTCCTGTGGCGGACGTTGGTCCGCTCGTAGCAACCGGGGAGTGTAGCCCGGTGGTGGGCACGCTGTCTCCCTGCATTTGACGCCGTACCCCACCGCGCGTCACGATGCCGCCACCTATGAGTTTCCCCCCTCGCGGTCCCGACCCCGATCCCAACGCTCAACCACCCGGTGGTCCGCCGCAGTCCCCGCCGCCCGGGTACGGCTGGCAGCCCCCCGGCCAGCAGTTCCCCCAACCGCAGCAACCGCAGCAGCCCTACTCCGCGCAGCCTCCCCCCGGCTTTCCTCAGGGGCAGTGGCAACCTGCGCCCGGGCAGGCGCCTTATCCCCCGCCGCCCGGTTCCTCCAACCCCAAGGTCGGCATCATCGCGGCGATCGTCGGGGCGGTTGTCGTCGTTGGTCTCATCGCCATCGTCTTGGCGACGCGCGGGTCACCTGGGTCCCCGCCCATCGGCCGGTTCACTCCATTCCCGACATTTCACGTCACCACCCCGGTGCCGGGGACAGGGACCATCTTCGGGCCTCCCCATGTGTCGGGCACGAGCGTTGGCTCCGTCGGCGACAAGTTTTCTGCTGACAGCGGGGCGTCGTACCGACTCATCGCCTTCACCCCCAATGTCACCGATCCCGATCAGTTCGACACGCCTAAACCGGGGATGACCTTCGCCAACGCCGAGTTCGAGGTCTGCGCCCCGGCCACGCGCTCACTCGCCGTCAGCGAGTACGACTTCCTCGCTCAGGAGCCAGACAACACGCAGGCACGTCCTCGTCTCGCCTTCACCAAGCCGGAGTTCCGCACCCAGACCCTGCAGCCGGGCCAGTGCCAACGGGGTCTGGTGCTGTACGAGACGAGCGCCAAACCCTCGTACATCTACATCGAGGGCAGCAACGTCCGCTGGAACATCCCCTGAGGCTATCCGGGCGGCAGTAGGCAGCCTCCATGCCCGAGGACGCATTCATGGAGCGCGCTCGTGCGCTCGCGCTCGCCAACGTGACCCGGGGCACGGGTGGTCCCTTCGGCGCCGTGATCGTCCTCCGCGGTGAGGTCATTGCCGAGGGCGTCAACGCGGTCACCGCGACCAACGATCCCACCGCCCATGCCGAAGTCAGCGCTATCCGGCGAGCCTGCCAGACACGTGCGACTTTTCGCCTCGCTGGATGTGAGATCTACGCCAGTTGCGAGCCCTGCCCGATGTGCCTGGCCGCAATCCATTGGGCCCGCATCGACCGCATCTACTACGATGCGACCGCGGAGGAGGCGGCGGCGGCAGGCTTCGACGATGCCGCCCTCTACCGCGAGATCGCCCGGCCGGCGAGCCGCCGGAGGCTGCCGATGCAGCGCCTTGCTGGTGAGGGAGAGCATCGCCCCTTCGCCGCCTGGGCCCGGGCCGCCACTCGCATTCCTTATTGACGCAACGTGCTTCAGCTCCGGAGCATCGCCTCGGTGGCGTCGAGGAGCCGGCTGACGGGTGATTCGATTCCATGCTGCTGTCCGAGAGCGTCCAGCGCTGACCTGTCCGGCACTCCCTGGACCAGGTCCGGCAGTGCCAGATCACGCACCACCGGTACGATCTGGGTCATCGCCCGCAGGTAGTCCGCCTGCTGCGCGATTGCCTGGGACAGCCGCAGCGACTCCCGCCGCGCTCCGGCGATGAGCGCCTCGATGGAGGGGTAGCCGCGGACGAGTTGCGCTGCGGTCTTGGCGCCCACGCCGCGGAGACCCGGCAGGCCGTCGGAGGTGTCACCGCGGAGGATGGCGTAGTCCGCATAGCGGGCAGCCGGGACCCCTTGTCGGGAGAGGACCTCAGCTTCGTCGTAGCGATGCACCTCCTTCACCCCCTTCACCGGGAAGAGCACCAGCACCTCGGGGTCGCGCACCAGTTGCAGCATGTCGCGGTCACCACTGACCACGACGACCGGTTCGTTGGCAGTTGCCCGCGCCGCGAGGGTGCCGATGACGTCATCTGCCTCATGCGCGGGCATCCCCACCCGAGGGTGTCCGAGAGCGTCGACGACCGCCTGGATGATGGGGAACTGCGGCGGCAATTCCCCCGGATCATCGCGTCGCTGCGCCTTGTATCCGGAATACGCATCGACCCGCCACTGCGGTCGCCAGTCCTCATCAAAGGTGTGGATGACCATCCCCGGCTTCTCGGTGCGGAGGAGGTGGGCGACCATGTCGAGGTAGCCACGGATGGCGTTCACCGGCGTGCCGTGGGGAGATCGGATCGTCGCCGGGAGGGCGAAGAAGGCGCGGTAGATGAGGCTGGGCGAGTCGAGGACGAGACGACGAGTCACCGTCGCAGTCTGACCGGACCGTGGATTCAGCCGGCCGGGAGGGCGTCGCTGTTCGCCGTCCGGGCATCACGGCTCTGACCTGTGCCGAAGGAACGCACCCGCCAGAGAGGGGTGAACACGATGGCGACGTTGAGGAGGGCACCGATGATGGCCGCCGCCCAGACGATCGTGCCGGATGGCGGCTGCGTTGGTGGCCTAGAATGACTTGCCCGTGACGACCGCGACCGCGACGTTTGAGATCACCGAGAGCACGCCCGAGGCGACCCCATTTGCGGCCGACGATGCCGGCGTCGCCTATGGGCGGATGGTGCTCGCCAAGACCTTTCACGGCGACCTCGAGGGGACCAGCGCGGTCGAGATGCTGTTCACCCGAACGTCCGACGCTGCCGGCGGCTTCGCCGGTGCCGCCTATGTGGCGCTCGAGCGCATCAGCGGGACCATCCACGGCCGCACGGGGAGCTTCGCTGTTCTCCACGTCTCCACCGTGACGGCGAGCGGGGAGACGTGGGCGCAGTGGCCGATCAGTCCCGGGTCAGGTACTGGAGAACTCGCCGGCATCGCCGGTGAGGGCCGCATCGATATCGGCGACGACGGTGCTCACAGCTTCACCCTCGAGTACGAACTGGGCTGACGGCGCCACCTGGGCTGGCCGCGCCGTCGCTCTCGTTGGGGGCCTGAGCCTGGACTGAGAGATCCCTGAGAAGCCGACCTGCGGCCTGCTGGGACAGGGGAAATCTCAGACTCTCCCGGCAGACTCCCGGACATGAGCACTGCAACCTACCGTCTCAGCCGCCGCCAGGTCCTCGGGATCGCCGCCGGCGGAGCCATCAGCGCTGTGGGAATCCGCGCCCTGACATTGCAGATCGGCAATGGACCGGTGGCCTCGGCCGCAGGAGCCAACGGGTCCTGGAACTCACCTCTGCGCGATAGCCGAGCGCTGTCGGCGCACCTTCTGCGCCGGGCGGGCTTTGTGGCCACCTCCGACGAACTCGATGCCGCGGCGCGCAGGAGCTACAGCGATCTGGTCGACTCTGTCGTCAACCAGAAGCCCGAGCCGTTGCCGCTGCCGAGCGGCAACATCACCCAGTACCAGGTGACCACCACCGCGTGGTACCAGCACATGGTGGGCGTCAGCGCCCAGTTTCCTGAGCGCATGTCCCTGTTCTGGCACGGCCTGCTGACGAGCGATTACCGCAAGGGCGCGCGGACGGGTCCCCTCATCTGGCAGCAGAACCAACTCTTCCGCACCACCGGCCTCACCGACCTGCGCTCGCTGCTCGTGGCTATCACCCACGACCCACTGATGATGAACTATCTCGACCTGGTGCAGTCATCGGGCAAGGCACCCAACGAGAACTACGCCAGGGAGCTCATGGAGCTGTACACGCTGGGTGTTGGCAACTTCTCGGAAGCCGACGTGCGCGAGGGAGCCCGGGCTCTGTCCGGTCTGCAGGTCCGCATCGTCGATGTCAACGGCCAAACAGTTGCGCCACCCAAGAAGGACAAGAATGACAAGCAGGCGCAATACGATGCCCTCAACGAACTCGCCCAGCAGGGTGCCCGCTGGCAGGGATATCTGAACCCCAAGCGCCATGACAACGGTTCCAAGACATACCTGGGAAACAGCGGCGCGCTGGGGCCGGATCAGGTCATCGACACCATCCTCAGCAAGGATGCCTGCGCCAGTTTCATCGCCAACAAGGCGCTGACATATTTTTCAGTACCACAGCCCTCCGCTGACTACGTCTCGCGGATCGCGGGGCAGTTCCGCAACTCCAAGTACGACATCCGCACCCTCATGCGCTCCATCTTCCTCAGCGATGAATTCCGCGCCGCGGCCAACTACCGGTCGCTGGTCCGCTCTCCGGCAGACGCCATGGTGTCGACCATGCGCATCCTCGCTCGGCCCGACTTCGCGGCGCAGGCGGTTGCTGCCGGTCCATCGATGGACCAGATTCTCTATGACCCGCCAACGGTGGGCGGGTGGCCGATCAATGGTGGTTGGCTCTCATCGAGTGCCCTGCTCGGCCGTGTCAACTTCGCCGCATATGTGGTGCAGAACGCCAAGACCCTGCCCGATCCCGTGGCCGGTGTCCACACCCATCTCGACAACGTCGTGAGCGCGGATACCGCCGCCGTCTTCAACGCCAGTCACTCCGCGGGCGACCGCTGGTACGCGATTCTCGCCAGCCCCGAGTTCCATCTCAAGTGAGGAACCGATCATGACGATCTCCCGCCGCGACTTCATCAGCAGTTCCCTCGCCGCCGCCGGCGTTGGCATCATCGTGCCGCCGGTCTTCGCCAAGTCGGTGTTCGCCGCGACCGCCGACGGCATCCACAACGACCGCGTGCTCGTCGTTCTGCAACTGGGCGGCGGTAACGACGGACTGAACACCGTCATCCCCTATGCCGATCCCGCGTACATGTCTGCCCGCCCGTCGATCGCCATCAGTCCAGAGAAGGTACTTCATCTCAACAACAGCGTTGGCCTCAACCCGGTGATGCCAGGGATGAAGTCGCTCTTCGACAAGGGCCAGGTCGCCGTTGTCCAGGGTGTTGGCTACGATCAGCCAACGTACTCCCACTTCGAGGGCCTGCACGTCTGGGAGTACGCCGATCCCAAACGTCGCCAGACCGATGGCTGGCTCGGTCAGGTGCTGGCATCGCAACTCGACACCGGCGGCCATCCGCTGACCGGTTGCGCCCTGGGATCGGCATCGACGCCCACGGAGTTGCGGGCCAGCGGTGCCACCGTCTCGGTCATTGAGTCCGCGGACACATACAACGTCCAGGGCGGCGCCGGTCGCCAGGTTGCCGCGCCGGCGCTGTACCAGAAAACCCCTGGGGCGTATGGCGTTCTCTTTGACCAGGCGCTCTCCACCGCGCAATCTGGGATCAAGGCGCTCGCCGACACGTCGAAGTACAAGCCGTCGGTCCCCTACGACCCCAAGGCGACCGTGTACGGCAGCAAGAACGACCTCGCCTCGGCACTGCAACTCACCGCGCAGATGATCGTCACCCAGCCCGACGTCAAGATCTGCCACGTGGTGCTCGGTGGATGGGACACGCATCAGCAACAGGACACCCGGCAGGCAGCCCTGCTCGGATATGTCGACTCTGCGGTGAGCGCGTTCATGGAGGACATGGCGGCTCACGGCATGGCCGATCGTGTCGTCCTCTTCACGTGGAGTGAATTCGGCCGCCGGGTCAGCGAGAACGGCGGCAAGGGAACCGATCACGGCGCTGCGGCGCCGATGTTCGTGGTCGGCAAGCCGGTCAAGGGTGGGCTGTATGGAGAGCAGCCCTCGCTCACCAACACCATCGACAGTGGCAACCTCAAGTACAGCACCGATTTTCGCTCGGTCTACCAGAGCCTGATTCGCGACTGGCTGCAGGGGGATGCCACCCGAGTGCTGGGCGGCAGCTTCCCCGACCTGAAGTTGATGGGGGTCTGACGATGATGGGTCCGGTGCGGCTCAGGCTGGTGTGTGGCCTGTCTACGCTCGCCGTCTGTGGCGGGGCAGCAGCGCTGGTCGCTGCGGACTCCAAGCCGGCGTCGGCACCGCTGACGCCACCGGCGGGGACCGCTCAGACCGCGTCATTGGTGATCCCGCCCTCGTGTTCGACCGTGCGGTTTGTCAAAGGAGGTCGGGGGACGCCGCAACTCTCGCCGGCGGCGCAGAAGGCGCTTGCCGCCATCCAAGCCGCGGCCGGGGACAAGACCAAGATTCGCGCTCTCCTCGGCGCACTCTCGGCGAAGGACCGCACCGCGGTTTCTGCGGCGATGCGATCCGCGGGTTCGAGTGGAGCGGCGTGCCCCACACCCAGCGGCACCGGTGGCGGCACCATCGATTCGTCTGTGAGTGCAGGCGGTTCGTCGGCACCGGTGGTGGTGAGCAATGTCTCCTGACACCGCGTTGGTCATCGAGCACCATTTCCAGGCGTTTGGTGGAGCCGCGTGCGATCTGTTCGTCTGCGACGGCAGCCATGCCGACGTGTCGGCGCTCGTCGCCGAGGTGCATGCCTTCGAAGCTCAGCTGAGCAGGTTCCAGCCCAATTCCGAACTCTCGCTCTTCAACAGCGCAGCCGGGGAATGGGTGGAGGTGTCAGCCCTCCTTCAGGTCATTCTCGAGGAGTGCCTGCATGCCTACGCACGCTCTGATGGCCTGGTCAACGCGGCGGTGCACGACGCCGTTGTCGGTGCCGGATACGATCGCAGCATTGAGTTCGTCCGCCGGCGCACCGCTCCGGTGACGGTGATGCCCGTGGCGGTGCCGGCTCTGCCCGACGTTCTCGAGGTACGTGGCCGCGCCGCGCGCCTCCAGCGAGGTGCTGCCATTGACGTTGGCGGCGTGGCCAAGGGCTGGCTAGCTGACACTCTGGCGGTACGCTTCGACGACGCCTGCATCAGCCTGGGCGGAGACGTCTGTGCTGTGGGGGGCGGCCCCGACGCCATGGGATGGAGCGTCGGTTTGGTCGATGGGAGCGCCGTGCGCGTCCGGGATGGCGGCGTCGCCACCAGCGGAACCACGGGGCGCCGATGGGCGGGCGGTCACCACCTCATCGATCCTCGCACCGGTGCTCCGGCGGGCACTGACGCGCTCGCCGTTTCCGTGGCCGCGCGCGACTGCGTCACCGCTGAGGCCCTTGCCAAAGCGGCGGTCATCCTCGGTTCCGCAGCGGCGCCCAGCTGGCTGCGTGAACATGGCGCGCTGCGGCACGCAGGACTCTGGCGTCGCCAGGGAAGGGAGATGGTGGGATGACTCCCGACCAGGCTCTCTGGTATGCCGCCCGCATCGCCGCTCTCGCCGCCTTCTTTGCTCTGACCCTCTCCATGGTCACCGGCCTGGCCATCCGCACCGCGTATCTGTCACCTCTAGCACGAAGTCGCGCGGTCATCTCAGCGCACTCCTTCCTCACCTGGATCTGGCTGCCTCTCATCCTCGTCCATATCGTGACCATCGTTCTCGACAGCACGGCGGGGCTGCGCTGGCTGGACGTGGTGCTTCCCTTTCAGGTCCACCTCCGCAGCCAGGGCACCGTGGGCTCGGATCTGGCCATCGGACTGGGCACCGTGGGCTTCCTGCTCCTCCTGCTCGTGGGAATTTCTGCGGGGTTCCGGCGCCGGATGGGCCGGCGCACCTGGAACTGGATCCACCGCGTCAGCTATCCGATGTTTGTGTTGTTTCTCCTCCACGCGCAGTTTGCCGGCACCGACTTCACCCACACGGCGATCTCGCTGGCGGGTTGGGCAACCCTGGGAGCCCTGGCCCTGCTGATATTGCCCCGTATCGCTGGCGGGCGGATGAGTGCGGAAACCAGGGAGAGGAGCGATTCCTCGCCCACGGCCGAAGAGGGTCTCGCGACCTCCTGAGCGCGGTTACACTCCCGGCGATATGTGGTGGTGGGTGTGGACGTTCGCGGCGCTGCTCTTTCTTCTCGCCGAGATCCATACCCAGGCTCTGTTCGCCCTCTTCGTGGTGCTCGGCGCCCTCGTTGCCATCGCTGCCGACCTGCTGGGGCTGCCGGTGGCCTTGCAGGTGGTCGCCGGCATCGTCGCCAGCCTCCTGGGCATTCTCCTGATCCGCCCATACTTGTGGAGATGGATGGAACAGAGCCGCGGGAACATCCGTCTGCCCGGCCAGGCCGGCAGCCTCGTCGGGGAGGAGGCGGTGACCCTCGACGTGGTGGGCGACGCCAACCATTCCGGTCACGTGTACCTCGCCGGCAAGCCCTGGCTGGCCTGCGTCGACAGCGGCATCCCAACCCTGCCCAAGGATGTCCCCGTGGTGGTCATGGCCGTACGAGGAACGACGCTGGTCGTCCGCCCCGCCGGTCCGCTCCCGGCAGCCCTGGGATACTGACGACGTGGGGACGTATGTCACCACCCATCGCGGTGTGCGCAACCGCCCAGGAGGTCGATCACTGACATGGAAGCCACCGGCATCGTGATTCTCGTCATCGTCTTCGTTCTCATCCTGCTGGCGGTGGCCGCCGTCGCGCAGATGGTGAACATCATCCCCCAGGGATTCAATGGTGTCGTCACCCGTCTGGGCAGATTCAAGAAGGTGCATGGTGCAGGCTTCGTCTTCATCGTGCCCTTCATCGATCAGTTGGTTCGTGTCGACATGCGTGACACCCCCCGCACCGGCGATCGCCAGGACGTCATCACTCGCGACAACGTCGCGGTTGCTGTCAACGCCACCATCTTCAGTCAGGTCATCGACCCCCAGTTCGCACTGTTCAAAGTCTCCAACTACGGCATCGCCATCGATCAGCAGGCTCGCACCACCTTGCGCAACGCCTTCGGCAACCACACCTTGGACGAGGCGCTCTCCCAGCGCGAGACCATCAATGCGGAAATGCAGATGCAGATGGAGCGGGTGACCGATGCCTGGGGAATCACCATCAATCGCATCGAGATCGTCGACATCAGCCCCCCGGCGCAGATCCTTCAGGCCATGGCCCTGCAGAAGCAGGCGGATCAGGAGAAGCGCGCTCGCGTCCTCCAATCGGAGGGCCAGCAGCAGTCAGCGATCAACGTCGCCGAGGGAAACCGTCAGGCAGCCATCAAACAGGCTGACGGTGACAAGCAGGCCACCATCCTCCGTGCCGAGGGCTCACGGCAGGCCGCGATCCTGGAATCCCAGGGACGGGCACAGGCTATCGAGACGGTGTACACGGCCATCCGTCAGGCGCAGCCTGATCCGACGCTCGTCGCCATCCTCCAACTCGACACACTTTCCAAGTTCGCCGAGTCGGACAACACCAAGATCGTCGTCCCGGTGGAGTCGGCGGCACTTCTGGGTGCCGCCCAGGCTCTGCGCACGGTGATGGGCGAGGCGGCCCCGACGGCCCCGCCGCCACCAGCCGCCTAGCTGGCGGTTTCGCTGCGGGTATCGGGCAGCGCCTGGTGTTCCCAGTGACGCAGGCGTTCGGCACACGATCGGGTCTGCTCGCGGAGCAATTCCAGATCGCGATGCAAACCAGCGGTCGATAGATCGCTGCGGTGCTGCTTGGTGTATCGAGCCATTTCCGCAGCGGCGGTCTCGGTGCGTCCCAGGAGGTGGCGGTAGAGCGAGGCCCATCGCGATGCCGGGGCCGGCGAATGGGAGATGGGTTGCGGCCGGCTGCCGCCGAGTACCAAGCGGTATCCGATACCGGGCACGGTGACGAGAATTTCCGGTAACGCTGGGTCGCATTCGATCTTCCGCCGCAGCCGCCACACGTAGATCTCCGCCTGATGCTCGCGGTTGGCGTAGCCGTCTCCCCAGGCCCCGGCTGCCATGGCACGCCGTGAGTGTGTCTCCTCTGGATGAGCGAGGAGGAATGCGAAGAGACGCCATTCGGTGGGAGTCAGGCGATGGCGCACTCCGTTGCGCTCCACGGTTCGCTGCGCTTGAGAAACGATCATCCCGGCGGCAACGTGCTGCTGCTCGATGTCCTGGCGCAAGAGGCGCCACTCTCCGACGGTCTTCAGATGGCTGCGGAGCACGAGAGAGAAGAGCTCTCCGTCGGCAGGCTCCAGGAGGACGCCCAAGGCACCCTGCCGCAGAGCCACCTTGGAGAGCTCGGGGTCGTCCACGAGTGCAAGCAGCGGCGCCCCATACGCAGCTGCTGGAATGGGGATGTCCGAGGGTCGGCAGACGATGAAAGCTGGGGCCGGAGCATGGGCGACCGCTCGGAATTCCTCGTGGCTCGAGAATGCGACGAGCTCCAGGCCTGCTTCGCGGGCGGCCTGCTGACGCGTACGGAGCCGCCGGTCATCGGGTTCGACGTAGGCCACCCAGCCAGGGCTGGAACTCGCGGACGTGGTCATGCTCTAGAGGTACGCTCGGTGTACCGCCCTGGATCAGGTCTCATCGCCCGGGATACTACCTGGGACGACTGGCAGACGCTGTGGTCAACTCAAAATCATGTTGCGGAGATGAAGTGGGGGGCGGCGCATCGAGATGCGCCGCCCCCTGAAGACTTGAGTGAGCGATCGGACGTTGACCTAGGTCGGCGAGGGTGCGGGTGCGCCCGACCCCGACGAGCTGCCGCTGCCGGTGTATGCCTTGTCGCCCTTCTGGAAGACGTCCGGCACCGGGTACATCCCCAGGACAAAGAGGAGGATTGCCTGGTGCTGCTGGTCAATGATCTGGATTGAGCCGGCCAGCTGGATGGCGGACTTGTCCTTGAGCAGGGTGGAAACCGCCGCGAAGTAGGTGTCAGCTGCAGTCTGTTCGAGCAGCAGGGCCAGCTTGGCGACGCCCACGACATCGGTCACCTGTGCGAAAGCCTTGTCGACGGTGGCCTTGAGATCCGCAGGGGGAGCTGCGACGGCCTGTCCGCCGCCGCCGGTGATGATACCGTTCCACTTGTCGAGAGCCGCCTGATGATGGCCCATTGCGGTGGTGGCGAAGGTGGCCACCGCCGGGGGGACGGCACCGAGCTTGTTAGCGGTGGCGGCGTCCAGGGCTGCCTTGTAGGTGCCCACAGCGAGGACTTCGAGGCCGGCCGCGAGCTTGGCCACGTCGACGTCAGACGGTCCTCCGGAGCTAGGCGCTGCGCTGGAACTGGAGGCCGACGATGACGATGAGGAAGTGCTGCTACCGCATGCGGCAAGCACCAAACCGACGCCTGCCGCACCGGTGCCCATGAGGAAACCGCGACGGGTGCCGGGCTTCTCCCAGAGCTGCGGGGAGTCCAGCGAGTCGATGGAGGATTCGATGATCTCGTTGCTCATGCCACCGCTCCTTCACTGGGTGGGCTCGCCTTGGACACGCCCTCGAAGGGATCCGGGAAGGCGACGCTGCCGGCTGCGCCGGGCAGCTTGGCAACGTCAGTGGGAATGGCGATCAGTTCTGGGGCCCCACCGGCGAGCAGGGCACCGACAGCGCGGAGAGTCGCCAGGTGCTGGGACTCGACGCCCATGATGCTGGCCATGAGCTTGCGCGAGGCTGCGTCACCGAACTGATTGAGGTCGCTGAGGTAGGTCTCGGTGGCGACCTGCTCCAGGGTGGCGGCAAGCTTCACCACGTCGGCGGGAGTCTTCAGGGTTGGCTTGGCGGCCTCCACGACAGGCGCGTACTTGGTGTTGGGCTTGTCCTGGATTTTGCCACCCAGGGTCTTGGTCTGGTCCTGGAAGGCCTTATTGTGCTGCGAATGCTGGTCCATGGTCGTCATCGCGAACTTCACCACCACGGGGTTGCCGTTCTTGATGAAGTCCAGACCCAGCGCCGCTTCGTAGGTCGCCACAGCAAGGATCTCCAGCGAGGATGCGGTCTGGAGGATCTGAGTGTCGAGGCTCGTGTCGGCGCTGGCCGGGGTGGCGAGCAGCGACGTCAGGGCACCGGCGATGCCGGCACCGGGGAGAACCCGCAGCGCGATGCCGCCGATTCCGAGATTCTGGAGCAGTTTGCGCCGACCTTCGTCGAAACCGGCAATCTGTTCGGGTTGTGCGGTTTGGCCACGACGACTCTCGCGAATGTGTTCGAGCTCCTCATGGGTTGCCGCCATTTGATGCAGCGCATCCGTCTGCAGGTCCTGGGACTCAACGATGTATTCGTTGAGCCTTCCCTCGTCGATTTTCATCGGTCGTGTTGCCTCCTGATTTCCCGATACGCATTTCATGGCAACGCCATTGTTACGTGTGATCATGACGCGTTTGACGAGAACGCCCTCTCAGTTCTGAGAAGTGTTCGATCGTGAGGACTCATGATCCAATCCTCAGTTGCCCCGTAGGCGCCCCGCCACGTCGTGCGCTGGCTGCTCTCAGGCAGGGCTCGGAGGGCTGACGCCTCTCGGACAACGTCTGTCATGGCCCCCGTACCATCGGGCCGTGACCACCTCTGACGGTGACCTGTTCTCCCCGGCAGATGCAGCCATGACGGTGCCTGCGCAGGACGGCGGGACGCGGGTACCGCTCTCCACCCGGATGCGGCCACGAACGCTCGACGAGGTTGTGGGCCAGGAGAGCGTCATCGGCGAGGGAACCGTTCGCGCCATCGATGCCGGGCAGCCGCCATCGCTGATCTTCTATGGACCGCCGGGAACCGGGAAGACGACCCTGGCCACGCTGATCGCCCAGCGCAGCACTTCCTCGTTCGAGCAGATCTCCGCGGTGAACACCGGCGTTGCCGATATTCGCAAGGTGGTGGAGCGTGCTCGCGAGCGTCAGCGGGTGGAGCGCCGCACCGTGCTCTTTATTGATGAGATCCACCGTTTCAACAAGTCACAGCAGGACGCCATCCTCCCCCATGTCGAATCCGGGCTCATCCATCTTCTCGGTGCCACCACCGAGAACCCGGGCTTCGAGGTCAACGCGGCGCTGCTCTCCCGTTCCCGTGTGGTCCGCCTCGCGCACCTCGACGCGGCCGCTCTCGGTGTGGTCATCGACCGCGCCCTCGGCGATGCCGAGCGCGGACTTCCCGGCGTCACCCTGGCCGAGGCGGGGCGGCAAGCGCTCATTGCGGGTTGCGGTGGTGACGCGCGGATCGCCCTCAATGCGCTGGAGGTCGCCGCCGCGTCCGCCGGGGAGGCGTCCGTTGCACGCGAGGACGTCGTCGGCGCTCTGGCCTCCACGACTCTCCTGTACGACAAGGGCGGCGATCAGCACTACTGGCTGGTCTCAGCGCTCATCAAGTCGACGCGTGACTCCGACTCTGATGCAGCGGTCTATTGGCTGGCACGCATGCTCGAGGCTGGTGAGGATCCTATGTTCCTGGCCCGTCGCCTGGTTCTCCTCGCCGCCGAGGACGTGGGGTTGGCAGACCCTCACGCCCTGCCGCTGGCGGTCGCCGCCATGCAGGCAACCCACGCCATTGGGATGCCCGAGGCCTATCTGCCACTGGCTGAGTGTGTGCTCTATCTCGCATCGGTGCCAAAGAGGAACAGCGTGTACCGCGCCTATGCCGCAGCGCGCAGCGATGTCGAGGCGACCCTGCATCAATCGGTTCCTCTCCATCTGCGCAATGCCGCGACCTCACTGGGTAGGTCGATGGGATTCGGATCGGACTATGAGTACGTGCACGACGACCCAGAGGGGATCACCGCCCAGGAGCATCTGCCCGACGAACTCCGCGGCCACCGATACTTCGAGCCGGGGACGGCAGGGGCGGAGGCACGTATCGCCCAGCGGGTCGCCGATCTGCGCGCCCGGGTGGCGGAGCGTCGCAGGTGAATCGAGCCCGTGGCGCCCGGCAGTGAGGGCGATGGAGGCGACGGCGGGAGTCGAACCCACGAATGGCGGTTTTGCAAACCGCTGCCTTAGGCCACTTGGCTACGTCGCCCCGTTCGCCAGCGGGACCCACCAATCTTATCCGGACTCTGCCCCGATCTTGCGCGCGCTCAGACGCGCGGCGGGGGAGGGGGAAGCGCCGATGTGGTGGGCGCGACCTCAGGGTCCGGCGGCATGACGAATGCCACTTCGAGGGCTTCGGCGAGCTTGCGCAGGCGCTTGAAGAAACCGCTGGTGTGCGGCGACCGGCGCAGCCGCAGGCCGGCGAAGTCGTAGTGGTGGGTCCACTCGTGGAGGAGGGTGTTGAGGAAGACCTTGGTGGAGATCACCTGCTGACGCACCGCGGTGCGGTGATAGATGCGGATGCGGGCGCGGGAAATGCGGCCACCCTCCATCCAGCAGCGGTAGTAGCCGTACGTCTTGCTCTGCAGACGCTGCCCGTTGTGCTGATGCACCTGGCGACGGTCGGCAACCACCACCTGGCAGGGTGGGAGGCCCGCCTGAGCGTTGAGCTCGTCGAGGAGCATCTGGGCGACGCGCTCCCGCTCGCGAGGGTCCTCGCCACATCCCAACGCCCCGAGAGAGAGGCCGCGGGCGACGACCGACGGCGACACCGGAAGCTCGTCGGCCGACTGGCTGCGGCGGTAGGCGGCGTCCGTCTTCCATCGAGCGAACATCTGTCCGCCAGTATAGGCGCGGACGTAGACTCGTCGCGGCCGGACCGGGCTGGCGGAACTGGTAGACGCAGCGGTCTTAAAAACCGCAGGGAGCAATCCCGTCTGGGTTCGAACCCCAGGCCCGGTACATTGATAGATACGGTAGGATCATCCGCCACTTCAATCCGCACCGGTTCCATTCGTACCTCGATCGCTTGACCCCCCGGCCGAATACGAGGCCCAACATGCCTGACCATCCACGCCTGACTGCAACGACCTCCCCCTCACCATCGAGAGGTGGTACGCCCTGTACGGCGAACATTGACGAGCAGGGCATCACTCCCGACGTCACGGTGCCCCTGCCGCCGCCGGATCAACGTTTCTCCCTGGAGGCGCAGTCGGCCGACCCGGCATCCGATCCGCAGCTCCAGCGCTCGCTGCAGGTCGCCGGAAGCTGACCCGTGGCTGGTTCCCGCCGCCGCTGCCACCACCACCGGCACCGCCGCGGTCGCCCCTTGACGCGCAGTTGGACCGCTGGACCCAGGTGGGGCTGATCAGTTCCCATCAGGCGCAGGCGATCGGGCACTGGGAGGCAACTCAGGCTCGCCCGACTGCGCCTGCGCGTGCCGCGACGAGACCCAGCGGCATCGAACTCCTTGCCTACCTCGGTGTGCTCATCGCCCTGGCGGGCGTCTTTGTTCTCATCTACGCGTCGGGCACGTCACTGGCAAGCATGGGGGTATTGACCGCTGGGCTCGGCGTGGGGGCTCTCGCCGCTGCCTACCTGTTCCGCCGTTCCGGCGGCCGGGCGGCGCTGCGGGCAGCGGGTGCTTGTGCGGGTCTGGGGGCGGCCGCAGTTGGTGTCGGGATTGGCCAGATCATGGTGGCGGCCGGGATTCTGACTCAGACGGTGACCCACACACAATACGGGTACAGCTACACAACGACCAGTTCCGAGGGCGCGGTCCTGGTGGCCGCATGCATCGCAGCGGCCATTGCCATCGCCGTTGGTCGGGTGTTGCCAGCGCCGCTTCCCGCCGTTGTGGTGGTGGCGGCGGCGTACACCGCGGCCGCTGCGGCCATTGTCGGCGCCAGCCTCACGGTCGAGCACTCCGCCGGGGCGATTGCCAGCGTGGTGGTTCTGGTCAGCCTGGCCCTGGGCGGCTATGGCGAGACCGTGCGTCATCGACCACAGATTCACGGCTTCTACGGGTTGGTGGCGATCGTTGGCGCCAGCGTCCCGCTGTATTTCCTCGGCGGCGGCGCCCAGATCTATCTGGACGTAGTCGGCGCGGCCATCGCGGTCATCGGCCTTGGCGCTGGCTTGCAACTGCCCAGGCCGGGAATGGCCTTTGGCGGTGTCATCGGTGTCTTCGGGTTGGTCTTTGACATCGGCGGTCGGAATTTCTCCTCAGCCAGCTCGCTGGGAGCCTTCCTGGTGTTCGTGGGCGCGGGCGGCATCGGAACCCTGGTCGCCATCAATCACCTGCTCCGGGCTCGCCGGCCGCCGCCGGACGGGTAGCGACGCCAGTTCAGCGCTGCAGCACCGTCGGCGGTGGCGGTCGGCGGTGTCGGGCGAGTTGGACGCACCCTGGGTAGGGCCTTGTCTCTCCGATGGCACCGATGTGCGGCGCCGCCCCTGTCGGCGACCGCGTGATGGAGCCACCTCCAGGCGCCATTGACCGCCCGGTGCCACAGCGACGATTGCCGGTTCAACAGCTCAGAGGAGAGGGCGGTGGCCGGCAGGAGATTCGATGTGGCAGA
>JBPCLW010000051.1:0-37163 GCA_051002895.1 Candidatus Dormibacteria bacterium | reverse complement strand
CTACATGAGCACGGAATCGCTCACCAAGCCGTTGTCGCTACCCGAACCACAGGAGGTATCTACTCTCGCCGCCTGATTGATGCGGATGGAGCGGATCGCTCATACACCACTTGACAGGACATGGCCTCCGTCCGCGCCACTGCTCAAACGTCGTCGCTGCAGGAAGGTGATAGAAGGTGTTGTTCACCTCGACCACGTCGAAATGATCGACGTAGTGTTCCAACCAGAGCCTTTGCGGCGTCCCAGCCGGATAGAAACCTCCGCGCCAGGATGCGTACTGCCAACCGCTGGTGCCGATGCGCACGCCCACCTGCGAATCCTCCCAACTGGGTACTGGGCAGAGCAAGCCGGCCTCGTACGGTTCATGGCGACGTTCGCCAAGTACACTCGGCGGCCACAGTTCAGGCTCAGATGCGTCCGGAGGAAGCCTTGACCGATCAGCCGCCACCCCCACCCCCACCATCCGGTCCTACCCCGCCGTCGTGGGGTGGCTCCCAGCCCGGCGGCTACGGCGCGCCCGGCCCTGCGCCGGGATACGGATCGCCCGGCCCCACGCCGGACCCGGGCCCTCTGCCAGGCGGATACCCCGGCCAGCCAGGGCCGGCCCCGGGATACTCTGGATACACCGGAGGCCCCACCTACCCGCAGGGGGGGACCCCCGGCGGCGGCGGCAACAACAAGACACCACTGATCGTGGCAGCCATCGTGGTGCTGCTCCTGCTCATCGGCGGTGGAGTGTTCCTGGCAACCCGCAACGCCGGGACCAGCGTGACGACACCGACACCCACGGCCCGACCGACCCCCAAACCCACGCCCACACCCATCCCGACGCCGGCGCCGACACCGATGATCGCCAACCAGTACCTGGACTGCAGCGCCGGCACCCCGGAATCCGTCGACAAGTATGGAGCCGCGGTATTCGCCGATCTCTGCGCGATTCAGCCCCCCCGCGACATTCTCCTGGCCAGGCTCAAGGCCAAGGATCTCCCCGGCATCAAGGAGTCGGCCCTGGCACTGGCGACCGTGGCCCAGACCAGCCTCACCGACCTCAAGAGCCAGACACCAACCACGGCATCCGAGCGCTCCGCCGACGTCCTCCTCAAGCAGGGCCTCCAGGACGTTGTCGACGGCGGCACCGGCATCGCTGCGGGCATCGATGCTGCGAGTTCCACCGACATCCAGACCTCCGCGGACAAGATCGACGCCGGCACCAATCTCATCCTCACCCAGATCCCCAAGCTGCACTGACACAGTCATCGCGTCGTGCCCGCGGGCTGGGAGCGTTTGCTCTCAACCCGCGTGGCGGCCGATGACGACGCGGGTGACCCCGTCAGAGTCACTCGTCCAGCGAACCTCGTAGGCGGCGCGGCGAAGGATCGCCTGCACCGTCCTAGAGAGATAGGGCGCAATCTCGACGATGACATGGCCGCCGCGCGTCAGGAACTGCGGCGCCGCCGCGGCCAGGGCGCGGACCAGGTCGAGCCCATCTCGGGAACCATCGCTGAGCGTGTGCCGAGGTTCGAACCGGCGGATCTCCCGGGGCAGCGACCGCACCTCACTGCTGCCGACGTAGGGCGGGTGAATGGTGACAACGCTGATTCTGCCAAGAAGCTCGGTGGGAAGCTCGTCGAGCAGGTTGGAGACGCGGAAACGCACGTTGGCGAGGTGGTTGCGACGGGCGTTGCGGCGCGCCAGTGCCACGGCATCCGGCGCCACGTCGAGACCCCAGACCTCGGCCCGGGGCAGGGCACTGGCCATCGCGCACGCCACGGGACCGGCACCGCAAGCGAGATCGACCGCGATGGGGCGGCGTTGGCGGCGCAGCGCAGCGACCCCGGACTCACTGAGAAGTTCGCTACTGCCGCGGGGGATGAAGACACCGGGCTGGACCGCCAACTCGAGACCGGCGAAGACGACGTGGCCGCGGATGAGGGCAACCGGCTCACCCGACACGCGGCGGCGTACTGCATCGGCAAATCGGCGACCAGCCGCCGGCGTCAGTCGCAGATCCACATCAATATCATTGATGTCATCGCGACGCACGGCGATGGCGAGGAGTTCCTCGGCATCCTCCCGAGCCAGCTGCGGCCGCCAATGGTCGATTGCCGGCGAGGCTCTGATCTGGTCAGTGGCGTCGTCGAGGAGTTGGGCGGCGGCTTGAGCGTCCCGGTGCGGCGAGGTTCGTAGTCGTGGTGTCATTGGCGCGCATGGTATCGCCGTCTACAGGGGCTCCCCGACACGCCGCCTTCTTCGACGTCGACCGGACGCTGCTCCGCGGATCGTCCATGCTGGCCCTTGCCCGTCCGCTGCGCCGCGCCGGTCTCATCTCCACGCGGGTGACGCTGCGGGCCCTCGCTCGGCAGCTCCTCTTCGGCGCCCGGGGAATGTCCGATCCGGCACTGCAGAGCGCCGTGGCAAGTCTCTCCGAAGTCATCCGCGGTGTCGATGCCGCCGCGGTCCGGCGGGTCGCTGATCGCGCCATGGGTGCACTGGTACTCCCTCGCGTCTACGACGAGGCGTTCCAACTCATGGAGTGGCACCGTCAACGCGGCGACCTGATCTTCCTAGTCTCCGCTTCACCCCACGAGCTCATCGACGCCCTGCAGCGCATCCTCGACGCCGACGGCGTCGTCGCCAGTGACGTTGAAGTCAAGCATGGCAAATACACAGGGCGGATTCTTCGGCTCAATCACGGGGACGCCAAGGGTGCGGCGGTCGAGGAGTTCGCGCACGCTTACAACCTCGACCTTACCGAGTCCTACGCCTACGGGGACTCCCTGGGGGACCAGGCCATGCTCGAGCGTGTCGGTCATCCGGTCGCGGTCAATCCCGACTCGCGGCTATCTGCCCTTGCCGAGGAACGCGGCTGGCCACAACGGCACTTCCGTCATCGCCATCCTCGTCCGCTGGCGCGCGATGGGCGGCGTCGCCCAAGCACGCCACGACGGGGACCAGCGGCAGACCGGGCGCGACACTGATCCGCCCGCGCCCCGAGCACCCCGGTCTCTGTGCTGACTGCGTGCACTCCCGCCGCGTCCTCGGGGCGCGTGCCGAGTTCTGGATGTGCGAGCGGTCGCAGCTCGACCCCGCCTTCCCACGCTACCCCCGTCTCCCCGTCCGTCGTTGCTCGGGCTACGAGCCGATCCGACCCTGCTCCTAGCCTCCGGGCCGGAGATGAATGTCGAGCACCTGATCAAAGCGGCCCAGGGATTCCCCTCCCACCACCTCAACACGACGCAATGAGTAGGGATCGGACACGTCCTGATGGGTGCCCGGCACCGTGGACATCCCGGTTCGGAATCCCGCCGCCCTCACCGTTGTCTCGACCGTCGCATCGAGTGATCCAAACGGGTACGCAAAGTCGTCAAGGCTGTGTCCGAGGAGCGCCTCCAGGGCAAGCTTGGACTGGGTGATCTCCTCGACCATCACCGGCCGTGGAACCTTGGCGAGGGGCACGTGATGCACTGAGTGGGCCCCGATGTGGGCGCCGAGGTGCTCGACTGCCTGAAGCTGACGAGCAGTCATGTAGTTGCTCTGGCCGACGAACCCCGAGACCACGAAGTCGATCGCCGTCATCCCGTGGCTGTGGAGGATCGGCGCCGCCGTGCTGGCAAAGTCGGCGTACCCATCGTCGAAGGTGAGGAGCACAACCCTGCCGCGGGGCTGGCGCCCGCTGTGGACGATGGCGTAGAACTCATCGGGGCTCAGAGTGCGCACCCCGGCTCGCTGGAGCTCGGTGAGCTGGGCATCGAGATCGGTGGGGGTCACCGAGAGGGCGAAGCCCGCCCGGTCCTTGGGGTCGGGGTTGTTGCGGATGAAGTGATACAGCAGGATCGGCACCTGCACGGAGTGTCCAGGGACGGGATCGAGCACCAGCGGCGCCTGCACCGGCTCGGCGAACGAGTCACCCGACATGTCCCCTCCGGGCCGGACGGCGAGCGCGTGGGGGTCGTCTCGGAGGACGCGCGGAGCCTGAGCAAGATCCAGGGTGCCGAGCCCAGCAACGAGAAAGACGAGGACCGCGACAGGAGCGTGGAGACGGAGCGATCGACGCAGCCGGAGCATGGGACCATTGTGACGGCAACAGGGACAGCGCGACCTTGAAAATCGGCAGCGCCTCGCGGCGACCCGCCGAGGTCAGGCGGCGACGCCCCCGCCGCGCCTGGCGCGATCCTCGGGCTCGTCATCGCCGTCCTCCCCCTCTACGGGAGCCGTGGCTGCAAGCGCCTGGCGTTCGCCCCGGAGCCGGCGGCGGCGAACGCGGTCCACCACCTTTTCCACCGGCCGGCCACCGACGACGACCAGCAGGATGAGCGCGGTGGCGGCGCCCGCGGTGGCCACGAAGCCGAGGCCCGAGAGCACCCCGATGGCCGCCACCGCCCACATCTCCGCCGCGGTGGTCAGGCCGCGCACCCGGTCACCGTGGAAGATGATGATGCCGGCGCCGAGGAAACCGATGCCGCTCGCCACCTGAGCGGCGATACGGGCCGTGTCTGTCCTGCTCACCCCTGAGGAGTCCACGGCGGCATAACCGGCGACAGTGAACGCCGCGGCACCGAGGGCCACCAGCGCATGCGTCCTGAGCCCGGCGGGCTTCTCCACGAGTTCGCGCTCGAACCCGATCGCCGCCCCGCACACCGCTGCCAGGGCGATCCGACCGATGAGTTCGAGTTCCGTTGGTCCCATGCGTCTCCGAAGCCATTGGGGGGTCGACCGGCCATTCGCGGCGAGCACCCACGACAGGGTGAGCCGGCCATTGTGCTCCTGGCGGACCGCCCCGAGCTACTCGACCAGGGTCAGACCTGACCGCCGGCGAAACTGCCCGCACCACTGATCCGCGAGGCCGTCGCCACCAGACCCGAGAGCTGAGGCTCGATTCCCAGCAGCACCGGGATCTCGGTCATCTGCAACTGGACGAGTTCGTGGCGAAGATGAAGGCACGCCTGAGCCACGCTCTCCCCCGGTCGGAGGGTGTTCTCGATCGCTCGGGCATAGTCGGACTGGTTGTGCTCGCGGAGGTGGCGGGCCAGTTGGTGGGCGTGGGCGTAGAGACGCGCCGCGTCCGCGCCACGCTGCGGCACCGGCGGGGCGTGACGGTTGCGGAACATCGACGGCCATTCCTGGCTGGAATTGCTGAAGCGGTGTTCATCTGCGGACACCGGGTTGGGATGGGTCCGGGCCTGCTTGGGCTGCGGTTTGACGTGGAGGCACCGCACCCGGAGAGCGCCGAGGTCTGATTGCGCCAGGGCGTGCTCCACGAGTTGGCAGAAGCGGGTGAGCGCCGCCAGAGCTGTGGGTGCATCGATGCTGCCGTGAACGGTGAGCGTCCGGATATCCGGCCTGCCCGCGGTCTCGGCGCGACCAATCTCTCCGCTCGAGCCGAGCGCACTGGCAACTCTGTCAACGGCGGCGGGGATGGGCACGGTGAAGTTGTCAACGGGGTCGGTCTCGATCTCGACGTCGAAGCGCATCAGTGCTCATTCTGCGGGGTTGCGGGTCCGACCCAGATCGTCTTGACGTTGACGAACTCGCGAATGCCAAAACTGTGCAACTCGCGGCCGTAGCCAGAGCGCTTGACGCCCCCGAAGGGGAGGCGGGGATCGGAGTGGGTCATACCGTTGATGAAGACGCCACCAGTCTCCATCCGCCGGGCGAGACGGATGCCCCGGTCCGAGTCGCTGGTCCAGATGTTGCCGCCCAGCCCGTAGTGGCTGGCATTGGCGGCGGCCAGCGCGGCATCCTCGTCGGCGACGCGCATGATCGCAGCCAGGGGGCCAAACGTCTCCTCGGCGAACGCCGGCATCTCAGCACGACAGCGAGTAAGCACCGTGGGCATGGCGTAGAACCCGGGGCCGGGGACGCCGTCCCCGCCGGTTGCCACCGTGGCTCCAGCGCGGACCGACCGCTGTATCTGATCGAGGAACGTGACCCGAAGGTCGGACCGCGCCAGGGGGCCCATGGTGGTGTCCTCGCGGGTGGGATCGCCCACGCGCAGGGCGTGCACCCCATCCACCATCGCCGCCTCGAAGCGGTCGGCAACGGTGTCGACGACAATGAACCGCTTGGCGGCGATGCAACTCTGCCCGGCATTCTGAAAGCGCGACTTGACCGCAATGGCGGCGGCGGCCTCGACGTCGGCATCCTCGAGGACGATGAAGGCGTCACTGCCGCCCAGCTCCAGCACCGTCTTCTTCAGATTCTCGCCCGCCGCGGCTGCGACCTTGGCCCCGGTGGCATCGCTGCCGGTCAGGGTGACGGCGACAATGCGCGGGTCGGCGATCACCGCCGCCACCGCGTCGCCGGGGATGAGCAGGGTGCGGAAGACGTCGTCAGGAAACCCCGCCTGGCGGAAGACGCGTTCGCAGTTGAGAGCGGAGCGCGAGCTGTTGGCGGCATGCTTCAGCACCGCGGTGTTGCCGGCCACCAGCGCAGGGGCGGCGAAGCGGATGACTTGCCAGAGGGGGAAGTTCCAGGGCATGACCGCGAGCACGGTGCCGAGCGGCTCGAAGGCGATGAAGCTGTCCTGCGCATCGCTGGGCGCCGCCTCGTCGGCGAGGTACTCCTCCGCATGGGCGGCGTAGTGCTCGCAGGTGACGGCGCACTTCTCCACCTCGGCGCGGGCCTCGGTGATGGGCTTGCCCATCTCCGCGGTGATGGTGGCGGCCAGGTCTGGGGAGCGGCGCATCACCGCTGCCGCCTCGCCCATGAGTTCCGCGCGGCGGGTCATGGGAGTCGACGCCCAGCTCAGGCGGCGGCGGTGCACCGCCTCGAGGATGGCCTCGATCTCGGTATCCGAGGCGACCGGGTGACGTTCGAGTTCGGCCCCCGTCGCCGGGTTCAGGGTGATCAGTTCAGAGTTGGCGGTCACCATGACCCCATGGTGGCACTCGCGCCCTGCGGTTCGACGGCGCGGACGCGCCCCGTAGGCGGCGTTGAACCCGCGCCCGCAACGGCGACGCGTCCCGCGACCTCGGGCTCCAAGGTGGCAGCGGTGGTGGACCCGGGGTCGACCCTTGCCGCTCGCTCCCCTCAGCCGAGACGCGCTCCACGCCCCCCCCCCGCAGCCCCCGCCACCGCAACGGCCACACGCCCAGCCTCCGCAGGCTCCAGGGTGGCAATGGTAATGCGCACGCCGGGCGGGCTGGCAAGCCGGAAACGCTCCCCGGCCAGCACCGCGAATCCCGCGTCGGCGAGCCCAGCGACGGCGGCAGACTCGTCGGCAACCGGGACCCAGACATTGAAGCCACTGCGCCCGTGGGCGCGGAGGCCCTGGGCGGCGAGCGCGCTGATGAGCACCTCGCGACGGCGGGCGTAGGTAGCGGCCACGGTGGCCTGAAAGCGCGGCTGTCCGGGGGCAGCCCAGAGTTCGACCACCAAGCGTTGCAGCAGGGTGCTCACCCACCCCGGGCCTACGGCCATGCGGCCCTCGACGCGGCTCACGGTTGTAGCGTCGCCGGCGAGAACGGCAAGACGTAGATCCGGACCCAGCGTCTTGGACACCGAGCGGACCACCGCCCAGGCCGCCCAACCCCTTTCCACCACATCGATGACGCTACCGCCACCAACGGTGTCGGCATGGTCGTCCTCGACAACGAGGACGTCGCGATTGGCACGAAGCACGGAGCGAAGTTCACGACGGCGACCAAGGTCGAGCGCCGCGCCGTATGGGTTCTGGCAGCGCGGGGTGAGCAGCAGCCCGCGCGCACCGCCGCCGAGAGCCTTCTCCAGCGCCTCGGGCTTGGCCCCCAGATCGTCGACGGCGACGGGTACGGGGCGCATGCCCAGGGTGCGCAGCAGATCGAGCATTGCCGGGTAGGAAGGATCCTCCACGGCCACGCTGTCGCCGGGGCGGAGATGAGCGGAGAGCACCCGCTCGAGACCATCGAGAGCGCCGTTGACCACTGTGAGATGCTGGGCGTCGACGCCGTCGGCCTTCATCCGCGCTGCGGCAATCTCGAGGAGATCAGGATCTGGGTCGGTTGCGCCGTAGAGCGGGGAGCGCCGCGGAAGCCGGTCCATCGCCTCACTCCAGTCGGGAAGGAGGTCGGGGTCGGGATTCCCCGAGGCCAGATCGCGAAGCCCGGCGGGGATCCGCGAGCGGAAGCGACCGCCCACGGGTGGCTGGGGAGTGACCTGCGTTCCCAGCCGACCACGCCCCTCGATGAGGCCGCGCAGTTGCAGATCGCGATAGCCCGCAGCCACCGTCGCCGGACTCACGCCGAGGCGGACGGCGAGATCGCGGACGGTGGGGAGCCGGTCTCCGGGCTGGAGGCGCCGCTCACGCATCGCTGTCTCCGCCGAGGCGGCGATCGCCGCCGCGCTCCGCCCCGAGATGTACAATCGTTGCGTAACGTTCACTGCTACGTACTATAACAAATGACAGAACACGAAACGGCCGTTGCCCCCTCCCACCGGGTCACCGCGGGTCGCCATGCGGATCGGGCCCACTACGACAAGGGGGTGATCCACGACATTCTCGACGCCGGGGCCATCTGCCATCTCGGGGTGGTGCGGGACGGCGCGCCACTGGTGGTGCCAACGTCCTACGGTCGGGTTGGCGACGTGGTCTACCTCCACGGTGCCCGCGCCAATCGCAGCCTGGAACTCGCCGGCGATGCCCAGATCTGCGTCACCGTCACCCTGGTCGACGGGCTGGTCCTGGCTCGCAGCGCCTTCGGTCACTCTCTCAACTACCGCTCCGTCGTCATTCTCGGCGCCGGCCACCGCGTCGACAGCATCGAGGAGAAGCGCGCGGCGCTGCGATCCTTTGTCGAGCACGTGCTCCCCGGACGCTCCCACGAGATCCGCCAGCCCAGCGCCGCAGAACTCGCCGCCACCACCGTCCTCCGTCTCAACATCGCCGAGGCCTCGGCCAAGGTCCGCACCGGTCCGCCCATCGACGCCGCCATCGATCGAGAGACGGACACGTGGGCAGGCGAAGTCCCGTTGCGGACCGTTTCCGGCGAGCCCCTCGTGGCGCCGTTTCTCGATGCCACCCGTGCGCTGCCGGAGAGTGTTGTCGGCTACCTGGAGCGGCATCGATGAGCCGGCGCACCGCTCTCGTCGTCACCGCGTTTGCCTCCGTCTATGTCATCTGGGGATCGACATACCTGGGCATCCGGATCGCCATCGACACGATCCCCCCCCTGGCCATGGCCGGAGCCCGGTTCCTCCTCGCCGGCCTCCTGCTCTACGCGTTCGCCATTGGCCGCGGTGAGCGCGTCGCCGACCGGCCGACACGGAGGCAATGGCGCAATGCCTTCATCATTGGCGCCCTGCTGCTGGGCATCGGCAACGGCGGAGTCACCTTCGGCGAGCAATACGTGGCCTCCGGCGTGGTCGCCCTCCTGGTGGCGACCGTGCCGCTCTGGTTCGCCATCTTTGCCCACGTCACCCGCGTCGAATCCATGAATCGGTACGGCATGGCAGGTGTCGTCATCGGCTTCCTCGGTGTCGGTCTGCTGCTCCGGCCCAGCGGCGGGGACGCCTCCCAGCTGCCGTGGATGCTCTTCGTGCTTGGGGCGCCTCTCGGCTGGTCCATCGGATCGCTGTTTGCCCGGGTGGCCGACGTCCCCAGTCGGCCGCTGGTGGGGACGGCCATGGAGATGATCGGTGGAGGCGTTCTCCTCTGCATCGCTGCCGCCGTCCATGGTGAGTGGGGTCAGGTGCACCTACAGAGCATCTCTCTGCGGTCGGCAATCGCCTTTGCCGGGCTCGTCGTCTTCGGGTCCATCGTCGCCTTCACCGCCTATGTGTGGCTCCTCCACGAGGCCTCCCCTGCCGCTGTCTCCACGTACGCCTACGTCAACCCACTGGTGGCCGTGCTCCTCGGCTGGGCCGTCCTCGGTGAAGCCGTCCACCCGCAGACACTCCTTGCCGGACTGCTCATCGTGATCGCGGTGGCCGTCATCCTCGTCAGTCGTAGCCGGGAGCGCCGTACGCCGGCTCCGGCAACCGCCATGGAGAGCGCTGCCATAGAGGAGCGGACCAAGGTCGCGGCCGCACCCTGACGCGTCCGACGGCGACAATGGCGCAGTGACCCTCACCTCCGAGAACTCGGACCCGTCTCCGCCCCCCGCTGAGCCCCCCGCTGCGGCGCCGGAATCAACGGACGATCCCCAACGCCGCGACCCGCGGACCATGAAGTGGGGGCTGATCGACTTTCTCGTCGTCGGTCCGATCATGGCCCGGATCGTCTACGGGCTCGTCGGCGTTCCCCTCGGCCAGGCGCTCACGCTCAACCGCCATCCCCTGCGTGCGGCCCTCCTCCGCGGCTCCCTCAGCGCCATGGTCCTCACCGGTGCCGGGGTGCGCAGCGGCCAGATCTGGATCGTCGCCGCTCTGCTCGCGCCCCTCCCGTACCTCATGTTCGTTGACCCCTGCCTGTATTACGGGGGCCATCGCTACGGACGCGCCCTCATCAACTATCTCGGCCAGAGTGACCCTCGCTGGAAGAAGCGCCTGGCCCGGGGCGAGCGGGCCTTCGCACGCTACTCGAGCCTCGCCGTCTTCCTGGCCCAGCCAATCTGGCTGCTACCCGCCGACGTCATCTACTTCCTGGCCGGTGAGACGGGGATGAAGTTCCGCAAATTCATCGTGCTGGACTTCCTGGGCACCGTCGTCTGGGTCGCGCAGGTTGTCGCGCTGGGCTACTTCATCGGCAAGCCGGCCGAGGATCTCGCCGCCGGTCTCTCCAAGTACACCTGGCTGATCATCGGCGGTGAGATCCTCGTCATCCTGGCCATCTCCCTGCCGTCGTCGATCCGCCGGGCCCGCGCCGAGGAGGCGCGACGTCGCGACGGGCAGGAGAGCCCATCCGAGGACGGCTGACTCAGGGAATGAACCGGCGCTCCCCCAGCCAGGCGAGGGCCTCGGCCCAGCTCGCGCTGGATGGGTCGATGACCGCCATGTGATCCTCTCCAGCGACGATGCACAGCGCACAGTCATCGCCGAGCGCCACCGCCGCAGCATGATGGGCGACGCTCTGTGATGGCGGCACCGTGGTGTCCGCTTGACCGTGGAGGAGCACGTGGGGGACCCTCAGCGGCAGCCGCTCAATGGGGGATACCAGCTCATAGCGGGATGCCTGATCGCTGCGGTGACCGCCGAGCAGGTCGCCGACGACTCCTCCACCCACTCGGTTCTGGTCAGCACTGGCTAGATCGACGACACCGGCGAGGCTCAGGGCACCGGCAACTGGCACGCGCGGCCCCGATCCCGGAACTCCTTCCGGCAACCGCCCACGAGCCGCTGCCCAGAGGGCGAGCTGTCCACCCGCCGAGTGACCGGCGGTGACGACGCGGCCGAGGTCGAGGTCGTGGCCGGAAGCGAGATCAGCAAGATGGTCGACGGCGGCGGACACATCATCGAAGGTGCCCGGCCACCCACCCCGTCGGCTGCCCAAGCGCACGTAGTCGATGTTCCAGGTCGCCGCTCCCCGCGCCACCAGGTCGAGGCTGAGGGCATTCATGAGCCGGCGGTCCCACGGGACCGACCAGAAACCGCCGTGGATGAGCACCACAGCGGGATGCGGTCCGGCGCCTGACGGCAGGCGCAGGTCGGCCCTCTGATCGTGCTCCTCACCGTAGGCGATGGTGATGGCCTCGGGCGCGTCACTGCGACCAGATGTCGGAGGCCGCGCAGGTGCAGCGGCAGGGGACGCCGCATCAGGTCACCGCAGCGCGAACCGCATAGCGAGGATGGTGGTGGGCACCGCCCTCGAGGATGTCGCGGAGATGCTCGACAGCGTCCCAGATTTCGGTGCGGCTGACGTACAGCGGAGCGATGCCGAAGCGGCAGATATTGGGTTCGCGGAAGTCCCCGATAACGCCGCGTTCGATGAGCGCCTGGACCACCGCGTAGGCATGGGGATGGGTGAGGCACACCTGGGATCCGCGGGCTCCTGCGGCCCGGGGGGTAACAACGCCAAGGTCCTGGCCGCCGCACCGCGTCTCCACAAGGTGGAGGAAGAAATCGGTGAGCTCCACCGAGCGATTGCGCAACTCCGTCATGTCGACCCCGTTGAAGGCGTCGAGCGCGGCGTCGAGAACAGCGATACCGATGACCGGCGGTGAACCGGCGAGAAGCCGGCCGATGCCGGGGGCCGGCGCGTACTCCGCCTCGAAAGCAAAGGGTTGGCGATGACCAAGCCAACCATGCAAGGGCGGATCGATGTTCGCCTGATGCCGAGCGGCAACGTAGAGAAATGCGGGGGCGCCGGGTCCGGCGTTGAGGTACTTGTAGGTGCAACCGACAGCCAAATCCACAGCACAACCGTCGAGATCGACCGGGACCGCCCCGATGCTGTGGGAGAGATCCCAGAGCACGAGCACACCGGCAGCGTGAGCGCGCGCGGTGACCGCCCGCATGTCGTGCATCTCGCCGGTGCGGAAATCAACGTGGGTGAGGAGCAGCACGCCGACGCTACCGTCGAGCGCCTGGGGAAGGGCCTCCCGGGCAACCGTGCGGAGCTCGGCATCCGCGAGTTCCGCAATGCCCGCGGCGGCGTAGCGGTCGGTGTGGAAGTTCTCGGTTTCGGTGAGGATGACTTGACGCTCGCCGGTCAGGCGCAGGGCGCCGAGGAGGAGTTTGTGGAGATTCACTGTGGTGCTGTCGGCGACGAGGATCTGACCCGGAGCAGCTCCAACGAGAGCGGCGATACGGTCTCCCACGCGGTGGGGAAGCCCCATCCATCCCGCCGTGTTCCAACTGCGGATGAGCCCCTGCTGCCACTGCTCATGCACAACCTGATCGAGGCGGGCGGGAACGCCGACGGGGAGCGGCCCCAGGGAGTTGCCGTCGAGGTAGATGACCCCATCGGGAAGCGCCACCCGCTCGCGGAGAACCCCCAGCGGGTCCTCGCCGTCGGCCTGGAGGCACCAGTCGCGCTCCAGGGTCGCCGGAAAAGCTGGTCCCCCGGTCACAAACGGCTCCGCACCGCCCACAGCTCGGGGAAGGCGCGACGGCCCAGCGTCGTCTCCAGGTAGGCGGTCCCGGCGCTCCCTCCGGTGCCAGCGCGAGCGCCGATCTCCCTGCCCGCCATGAGCACATGGTGCTGCCGCCACCGCAGCATCGCCTCATCGTGATCGAGGAGGAGCTCGGCAACGAGATGGAGGACGGTGCGGTCAGGCGCCGCATGGTCGAGGTAGAGGCCGGCCAGCGACGCCAGACGCACCTCGGCATCGTCACCGGGCATGGGCAGCCCAGCCACCGTACATGTCCGGCAGAACGCGGGGTAGAGACTGGGCTGGTGGAGGGCATCGACGATGATGGCCCGATGTTCGTCGCTCCAGCCAGGATCGTCGACGTGACGGTCGTCGGCATTGCCGGTGAGCGCCTCGATGGCCCGGAACTGGAAGGACTGGAAACCGCTCGCCGGGGCCAGGGGGTCGCGGAACTTAAGGAACCCATCGGGACTCATGGTCTCCAGCAGGCGGAGTTGCTGGATGCTCAACTCGTCGATGACGAGCGCACGGCGGAGCGATCCCAGCGCCAGGTGGGGAGCGCCATCGAGAAGGGCATCGCGCACCCGGAGGAGCTCGTGGAGCAGGAGGCGGAACCAGAGCTCGTAGACCTGGTGGACGACAATGAAAAGGAGTTCGTCCGGTGCAGCCGGGGTCAGAGGTTTCTGGAGTTCGAGGAGATCGTCGATCCGCAGGTACTCGGAGTAGTCGGTGGGACGAGCCATGGGACGCGAGAACTGTAGGCCACCGTCCTGGCGAAGTGGGGCCATGGGTCGGCTCGCCCTGCGAGAATCGCCCGATGAACGTGCGCGTCGCCCGACCCTTCGTTCTGGGCGTGGACCTCGACGGCGTCTGTGCCGATTTCTACGGGTCCATGCGGGAGATCGCCGCGGAATGGCTCGGCCGCGACGAGGCTGAACTTCCCCACGACGTGGGCTACGGCCTCGAGGAGTGGGGGATCGACCAGCGCGAGTACCGCAAGCTGCACCGGTTCGCGGTCACTCAGCGCTCGCTCTTCCGCCGCATGCGCCCCATGGTGGGAGCAGGGCCGGCGCTCCGCCGGCTCTCCGCCCAAGGAGTTCGGATTCGCATCATCACCCACCGCCTCTACATCGAATACTTCCACCAAACGTCGGTCGCCCAGACGGTGGAGTGGCTCGACAATCACGGCATCCCCTATTGGGACCTCTGCTTCATGCGCGAGAAGGGTGCCGTCGGTGCCGACCTCTACGTCGACGATGCCCCCGTGAACATCGATGCGCTCCGCGCCGAGGGCAAGGACGTCATCATTTTCAGCAACTCCACGAACCGGCACCTCCCGTCCGCACCGGACTATCGCGCCGACACCTGGGAGGATTTGGAGGCGCTGGTCCTCAAGCGTTACGAACATCATCGGCGCGATGCGCAGGCCATGTTGTCGGCACCGGAACTTCCCCTCTCCGGTTGAGATGCGACGCCGCCTGCACCTTGCACCGGCACTGCTGGTGGCCGCCTGTCTCCTGTTTGGGATCGCCTGGCTCATCACCAACCCCCCCGGCTTCGCCCCTGACGAGCCCGAGCACTACCTCAAGGCAGTTGGTATCAGCCAGGGCGACGTCTTCGGTGCCCCAGCTCCGTTCACCTACCTGCCCGTGGTCGACGCCGAGATGCTCCGGTGGCAGAACATGAATACGCGGTCAGTGCAGGTACCCGCAGGCATGGGCACCTGCCTGTACTACCGGATGCCCATTTACGGTCGGTGCCCCGAAGGGCCGCCGCCGCCAACGCCGGCGCGGCAGGTGACCTATGTGGCCAGCTACCCGCCCTTCAGCTACGTGACAGCTGCCGCGCTCATGAGGCTTGGCCATACCAGCATCAGCGCCCTCTTGCTCGGACGCCTGGCGACGCTGCTGCTTAGCACGTTGCTGTCTGGCGCCGCCGCTGCCCTTAGCCGGAGTCGACGTGGATCACTAAGCCTTCTCGGCCTCGTCGTCAGCGTCACTCCCATGGTTCTTTTCACCTTCTCGGAGCTCTCGGCAAGCGGGCCCGAGATCGCCAGCGGTCTTTGCTTCGCCGCAGCATTGATACGGCTCACCGATGATGACCAGCCGCCGGGGTGGCTATGGCTGGTGCTACTTCTGAGCGGTGCGGTGCTGGCGCTCAGCCGAACGTTCGGGCCCGTCTGGGTGGGGTTCGATGTCTGCTGGGCGGTCGCACTGCTCGGAGTCCACGGCATGCGGCTGCGACTGGGCGCGCACCGGTTCTGGGCATGGGCGACAGGTACCGCCATCGGCGCTGCCATCTCGGCCAACGTCGGTTGGCAAATCGCGATCTCCCCCCATCCCCATGTGAGCGTCGCCGCACTGAGTCACGGCGTGGGGGCGGTGCTCACAGGACTGCCGCGGTTGGGCCGCGAGTGGATCGGAGTCTTCGGCTGGGAAGACGTCCCCCTACCGCGGCCGGCGTATGTTGCCTGGTCTCTCATGATCGGGCTACTCTTACTCACCGCGTTCGTCCTTGCCAACCGCCGGGAGCGGTGGGTGTTACTCGGCTTGGGGTGCGGGGCCGGCCTGCTCACCATCGCGGTAGCTGTGGCGATCGCCGCCTCCGCCCCGGGATTCCGGATGCAGACGCGCTACGTCCTCCCCATCGCGGTTGCGCTGCCGTTGCTGGCCGGTAACTACCTGCACCGTCACCAGGAGAGGATCAGCGCGCGCCTTCGCGGTATCACCGTACCGGCCGTGATCCTGGTGGCCGCCGCCCTGCATGCCTGGGCCATCGGGGCCAACGCCCAGTTCTATCTTCGCAACGTCGAGGGGCGGGTCTCATTCATCATCCCCCCGGGCTGGCGGCCACCGCTGGGCTGGTCTCCCTGGGTCACGGTGATCGCCTTGGGGGTTGTGCTTCTCGCCGCGATGGCCCTCGGGGGTATGCGCGAACAGAGCTTTCGGGGCACTCAGCCATGAGCACAGAAACAATCGTTGTAGACGGCCATGAACTCCGCCTCAGTAACGGGGAGAAGGTCTTCTTTTCCGAGGCGGGCATCAGCAAGCGCGAGTTGATCCAGTACTACCTCGACGTTGCCGACGGTGCATTGGTGGGCTGCTTCGACCGTCCCTGCATCCTCAAACGCTTTCCCAACGGTGCCGGCGAGGAGCACTTCTTTCAGAAGCGGGCACCGGACAAGCGACCGGAGTTCCTCCGCACTGCCACGGTGCGCTTCCCCAGCGGCCGCACCGCGGACTTCCTGGTCATCGACTCCACAGCGGCGCTCATCTGGTCGATCAACCTCGGCTGCATCGATATCAACCCCTGGCCGGTACGCAGCAGCGACGTCGATCATCCCGACGAGCTACGCGTCGACCTCGACCCGCAGCCCAACGTCGATTTCGCCGATGTTCGTCGCGTCGCGCTCGCCGTCCGCGAGGTTCTCGACGAGCACGGACTCGTGGGATTTCCCAAGACCTCGGGATCGCGCGGTCTCCACATCAACGTGCGCATCGAACCGGAGCACGAATTTACCGAAGTGCGCCGGGCGGCACTTGCTCTGGCTCGGGCGGTCGAGCGCAAGGTGCCCGCCCTGGCGACCAGTAAGTGGTGGAAGGAGGAGCGTCACGGCGTCTTCCTCGACTACAACCAGAACGCTCGCGACCGCACCGTTGCCTCGGTGTACTCAGTGCGTCCCATGCGGGATGCTCGAGTCTCGTGTGCACTGGAGTGGGACGAAGTGGCCGACGTTGAACCCGCGGATTTCACCGTACGCACCGTGCCGGCCCGCTTCCGCAACCGGGGCGACCCGGGATCCGCCATCAACGAGCAGGTGGGGCGGCTCGACGCCCTCCTCGAGCTGGCGGCACGCGATCAGCGCGAGGGTCTCGGCGACGCGCCGTGGCCACCCCACTTTGCCAAGGGTGCGCATGAGCCGGCTGGGGTCGCCCCCTCGCGGGCCCGCAAGCCCACACCCGCCGACTGAGCTCTGGCATCCTCAGCCATCGCGCAGTTCGACGATCTCGGCGAGGCCGAGGGGATGGGGTGGCCGGAGCTGTTCGAAGTCGCACTGTGACGGTGCCTTATCCGTCCGCCAGCGCAGGAACCGTGAGGCGTGACGGAAGCGGCCGCCCTGGAGGTGATCGAAGGCGACCTCGCAGATGAGCTCGGGCCGGAGCGCGGTCCAGGAAGCATCACGGCCCCGCGTCCAGCGGCTCGGGGCGCCCGGGGTTCGACCCGCACCAAACGACTCCCCGCCTTCAAGGGGCTGCAGCTGCGCGAGCATCTCCATGCGCTGCTGCACGCTGAACGATGAGGTGTGGCCGACGTGATGGAGGACACCGTCATCTCCGTACAGACCGAGGAGTAGTGAGGCGATGGCCTCGATCTTCAGATCCTTGCGATAGCCGCCGACCACGCAGTCGGCGGTGCGCAGGTGTTTGACCTTCACCCATCCCCGCTCGCCACTGCGATAGGCCGATCCCAGCGGCTTGGCAATGACCCCGTCGCATCCGGCTCCCTCGTAGCGGTCGAACCACGTCGCAGCCTCGGCGGGGTCGGCGGTCTGCGGGGTGAGACCGAACCGTGCATTGGGCGCAACCGCCGCCGTGAGCCGAGCACGGCGGTCCTCGACGGCGTGACTGCGGAGGTCGTCGTCTCCGAGGGCCAGGAGATCGAAGACGAGCAGGGTCGCCGGACTCGTCTCGGCGAGCATACGGACGCGCGAGGCGGCGGGATGGATGCGCATCTGCAGAGCGTCGAAGTCGAGACCAGAATCGCCAGCGATGACGATCTCGCCGTCGACAATGGCTCGCTCCGGCAGGGCCGCCCGTAGTGGTTGCAGCAGTTCGGGAAAGTACCGTTGCAGCGGCTGACCCTTGCGGCTCTCGAGGTGTACGGCGTCGCCATCCCGGAAGACGACACAGCGAAATCCGTCCCACTTGGGCTCATGGAGGAAGGGGCCGGCGGGGATGTCCGAGGCGCTTCGGCAGAGCATGGGCTCGAACGGCGGTGTGAAGGGGAGCATCGCACGACTCTGCGGCAAGCTCGCCTCAGCGCGCGGCGGCGCGACTGCCGGACGCTGACATCCGCCGCCGTGCCCCGCGAAAGGGCAGGTCGAGGCCCATCAGCAGGAGCCCTGCGAGCAGGGCGCCGGTGAGGATGTACCACGGCCACGGTCCCATAAAGCTGAGCAGGCTGCCGGCGCCCGGGACATGGCGCAGGTACATGTAGTTGGCATTGACCAGAGCATCGACAACGCCGACCACAGCGGTGAACGCCACGGTGATGGCGAACACCCGGACGGTGGCGCTGCGACGGGGGTGGCGGCCCTGTCCCACGACGAGAACGAACGCAGCAACGACAACGCCGACATGACCGATGTAGAACTCCCAGTACTCGTAGCTGGGAAACGCATAGTAGGCGTCGGGGGTGAGTATCCCCTGGAGCGTGCCGGCGAGCGCCCAGAAATAGGTGATCTCGACGAGCAATGGTCGCGGCCACCACAGGGCAACGCCGGCGATCACGGCCCCGACATCGCAGAGGTAGAGGGGCAGATCGTACTGGGCGGTCCAACTGCCTCGCATCACCAGCAAAGCGACGTAGAACACCTCGTTGGCGATCAGCACAGCGCCGAGCACCCGCGCTGCCGCCGTCATCCCGGGCCGCAGCCGCGCACCCACACAGAGTGCAACACTCAGGAGAATCGTGGCAGCGACGGCGCCCACGTGGTCGGGGGCTGCGAACGAGCTCATGAGGAGACTGTGCGACCAACCGTGCGGCTGGTCATCAGGTGATCACCTGAGTTGTCACGCGTGCTGGGGAACCTCGATCTCCACGAGAAGGGCGATTCCGGTTGCTCCCAGCGAACGGAACCGCAACCCTCTGGCCAACATCTCATCAATCAGCCGACGTTCGTGGAAGGGGTCATAAGCTTCGTCGAAGAAGAGGACGTCGCCCAGTTTGAGCTTGTCGGACAGCCAGTCCAGGGCGAAGGCCGTCGGCTCGTAAATGTCCATGTCGAAGAGGACGCAGAGGGGGGCGCCGGGATCGAGGGAGAGCTCAGGCAAGGTCTCCTGCACCAGCCCGACGTGCCAGGTCAGCCGATCGTCGGCAATGTCCGGAGGCCGCCCGTTGTTGCTGAACGTCCCCCGAGCCGCGAACTCCAGACCACCTCGATGCCAGGCCTGGGGCAATCCCGAGAATGTGTCGAACCCGTGCCAGGTCAGCCGAGGATTGCTGATATTCGAGAGCCAGAACCGAGTGGCATTCCCCGAAGCGACACCGAACTCGAGAACGGTGACCGGACCCGTCGCATAGCGGGGAAAGAGGCTGCGCCACAGCGCCTCACGGTGGAGAAAGCGCCGACTTCCGTTCAGCTGCCGCACCCGCTGCCACATCGCAAATGAGGCGACGTGGCCGGCAATTTCCAACGCCTTGCCAACCAGCCGGAGTCGAGAACTGGTCTCGGCCAGCAACGACCAGACCACATCGTGGGTCTTGCGGTTGTAATTGCTCATGAGTGCCTCGGTCCCCCGCCGATGGGCGCGTCAGACTTGAGCAGCCGCGCCGGGACGGCGCGAAGCCGGCGCCGGAGAGCGACGAGGCCCACGGCCATCCGCCAAGCATCGCTCAGCGGAGACACCGTGGAGCTTGCCGGCGGTGGGTAGCGGATGGGTAGCTCGACGGGAGCAGCGCCCAGCTGCACCGCCCAGCAGATGATCTCCGTGCTCACCAGGTAGTCGGTGCATGCCAGATGGGGAAGCACCCGCCGCGCCAGCCTGGATTGGATGAGGATTGACCCCTGGCTGTCGGCGACATTCAGGCCCACGAGGGCGCGGCGCAGCACTCGAAAGACCCAGGACACTGAGTGGCGAATCAGCGAGGGTGCGAGGATGGATGAGTCGGGGTGACCCTTGGAGCCGAGGCCAAGCGCGGCTCGGGGCGTGCGGCTGAGCCAGCCGTCGAGGTCGGTGAATCCGAAGGGAAGGTCGGCGGCGCTGAGCACGATGAGTTCCCCTTTGGCCAACTCCATTCCGCGCCGCAGCGCCCACCCCAGACCGGTGGCGGAGCGGGCGCTGACAACCGTGACATTGGCTGTCGTTGCCCGAAGGGATAGCTCATCGCAGAGCAGGGCCGACTCGTCCCGGCTGCCGTTCTCGACCAGGATCACCTCGGACCCGGGCATCCCATCGAGCCGAGTTACCACCCGCTGCACGGTGCCCGCTAGGAAGCTGGCACTGTTGTGCACCGCCAGGACATAACTCAGACGAGGAGCGACGGCGCTCACGCGTACGTCATGGTGCGGGTCGTCGTCCCCCTCGTCCCTGCGGGCCCCACCATGAGGTGAAGGTGGTGCGCCCAGGAGGATTTGAACCCCCGACCTTCTGATCCGTAGTCAGACGCTCTATCCGGGCTGAGCTATAGGCGCGTAATCGGCGAGTTTACACCGCACGCCGGTCCAATCACTCCCCGGGGCTCGCGCAGAGGAGGTCCGCTTCGCCATGATGGGAGGGCACACAAGACGCACAGTGGAGGCCGGACACAATGGTGGTCAGTGGTCAGGTGGAAAGCATCATGGATCTTGAGACCTGCGCTCAGGTCGCCCAGCAGATCCGCGTCGACGGGATCCGGGCCAGCACTCGTGCCGGCTCCGGACACCCGACCTCGAGCATGTCGGCGGCAGACCTCATTGCCGTCCTCGCGGCCCGGCACCTCCGCTACGACTGGGAGAACCCCGACCGGGACGACAATGATCACCTCATCTTCTCCAAAGGCCACGCCTCCCCCCTCCTGTATGGGCTCTACAAGGCCTGTGGCGTGGTGACCGAGGAGGAACTGATGAGCTACCGGACGCTCGGTTCGCGACTTCAGGGCCACCCCACCCCGATCCTCCCCTGGGTCGATGTCGCCACCGGCTCGCTCGGGCAGGGCCTGCCCATCGCCGTCGGCGTCGCCCTCGCCGCTCGCACCCTCGACAAGCTGCCGGTCCACGTCTGGACGCTCTGCGGCGACAGCGAGATGGCCGAGGGATCCTGCTGGGAGGCCCTCGACAAGGCTGGCCACTACAAGCTCGGCAACCTTACGGTGATGATCGACGTCAATCGCCTCGGTCAGCGCGGGGAGACAGAGTTCGGCTGGGACCTGGAGACCTACCGCCGCCGGGTGGAAGCCTTCGGCTGCCGGGCTCTGGTCATCGACGGGCACAACGTCGATGAGATCGATGAGGCTCTGAGCACGGGCCGCGGCTCCCGCGACGTTCCCACGGTGATCATCGCCCGCACCGTCAAGGGCAAGGGGTTCTCGGAGATCGCCAACAAGGATGGCTGGCATGGCAAGGCGCTTCCGCCCGACATGGCGGAGCGGGCCATCGCCGAACTCGGCGGAGAGCGCGACCTGCGCATCGAGGTCCAGAAGCCGGGCGGTGGTCAGAGTGCACAACTGCATCAGCCCGCCGGCAATGTCACCCTGCCCACCTACTCGCGCGACGCAAAGGTGGCGACGCGCAAGGCGTATGGCGACGCCCTGGTGGCGCTAGGCGCCCGGCCCGATGTCGTCGTCCTCGACGGTGAGGTCTCCAACTCCACGCACTCCGAGGAGTTCTTGAAGGCGTACCCGGATCGATTCTTCGAGATGTTCATCGCCGAACAGCAGCTGGTTGCCGCTGCGGTGGGCATGTCGGTCCGGGGTTATGTTGCCTTCGCATCGACCTTCGCGGCCTTCCTCAGTCGCGCCTACGACTTCGTGCGTATGGCCGGCGTCTCTCGCGCCAACCTGCGGCTCTCCGGATCCCATGCCGGATCCGAGATCGGCGCTGACGGTCCGTCGCAGATGGCGCTCGAGGACCTCGCCTCGCTACGAGCCATCAACGACAGTACAGTCCTCTACCCCTGCGATCCGGTATCGACGGTGAAACTGGTCGCCCATATGGCCGACCTCGACGGCATCAGCTACATGCGCACCACTCGCGGGGCCTACCCCACGCTCTATGACAACAACGAGGAGTTCCCCATCGGCGGTAGCAAGGTGGTGCGCCGCAGCGATACCGACGCCGTGACCCTGATCGGGGCCGGCGTCACCGTTCACAACGCGCTGCGCGCCGCTGATGAACTGGCCAAGGAAGGCGTCAACTGCCGGGTCATCGACTGCTACTCGGTGAAGCCGATCGATGGACAGGGCCTGAGCGAGGCCGCAGCAGCAACCGGAAACCGCCTGGTGGTCGTTGAGGATCACTACCGCGAGGGTGGACTCGGCGGGGCGGTCATGGAAGCGCTGGCGGGGAGTGCTCACCCTCCCACCGTCATCGACCTGGCCGTGAACGATCTACCCGGCTCCGGCGACCCCGAAGCCGTGATGGCCGCAGTTGGTATCGACGCAACCTCCATCTCCCGTGCGGTCCGCAAGCTCGTCGCCGCCGGCGCGGAGAAGCGCTGATGGCCAGCAATCCACTCACGCAGCTAGGCGAGCAGGGACAGTCGGTGTGGCTCGACTTCATCTCCCGGGAACTCGTCACCACCGGCGAACTGGAGCGGCTCATCGCCGAGGAGAACGTCACCGGACTGACCAGCAACCCGACGATCTTCGAGAAGGCCATTGCTGACGGAATCCAGTACGACGAGCACATCTCGCAACTCCTCAGCGACGGTGCCGAGGACCCGGGCGAGGTCTTCCTGGGCGTCGCCATCTCCGATATCCGTGACGCCGCTGACCAGCTTGGCGACGTCCATGAGCGCACCGGTGGGGCCGACGGATTCGTCAGTCTCGAGCTTTCGCCCGATCTCGCGCACAACAGCGCCGGAAGCATCGAGACCGCCCGACGCTACTGGCAGCGGGTGGACCGCCCCAACCTCATGATCAAGGTGCCGGCGACACCTGAGGGCATCCCCGTCATCGAGGAGCTCATCAGTGAGGGCATCAACGTCAACGTGACGCTCATCTTTGCTCTCAGTGCGTACGTCAACGTCATCGACGCCTACATCAACGGGCTGCGCCGCCGTCACGACGCCAAGCAGCCACTGAACGTCCACTCGGTGGCCTCATTCTTCGTCAGTCGCGTCGACACCGCAGTCGACAAGCTCATCGATGCCAAGGTCGCTGCGGACCCCGCCAATCCGCAACTCGAAGCACTGTACGGGACCGCAGCCATCGCCAACGCCCGCCTCGCCTATGAACTCTTCGAGAAGCGCTTCCGCGGAAGTGAATTCGCCGATCTCGCCCAGGCCGGCGGCCAGTTGCAGCGTCCCCTCTGGGCGAGCACCTCGGCCAAGAACCCCAAGTACCGCGACGTCCTCTATGCCGAGGCTCTGGTCGGTCCCGACACGGTCGACACCATGCCTCCCGCCACCATCGAGGCATTCCGCGACCACGGTGAGGTGACCGGTGACACGGTGCGCCACGACCTCGGTGAGGCGCACGAGATCTTCGACCGCCTGCGCGGGGTGGGAATCGATATCGACGCGGTGACCGAGGAGCTTCAAGTTGCCGGGGTGAAGAGCTTTGCGGACTCCTACAACCAACTCATCGAGGTCATCGCCGAGAAGGTCGACGCTCTCCGACGGGGGTATGGCAAACGTCAGAACTGGCATCTCGCGGCGACCACGAAGACCGTGACGGATGCCATCAGTGCAGGTGCTCAGCAGCGCGTCGCCGAGCGCATCTGGGCCCGCGACGCCGACCTCTGGAAGCCCGGTGACGAGAGTGCTGCGGCATCGATTCACAACCGCCTGGGATGGCTCGACGTCATTGGCGCCATGCAAGTGCGCTCCCCCGACCTCATGGGATTGAGCACGGAAGTACGCGATGCCGATTTCGCCGACGCCGTCCTCCTGGGCATGGGGGGGTCGAGCCTGTGCCCCGAAGTGCTGCGCGCCTCCTTCGGCAGCGCCGCCGGCTATCCCCTGTTCCACGTGCTCGACACCACCGACCCGGGCGCGATCGCCCGACTCAGCGAAAGCATAGATCCCAAACGGACACTCTTCATCGCCGCCAGCAAGTCGGGCACTACTCTGGAGACGATCTCCCACCTCGGACACTTTTGGCAGGTCGTCACCGAGAGCGGTGTGGCCAGCCCGGGCAGCAACTTCGTGGCCATCACCGACCCGGGAACGCCGCTTGCGACGCTCGCGCGCGAGCGCGGTTTCCGCCGCCTGTTCAAGAACCAGAGCGACATCGGTGGCAGGTACTCAGCACTGTCGTACTTCGGGCTGGTCCCCGCAGCGGTCATGGGCATTGATATCGAAACCCTGCTGGCTCGGGCCGCGCTGATGCGCCAGAACTGCGCCGCCAGCACCCCCGGAGCATTGAATTGCGGGCTAGCTCTGGGTTCAATCTTCAGCCTGTATCACGCCGCCGGACGCGACAAGATCACCATCCTGGCCCCCCCACGCATCGCCGCGTTCGGGCTCTGGGCCGAGCAACTCATCGCCGAGTCGACAGGCAAGGAGGGCCGTGGCCTCATCCCCATCGGCGCCGAGCCCATCGGGGAGTCCCGTGTCTACGGTGATGACCGACTCTTCGTAGCGCTCCAACTGGGCACCGACGACTCCGATTTTGACGCCCAGGTCGGCACCCTCGTCGCCGCCGGGCAGCCGGTCGTCATCCTCGAACTCGACGACCTCTTCGATCTCGGGGCCGAGTTCTTCCGCTGGGAGTTCGCCACCGCCGTCGCGGCAGTGTCTCTCCAGTCCAATCCCTTCGATGAACCCAACGTTCAGGAGTCCAAGGACAACACCAAGAGGGTCCTGGGCGGCTACGAAAAGGACGGCAGTCTCCCCAGCGACGATGTCGCCCTCGTCTGGGCTGACGGCATCGGCATCCAGGGAGACGTCACCGGGGCGACGCCCAGCGACGCGCTGCGGTCTTGGGTAACCGCCTCGGTGCAATCCGGCGACTACGTCGCTGTGATGGCGTATTGCGACCCCACCGCGGCCCACGAGGCGTCGCTGCAGGCGTTCCGCGTCGCGCTGCGTGAGGCCACGACGGCAGCCACGACATTGGGCTTCGGCCCACGCTTCCTGCACTCCACCGGGCAGTTGCACAAGGGCGGGCCCAACACCGGCGTCTACATCCAGATCACCGTCGACGATCCTGTGGATGTGCCCATCCCGGGTCAGGCGTTCACCTTCTCGGTGCTGAAGCAGGCCCAGGCACGCGGTGACATCGAGTCGCTACGTCATCATGAGCGCCGTGCCATCAGCCTCCATATCGATGGTGACCTCGACACCGCCTTGGCACGTCTGACCGAGGCGATCGGCGCCGCGGTCAGCGTCGCTCGATAGTCGCAGGATTCTCCAGGAGATACGCGCATGCAGATTGGCTTCGTTGGGCTCGGGCGCATGGGTGCCAACATGGTGCACCGGCTTCGGCGTGACGGCGATCATGCCGTGATCGCCTTCGACCCCAACGCGGAGGCCCGTGCCAGCGTCGAGGCATTGGGCGCCACCACCGCCGGGTCACTCGAAGAACTCGTGCCCAAGCTCGGCACCCCGCGAGCGGTGTGGATCATGGTGCCGTCGGGTCCCATTACCGAGGGGACGATCACCACGCTTCTCGGGCACCTCAGCACAGGCGACACCATCATTGATGGCGGCAACAGCAACTTCCGCGACTCGATGCGCCGCGCCGACCTCTGCGCACAGAGTGGCGTGGACTTCATCGACGCCGGCACCAGCGGCGGAATCTGGGGTCTCGAGGTGGGCTACTGCCTCATGGCGGGAGGCGCCGATGACGCCATCGCCCGGCTGCGCCCCGTCCTCGACACCCTGGCGCCACCCCAGGGATTTCTCCACGTCGGACCGCCCGGAGCCGGCCACTTCGTGAAGATGGTGCACAACGGCATCGAGTACGGAATGCTCCAGGCATACGCCGAGGGTTTCGATCTGCTCCACGAGCAGGCGATCTTCCCCGCCCTCGACCTCCACGGCATCAGTCACCTCTGGAACCAGGGCAGCGTGGTGCGCAGTTGGCTCCTCGAGCTCGCCGAGCGCGCCTTCGAGAGCGACAACGACCTCGGCGAGCTTCGGGGCTACGTCGATGACTCCGGTGAGGGCCGATGGACCCTGGAGGAGGGATTCACCGCGAGCGTGCCCATGCCGGTGCTCGCGGCGTCGCTCTTCGCCCGCTACCAGTCACGCCGCGCTGACGGCTTTGGCAACAAGGTGGTCGCCGCGCTGCGCAAGGAATTCGGCGGTCATCCGGTGCAGAGCGAGAGCGCGACGGCCGGCTCGGAATAGCGGTTTTCGACCACCATGACCGACACCGTGATCGAGACCGCCCCGCCCCATACCGAGGCCGACAGTGCGGCGGCGAATCCCCTGGCGGAGGGACTGCGCCAGGGCCGCGTCCCTCTCCCCTGCTGCATCGTCATCTTTGGCGCCAGCGGAGACCTCACCAAGCGCAAGTTGGTCCCCGCCCTCTATGCCCTGGCCAGCGATGGGCTCCTTCCCACCGGATTCACCGTGGTGGGCGCCGGCCGCACCGAGAGCACCGACGAGCAATGGCGCGCCTCGATGCGGGACGGCGTGCGCCGCTATGGCCGGGTGGGGCTCGATGACGCGGTCTGGGAGACCTTTGCGCAGGGCCTCCACTACGTCACCGTCGACTTCGATCACGACGACGGTCTCGATGGCCTCAAGGTCGCTCTGCAGGCGGCGGATCATGATCGTGGGACCGCGGGAAACCGCGTGTATTACTTCAGCATCCCGCCATCGGGCTTCGCCGGGCTCGCCCGCCGTCTCGGCGACGAGGGGCTGACCGATCAGGGATCCGCTAACTTCTGCCGGCTCATCATCGAGAAACCGTTCGGCCGCAACCTGGAGACGGCGCGTCAACTCAACGAGTCCCTGCACGCCGCCTTCGAGGAGTCGCAGATCTACCGCATCGACCATTACCTGGGAAAGGAGACCGTCCAGAACCTCCTCGTCTTCCGTTTCGCTAACGGCATCTTCGAGCCGATCTGGAACCGGCAGTACATCGACCATGTGCAGATCACCGTCGCCGAATCGATCGGTGTCGAGGGGCGCGGCTCGTACTACGAGGAGGCCGGGGCGCTGCGCGACATCATCCAGAACCACGTCATGCAGCTGGTGGCCATCGTCGGTATGGAACCGCCGCCGAACTTTCATGCTGAGGTCGTCCGCGACGAGAAGGTCAAGCTCCTCCGTGCAGTCCGCCCGGTACATCCCGACGAAGCGCTCTCCAATACGGTTCGCGGCCAGTATGCGTCCGGCTGGGTGGACGGCGAGGAGGTCGCCGCCTACCGCGGAGAGCAGGGCGTCGAGCCCGAATCACTGCGGGAAACCTTCGTGGCCATGAAGGTTGACATCGACAACTGGCGCTGGGCAGGTACACCCTTCTACCTGCGCACGGGGAAGCGTTTCCCCAAGCGCGCCACCGAGATCGCCATCCAGTTTCGCCGCGTTCCCCATTCCCCGTTTGCTGGTCATACGGCAACGCCAACCGGGACTCTGCCGCCTAACTCCATCAGCCCCAACATGCTCATCCTCCGCATCCAACCGGACGAGGGCATCACCCTGCGCTTCAGCGCCAAGGTCCCCGGTCAGTCCGTCCAAATCCGCACCGTGAACATGGATTTCCTGTACGGTTCCAGCTTTCTCAAAGAGTCTCCGGAGGCGTACGAGCGCCTGCTGCTCGACTGCATGCTGGGCGACGCCACCCTCTTCGCCCGTGAAGATGAGGTCGAGGAGGCTTGGCGGTTCTGCACCGCCATCCTCGACGGGTGGCGTACGCACCCTCCAGACCGCAAGAATTCCCCGAACTACGAGGCCGGGACATGGGGACCGAAGGAGGCGCACGAGTTCATGCGTCGCGACGGCCGGGAGTGGCGGCGACTCTGATGAGCACCACCGCGGCACCGACTCTTCAGGTTGCCCACGCCAGCGGCCTCCATGCCGTGGAGCATCAACTGGCGCTCATGCACCAGGAGATGCTGCGCAATGGCGGCGAAGATGCTGGAATGGCTCGGCTCTCGGTGCTCAACCTCGTCGCCGCCTGCACCGATCCCGAATCTGCGGAGATCGCCAGCCAGACCGTCGGTCTCATCGCCCAGGCGCACCCCGCCCGAGCGATCATCGTGCTCGCCGACCGCACCGCCGCTGATGGCATCGAGGCGGATGTGTCGCTGCAGTGCGCGACGACGCCTCGCGGCCAGATCTGCGCCGAACAGGTGCTGCTCACCGTTGGAGGCCGGCCGGCGCGCCACCTGGGAAGCGTCATCACGCCATTGCTCGTCTCCGATGTCCCTGTCGTCCTCTGGCTGGTCGGGGCACCGCCACTGGAGCAGGCCTTCGGCAGCGAGGCCATCGCGTTGTGTGAGCGCATCATCGTCGACACCGGAGCCTACGACGACCCCGTCGCAACCATTGCCGTAGTGACCGCCGCCCTGAATGGGCACGGCGGTGAGTTCGAGCTCGCCGATCTTGCCTGGGCGCGGCTGCGGCGCTGGCGAGAACTCGTTGCCCAGGCCTTTGACGGTACTGAGATGCGGGGACTGCTCCGCCACATCACCTCTGTGGAGATCTGCGCGAACGGCGTCGCCGTGTCCGCCGGCGCCTGGCTCTTCGCGGGGTGGCTGGCGGCGCAATTGCGCTGGGAAGGCAACGCTCCCCGCATCGAGGTGAGTGCTCGGGTTGCGCCGGATCTCCCGAGACGTGAGCTTCTGACGGTCCGGGTGCGCTGCGAAACAGAGCAGCGGACCGCCGCCATCACCGTGGAACGCCAACCCACGACGCTCGGGGTCACCCTCGAGGGCAGCGGTGGCCCCAGCGCCGCACGTGCCGTGCCACTACGTGACCTCGACACGGTACGACTCGTCGGCGGTCTCCTCGAGGAGACCGCGGGCGACCCCGTCTACCCCGCAGCCCTGCGAAGTGCCCACGCACTGGCCAAGCGATGAGTCCAGACGACCTGCCGGGGAACGTCGTCGTCATCGCCACGGATGAGCTCGCCGAGCTGGCCGCACATCAGGTGACGCAACTCGCCGCAGACGGCGCCGCCGACGGGGACCAGTTCGACATCGCGCTGGCGGGCGGCAGCACTCCCCGGGCGCTGTACGAGTTGCTGGCATCGCCGCCGCAACGTCAGGAGATCGTTTGGCAACGGTGGCGAATCTGGTTCGGCGACGAGCGCGCCTGCCCCGCCGACGACTCATCGAGCAATTACGCGATGGCGAGGGACGCACTCCTCGAGCATGTGCCAGTGGCGACCGATGCCATCCACCGGATGCCTGCCGATCGTCACGATCTCGACGCCGCCGCCGCCGAGTATTCGGCACTCCTGGCCCGAACCTGCGAGCCGGGACCACTGGGGGCGCCCCGACTCGACTGCGTGCTCCTCGGCCTCGGTGAGAATGGCCATACCGCTTCCCTCTTCCCGCGGACACCGGCGCTCGAGGTCCGCGACGCGTGGGCGACCCGTGGGCTCGCCGATTACCAACCCTTCGATCGCATCACCCTGACGTATCCGGTGCTGAACGCCGGCCACCAGGTCATGTTCCTGGTCAGCGGTGCCTCCAAGGGACCGGCACTGCGCGGCGTCGTCGAGGGCAGCGTGCCCGCGGCAGGCATCAGGCCCACCGACGGTGCGCTCACCTGGATCCTTGATGGCGCTGCGGCAGCGGCGATGGGCGACGGGTGAGCCCAGCACGGCCGCTCGAGGTGGTCGTCGCAGCGACCACGGAGGATACGCCCGAGGACGACGCCGAGCGGTTCTACGGCAGCACCCTCGCGGTCCGGCCCAGCGCAGGAACACGGCTCGCCGTCAACTTCGTGAGCACCATCGATGGTGTGGTTGCCCTTGGTGCTGACGCTGCCGATGTCACCGTCAGTGGCGGGAGCGTCGAGGATCGCACCCTCATGGCGCTGCTGCGCAGTGAGGCCGACGTCATCGTCGTCGGCGCCGGCACCCTGCGCTCGTTGCCCCGCCACCGCTGGACACCCGGGTTCGTGAGCCCCGATGACGCTGCGCTCTGGCGCCAACACCGAACCCGCGTGCGAGGCGATGCTTCGCCAGCACCGCTCATCGTGGTGAGCGCCAACGCAGCGGTTCCTCCGAGGCATCCCGCGATCGCCACCCCAGACGGCGATGTCGTGGTGCTCACCAGGCTGGGGGCCGAAGTGAGCGGCCTTCCCGCGCATGTCCGCATCGTGCAGATGGAGGGCAGCGGCACGCTGCAGGGGCTCGCGGTGCGCTCGTGGATCGAGGAAAACCTCAGCCCCCGCTTCATCCTCTGCGAGGGCGGCCCCCACCTGTTCGGATCCCTGCTCGCCGACGGCTCCGTTGATGAACTCTTCCTCACTGTCGCACCGCGCATCGCTGGACGACGCAATGACTCGCGTTCGGCGCTCGTCCAGGGCTGGGCCGCCCCACCACGGGAGCTCACCGAGATGACGCTCCTGTCGGCACGACGCGCCGCCGACACTCTCTTCCTCCGCTACCGGGTGGATACGGTCTGAACATTCGACCTCAGGCTGTTTGTCCGTCCCCTTGTCCGCCGTTCCCCCGTAGCCTCGGGGCGATGGTGGAGAGTTGCGACCCCCGCGACCTCGGCCACATCCCCGAGGGCGCCTTCCGCAACGACCTCAAGCAATTCGCATGGAGGGCGGCGAGGACGATCATCAGGCACCCTGGTCGCGCCGTCCTCAGTGCCCTGGGGCTCGTGCTGGCGCATGACTTTCATCTCATCCCCTCCCTGGTGAACCCGGTATACGCCGCCGCATCGGCCCTAGCCATGGGATCGGGTGTCGTCGTGGGTGTGATCGCCTGGACCGGCCTTGCGGTGGTTGGCTGCAAGCTCTTCCAGATCCACAAGTACGGGGTCGACCGGCGTTGGGCCAGAGAGTTCGGTCTCGTCGAGGCGCCCGCCGTGAGTGGACATGAGCGCGCCGCGAGGGAGGGGCCTGACGTTGGGGAGGCCGAGACACAACCGGTCACGCCGCGTCGCCCCGTCCCGAGGTCACCGACGCTTCCCAGCCGGCCGAGCCTGGGCGACCGGGTTCGTGGCGCTGTCGACGAGGTGGTCCACGGCAAGCCCGTTGTGACGGACAGCCAGGGGCGTGAGCACCTGTTGCGCTTGGTGAAGGTTCCGGGCCGCGGGCCCGGCTTCATCCGCGCTGCCGAGGTCCCCCCCGCAGCGCCCAGCCCTCTCGCTGCGGCCATGCAACAGGCTGCCCGACCCGACGCGCCTGGCCCCGGGGACTGACCTCCCCTGCAGCTGCCCACGCGGCGCGCCGCCGGGTTACTCTGCGGCCATGCCACGATCCTGGCCCCGTTGCACCAACGGCGTCGCCATCGCCCCCTCTCTGCTCGCCGCCGACTTCGGTCGGCTCGCCGAGGAGGTGAACTCACTCGAGGATGGCGATGTTGATCGTCTCCACATCGACGTCATGGACGGGGCATTCGTCCCCAACTTCACCTTCGGAACCGACACCCTGCGCGCGCTGCGAGCGGAGACCGACCTTCCCTTCGAAGTCCATCTCATGATCCAGCGCCCCGAGCTTCACCTCGACACCTTTGCGCAGGCCGGCGCCGACGCCATGACGGTGCACTGGGAGGCCAGCCCGCACCTCCATCGCACCCTCACCGCCATCCGCCAACTCGGCTGCCGCGCCGGCGCAGCGATCAATCCCTCAACACCTGCCCTCTGCCTCTTTGACGTCCTGGAAAGTTGTGACCTCGCCTTGGTGATGACCATTGACCCCGGGTTCGGCGGTCAGAAGATCATCCCCAGCACGCTGGAAAAGGTCCGCCGGCTGCGAGCGGAGATCGACCGCCAGGGCCATCCCGTGGAGATCGAGGTCGACGGTGGTGTTGACGCCTCGAATGCCGCGGCCTGTGTTGCTGCGGGCGCCACCGTGCTGGTCGCCGGCACGGCGATCTTTCGCGCCCCCGGCGGAGCCGGCACGGGTATTCGCACCATCGCCAGTGCCGCCGCGGGGTGAACGGCAGGGGTAGAGTCGCGGGCGCATGACCGAGGCAGCTGCAACCACCGAACTTCGCAACGGCACCGCCGATATCGAAACCGCTGCCGGTGCCCTCGCCGAAAGACTCCCCAACGCGCTCGGGCCGTTCGCCCGGGTCGCCTACAACTACCGCTGGTCCTGGGATCCCGAGGCGCGGGACCTCTTCCGGCGCATCGACGCTGCGCGCTTCGAACTCTGCAACGAGAATCCGGTGCGCCTGCTCACCGAGACGTCGGCGGCCGCGTTACAGAGTGCCGCGGGCGACGCCCTACTCATCGATCGCGCGCACAGGGCGCTCCGCCGCCTCAGCGCTGATGTCGCGCGCCCAGACCTACCCGGACGTGCGTCAGCACGTCGCCCGGTTGCCTTCCTCTGTGCTGAATTCGCCATCCACCGGTCTCTGCCGATCTACGCGGGAGGCCTCGGAGCTCTCGCCGGCGACATCCTCAAGGAGGCATCCGACATGGCGGTGCCCATGGTGGGCGTCGGTCTCCTCTACCGTGAGGGCTACTTCCTGCAGCGCGTCGACTCCACGGGATACCAGCACGAGTACTGGCACCCCGTCGATCCCGATCGCCTTCCGGCGGCACTCGTCTGCGACGTCCGCGGCCGGCCGCTCACGGTGCCGGTCCCGGTACGCGGACGCGATGTCGTGGTGCAGATCTGGCGGGTGGAGGTGGGCCGAGTGCCGCTCTACCTGCTCGATGCAGACCGACCCGAGAACAGTCGCGCCGACCGCTGGATCACCGGACGCCTCTATGTGGCCGACCGGGCCACGCGGCTCGCTCAGTACGCCCTGCTCGGTATCGGATCGATGCGAGCGCTCTGGGCGATGGGCCTGGATCCCGCCGTGGTCCACCTCAATGAGGGCCACGGCGCCCTGGCCGCCCTGGAGCTGGCCCGATTCGACCTCGACGCGGGCCGCGACCGCCATGAGGCCTTCGCCCGGGCCCGCGAACGCATCGTCTTCACCACTCACACGCCGGTGGCGGCCGGCAACGAGGGGTACGACCTGGCGGAGGTCGATCTCGTGCTCGGCGGATATCCAGAACAGGTCGGCCTCGACCGCGAGAGTTTTCTCCACCTCGGCCGCACCAATCCCGACAATCCCCACGAACCCTTCGTGATGACCCCGCTCGGCATCAAGATGAGCCGCTTCGCCAATGGTGTCAGCCGTCGTCACGGAGAGGTGGCGCGGCAGATGTGGCAGCCACTCTTTCCGGAGCGGCCCGTCGACACAGTTCCTGTCGGCCATGTCACCAACGGAGTGCACGTGCCCAGCTGGATGGCGCCGGCGATGCGTCATCTCCTCGACCGTCATCTTCCCGATGGGTGGATCGAGCGCGCCGACGACCCCGCCGTCTGGAAGCCCGTGGCCGACATCCCCGACGCTGATCTCTGGGCGGTGCGGGGAGGACTGAGGGCCGGATTCATCGAGTACGCGCGCGACCGCACCATCGCCAACCGGCTGGCACGCAGTGACCCACGCGAGTACGTCGAAGCGGCGGAGCGCGGTTTCAGTCCGGACTCTCTGACCATCGGATTCGCTCGGCGCCTGGCCACGTACAAGCGGCTCTACATTCTCACCATGGAGCCGCAGCGCATTCAAACGCTGCTCACTGATGAAAGCCACCCGATGCAATTATTCCTCGCCGGCAAGGCCCATCCCAATGACGAGGAGGGGAAGCGCTCTCCCCAGGGACTCTTCGCCCTGAACCAGTCGGAACCCGCCGCCGGATGCGTCTCCTTCCTCGACAACTACGACCTCGGCGTTGCCGCCCAACTCGTCGCCGGCTGCGATCTCTGGGTCAACCTTCCACGACCGCCCCTGGAGGCGAGCGGGACGAGCGGCATGAAGTCGGCGTTGAACGGCGGCCTCAATCTCTCCATCCTCGATGGTTGGTGGGCCGAGGCATTCAACGGCGAGAATGGCTGGGGCCTCCCCGGCGATGTCTCCTTCGACAACGCGGTGCAGGATCAGCGCGACGCCGCTGTCTTCTACGACGTTCTCGAGCATGAGGTTGCCCCACTCTTCTATGACCGCGGTGAAGATGGCATTCCTCACGGCTGGGTGGCGCGGATCAAGTCGTCGCTCATGACCAACGGACCGCGCTTCTCCTCTACCCGAATGGTCCGTGACTACGTCGACGCCGGGTACGTGCTCCAGGAGCACGCCTCGCGCTAGAGTCCGCGGATGCAGACAGTGGGCAGCATTCTCGACCTCGTTGGGGAGACGCCGCTGGTGCGACTCTCCAAGGTCTGTCAGGGTCTCCAACCCACCATCCTCGCCAAACTCGAACAGCTCAACCCGGGCGGTTCAGTGAAGGATCGCATCGGGCTTGCCATGGTAGAGGACGCCGAGAGGCGCGGCCTGCTCCGACCGGGTGGAACCATCATCGAGCCGACGTCGGGGAACACCGGCCACGGCTTGGCCATCGTCGCCGCCATCAAGGGCTACAAGACGATCTTCGTCATGCCCGACAAGATGTCAGCGGAGAAGATCGCCCTGCTGAAAGCGTACGGTGCCGAGGTGGTGGTCTGTCCCACCAATGTCGAACGGGAATCTCCCCAGTCGTACTACTCCGTTGCGGAACGACTCACGCGGGAGATCCCCGGCGCCTTCCAGCCCAACCAGTACTTCAATCAGCGCAACCCGGAAGTGCACTACGCCACCACCGGACCGGAGATCTGGCGCCAAACCGACGGGCGCATCAATGTCTTTGTCGCTGGCATCGGGACTGGGGGGACGATCAGCGGCACCGGACGCTATCTCCGCGAGCAGCGACCAGACGTCCGCATCGTCGCCGCCGACCCCGAGGGATCGATCTTCTCGGGGCCGATCGCGCCCTACAAGGTGGAGGGCGTCGGTGAGGACTTCTGGCCGGGCACCTTCGACCGCGACGTGGTCAACCGAACCATCCAGGTCAGTGATCGTCAGGCTTTTGTCGCCGCCCGCCGGCTGGCGCGCGAGGAAGGGATCCTGGTGGGCGGCTCGGCAGGGCTAGCCGTGCATGCCGCCCTCGTCGAGGCTGAGGATCACGGACCGGACAGTGTCATCGTCGTGCTCTTACCCGACACCGGGCGCAACTATCTCTCGAAGATCTTCAGCGACGAGTGGATGCGCCAGAACGGCTACCTCGAGCGGCTCGGCCCAGTGCGCATCGGCGAGGTGCTCCACTCCCATGGCGACCGGGGCGGCGACGTGCCCACCATCGTCACCGTCGAGGCGGGGCGATCCGTCGGCGAGGCCATCGACCTCATGCATCAGTACGGCATTTCCCAGATGCCAGTGCTGGAGGACCTCTCGCAGGGCGGCTCCATCGTCGGCTCGCTCCAGGAACAGACGCTGCTCAACCGGGTGTACCGCGATCCCGCAGTTGTGTCCACCCCCGTATCGGCCGCCATGGATCCGCCGTTTCCTCAACTCAACATGACAGCCAGCATCGACGACGCCTTCGAGCCGCTCCTGCAGGGAGAGAACGCGGTGCTCATCATTGACGCCGATAAGCCGGTTGGCGTCGTTACCCGCGCCGATCTGCTCGAATACGTCGTCCACCGGGGCAAGCCATGACCCCGCCCGACCCGCGATGGCGATTTGCCACCACCGCACTGCATGTCGGCCAGGGGCCAGACCTGGCGACCGGAGCGGTCGTCCAGCCCATCCACATGGCGACGACGTTCGCCCAGGATGGGGTAGGCGGCCTGCGCGCCGGATTCGAGTACGGCCGCACCGGCAACCCCACCCGCAATGCTCTCGAGGAGTGCCTTGCCGCGCTCGAGGGTGGTCGCCACGCTCTTTCGTTTGCGTCAGGGTTGGCAGCAACAACCACGCTCTGTCTACTGCTCTCCCCGGGAGACCACATCCTCTACATGGATGATATCTACGGTGGCACCTTCCGACTCTTCAACGGCGTGCTCTCGCGGTACGGGCTCCAATTCTCATCGGTCGACGCGTCGAACCTCGACGCAGTGGCCGCGGCGATGACGCCCCAGACCCGGCTGCTCTGGGCGGAGACGCCGACGAACCCGCTCCTGCGCATCGCTGACATCGCCGCCCTGGCGGGGATCGCCCATGCCGGTGGCGCTCGGCTCTGCGTCGACAACACGTTCGCCACCCCGTATCTGCAGCGCCCGCTCGAACTGGGCGCCGACCTCGTTCTCCACAGCGCCACGAAGTACATTGGCGGCCATTCCGACGTCGTCGGTGGCGCCGTGATCCTCTCCGACGACACCTTTGCCGAGCAATTGCGGTTCCATCAGAACGCGGTGGGAGCGGTGCCGTCGCCCTTCGACTGCTGGCTGCTGCTACGCGGCATCAAGACGCTCGCCCTGCGCGTCGACGAACAGTGCCGCTCGGCCCTGCGGATCGCCACCTGGCTGGAGTCCCATCCTCACGTCAACGCGGTCCACTACCCGGGACTCGTCAGCCATCCCGGGCACGAGCTCTCCGCCCGGCAGATGAGCGGCCGCCACGGTGGCATGCTCAGCTTCGAGGTTGCCGACGAGGCGGCGGCGCGCCATGTTCTCGGCAGCCTGAGGGTTTTCGGCCTCGCCGAGTCACTGGGGGCTGTGGAGTCGCTGGCGGAATCGCCCCCACTGATGACCCATGCCTCGATTCCCGGTGAGGAACGGCGACGGATTGGTCTCAACGACGGCCTGGTCCGTCTCTCCGTCGGCGTCGAGCACGTCGAGGACCTCATCGCCGACCTCGATCAGGCGCTTGACTAGCTCTACACCGTCTCATCCCGATTGGATCCAACCCTCGCGGACGGTTGTCCATCGTCGTTGCGATGCCGAGCGCCGGAAAGCTACCCGCCCTGGGGTATCCAGCGCGGTCCTCGCACCTTGGCGGCTGAATTCCAACGACCCAAGGCGACTGCTCCAGACACAAAGAAGAACCGCCGTTGACCTGGGTCTGTACATCCCCGTGGAGCGCTGTTGCACCTCCACTGAATTGTCGACGGCGGTTCGCTGTGTGGTCGGGTCGGGGGCGCTCGGCCCCGGATTCAATCCGGTCCGCGTAATCCTCGGCCTCGCTGCACCATCGTCAATTCACCTCCTGAATCAGGGGACTGACGGAGTGCCATCAACATACGACAGGTGAGGGCAGCCGTCAACCGCCGCCGTGCCACCGGGAAGCATCCAAAGTTTCGGCATCAAGCTGCCAGGGCGGCGGTGATCGAGGTCCGTGAGCGGCGGGCGGCCCAGTAGCGGTCCCAACTGCGGTTCTCCTTGAGAACCCGGAGGTGGAGGATCCGAT
>JBPCLW010000050.1:0-22405 GCA_051002895.1 Candidatus Dormibacteria bacterium | reverse complement strand
GGGCCGGTGGCTTCCGACAGAGCCCAAAGAACGTCGGCGAAGGTGGGCTCTGCCCGCCGAGAGCCGACATCCTCTTACCGCTGAAAATCCGCGGCGGTCGGGGGTGGGATTTTCAGCGTCCTGCTAGAGGCGTATGGGGAAGAGCTGAACACGTCGCCTTGACAACGGGGCAGTGACCGGCCGGCGCGCGGATGGCAAGACGTTGCGATAGCTTGCCCGTAGGGCACGCGATGCAGCTTTCCTCCGACCGAGGCCTCGACTAGGCCGCCGGAAAGCGCCACTGACAGACACGCATGAATTTGTCAGTAGATTTCCGCACCAGGTGTCAGTGACGGAGTTGTAGTCGGTGAGACGCCACCGCTGCCGAACGCGCTCCCCAGGACCGAGCTCCGGGAAGCAGCCTTCAGCTGAGCTGCTCGGCCAGTCCGACGATGGTGCCCGCGGGGCCGCGAAGGTAGCAGAGCCGGAAGGTGCTCTCGTACCGCGCCACCTCGCCGAGGAGTTCGGCGCCGTGGGCGCGCAAGCGGGTGATGGTGTCGTCTATGTCGTCGACGGCGAACATCACGCGATGCAGGCCGACAGTGTTGGGCGGCGGGTTTGCCGGCTCGGCGGCGGACGCCTCGCGGTTGTGGTACCGCGCCAACTCCAGCTTGCCGTGGCCGTCAGGGGTCCGCATCATCGCGATGTCGCTCCGGATGCCGTCCAGTCCGACGGCGCGGTCCGCCCAAAGGCCTTCGATCTGCGCCTTGCCTTCCAGCCCCATTCCGAGCTCGGTGAAGAATGCGACAGCCGCGTCCAGATCGTCGACGACGATGCCCACGTTGTCCATCCGCTGAATCGTCATGCCTTCGAGTCTAGGGGTTCGGATGTTTGGCCGTGTCGGTGAGTGGCGGCCTCGTCTGCTCGCGGATTTCGGCCTCAGTGAAGCGCTGGAGCCTTTCGCTCACCAGCCCTTACCGACAGATACGCATGGATTTGTCATGACAAGTTCCCGAGGATTCACAACGGAGAAATCCAACTGATCGTCACCAAACCGTCGCGATCGCCCTCACCTCTTGCGCGACGACATCCGCCTGCGCGAGGCAGCGCCACGCTGGATAACGTAGGACGCGCCAGTCCAGCCGCGGGTGCGAGCGGACGTGCGCACCCGCGGCACCCTCCTCGATCTAACCACCGCCGACCAGGTGTGGGATGTGTTCTCCGCCACTACCCGGAGGGCCGCCTCCTTGAGCGCGGCGGCATGCTCATTGACGCACTCTTCAGTCCTCCCGACGCTGAACCAGGCTGAGCGTCCGACCTTTCACCCGGGGGAGGTAACGGCCCAACCCACCTCGGTGGCTGCGGCTGCCATCCGGTCGTCGTAGGTGACCACCCGAGCAAGGTCGGTGCCCAATTGCTGTGCGGTGGCGAGGTGAATGGCATCGAGCGAGCGCAGTTGCGCCGGTAGCAACCGGCCTGCCGCGTCAAGGACTCGGTCGTTGATGCGCATCACATCGATTGCGGTGAGCACGTCAAGACCACGCTGGATTGCTTGCTCGCCAAGAGGCAACAGTGCGCGCGCAACCTCGGTCCGGGCGAGGGCACTGGTCACAAGTGGCGGGCGACGGCGCAGGTAGCGGCGCAGCGCCGCGGACTCCGGCTCCCTAACCGCCAGCTTCACGATCGCCGACGAGTCGAGATACGTTGCTCGCTCACTCACCGCTCAGCCTGACGAAGACCGGCGAGGACTGTTGTCGGCTCAGGTTGGCCGGGGACAGGACCAAGGGGCTCGGCTAGATCATCAACGTGAGCAGTGGACGTGGTGACCTCACCAACAGCACGAAGGTGCCGCAGGGGGCTGCCTCCGGGGAGGGCTGAGAGCACGGCGATCGGCCGCCCTCGGTCGGTGATCTCGATTGCTTCCCCGCCCTGAACTCGCCGCAGGAGTTCGCTGGCCCGCTGCCGTAGCTCCCGGATTCCCACGGTTCCCATGTGCTATTTGTAGCACGACCTTGGCCCGGATGCCAAACGGTCGGCCTGAAGGCATCATCGGTCGAATTCCACGCGTTCTGGACAATCGATGGTGTGATGAAGGTGGTCGTCGGAGCTGCCATGGTCGCCGTGACGTATCGCGGCACTCGGATCTAGAGGTCAGGCCGGGACTGCTGTCAGAACCGCCGACTCGGGATCGCTCTCGGTGTCATCGGAGCGGGCCCGCGAGGCGATCGCCCCGACGGCGGCGAGGACGACGACGATGATCCCCAGCACGAGCGTTGGCCGCATCGCCGCGACGAATGCATTGATGAAGACGTCATGCCCCACCTGCTGCATCTGCGCGGCGAGAGCCGGAGGCAGGTTGGCGGGTATGTTTGTCCCAGCCTGGGAACTGCCCACCTCGAGCCCACTCTGAGCAGCGGTACTGAAGCCGTTGACGAACCCGGCACGCGCCTGCGGAGGCAGGCTACCGGCTCGGGCAACGGCCTCGCTGCGCAGATTGTTTGCCAGCTGCGACTGCAGGACCGCGCCCACCACCGCCCCAGCGAGCACTCCGCCCAGCTCCTGCAGTGTGTTGAGGACGCCGGAGGCTACACCGGCAAGCTGCTGCTTCAGGTCACGTGTCGCCATCGAATAGACCGGGCCCCAGATGAACGCCATCCCCGCGCCGGCGACGATGAGTCCCGGAAGGAACGTCCACCGCCCGGAGTTGGCCTCGGCGACGGCCACGATGTAGGCGGTGCCCGCAGCAAACGCGATCAGCCCAGGGATGAGCAGGTACTTGGGGCTGAACCTCTGCATGAGCGCGTTGGACACGCCGGAGAGCAGCAGCACCATGAGCGGCTGGGGAGCGATGGTCAGTCCTGCCTCCACCGCGGAGAGCCCGAGAACCGATTGGAAATAGATGGTGAGCGGTAGATAGAAGCCGATGATGGCGAAGCCCATGGCCGCCAGCACGCAGGTCATCACCGTGAAGTTGCAGTCCTTGAAAACCTGAAACGGCAGCAGAGGTTCGCGGTCTTGACGGCGAGCCTGGTGGAGGATGAGAACGACGAGAACGAGCGCCCCTGCGGCGATCACCATGGGGATGGTGACGAACCCGCTGATCGTCCCCCACTGGTAGCGTTGGCCCTCGATGAGTCCATAGACGACGCCGAGAAGTCCGAGTGTCGCGAGCGCAACGCCGACGAAGTCGAGGCGATGGCGCGCCGCTGGCCGGATGTCGGGGATGAACGCCGCCGCCAGTGCAATGGTTAACACGCCCACGGGAAGGTTGACGTAGAAGATCGATGGCCAGCCAAAGTTGGTAACCAGAAAGCCGCCCAGGGTGGGTCCGGCGAGCACCGCCAGGCCGGCGAGGATGCCGAAGACTCCGAAGACGGCGCCCCGCTTCTCCTTGGGAAAGATGTTGAGCATGAGCGGCAGTGGCTGGGGTGCCAGGATGGCCGCGCCAAGACCTTGCGCCGCCCGCGAGAGGATGAGCTGCACGGGGGTCTTGGCCAAACCACTGGCCAGTGATGCCAGCGTGAAGACGGCCAGGCCCAGGAGGAACAGGCGCTTCGGTCCCACGATGTCACCGAGGCGGCCGCAGCTGATGAGCAGCACCGCATAGACCAGGCTGTAGGCGTTGAGAACCCAGAGGATCTCATCGAGACTGGCGCCGATCCCGTCACTGATCCGGGGAATGGCGACGTTGATGATGGTGAGGTCCAACAACGTCATGAAGAGTCCCAGCGAGAGCACGATCAGGGTGAGGACGGACCGGGTGCGCATCTGCGCTGGGCTTTCCGTGGTCATGGCGTGTCTCCTCGCGGTGTTGGGCGTGGGGACCTCTCCCCTCTCTCTCGGCGGGTCTGCAACTTGTGCTTTGCCCGCGCCATCTCCGCGGGCATGCCGTCCTCGTCGGCCATGTCCGCCAGGCTGGTCATCGCGAAGAGTCGCTCGATCTCAGCGTCGCTCCACAGAGCACCGCTCTCGATGTCAGCGATGAGTCTCTCGACGAAGCCCTGCTCGGCCTCGCGAATCGCCTGCCCGTATTCACCTTCGATGAGAACGATGCGAGGCATTGCCCCCATCGACTCGCCCAGCCGGCGATAGGCTGCAGCTGCTGACTCCAGACGGAGGAGACGCGAGCGCAGCAGGCGAACCGTGCGGTCGCGACCCACTCCGAGAACGAATGCCAGCGCCGAGGCGAATTGCGGGTACTCGTGGCTCGGTTCGGACAGCAGATCGGCCATCCACTCTCCGAGTTCGTCACGTCCGCGCACAGTGATCGAGTACACGGTGCGCTCCGGACGGCGGCCCTCCCGGCTCGGCTCCTGGGCGGCGATGAATCCCAGGCGCTCGAGCCGTTGGACGGCGTCGTAGAGCGAAGCGGCGCCCACCCGAACGGCGCTGTCGATGCCCCGCTCACGAATGAGCAGACGCAGGGCGTACGTGTGCCGGGGACGCTCGCAGAGGAGGTTGAGGACCACCAGGGCAGCGGGGGTGCGGGTGAAACGCGGAGTAGTCGGCATCGGTTAGTCGGCCACGACTATATAGGGGCCGAATGGTCGGTGTCAAGGCCCAGCGCGGCGACGAACGTTGGCACGACGCCGCGATCCACCTGATAATCACGCCATGCCCGCTCGCGGCGGTCGCAGCCATCGTCCCACTGCGCCGCGTGCCCCCCGACGCCCCACCTGGGCGGATCAGGTTCCCGGTCCTTCCGATCCCCTGCCCGACCAGGTCCAGCAGTTCCTCGACCACCTGCACATCCAGCGCAACCGCCCAATGACCACGGTACGGGCCTACCGCCAGGATCTGGCCAAGTTTGTCGCATTCTCGCGAACCCGGAAGCTCGACGACAACGTCCTCAGCAGCGTCGACCGGACGACACTGCGCCGCTACCAGATCGAGCTTGCCGAGGTGATGCCCAATGCGCGTAGCCGCGCCCGGGCCCTGGTCGGGCTCCGCCAGTTCCTCCAGTACGGCTACGACGAGGGCTGGATCAGCGACGACCTCTCCCGCCAGGTGGTGGTCCCCCGCTACGTGGTCGGCGATCCCCATCCCATCGCCACCCACACGGTGCCGCAGTTGCTCGCAGCTCTCCCCCGAGCGACGCTACGAGACCTGCGCGACCGCGCCCTTGTCCACTTCCTCATCGCCAGCGGCTGCCGCATCGCCGAGGCCTGCGCGCTGAACCGCAACGACATCGGGCGCGACGGTTTCCGGGTTCTCGGCAAAGGGGGCAAGCACCGCACCGTCTTCCTCACCGACGATGCCCACGCCGCAGTGCAGGACTACCTGGGTTCCCGCGGGCCTGACGCTGCCCCCGCCCTCTTTATCAGCGTCGCCCACGCCGACATGCCCAAGGGCCACCCCCTCCCCCACAACCGGCTGACCACCGACGGCGCTCGCACCGCTCTGACCGCCCTGCGCCGGCGGATGAGTTGCGATCCCGCATCCCACCGTCTCATCGACGCGCTGCGCTCGCCACACGCCGCCCGGCACACCGCCGCAACGACGCTCCTCGAGGCCACCGACGGCGACGTGCGGCTGGTGCAGGAGGTCCTCGGACACGCGACCCTGGAGACGCTGCGCGTCTACACGGAGATCACCGACAAGCGCAAGCGCAGCGCCTACCGACGCCTCGGCGACTACATGCGCGAGGTCAGCAGCAGCACCTAGGTTGGGGCCCGCGATCAGCGAGTCGGTGAGTTCTCCCAGACGTTACCCAGGACGCGGATGGCACCGCCGAAGTGCGCGTCCCAGCAGGCCCCGAGTTGGGCGCGGATGGGTGGATGGATCTCCAGGCGGTCGACCTCCGTTCGATCCACCCACCTCGTCTCCACCACCGCGGGGTCACTGATCTCGCCCCGGGCTCCGCTCCGGAGCGTGCCGGAGTAGACGAGGTGGACAACGTGCTTGCCGGCCGGTGAAATCGACTCACAGAGGATGAGCAGACCACCAACTGTGACCCGGTGGCCGGTCTCCTCCCACACCTCCCGTTCAGCCGCGGCGACCAGTGTCTCTCCGGCCTCGACGCCGCCGCCGGGCAGCAGCCAGTACTCGTGACCGTGCTTGCGGTGGGAGACGAGAAGCAGGCGCTCCTCGCTGCAAATGCAGACGGCCACACGAATACGGGGGCCGCAACTCACCACACCGATTATGAGGGCTACTCGCCGCCCAAAATGAAAAACCTTGACTCCGAACGGGTGTTCGTCTACGCTTCCCTCGACAAACATCTGTTCGCGAGGAAAGAAATCGTGATCGTCGACTACGCACCCTCCTTGGAGGGCCGGCGGGCAGGGCTGGGCCACCGCCTCCGCCGCTCCCTCGCCCTCGGTGTCGTCACCGCCGGGGTGGCGCTCGTCGGTCTGGCGTCCGTTGTGTCCGGCAACAGCCACCGGCCGGCCTCGGTGGTCGTCCATCGCGGCGATACCCTGTGGGCCATCGTGGCGACAGCGTATCCGGGTGACGACGTCGCCGCCCGGCTCTCCGACGTCATGGCAGCAAATCGTCGCTCGTCGCCGGCGGTCCAGCCGGGAGAGACACTCACCCTGCCGTGAACGGAGTGTTCAACGGCCGAGTGGCACCGGAGGAGTTCGGCGACGCGGCGGGGCGGGCTCGGGACGGAGCCGACCGTTTTCCAGGTGGCGCAGCCATTCGGGGCGGCCCGGCGGTGCGGGCTGAGGACGACGACGTGCGCCCCCCCCGCCGTCATCGTCCTCGTCATCGTCCTCAGCGGTGTCGTTCATGAGGCGGACGAGAATCACCCCAAAGGCCACGAGCAGGCCGGCCTTGGCGGCAATGGCCAGGACCAGACCCGCGACGCGCTGGTCAGTGGCCGCGTCGAGAAGCACGCGGGGCGCCCGACCGTACCCGGGGTAGAGGACGCGGCGGCTGAGCGCGAGGAGCAGCCCTCCAAATGTCTGGGGGATGGCCACGACCAGGATGACGAAGAGGCGGCCCATCGGGGGCACGGCGCGGCGCCGCGCGGGATCCACGAGTGGCAGCCAGAATGCAACCGCGATGGCGAGATAGCCGAGCTGGGCGGCGTCGTACAGGCGGATGTCTATCGGTGTGTGGGTGAGCAGGAGCAGGTCGTCGACGCCAAAGAGAGCGGCGTTGAGAAGGACGATGGTCAGCACCGGGTGGCTCATCGCTCGCAGCGGCCCGCGCGCCCAGCCGGGCAGGAGCGGCTCCGATCCCGGGGGGATCGCCAGGAGCAGCAGCGCGGGAATCACCCCTACTACCAATGTCAATTGGATCACGTGGGCGGAGAGGAGGTAGTGGGCCGCGAGAGTTTCCAGGGGCGTAAGCCAGCAGACAACAAGCGCGGCGATTGCCCCGCTCAGCGCCGCCACCCGCCACGCGGTCACCACGCCGCCGTTGCGCATTCGGCTGACCACGACCGCGCCGATGACCGCGATGGCCACGGCCAACCAGGGGTCAAGGAACATCGTCAGCGGTGCCGGCACCAGCTCAGCCTACTCCGGCCCGCGTCGGCGATCCACCCGACGGCGCGCCCACCGGTGCTTCGCATGCCAGACTCGCGGTCCGATCAGGCAAGCTGAGCAGTGATGTCCCCTCCTCCATCCCCACGGCTGGCCGCCCCATGAAGCTGGCAACCCGCGTCGGCTCCTCACGCCAGTCCACGACCCCCTACCAGTTCTCCCTGCGCACATCCCGCTCCCCTGCCCAGGTGCTCAGCGAACTGGAGGAGCGCCGCCTCCCCGGAATCGGTATTGCTGAGCACGGAACTCACTACCTCGTTCTCCGTCCCCAGCGACGCCACCGCTACAGCGGTGATATTGCTGTGGGGTTGGCCGCAGCGATCGTGCTCGCCGTTCTCATCAGCACCGCGGTGACACCCTGGCTCTCGATTCTCCTGCCTCTTGCGATTCTCCCCGCACTCCCCCTACTCGGCGATGACCGCCCCGATCTCGCGGCCAGCGCAGTGGAGGACGACGATCACGCGACGCGGGTCACCGTGCATGGCCAGGCGTCGGCGGAACTCGCGGCAGCTCTGGACGCCTACCTCGGAGCTCTGCCCCCTCCTCCCGATCCGGGGAACGGCGTCCCTTCCTAAGCCTTCGCCAACCGGTCAGCGCAGAACTCGGATCACCGCGACCACCACACCCTCGAGGGTCAGGTCGGTGACGTAGATCGGCTCGAGAGCGGTGTTTTCGGGCTGCAGCCGCACGCGGTTGCCCTCGCGGAAGAAGCGCTTGACGGTGACCTCACCCTCTCCGGTGAGCTCGTTCTCGATACGGGCGACGACGATCGTACCGTTCGAGGGAGCATCCCGACGCGGCTTCACCACCACGATGTCCCCGTCGAAGATTCCGGCGTTGATCATGCTGTCGCCGTGGACGCTGAGCGCATAAGCGTCATCGCCACCAGCGATCTCGGGCCCCACCGCGATATGGTCCTCGATGTTCTGTTCTGCGAGCACCGGCGTACCTGCCGCGACGCGGCCGATGAGCGGAAGCTGAAGGATCTGGCCAGAGCGCAGCGCTGCTGGCGCGACCGTGGTTTCCACACCGACGACCTCGACGGTCCGGGACTTGGTGGGATCGCGGCGGATGAAGCCCTTGGTTTCGAGGGCATTCAGGTGGTTCTGGACCGTCGACGATGAGGAGAGCCCGACAGCCTGTCCGATCTCCCGCACCGTGGGCGGGTAGGCGTAGCGTTGGGCATGGGTGCGGAGGAACCCCAGGATCTGAAGCTGGCGCGGGTTCAGGGCGTCTGCCATGTTTATGTCTTCCCTCTCTCAGCTGTATGGGCGGTCGCACTGTAGCACGGGATTGGGCTGAGCGCAAACGGATGTTCCCACACATCGAACCCGTGCGCCACCTCAACCTGGCTCCTCAGAGATCGCGGTGATGACCCGCCCGACCAGGTCGCCGAGGTCACCACTCTGCAACGCCACCCAACGGACCTCGGGGTCCCCCCGGAAGAAGGTTCGCTGAGCCTTGCTGTAGCGAACCGTCCTCTGCACGATGCGCCCGATCGCGGTTTCGGTATCGATGACGCCGCCGCGCAGGTCGAGCGCCTCACGGTAGCCGATGCCGGCGCGCTCCAGGATCGCCGCGGGGACGCCGCGTTCGAGCGCCGATGCCGTCTCCGCCAGCAGCGTTCCCCTCTCCACCATGTGCCGAGCTCGTGTTGTGATGAGGGAACGGTGGAACTCCCGGTCCACGCTGACGCCGATACGCAACGCCGGGCGCGGCGGACCGCGCCGCTCCCTCGCAGCGAGGCTACTTGGCTGGTGGTCGAGCATCTCCAGGGCGCGAATGACCCGTCGCGGGTTGGCGAGGTCGATGCCGGAAGCCGCCTCGGGGGCGCGACGGCGCAGCTCAGTGACGAGTTCGGCGAGGCCAACTGGACACGCCGCGCTACGCTCGCGTCGAGCGCGCTGAGCGGGGTTGGGGAGGGTGTCGCCGATGTGGTAGCCGTCGAGAAGCGCGCGAACATACAGGCCGGTACCGCCCACCACGAGGGCGCGGATTCCTCGCTCGTCGAGCCCGGCGAGGGTGGCCCGGGCGGCCACCAGCCAGTCAGCGACGGTGAAGCGAGCGCCCGGCTCAGCGAGATCGAGAAGATGGCAGGTCACGCCCCCCAACTCCGCTTCTGTAGGAGCGCAGGTGCCAACGTGCAGGCCGCGGAGCAGTTGCCGTGAGTCCGCACTGAGCAGCTCGGTGTTACCCAAGCGCCGCGCCAGGGCCACCGCGAGGGCGGTCTTGCCCGTGGCGGTGGGCCCGACAATGGCCACCGTGCGCGGGGCGACCACCTCAGGTGGGCGGTCGGCCGAAGGCGTGGCGGAGCGTGGCATCGTCGAGGAGCACCACCGTCGGCCGCCCGTGGGGGCAGGTGATCCCCCCACGAGTTGTGGTCAATTCACGCAGCAACTGTTCCTGCTCAGGGGTGCCGAGACGATCGCCCAACTTGACCGCCGCATGGCAGGCGGTGAGCGCGGCCACGCGGTGTCGCCGCTGGGTGGCCTCGCCCTGGACGGCGGTGAGCACCTCGGCGATGAGCTGCTCCGGAGCGGTCGTCGATGCGGCGGCGGGGACGGCATGGCAGCGCACCATCCCGGGACCGAACGGCTCGATGTCGAAACCGAGACGGCGCAACTCCTCGTCTTCGACCAGTTCCAAAGCCGCTGCGTCGACGTCGACGACGCATTCCCCGAGGAGCAGCTGCGCTGCCGGAGCAGCCGAACCGGCAGCGGCGGCTTCCATGAGACGCGCGTACAGCACCTTCTCGTGGGCCGCGTGGGGATCGATGATGGCGCATCCCCGCGCGCTGCGGGCCAGCAGCCATCCCGCTCCGGCCTGGCCCAATGGCTGCAGCGGCGCGAGATCACCGAGCGCCGGCGTCCCCGGCTCCGCGGCGGTGCTGCTCGGGCTCGACGACGGGTTCCACCGCGGCGGCGTTTCGGACACGCTGAGCACCGCCGCCGCCTGCCCGAGCGATGGTTGGACCGGCAGCGGCGCGGGCGCCAGCAACGACCCGCCGGTGGCCACCGCGCTCTCCGCGATCGCCGCCCAGCAGGCGCGCTGCACCGCGCTGAAGACAAGCCGCTCCTCGCGGAATCGCACCTCGCGTTTCGTGGGGTGGACGTTCACGTCAATGCTGGCAGGATCACACTCCACGGTGACGGCGCCGAACGGGTGCCTGCCGGCGGGGAGGAGTCCCCGGTAGGCCTCTTCCACGGCGACGACGAGGGCCCGATTGTGAACACGCCGACCATTGACCACGAGCGTGAGTTGGGTGCGATCACCGCGGTGGGCATGCGGAGCGCTGATCCGTCCTCCCACGCTGATCTCCCCCGGAGAGTCCACCGCGACCAGCTCGGCGGCAGCACGGTCGCCGAGCACCGCTCGCAGGGCATCGTCGAATCCCGTTCCCGGCGTGCGCAGGACCGTGCGCCCGTCGGAGACGCAGGTCATGGCCACGCCGGGATTCGCCAGGGCACAGTCGGCCACCGCCCGAACGCAGGCACCGGCCTCGGCTCGGCTGCCGCGGAGAAACGCGAGACGCGCCGGGGTCAGCACGAAGAGGTCGCAGATTTCCGCCACCGTGCCCTCCGCCATGGCACACACGCCCCGAGCGATGACGCCGGCGCCGCGCACGCGGATCTCGGCACCGTCTGGTGCGCTCCGCGGCCGGCTGCGGAGCCACAGATCACTGACCGCAGCGATGCTCGCCAGGGCCTCGCCGCGGAACCCCAGGCTGGAGATCCTCGCCAGATCCGATACGGCGGTGATCTTGCTGGTGGCGTGGCATGCCAGGGCGAGACCCAGCTGATCAGCGGCGATGCCGGCGCCGTCGTCGGCAACCCGAATGCGCGTGAGACCGCCGCCATCGATGCGGACGTCGATGCGCGTGCTACCGGCATCAACGGAGTTCTCCATGAGTTCCTTGACCACCGCCGCCGGCCGCTCCACCACCTCGCCGGCGGCGATGGCGTCGGCAACCTCCGCCGGCAGGGCCCGAATCGCAGCGGTGGCAATCACAGGGCCGCACGCTGGCGCAACTCGGCGAGCTTGTTCAGTGCCGCCAGCGGGGTGAGGCCGTCGACCTCCAGATCCACGAGTTCGTCGATGATCGGATGCAGGGCGGTCACCCCCAGACCGAGGTCGAGCTGCGCCGGTTCAGGGCCGTGCGCCTCCAGTGGATGCTTGGTCTCCATCTCGCTGAGCAGTTGGCGGGCGCGGCTGAGCACACCCGCGGGAAGACCGGCGAGCTTGGCGACATGGATGCCGTAGGACCGGTCAGCGCCACCTGGGCTGATGCGGTGCAGGAAGGTCACCGTCTCGCCGTCCTCGGCGACCTCGACGCGTGCGTTGCTCACTCGCGTTAGCCGTCCGGCAAGGCCGGTGAGCTCGTGGTAGTGGGTGGCAAAGAGAGTGCGGCAGTTGAGCTGAGGCGCATCATGGATGTGCTCCACGATCGCCTGGGCGATGGAGAGGCCGTCGTACGTCGAAGTCCCGCGACCGATCTCATCGAGAACGACCAGACTCCGCTCGGTCGCCTGCCGGAGGATGGCCGCCGCCTCCGACATCTCCACCATGAATGTGGAAAGTCCGCCGGCGAGGTCATCGTGAGCGCCGACACGGGTGAAGATACGGTCGCAGACGCCGATCCGCGCCCGCGTGGCCGGCACGAAGCTGCCGACCTGGGCGAGCAGCACGATGAGCGCGACCTGGCGCAGATACGTCGATTTGCCGGCCATGTTGGGCCCGGTGAGGACGATGATCCGCTGCACCGCGTCCAGGCTCACGTCGTTGGCAACGAAGAGATGCCGCCCCAGCGAGCGCTCCACCAACGGGTGTCGGCCGCCCTCGATGTCGATGACCGTGGAGCTGTCCACAGTGGGACGCACCCAGCCCTCGAGGAGCGCCGCGGTAGCCAGCGACTGGGTGACGTCCGCGACAGCCACTGCGCCGGATGCCTGCAAGAGTGAGTGTGCGTGATCCGCTATGAAGCGCACACAGTCGGCGAACAGCTCCGCTTCGCGAGCGACGATACGCTCGCGAGCGCTGAGCACCACGGATTCCTGCTCCTTCAGGTCACTGTTGATGTAGCGCTCGGCACCGACCAGCGTCTGCTTGCGAACGTAGTCGGCAGGAACTCCGTCGCGCTGGGTGTTGGGGACCTCGAGGTAGTAGCCGAAGACGCGGTTGTACCCCACCCTGAGTGAGCGGATCCCGGTCCGCTCTCGCTCGCGCGACTCCAGTGACGCTATGAAGTCGCGGGCGGAAGCGCTCCGCGCGCTGAGGTTGTCGAGATCGGCGTCGGCGCCGGGACGGATGCAGCCGCCCTCGCGGCCAGTGGGGGGTAGGTCGTCCGCGAGCAGTCTGGTGAGCAGCCTGACAACAGCCGACGGCACGGCACACTCGGCACCAAGGATGCTGAGTTCGCCGGGCAGGTCGGCGAGGACGCCGGCAAGCGCCGGCAGAGCCGTGCAGGCGTCGCGGACGGCGCCGAGGTCACGGGGCGTCGCCGTGCCCTGGACCGCGCGTCCGGTCAGACGCTCGAGGTCGCGAATCCCGGCGAGGCGAGCGCGGAGGTTCTCCCGGGCCGCGCCATTGGTCGCCAGGGCATCCACCGCCTCGAGGCGCCTTCCGATGGCGGCGGCGTCCACGAGCGGTTCCTGAAGACGGCGGCGCAACAGGCGGGCTCCCATGGGCGTGCGCGTGTGGTCGAGGAGCGCCGCGAGGGTGATGCCGTCGCCACTCGTCTCGACGAGTTCAAGGTTGCGCCGGGTCGGTGGGTCGAGGCGCATCGTGTCCGCAGCGCCCCGGACCCTGATGGTGAGGAAACCCTCGGGGAGCATCACCCGGCAGCGCTCACAGAAACCCAGAACCGCGCCGGCGGCGGCCAGCGCAGACCCGAGAAGCTCGGTGCCCAGCCCATGAAGAACGGCGACCCCGACGTGGTCGCGGAGTCTCTCGGTGGCCCGGCCGCGGTCGAAGAGGGCTGCGGGGAGGGCGGTGCGCGTCGCTCCGGGAGCCAGCGTCGACGGGATCTCGACATCGGTGGGCGCGACGAGTTCGGCCACGTCGAGCCGGGCCATCTCGTCGCGAAGCGGGGCGCTCCCGAGGTCTCCGGGCACCTCGCTGAGGAGCAACTCGCCACTCGCCGCATCGAGGGCGGCCACGCCGACCACTTCAGCGCGCGGTGCCAAGGCCACCAGGCGCGCGGTCGCATGCTCGTCGAGGAGATCGCCGTCGACGATCGTGCCCGGACTGAGCACGCGGGTTACCTCGCGGCGCACCAGCTTGCCGCTCACCACCTCCCCCACCTGGTCCCAGAGCACCACACTGCGACCGGCCTCGAGGAGGCGGCGTAGATACTGGCTGACGGCACGGAAGGGGACTCCGCACATGGGCAGCCGCCCTGCGGCGCCGAAACCGCGGCCGGTGAGTTGCACGCCGATGATGGGCGCAGCGATCTCCGCATCGCCACCGAACATCTCGTAGAAATCACCAAGCCTGGCTAAAACTACGGCGTCGGGGTATTCCGCCTTGACCAGGCGATATTCGCGAAGGATAGGAGTATCGCCGGCGTCGTCGAGATCAATGGTGTGCCGCAGGTCAGCAGGCACCGCGGCCAGGTGCGGTGGCGCCTCCCGGGGTCGCGCGCTCACACCGCGGCGGTCACGCCGACGGCGGTGAGCTGCCAAGCCGCTGCCCCATCGATGCGCACCCGGAGCAACTCGCCGGCTGCGGCGCTTCCCGCGGGAAGGTAGGTCGTGCGTCCCTGACGGGTGCGACCGAAGGCCCTCCCATCCGCGACAACGCCCTCGACGAGAACCTCCGCCTCCGTACCCAGCAGCGCGCGATTGCGCTGCAGGGCGATCCCCCGCTGGAGAGCAACGAGGTAGTTGAGACGCCGCTTCTTTTCCGCAAGCGGGATGTCGTCAGGCCGACGCGCAGCTGCGGTGCCAGGCCGGACCGAGTACGCCTGCAGGTGCACGGTGTCGTACTCGATGTCACGCATGAGCTTCTCGGTGCCGAGAAACTCCGCCTCGCTCTCGCCGCTGAAGCCGACGATGACGTCGGTGGTGAGGGCCAGACCGGGCACCGTCGCCCTGGCGGCGGCGATCTTCTCGTAGTACTCGGCGACGGTGTACATGCGCTTCATGCGTCGGAGCAATTCATCGTTCCCGGCCTGGACCGGCAGATGTAGCTGCTCGCAAACGGTGGGGAGGTCGCGCATCGCCTCGAAGAGTTGGGGAACGGCGTTGCGCGGGTGCGAGGTGAGAAAGCGCATCCGCCACAGGCCATCCACGGCGTCCACTTGGCGCATGAGTTCGGGGAGACCGGCACCCGTCTGCGGGTCCACGTAGGAGTTGACGTTCTGCCCAAGGAGGGTCACCTCGCGCACGCCGCGCTCGACGAGGCGCTGGACGTCACCAACGATCTCTGCGGCGGGGCGCGAGACCTCACGCCCTCTGACGAAGGGGACGATGCAGTACGTGCACATTTCATTGCAGCCGCCCATCACCGACACGTAGGCCAACAGGCGGTCGGACGCCGGCATCGGCATCGGTCCGTCGAGGTCGGATGCGTAGAGCGACTGCATCCGGGCGAAGAACCCGTCGGCCTCGCGGACATCGAAGAGGTAGTCGAGCTCGGGCAGCTTGCGGAGCAGGGTGGACCCGTATTCCACCGCCATGCAGCCGGTCATGGCCACGGCGCGTCCCGGCCGCGCCTGCTTCCACTCGATGAGCTCGCGGAACTTTCCGTACACCTTCTGCTCGGCGTTCTGGCGCACGGTGCAAGTGATGAGAACTGCCAGGTCAGCGTCCTCGAGTGCCGCATCGGGCACGAAGCCGATCTCACTGAAGCGCTCGGCAAGCTGCTCGTGATCGTAGTCGTTCATCTGGCAGCCGATGTGCCAGAGGTGCACTCGAGGAGGACGACCGAGCACGGGCACGATCGGCGTCCGGACGGAGTCGCTGCGATCGCTCATGGGAATGGCGGCAAAGCCGCGTGCCGACGGGCTGAGCAGGGGGAGCGGCATCGGCGTGGTCATCACCGTCCAGCCTAGCGAGAGGCGGCTGACGCCCGCTGATGTCTCGGTGAGCGCCTGCGCTTTGGGGTACTCTGAAACCGTGATCGCCTTGCTTGTCGCCGCTCTGCTGATTGCCGCGTTCGGGGTGATGCTGTGGCGGATGGCCGATGCTCCCGAGAACAAGGGGGCAGCCGTCGGCAACCCCGCTGAGTGGGGCCAGTTTGGTTTCCTTCCCGACCGCCAGCACCCACCGCTGGGATCCCCCGAGAGCGTGGAGCAGGACAAGCCTATCCCTCCGAAACGGCGGCCTCCGGTCCGGTGACATCCCCAGGCCGCCGATGCCGGGGCGGCGTTTAGCGCACCTCGACCAAGAGACGGATACCAGTGCGCTCCTCACCATCGATGGAGATGTCGATGAATGAAGGGGTGCACACCAGATCCATACCGCCCGGCGCCACATAGCCCCGCGAGATGGCGATCGCCTTGACCGCCTGGTTGATGGCGCCGGCACCGATGGCCTGCACCTCGACCCGCTGCTGACTGCGGATCACCCCGGCAATCGCTCCCGCGACCGCCACCGGCTTGCTTCCTGCGGAGACCTTGAGTATTTCCACGTTATCGGCCTTGTCTGAGGTGGACGCTTGCGAGAACTGATGCAACGACGCTGCTACGACTGGGGCGATTGTGGACGGCTGACGTCCACGGCCGCCTCGCGCGATGCAATCGTTACTTAAGCTTCGCCCCTCTGTCGATCCTTACGTCCGCAACGGATTGGCACGCCTACTTGGCGTATTCCACGCTCCGGGTCTCGCGGAGCACAACGACCTTGATGCGTCCCGTGTAGCTGCCCTCGGCGTGGAGACGCTTGGCGATCTGCCGGGCCATGATCTGGGCTCGATCGTCGTCGACCTGTTGGGGACGAACCATGACGCGCAACTCCTTCCCCGCCTGCAGCGCAAACGTGCGCTCCACTCCCTCGAAACCCTCGGCGATCTGCTCCAACCGCTCCAGCCGCTTGATCGACGCCGCCAGGTCCTCGCGGCGGGCTCCCCGACGCTGGATGCTGATGGCGTCCGCCGTCATCAGCACAAAGGCGTTCACCGAGTGGGGTTCCTCGTCATAGTGGTGGGCCCGCACCGCATGGACAATGCTCTGCGGGCGGTTGAGTCGGGAGAGGATTTCACCGCCAATGAGCGCGTGCGACCCCTCGACCTGGTGATCCACGGCAAAGCCGATATCGTGGAACAGGCCGGCCTCCTTGGCCTCGTCGATGTCGGCTCCGATCTCGGCGGCGATCATCCCCGCCAGCGAGGCGGTCTCCTTGCTGTGGGCCAGCAGGTTCTGGCCATAACAATTGCGATAGCGGAGGACGCCGAGTAACCGAACCAGCTCGGGGTGGATGCTGGAGATGCCGAGCTCCTGGCAGGCAGCGTCGCCCTCCTCCTTGAGGCGCTCCCCGATCTCCGAGCGCGCTTTGGTGGCGAGCTCTTCGATCCGCGCCGGGTGGATACGCCCGTCGGCGAAGAGTCGCTCGAGCGTCAGTTTGGCGATCTCCCGGCGCACCGGATCAAAACCGGAGATGACGACGGCCTCAGGGGTCTCGTCGACGATCACATCCACCCCGGTGGCGGCCTCCAGCGCGCGAATGTTGCGGCCCTCGCGGCCGATGATCCGGCCCTTGAGTTCGTCGCTCGGCAGGTGCAGTACGGTCACCGCTGCTTCGCCGGTTTGCTCGGAGGCATGGCGCTGCATCGCGGTGATGAGGATGTCCCGGCTGCGCTCGGCCGCCTCAGCGTGCACCTCGATTTCGGCGGCCCGGATGCGCTCTGCAATCTCATGACTGAGCCCCCCCTCGACGTCCGCGAGCACCTCTTCGCGGGCTTCCTCCTGGCTGAGCCCGGCGACCCTCTCGAGCTCGGTGGCCAGCTGGGAGCGCTCGGTCTCGATGGCGACACGGAGTTCCTCGAACTCCTCCTCGCGGCGCTCGAGTCGCTGCTCGCCCTGCTCGACGTCACGGATGCGGCGGTCCAGGCTCTCGTCGCGCTGAGCCAGGACCTTCTCGAGCCGCACCATCTCGGTGCGCCGGTCGCGGGCCTCGGTCTCCGCCTCGGAGTGGAGACGCAGCGCCTCCTCGCGGGCGGCGAGGATCAGCGAGGCTCGCTCTTGTTCCGCGGCGCTCGTCGCGTCGCGAAGGCGCGCAGTTTCCGCGTGCCGCTCCGACGCTGAACCGGACCCGGCACGGCGAGCATAGATGACGGCGGCGATGGCCACGGCCAAGCTGAGGCCGACGGCCACGATGGCCACGATCTCGGTGGTGATGGAGGTGTCCTCGGAAACGGAAGAGTGAGGTGCTCCGCACCTCGATGGCGCCAGCCTCCCGAGCAGGGGGAGGGACGGCACACTCAACGTGCCTGTCCAACCGGACGGCGCATTGCCGGCGAGCTCGGGACCTGTGGCGCGCATTGTACGGGCCGGCGCCCGCCCGTGATCGCCCCAGGGTCGAACCGGCCGTTCGCACTCACCGCTCACGAGTGCGCCGGCACCAGCCATATCATCACGGCTCGTGAGCGATGCCAGACGAGCGCTTCCGGTCGATCCTCCCCATCCATCAGACGAGGACTCCCCTGCCGTCCCGCAGGCGGATCCCGCCGAGATCGCTGATGCCAAGGATGCGGAGCGCGGACTCCGCGACTCCCGACCAGCCACGATCGGGGCTCTCCTCGCCGGGACCACGCTCCTCCGGGTGGGGTCGTACGGCTCGGGACTCGTCCTTGCGCTCGTGGTCCCCACAATTCTGCCCAGCCTGTCAGATTCCGAGCGCGCCGTTCTCGTCGGCGCTCTCGGTGCCACCCATGCGATCTCAGAGATGGCTTTCGCTCCGCTCTTGGCGCGCTGGGCGGATCGGGTCGGCCGCAGTCGCTTCCTCGTCGGGGGGCCCGTCCTCGGCCTCATCGCCGTGCTCATCGCCGCCACCGTGGGCCATCCCGCAGCCCTTTTCGTTGCCCGCGTCCTCGAGGGCATGGGGAGCGCCGCCTTCGTGCCCACCGCTCTGGGAACCATCGCCGCGGCGACATCACGCAATGCGCACGCCCGGGCCAACGCCTCCGGCGCCTTCGAGGCGGCCACCCTGGTGGGGATTGCCGGTGGCGTGGGACTGGCAGGCTTTACCCATGCCGCGTTCGGACGGGGAGCGTTTCTGGTGATGGCGGCCTGCTATCTCGGAGCCGCCATGGTCTGCGCCGTTTTCGTTCCCCGGGTCCGCCCGCTGGCCGTCAGCCCGCTGCGCACCATCCTCCGCGCCGTCGCTGGTCCCGGCCCCATCCGCAGCTTCCTTCCCGCCTGGATGGGGACCTTCGCGTTTCTCGGAGCCTTCATTTCCAATCTCCCCGCTCTGCTCGCCCGTTTCCCTGACGGTCACGGAACGATCGTCGACCAGCGGTTGGTCCACTCCCTCGATGAGCGGCTGGTGAGCACCATCCTCGTCGCCTGGGTCATCCTTCTAGTCGTTGGCATCGCCCTGTGGACGCCGTTCCTGCCCCGCTTCGGGCTGGCAGTCACCATGCGTCGAGCGGTGCCCGGTGCCTGGGTGCTCGCCGGTGGCCTGCTGCTTGCCAATCACCTGACCGGGCCTCTCGTCGCGCTGGCGATTCCCGTGGCCATCACCGGCATCGTCTGGCTCTCCGGGTTTGGTCCCGCAGCGGTCGCCTATCTCGCCGAATGCTCGGAGACCTTCATGGCGGACAGGTCAGCACTCATGGCCTTCTACACAGTGACCCTGGCCGCCGGCGGGGCTCTCGGGGCGATCCTCGGCGGGCTATGCACCGCCCTCGGGCACGCCGACGGGCTCTTCATCTTTGGCATTGGCGCCACCGTATTCACCTGGTTCAGCCTGCGCCCAGTGGTGCGTTACGAGAAAGCACTCATCCGCAACCTGGCCGGCCCGGTCCCGCTCCTCGAAGAGGGTGGCAGTCGCTAGCGCCCCGCGCCGCCCGCGGCGGGGTTCGCTGATCTGGTCTACCATCTAGATTCTCTGCGTCCTCTCGGTCGGCGATCCGACAACGTGCTTCCCATGTGGAGATCCCCTGTGAACAGCCTGCTGGCAACCGCGGCCTCCCCCACCGTCTTGGTGACCGGTCGCGAGACGATGTTTGCCGCCGGTGCCGCTTTGGCGGGGGGAGCTGCAGCGCTCTCCATTCGGGGCTGGAAGCGGGGCTGGGGGGCATCGGCCCTCGGCGGGGTGCTCTTCGGAGTCACCCCCGCAGTGCTTTCCATTCTCGACGGACCACTCACGCCCCTCCTCCTGGTGATTCCTCCTGCCGTGTTCCTCGTCCTCAGTGAGGCACTGGTACGGCAGCGGATTCCCTGGTGGATCATCGGCGCCCTCGCTGGTGCGGTAGCGGCAGCAGCGCCCCTGCACACCCCGGATCTCGTCATAGCGATTCTCATCTGCACGGCGATCGCGGTGGTCGTTCTCGCCGCCCTTCGCCCCGGCACGACGCCGCTGGGAGTCAGCAATGCCGTGCGGGTCGTCGTCGTCGCCGTGCCCGTGTATCTACTCGGCAGCGCCTATCCCGTTGCGGTACACGTCGTCAGCCCCACCTGGATGAGCATCTCGGTGGCCGACAACCACGGGGACCTAGCCGGTTGGGTTTCTGGAGCGACGGCATGGATCCACGATCAGGTCTCCACATCCAGCCCCTTCTTCTGGATCGCTGGCGCCCTGCTCATTGCTCTCGTCATCGACCGCTTGCGCCGCAGCCGGGTGCTCTGAGAGCGCCCGGGGTCCCGTCAGTCGTCCTCGAGGTCGGCCAGTTGGTCGGCGAGATCGGACTCCCGGAGGATGCTGCGAATGACGTCGTGATTGAAGCCACGACGCTGCAGCGCCGCCGCCAACCGGCGCAGCTCTGATTCGCCCAGGCGGCCCGAGGGGAACCGCCGACGCAGCCGCATGGCCGCGTCACGGGCGGCCTGGAGCTCGGCCTCCCCATCGTCGCCCAGAGCCGCAGCTATGACGGCATCGTCGGTTATGCCGCGAGCGGCAAGGTCGGCAGCCACCCGCCGCCGCCCATAGCCGTGTGTCCGTCGCGCAGCGCCCACCGAGGCAGCGAGCGCCTGGTCGTCGATCCAGCCCCCCTCCACGAGTTTCCCCGTTACCTCGATGGCTGTCTCGGCGCTGAAGCCGTGGCGACACAGCCGCCGGCGCAGGCCGTCACGCGACTGATCGGCGGCCCGCAGGATGCGCAGAGCGGTCGCCTCGGCGGCATTTCGGTCCTCCGGATCGGGACGTTCCGCGGGCGCCCGATGGGGCCGCCGACCTCCGCCTGAGCCAGGCTTCGGCCTCGGGGCGTCCGCCCTCACCGCCCGACTACCCCACGGGAACGGCGGGAGTGTGGCCGTTCTCGTCAATGGGCTGTGCGGGCTCCTCTGCGACCACCGGCGGCAGTGCGTGCACCCGAACCTTGTTGGCAATCTCCTCGAGAAGATCCAGATTCTGCTTTAGAAAATCCCGAACATTTTCCCGGCCCTGGCCGAGACGGGTCTCTCCATAGGAGAACCAGGCGCCGGCCTTGTCGATGATCCGCGCCTCGATGGCCATGTCGAGCACGCTGCCGGCGTAGGAGATGCCCTCGTTGTAGAGGATGTCGAACTCGGCGTTGCGAAACGGCGGAGCCACCTTGTTCTTGACAACTTTGACTTTGACTCGACTGCCAATGATATCGAGACCCTGCTTGATGGTGTCGATCTTGCGGATGTCCATACGCACAGACGCATAGAACTTCAACGCCCGACCCCCGGTGGTCGTCTCGGGGTTGCCGAACATTACACCGATCTTCTCGCGCAGCTGGTTGATGAAGATCACCGAGGTGTTGCTACGACTGATTGCCGAGGTGAGCTTGCGCATCGCCTGCGACATCAGCCGTGCCTGCAGTCCGACGTGGCTATCCCCCATCTCACCGTCGATCTCTGCCTTGGGAACCAGCGCCGCCACCGAGTCGATGACGACGACATCGACGGCGCCGCTGCGCACCAGGACCTCGACGATCTCCAGCGCCTGCTCACCGGTGTCCGGTTGGGAGACGAGCAACTCATCAGTGCGCACGCCAAGGCGAGCGGCATACTGGGGGTCCAGCGCATGTTCGGCGTCGATGAAGGCGGCAACACCGCCACGTTTCTGCGCCTCGGCGATGACGTGCAGGGTGAGTGTCGTCTTTCCCGAACTCTCCGGCCCATAGATCTCGATGACACGGCCTCGTGGTATCCCCCCCACTCCGAGCGCAATGTCCAGAGTGAGAGCACCGGTGGGGATGAATTCGACGCGCTGGGCCTGGGCCTCCCCGAGGCGCATGATCGTGCCCTTGCCATGGGAACGCTCGATCTGACCCAGAGCAGTGCTCAGGGCCCGTTCACGCTCAGTCGTCACCGCCTCACTCTCCTTGTTAGCGGCGAGGCGCCGCCCATTGACTTCCATTGCGGGGTCGATGCTACTACGAACCTGTGTAGTTGTCAAGACCATCTCCTGGGCGCTCAAGTGCGGGCGGTACGAACAAATGTACGCGCCTCAACACTGTAGCGTTGGATGAGCGAAAGGGCAAGTGAATGAACGCCTGCGCCGGCCGCCCCTACAGGGGCGTGGCAAGCTCCGCAGCGAGCTCGATGGCCGCCCGGACAGCCCGCGCGCGAATGCCTTCGCGACCGATATCTCCGTCGAGCCTCCGGACCTGGAGCGCCGCCCCACGCCGCAGCGCCGCTACCCAGACCAATCCCACGGGCTTCTCCGCACTCCCGCCCTGCGTGCGTATTCCGCTGAATTCGCGCACCCGTTCCGGAGTTTTCGCGCACCTGTCCGGGTGATTGTCGGAGCGATAGCGACGTGGTCAGGAACCGTCCCCTGCACTCACCTCCTTTGGGTGTGAGGATG
>JBPCLW010000049.1:0-42301 GCA_051002895.1 Candidatus Dormibacteria bacterium | reverse complement strand
ATCGGATCCTCCACCTCCGGGTTCTCAAGGAGAACCGCAGTTGGGACCGCTACTGGGCCGCCCGCCGCTCACGGACCTCGATCACCGCCGCCCTGGCAGCTTGATGCCGAAACTTTGGATGCTTCCGGCGTCACTGCCCGGGTCGCGCCCGGGTGTCCCGGGGGGCGACAATAGGGGTGATGCGATTCAGTGTTCTTGCCACCGATTACGACAACACCATCGCGTCGCACGGTCGGGTTGCTCCGACCACCGTGGAGGCGTTGCGCCGAGTGCGCGAGAGTGGTCGACGCCTCCTTCTCGTCACCGGACGTACCAGTGAGGAGTTGCAACAGGTCTTCCCCGAGCGCGCGATCTTTGAGCGCATCGTTGCTGAGAACGGCGCTCTCCTGCTCGACCCCGACAACGGGGCGGAACGCCTCCTGGGTGACCCCATCCCGCCCCGTTTTGTGGCCGAGCTGCGCCGTCGCGGGGTGAGCCCACTGGCAGTCGGTCGAGGCATCTGCTCCACCTTGTATCCCCACTACGCCACCGTTATCGAGGCCATCCATGATCTCGGCCTCGACCTGCGCGTGGTGTTCAACAAGGGATCAGTGATGGTGCTACCGGTGGAGGTCACCAAGGCCAGCGGGACCCGTGCCGTGCTCGCCGAGCTCGGCGAAATGGCCCCGGCCATGGTTGCGGTCGGCGACGCCGAGAACGATCTCGTCTTCCTGGGGATGGCCGGCTGCGGAGTCGCCGTGGCCAATGCTCTGGAGTCCGTGAAGACCCGTGCTGATCTGGTTACCGTGGGCGCCGCCGGTACTGGGGTCGAGGAGCTCATCGGCGAGTTGCTGCGTGACGAGCTCCGCTCCCGGTTGCGGGCGGCCCGGCAGAAGGCGGGCTGAGGGCGGGCGGAGCGACAGTTGATTCGGCGACCATGGCGGTATGCGAGAGATCATGCCCGGGCGCGGTATCTGCGTCCGCGAATCCGATATCCACGGCCGCGGCGTCTTCGCCACCGCGCCGATTGCCATCGATGAGGTGATCGAGCTCTGCCCCGTGCTTCGTGTTCCTGAGGAGCAGGTCGGCATCCTCGACGCCACCCGGCTCTTCGAGTACTACTTTGCGTGGGAGGGAGATGCCGGGGTCGCGCTCGGTTTCGGCAGCCTCTACAACCACTCGTCGGCGCCCAATGCTGTGTACCGCAAGGACTTCGCGGCCGACGTCGTGGAGATCCGCGCCCGCAGCGACATCGCAGCGGGTGAGGAGATCACCTTCGACTATTCGGGGATCTCGGACTGAGTGGCGGGGAGACGTCGGTCTCCCCGCCGCATGGTCACGCGGAGCCGGCGGGCGCCCCGGTGACGGTTTCCGCAGCGCCCTGGGTATCGAGCCCGTCGATGTCGTCGGGACTGTCCAGGGCCTCTAGTGCGTTCTCGTCACTACCGACACTCGCGGTCGCTTCGGCGGCGGCGAGCTCTGCGGCGACCTTGTCCTCCTCGTAGAGGCGGGCAGCCTCCTCGCGAAGCTTCTGGTAATAGTCGAGCCCGGTCCCGGCGGGGATGAGCTTGCCGATGATGACGTTCTCCTTGAGGCCGCGGAGACGGTCAATCTTGCCGGAGATGGCGGCCTCGGTGAGAACCCGGGTGGTCTCCTGGAACGAAGCTGCCGAAAGCCACGAGGCGGTGTTCAGCGCTGCCTTGATGAGCCCGAGCAGAACCGTCTGCGCGATGGCGGGCTCGCCGCCCTCGCTGAGTGCCTTGGCGTTGGCCTCTTCGAACTCGAACTGCGAGACGATCTCGCCGGGAAGCAGTTCGCTGTCACCGGCGTTGTCCACGCGGACCTTGCGCATCATCTGCCGCACGATGACCTCGATGTGCTTGTCATTGATGTCCACCCCCTGGTTGCGGTAAACACCTTGAACTTCGCGGACCAGGTAGTTCTGGACGTCGTCGCGGCCCCGCACCAGAAGGAGTTCCTGGGGGCTGATCGAGCCCTTGGTGATGCGGTCACCGGCCTGCAGCCGGTCGCCGTCCTTGACGGTGACCTCTGCCGAGATGGGCACCGCATACTCGCGAGCCTCCTCGTCGGTGCTGCGGATCTGGACCTCGTTCTTGCCGATCCTGGCCACACCGGCGTACTTGGCGCGCAGCGATACCTCGTTGCCGTCGCTGTCGACACCGCGGATGAGTTCTGTGCCCTCGTTGATGGCCTCGTTGTCCTCGACCGCCACCGAGTGCTTGGGTGGCACCGGGTAGCTGGTGTCGAAGACGTCGCGGGCAAACACCTTGACCTTCAGCGACTTGCCCTCGGTCTTGGCAATCTCCACCTCACCGTCGATCTCGCTGATCAGCGCTTTGCCCTTGGGGACGCGAGCCTCGAAGAGCTCCTCGACACGGGGGAGACCCTGGGTGATGTCGGCGCCGCCGGTGGCGACACCGCCGGTGTGGAACGTGCGCATGGTGAGCTGTGTGCCCGGTTCCCCGATCGACTGAGCGGCGATAACGCCAACCGCCTCGCCGATCTCCACGATACGGCCGGTGGCCAGGTTACGCCCATAGCATGCCCGGCAGACCCCCTCACGGGCCTTGCACGTCATGATGCTGCGCACTTTCAGGCGGGGCAGTTGCTCGCGCTCGCGGTAGAGGCGGCGCGCCATCTCCTCGCTGATCTCTTCACCCGCAGTGACCACGACGGCGTCGCCCACGCTGACATCCTGGGATGCGATGCGACCGGAGTAGCGGTCGATCACGCGCTCGCCGAGACGTTCACTCTCGGGGAGATGGCGCTCATCGAGATCGACCCAAATCCCGGCGGTGGTCTCGCAGTCTTCGATGCGAACGATGACGTCCTGAGCGACGTCGACGAGGCGCCGCGTCAGGTATCCCGAGTCCGCGGTGCGCAGCGCGGTATCGGCGAGACCCTTGCGGGCACCATGCGTGGAGATGAAGTACTCGAGAACGGTGAGCCCCTCGGAGAAGTTCGCCTTGATGGGCAGATCGATGATCCGGCCTGTGGGGTCGGCCATCAGCCCGCGCATGCCGGCGAGCTGGCGAATCTGCTGCACCGATCCGCGGGCGCCGGACTGAGACATCATGAGCACTGAGTGGAAGCGGTCGAAGCTCGACATCGTCACCTTGGTGACGTCGTCGGTGCACTTCGTCCAGATCTCCACGGTCTTCAGGTAGCGCTCGTCATCGGTGATGAGTCCACGCCGGTACTGAAGGTCGATCTCCTCGACGGCGTTCTCCGCGGCGGTGACGATGGGCGCCTTACCGGCTGGAGTCTTGATGTCCATTGCCGAGACGGTGACACCGGCCATGGTCGCGTAGTGAAAGCCGAGGCGCTTGATGTTGTTGACGATGATGGCGGTCTTTTCGGCCGCATGGAGGTCGAAGCACTCTTTGATGAGGCGGGCCAGCTTGCTCTGGTCAAGGACCTCGTTGCGGAAGGCGAGCGACGGCAGGTTGCTCTCCTCGCTAGGGATGCCCAAGGGCAACGCGTCGTTGAAGATGAGCCTGCCGGGAGAGGTGACGATGATCTCGTTGCCCTCGGGAACGTCCTCGCTGGGACGATGGGACACGAGGTTGCGGCGGGGAAGGCGCACTCGGATGTTCTCGTGGAGGCGCACCGCGCGATGCTCGAAGGCGAGGATGGCCTCGTCCGGAGAACTGAAGACGCGCAGGGTGTTGGTGTCCTCGGCAATGTCCTCGCCCAACTGGGTGAGGTAGTAGGACCCCAACACGATGTCCTGCGTTGGAGCCACGACGGGACGGCCGTCTGAGGCGCTGAGGATGTTGTTCGACGACATCATCAGATTCTTGGCCTCGGCGATGGCGCCACTGAAGAGGGGAACGTGGACTGCCATCTGGTCGCCGTCGAAGTCGGCGTTGAAGGCCTTGCAGGCTGATGGATGGATCTGAATTGCCTGACCTTCGATAAGCACCGGCATGAACGCTTGGATGCCGAGGCGATGCAGCGTGGGAGCACGGTTGAGGAGCACGGGATGCTCCTTGATCACTTGATCGAGAACGTCCCAGACCTCGGGACGGACACGCTCCACCATGCGCTTCGCGCTCTTGATGTTCTGGGTGAACGCCTGGGAAACGAGCTCGCGCATGACGAAGGGTTTGAAGAGCTCCAGCGCCATCTTCTTGGGCAGGCCGCACTCGTGGAGCTTCAGCTCAGGACCGACGACGATGACCGAGCGGCCGCTGTAGTCGACGCGCTTGCCGAGCAGGTTCTGGCGGAAGCGACCCTGCTTACCCTTGAGCATGTCGGAGAGCGACTTCAGCTTGCGGTTACCCGTGCCCGTGATCGCCCGGCCGCGGCGGCCATTGTCGATCAGCGCGTCGACCGCCTCTTGCAGCATGCGCTTCTCGTTGCGGACGATGATTTCCGGCGCGCCCAGTTCGAGCAGCCGCTTGAGCCGGTTGTTGCGGTTGATGACGCGGCGGTAGAGATCATTGAGATCGCTGGTAGCGAATCGGCCGCCGTCGAGCTGGACCATCGGCCGCAGCTCTGGGGGAACCACTGGGAGCACGTCGAGGATCATCCACGAGGGGTTGGTGCTCGACTTGCGGAAGGCCTCGGTGACGCGGAGCCGCTTGATCGCCTTCTGGCGGCGCTGGCCGCTCGACGACTTCGACTCCTCGCGGAGGTGGATGGCCTCCTGGGCGAGATCGATCTGATTGAGCAGCTCGCGTACTGCACCGGCTCCGATGCCGGCCTTGAAGACCTTGCCGAACTTGTCGACGTACTCGCGGTATTGGGTGTCGGCGAGCAGATCGCGCACCGAGAGAGATTCCAGTTGCTGGCGTGAGGTCTCGATCTCTGTGCGCAGGGTCTCGATGCTGGTCCCCGCGCCACCCGCCGCTTCCGCTTGGGCCTGGGCCGCGTCGGAACGCCAGGTGGCGATCTCCGCAGCCGCGGTGTCCTCGACCTCTCGGACGAGCATCGCGTACTCATCGTCGAGACCGTCGATGCGTTCCTGGGCGCGTTGCGAGATGGCGATGCTGGCATCCTCGTCAAGAACGGCACCCTTCTTCAGGACCGTCTCATCGACCCGGCCATCGCCGAGCATGAAGTTCGCCGGGGCCTTCTTTCCCTTGGAGGCCTGGATGCGTTCGTCGAGATCGGCGGTGGCCAACTGCAATGCGGTGGCGCGCTCCTCGCGTTCGCCCTCGAGCTGCTGACGTTGCTGGGCCACCTCGGCCTCCCGGGTGGTGATGCGCTCCTCGAGCTCACCGTCATCCGGAGCGGCACCACCGGACGCCAGCTTCTCGCGCAGCGCTACCATTCGCTCGTCGGTGTTGGGGTCGAGCTTGACCAGAAGTTCCTGGCGCGCCTCCTCGTTGATGGAGAGGACGATGTAGTTCGCGAAGTAGAGGACCTTCTCCAGGTTGCGCGGGCTCATGTCGAGCAGCAGCCCCATGCGCGAGGGGATGCCCTTGAAGTACCAAACATGGGAGACCGGCGAGGCCAGCTTGATGTGGCCCATGCGCTCACGGCGGACCTTGCTGCGGGTCACCTCGACTCCGCACTTGTCGCAGATGATCCCCTTGTACCGGTAGCGCTTGTACTTGCCGCAGTGACACTCCCAGTCCTTGGTGGGACCGAAGATCTTCTCGCAGAAGAGCCCGTCTCGTTCCGGTTTGAGAGTGCGGTAGTTGATGGTCTCCGGTTTGGTCACCTCGCCATGTGACCAGGAGAGGATCATCTCCGGGCTGGCGATGGAGAGGCGAAGAGCGTCGAAATTCTCGAGTTTCAGCATCTAGTTATCGGACCTCGTCAATGTCGTCGCGCTCATCTCGTTCCAGGTGGATGCCCAGGTCGAGGGGGATGTCGGGGATGTCCTCTTCACCGAGGACGATCTGGTTCTCATCGTCGGACTGGATCTCCACGCCGAGCGCGAGGCCCTCCAACTCCTTGACGAGGACGCGGAAGGACTCCGGGATTCCCGCTTCCAACGTGTTCTCGCCCTTGACGATGGCCTCATAGGCTTTGACTCGGCCCACGATGTCGTCGGACTTGACGGTGAGGATCTCCTGAAGAATGTGGCTGGCGCCGTATGCCTCGAGCGCCCACACTTCCATCTCTCCGAATCGCTGACCGCCGAACTGCGCCTTGCCTCCCAAGGGCTGCTGGGTGACCAGCGAGTAGGGCCCAGTGGAGCGGGAGTGGATCTTGTCCTCCACCATGTGGGCGAGCTTCAGCATGTAGATGTAGCCGACGGTGACCTCGCCGTAGAAGCGCTCCCCGGTGCGGCCGTCGCGCAGCGGCACCTTACCTGTGACGGGAAGGCCGGCGCGCACCAGTTCCTCCTCGATGAGCTCCTCGGAGGCGCCATCGAAGACCGGCGATGCCACGGTGACGCCCAGAGCCTGAGCTGCCCAACCGAGGTGGGTCTCGAGCACCTGACCGAGGTTCATGCGGCTGGGAACACCCAGAGGATTGAGGACGATTTCCACCGGGGTGCCGTCGGGCAAGTAAGGCATGTCCTCGATGGGCATGACTCGAGCCACCACGCCCTTGTTGCCGTGGCGTCCGGACATCTTGTCGCCCTGGCAGATCTTTCGCTTCTGAGCAACGTAGATCCGCACCAACTCGTTGACGCCCGGCGGCAACTCGTGGCCCGCTTCGCGGCTGAACACCTTGACGTCGACAACCGTGCCGCGCTCACCGTGCGGGACGCGCAGCGACGAGTCGCGAACCTCGCGCGCCTTCTCGCCGAAGATGGCTCGGAGCAAACGCTCCTCGGCGGAGAGTTCGCTCTCTCCCTTGGGAGTGATCTTGCCCACCAGGATGTCGCCCGGCGATACCTCGGCACCGACGTAGATGATGCCGCGATCGTTGAGGTTCTTCAGCGACTCCTCGGCGATGTTGGGAAGGTCGCGGGTGATGTCCTCGGGGCCGAGCTTGGTATCGCGGGCCTCGATCTCGAACTCCTCGATATGGATCGAGGTGTACTTATCCTCGCGGACGATGGCCTCGCTGAGGAGGATGGCATCCTCGAAGTTGTAGCCCTCCCAGGGCATGAAGGCGACGAGGACGTTGCGACCGAGCGCCAGCTCGCCACCGTCAGTGGAGGGACCGTCGGCGAGAACACTGCCGACGTCGACGTGGACACCGGCGGCGACCGTGATGCGCTGCGACAGACAGGTGCCCTGGTTGCTGCGCACGAACTTGTGGATGCCATACCAGATATCGGGACCGCCGTCATCGGGCCGCAGCAGGATGCCGAAGCCAGCGTCCTGACCGCTGTATATCCGAGTCACCGACCTATCGTTGGCGGCAGGCTCCGGCCAGGCAACGCCAACGATGGTGCCAGCCTTGTGGGCCATGACCATCTCACCCGAGTTCCGGGCCGCGTGCGTCTCCATCCCGGTGCCCACTATCGGCGCTTCGGAGATGAGTAGCGGCACTGCCTGTTTTTGCATGTTGGAGCCCATGAGCGCGCGGTTGGCGTCATCGTGCTCCAGGAAGGGGATGAGTGCAGTCGCCACTGACACCGTCTGCTTGGGCGACACATCCATGAAGTCGACCTCCAGGATGGGAAGATCCTTGAAGGTGTGGCGGCTGCGGGTGGCCGTGTGGCTGACGCTGAAGTGACCGCTGGCGTTGATGGGCGCGTTCGCCTGAGCTACGGTGTACTTGTCCTCCTCGTCAGCGGACAGGAAGACGATGTCATCGGAGACCCAGGGGGTGATCCGCACCATGCCCGCACCTGACTTGGCGAGCTTATCGACGTCCTCGGCGGCGAGCACGTGGGCAGCCTTCAGCCCCGCCTCGGAATGATCTTCGCGGAGACTACGGCCCACGAGGAGCTTCTTGTCCTTGGCGCTGAGATCGCGGTACACCCGGCGAAACGGCGTCTCGATGAAGCCGAACTCGTTGACGCGTGCGAACGTGGCCAGCGAGCCGATGAGGCCGATGTTGGGCCCTTCGGGAGTCTCGATGGGACAGATGCGACCGTAGTGGGAGTGATGCACGTCGCGGACGTCGAAGCCTGCGCGCTCACGGGAGAGGCCCCCGGGCCCCAGTGCCGAGAGGCGACGCTTGTGAGTGAGCTCGGCCAGCGGATTGGTCTGGTCCATGAACTGGGAAAGCTGTGAGGAGCCGAAGAACTCCTTGATCGCTGCAACCACGGGCCTCGCGTTGATGAGACTCGCCGACGTCACCGTCGCCGCGTCGCAGATCGTCATGCGTTCCTTGATGATCCGCTCCATACGGATCAGTCCCATACGGAACTGGTTTTGCAGCAACTCGCCGACGGCGCGTACCCGGCGGTTGCCGAGGTGGTCGATGTCATCAGGCTCTCCCACCCCGTTGTTGAGGGCGATGAGCTTGCGGATGATCGACACGAAGTCCTGGTTGTCGAGGACGCGGCGGTCCTTGTCCCAGGCACGCGTGCGGGCCTCGTCCTCGGGGATGCCGAGATTCTTGTCGAGCTTGAACCGACCCACCTTGCTGAGGTCGAACCGACGACCGTTGAAGAAGAGGGAGGCGAGCAGATTGCGGGCGTTCTCGATGGTGGGAGGATCGCCCGGGCGGATCTTGCGGTAGAGCTCGACCAGGGCCTCCTCGACGGAGGTGGTGGGGTCCTTGTCGAGCGTTGTGGCGATGTACTGATGTTCGGGATCGGCGTCACCTTCGGCGAAGAAGGCCTTGATGTCGTCGTTACTGGCGTAGCCGATGGCCCGCACCAGCGTGGTCACCGGAACCTTGCGCTTGCGGTCGATCTTGACGGTGAGAATGTCCTTGCTCGACGTCTCGATCTCCAGCCACGCGCCACGGTTGGGGATGAGCTTCGCCGAATGCAGCCGGCGCCCGGTGGCGCGGTCCTCGTTGGCGGTGAAGTACACGCCGGGAGAGCGCACCAGCTGGCTGACCACAACCCGCTCGGTGCCGTTGATGATGAAGGTGCCCTGTTCCGTCATCATCGCGAAGTCGCCCATGAAGACTTCGGCCTCCTTGATCTCGCCGGCGTTCTCCCCAGTCTTGATGTGGAGCCGGGTTTGGATACGCAGAGGCGCGGAGTAGGTCATGTCGCGCTGGCGGCATTCCTCCTCGTCGTACTTGGGGTCGCCGAACTCGTAGTCCATGAACCGGAGCTCGTAGTTCTTGCCGGTGTAATCCGTGATCGGGTTGAGTTCGTCGAAGAGTTCCCTCAGGCCCTCGCGCCGGAACCACTCGAAGCTGTCGAGTTGCGTCTGGATGAGATTGCCGACCTCGAGTTTGTCAGCGATCTGGCCGTAGTCGTGACGACGAGAGGGTATGGAGGAATTAAGGACCATGTGCTAGAGTTCCCCTGAGAAGGTGTACGCGCGGGCACCGTGGGCGACGGGCACAATCGCATAGCGTACCAAAGTCGTACCCGGGAGCGACTTCTCGGCCTCAGCCCCTCCAAGAATGTCTCTATGTGACGCCCGTCCCTGGGGTTGCAGATGAGACTGGGTATCGACGATACTGGGTCTCATTCCTGTCCTCGTGGAGTGTCTGCGATGCAGCGTCGTTTCCTGTGGTCCTCCCTGATCGCTCTCGTCACTCTGGCCGGATGTGGCGGACTCCGCACCTCGGGGTCAGTCGGTGCCCGCGGAGGTCAGATCGCCGTGGTTGTGGCTGAAAACTTCTGGGGAAGCATCGCCGCTCAGCTGGGCGGCGCCCACGCCAAGGTCATCTCGATCATCAGCAATCCCAATAGCGATCCCCACGCCTACGAGCCGACCTCCGCGGATGGGCGGGTGGTTGCCCAGGCCGGCTACGTCCTCCTCAACGGTGCCGGATACGACCCCTGGATGCCCAGGCTCGTCGATGCCAACCCCGGGTCGGCCCGGAGGGTGCTCACCGTCGCCGATGTTGCCGGGCGCAAACCTGGCGACAACCCCCACATGTGGTACAGCCCGCCCGTTGTTCTCCACGTCATTGATCGCATAACCGCCGACTACAAGGGGCTCGACAGCGCCGATGCCGCCGACTTCGACGCCGCCGCGGTGCGGCTGAAGTCAACGCTTTTGAAGCACTACGACGACGTTCGCGCTGCCATCAAGGGAACGTACTCCGGGGTGGCGGTCGGTGCCACCGAGAGCATCGTCGTGGATCTCGCCCGGGACCTTGGTCTCGACCTGATCACCCCCCCGGAGTACATGAAGGCCATCTCCCAAGGAAACGATCCCACGGCGGCGGACAAGTCGACGTTTGATGGCGAGATCAGCGGGCGGCGGATCAAGGTGCTGGTGTTCAACAAACAGAACGCCACTCCGGACGTTCAGGTGCTGGTCGATCGGGCCACCGCAGCCGGCATCCCAGTGGTGGGCATCACCGAGACCCTGGCGCCCCCCTCGGCAACGTTCCAGGACTGGCAGTCAGCCCAGCTCGACGCGCTCCAGTCCGCGCTCGCCCAGGCCACCGGGAGATGACCGTGGCAGAGGGCAATCCAGCTGCCTTCGAGTTCCACGACGCAGCGGTCCAACTCGGGGGACGCTGGATCTGGCGCCACGTCGAGCTCAGCGTCGCCGGGGGTGAGTTCATCGCCATTCTCGGTCCCAACGGCGCGGGGAAGTCGACCCTGATCCGCGCCCTCCTCGGCCTCACCCCGCTCACCGAGGGATCTCTACGCGTCCTGGGTGAGCAGGCTCGACGGGGCAACCGTTGCATCGGCTACCTGCCGCAGCGTCGCAGCTTCGATGCCGACCTGCGCATTCGTGCTCGGGATCTGGTGCGCCTCGGCCTCGACGGGGGACGCTGGGGATTGGCGGTGCCGCTGACGCGCCGGGCCGCGTCGGCGAGCCGCCGTGTCGAGCAGGTTGCCGAGATGGTTGGCGCCTCCACCTATCTCGATCGCCCGATTGGCGAACTCTCGGGTGGCGAGCAGCAACGACTCCTCATCGCCCAGGCGCTCATCGATCGACCCTGCATACTCCTCCTCGACGAACCCCTGGACAGCCTGGACATCAGCAATCAACAATCGATCTCGGCGCTGGTGCAGGACATCTGCCGCGAGCAGCAGGTCACCGTCGTGCTGGTCGCGCACGACGTCAACCCCATCCTCGGTTACCTCGACCGGGTCATCTACATCGCTGGTGGCCGAGCGGTCGCCGGGTCGCCGCACGAGGTCATCACCGGCGACACCCTGTCGGTGCTCTACGGCACCCCCATCGAGGTGCTGACCACTCGCGACGGTCGGCTGGTGGTGGTGGGTCAGCCCGAGGCACCGTCGTTCCATGGCGGGGTAGCCCACTACTGAGATGCAGCCACAGGCCTCCTTCGACCTCCTGAGCGACATCCAGCAGATCCTGGAATTCCCCTTCATGCAACAAGCTCTGGCGGCGGGGACCCTGGTGGCCATCCTGGGCGGCCTGGTCGGCTACTTCGTGGTTCTCCGGGGCCAGACGTTTGCCGCCCATACCCTCTCCCAGGTCGGCTTCCCCGGAGCCGCGGGCGCGGTACTGGTCGGCGTCCCACCGCTTCTTGGCCTGATTGCCTTCTCCACCGGCGCGGCGATGGCGATCGCCGCCGGCTCGCCTCCGGCCGGCTCCCGCCGCGCCGAGAGCGCTCTCATCGGCATCATCCTCGCCTTCGTGCTGGCACTCGGTTTCCTCTTTGCGCGGCTCTACACCGGATTCATCAGTGCTCTGTATAGCTTTCTGTTCGGCAGCTTCCTGGGGGTCACCGCATTCGAGGTCATGGTCCTGCTGGGCGTCACTGCGGTTGTCGCCCTCTTCCTGATAGTCGCCGGCCGCCCCCTCCTGTTCGCCAGCGTGGACGCGGACATTGCCGCCGCCCGCGGGGTTCCGGTGCGCCTGCTCTCGATCGCCTTCCTGCTGATGCTCGGCGTGGTGGCGGCTGCTTGCGCCCTGATCACCGGCACCACGCTGGTCTTCGCCCTTCTGGTTGCACCCGCCGCCGCTGCGCGGCAACTCACCGCCCGCCCGGCGGTCGGCGTCGCCCTCTCCGTGGTAATTGCTGTGGTCATCACCTGGCTGGCGATGTCGATCGCGTATTTCACCGTGTATCCGATCGGCTTCTTCCTCACCACGCTAGCGCTGGGGGCCTTCCTCCTAGCGCGCGCGGCGCATATGCTGCAGGCTCGGCGCCAGCCGGCGTCGTCGGTGCCCGCGTGATCGCGGCGCTGTTCGATGCAGTGCAAGCGATGCTGTCGCACGACTTCATCGCTCGCGCCTTCCTCGCCGGCAGTGGTATCGCTCTGGCAGCCGGGCTCATCGGCTACTTCGTGGTTCTCCGCAGCCAGGTCTTCGCGGGCGATGCTCTTGGTCACGCCGCCTTCACCGGGACGACCGCGGCGCTGGTCCTGGGTGTCGATCTTCGTCTGGGGCTCTTCGGAGCCACCATCGTCTTCGCCGTGGCAGTGGGCAGCAGCGCGGGCTCACGCTGGGGCAGTCGTGACGTCGCCATTGGCGTGGGGTTTGCCGGGGTGCTCGGGTTCGGCGTGCTCTTCCTCAGCATCTACACAACCGCGGGGAGTAGCGCCAATGGTGCTGCTGGAGTAAGCGTTCTCTTCGGGTCGATCTTCGGCCTCTCCACCTCGCAGGCGCTCACAGCGGTGGCAATCAGCGCTGTGGTGGTCGCGCTCCTGCTGGGATTGGGTAGACCACTCCTCTTCGCATCCGTCGACCCCCAGGTCGCCGCGGCCCGGGGGGTTCCGGTCCGCGTCCTCGCCATCACCTTCATGGTATTGCTGGGCCTGGCGGTGGGCGACGCGGTGCAGGCGGTGGGCTCACTGCTCAGCTTTGGGCTTCTGGTAACGCCGGCAGCAACCGCGCACCGCCTGACCGCCCGGCCCCATCGGGCCCTGTTTCTCGCTGCCACCATCAGCCTCGCCGATATGTGGGTCGGTCTCACCCTGAGTTATGTTTTCCCCCAACTGCCACCCAGTTTTCTCATTCTGGCGCTGGGGTTTACAGGCTACCTGGCAGCGCTGATCGCGGCCGCAATGCGGCGGGGAAGACACCGCGCGAGCGCGCTGTCGGTTGCCGGGGCGGCATCATGACCTCGCCCGAGAGCAATCACGAGGCCGGTCAGCGCCTCGCCACCCTCGGCCACCGGCTCACCGCTCAGCGGGTTGTCATCCTCGAGGCACTTCGGCTCGCCCAACGGACCGTGACTGCGCAGGAGCTCTTCGAGAGCCTGCGTGTCGACCATCCGTACCTGGGTCGGGCCACGGTATTCCGCAACGTCGATGCCCTCGTCGATGTGGGATTGGCGCAACGCTTCGAGCGGTCCGGTCATGTCTACGCATATGCGAGTTGTTCCCCGGAACACCATCATCATCTGGTCTGCTCACGCTGCGCGCGGGCCATCGAGGTGGAGGAGATCGTCGTCCTGCCGCTGGTTGAGAAGCTCCACGAGACGTATGGATTCTCGGTGGAGCACAGCGCGCTCGACTTCTACGGCGTCTGCGGGGACTGTGCGGCCGCCGCAGACGGCGGCGCCACCAGGCGCTGACGAGAAGGGGGGGCGCCGAGACCGCAGTCCCGGCGTTCCCCGCGTGGTGGGGTCCGAGGTGCTACTTGACCTCGACCTTGCCCCCCGCCTCCTCCAGCTTGCCCTTGATCTGCTCAGCCTCCTCCTTGGTGACGCCCTCCTTGACCGCCTTGGGGGCGCTGTCCACGAGGTCCTTGGCCTCCTTGAGACCGAGCTGGGTGATCTCGCGGACCGCCTTGATGACATTGATCTTGGCATCGCCCGGAGCAGTGAGGACGACGCTGAACTCGGTCTGCTCCTCGGCCGGGGCATCGGCTCCGGCCCCGCCCGCGGCGGGTGCGGCGGCTGCGGCGACGGGTGCCGCCGCTTTGATGCCGAGTTTGTCCTCCATCAGCTTGACGGCGCTGACGACGTCGAGCACGGTCCAGGTTTGCAGGGCTTCGACGAAGTCCTCAGGGGTGAGAGTCTTGGTTGCCATGTTTCAGTGATCTCCTTGGGCTCAGGCCGCAGCCTCGAGCTTCTCCCGGTAGGCGTCGAGGGTCGACGCGAAGGTGGACAGGACGGATTCCAGACCGCCCGCCAGGGTGGTGAGGGGGGACTGGATGGTGCCGGCTAACTGAGCGAGAAGAGCCTCACGCGGGGGCAGCTCGGCGAGCGTCTTCACGCCCTCGGCATCGAGGACCTGGCCCTCGACCAGGCCGGCGACCACGGGCAGCCGGCGGTTGGCGCGGAAGTAGTCATTGAGAACCTTGGCCGGAGCGGCAAGTTCGCCATACCCGATGGCCAGGCCGACGGGCCCCACCAGGCTCTCGGTGAACTGGCCGACCCCGGCTGCCTCGGCGGCGCGCCGGGCCAGGGTGTTCTTCACCACTTGGTAGTCGATGCCCTGATCCCGCAGCTGGCCGCGCAGCGCCGCCAGTTGGGCGACGGTCAGGCCCCGGTAGTCGGTGACGATTGCCGAGGTGGCACGGCCCAGCTTCTCGGTGAGGCTGGCCACCGCCTCGTGCTTACGTGGTCCGGCCCGGACAACCTCCGGTTCCGTGACCGTTGCGTTGGCCATGCGGTCCTCCTGGGGAGCGCCGGACCGCACCGTCCGATGAAGGGCGGTGCGGGCGCGCGTCCCGGGGACGCCACCGTTCCCGATCCCCACCTGTGCAGGAGATTGAGGAGACTGAACTCTCCGCCTGCAGTCTTTGGCGAGATGCGAATACGACACATGGGTTGATGCGTTGTGGCGAGGATAGCAGAGGGCCGGCGCATCCATACTGTGCGACCGCATGATGACCGACCCCACCTGTCCCACCTGCGGCGCCCCGTTGCCGATGGCCGGATCACCGTGCGTCTACTGCCAGGGTGTCGCCGGTGCCATGTCGATCGGTGGCCTGGCCCAGGCAGTGGCGGTCAACGAGCGGCTTCTTGCCGACCGGCTCCCCCAACTCGTCGAACAACTCAGCGGGGCCCTGCCGGGTCGGGTGCACGTGGAGCGCGGTGGACTCCTCCATGGTGGGCACATCGATTTGGTCGACATCGATCTCGATACCCGCCGCTTCACCCTTGAACTCCGCCACGGCCGGGTCCAGGCGACCGTCGGTGACCAGAACCGTGGCGTGGTTCTCCGCCATGACGAGGTGGCTGCGGCGACCTGGTTTGCGGCTCTGGAAGCCGCTATTTTCGCGCACGCTGCCGGTCAGGCCTCGGTGGGTCCCGGTATCAACCGCCTGCTGGGCAGGTCATAAGGAGAGTCCCCGTGCAGCAGTCGCCCCCGCCTCCACCCGCGCCGCGTACCGATCTCCCCGAGGCGGCCCAGCGCCGCCTTGCCGACCTCGGCCAGCGAGCCGCAGGCGGCCACCTTCTCGCCACCACGGATTTCAGCGTCGACGAGCTCCTCCTCGCGCGCGCCGCTGGATTCGTACCTCTGGGCATGGTGATGGGCAGCTGCGTCTACCACCTCGGTATCCAGTACGGGAACTGGCGCCAGAACATGGAACTGCAGTACCTCAGCGCGGTGATGTACAACGCCCGCGAGCTGGCCATGGGGCGGATGATCGAGGAAGCCAGCGCACTGGGTGCCGACGGCATCATCGGTGTCCAACTCAACATCATCTACCACACTTGGAGCGCTCAATCGGCGGAGTTCACCGCGATCGGAACGGCCATACGCCACGAGGGCGGTGAGCCTTGGCGCAACGACCTGGGCCAGCCCTTCACCTCGGATCTCTCTGGGCAGGCGTTCTGGAAACTCATCAACGCGGGATACAAGCCGCAGGGGCTCGTGCTGGGCACCTGCGTCTATCACGTCGCTCACCAGGGCTTCATGCAGCAGCTCAACCAAGCGGGCCAGAACACCGAGCTCAGCATCTACACCCAGGCGCTCTACGAAGCGCGTGAGTTGGCGATGAGCCGGATGCAGATGGAGAGCGAGCGCCTCAATGCCAACCTCGTCGTGGAGACCAAGATCAGCCACTCTCAGCACCTCTGGGACGCCCATGTCATGGAGTTCTTTGCCATTGGTACCGCGGCGCGCGGGGGAGCGGACCGGCCGGCGGTGACACCGCAACTCGTGGTCAGTGCCGACAACTACTTCTGAGGACAGATCATGGGAATGCTCCTCGACGGGCGTCACGCACTGGTCACCGGTGGCTCCAGCGGTATCGGCCGCGCCTGCGCCATCCGTCTCGGCGCCGAGGGCGCGGCGGTGGCGATCAACTACTACTCCGAGAACGAACTCCCTGATGCGCAGGCGGTGGCCGCGGAGATCGATCCCAGTGGCGAGCGCGCCTTTGCGGTGCAGGCAGATGTCTCCGCCGAGGCTGACGTGGTAGGCATGGTTGTCGAGGTGGCACAGCGCTTCGGCAAGCTCGATATCCTCGTTAACAATGCGGGTATCGAGAAGCAGGTGCCCACGTTGGAGATGACCGTCGATCAGTGGAACCGGGTTCTCGGCACCAACCTCACGGGATCGTTCCTCTGTTTGCGGGAGGCTGGTCGCCTCATGGTTGCGGCCAAGCGTGGCGTGATCATCAACATGAGTTCAGTCCATGAGTTCATTCCCTGGCCGGGTTTCGCGAATTACTGCGCTAGCAAGGGGGGCATGAAGTTGCTCATGCAGACCGTTGCCCGGGAGTGGGCTCCCGCGGGTGTCCGGGTCCTCAACGTGGCGCCCGGGGCCATTGCCACTCCCATCAACAATTTCGTTCTCGACGACCCCGAGTCCCGTCATGCAGTGGAGGGGGAGATTCCCCTGGGTCGATTCGGCCAGCCCGAGGAGATCGCGGCAGCGGTGGCGTGGGCGGCCAGCGACCAGGCCAGCTATGTGACCGGGACCACCCTGGTCGTCGACGGCGGGATGAGCACCTACCCGAAATTCGTCTGAGGATTTGACCCGGCGGCCTGAGCACTGGTAGAGTGCTCGGTCGCGCCCTCTGGCGAATTCGTATTCATGAGCGTGCTCTGGCGGGTGCGCTGTTCAGTCCACGGGAGCCGCTTGCCCACCATCAATCAACTGGTCCGCAAGGGTCGGAGCCCCATCGTCAAGAAGACGAAGGCGCCGGCACTGAAAGCGTCGCCGCAGCGGCGCGGCGTGTGTGTGCGCGTCTACACGACCACCCCGAAGAAGCCGAACTCGGCGCTTCGCAAGGTCGCGCGCGTCCGTCTGACCAGCAAGATGGAGGTGACCGCCTACATTCCGGGTATTGGCCACAATCTCCAGGAACACTCGGTTGTGCTCATCCGCGGGGGCCGTGTCAAGGATCTTCCCGGTGTCCGCTACCACATCATCCGGGGCACCCTCGACACCGCTGGAACCAAGAACCGCAAGCAGGGGCGCAGCAAGTACGGCGCCAAGCTCAATAAACCCAAGAAGAGTTAGCGGTGCCTCGTCGAGCTCGTGTCACCCGCCGCGTCATCCTTCCGGACCCCATCTACGGCAATCCGGGGCTGGCGAAGTTCATCAACTCGGTGATGCTCGCCGGCAAGAAGTCGACCGCTCAGGGCATCGTCTACGCCGCCTTCGAGAAAATCCGCCGCAGTTCCCGGCGGGAGCCACTCGACGTCTTCGATCAGGCGATGCGCAACGTCACCCCCATCATCGAGGTCAAGCCCAAGCGGGTCGGCGGCGCCACCTACCAGGTGCCCGTAGAGATTCGCCATGACCGCCGCCAGGCGCTGGCCCGGCGGTGGATCATCCGCTACGCTCGGGCCCGTGGCGGCAAGAGCATGGCCGACCGGCTGGCTGCCGAACTGATGGACGCGGCCAACGCCATGGGCGCGTCGGTGAAGCGCAAGGAAGACACCCACAAGATGGCCGAGTCGAACCGGGCCTTCTCTCACTTCCGCTACTGATGCCCACCGCAGTCGCTGGGCGCACTGTCGCTCTCGAGCGCTACCGCAACATCGGGATCATGGCCCACATCGATGCCGGCAAGACCACGACGACGGAGCGCGTCCTCTTCTATACCGGCCGTATCCACAAGATGGGGGAAGTGCACGAGGGTGCCGCCACCACCGACTGGATGGTCCAGGAGCAGGAGCGGGGGATCACCATCACCTCGGCGGCGACATCGGCGGCCTGGCGCGACCATCGCATCAATATTATCGACACGCCCGGGCATGTGGACTTCACTATGGAGGTGGAGCGCAGCCTGCGCGTCCTCGACGGCGCAGTCGCCGTCTTCGACGCTGTGGCCGGGGTCGAGCCCCAGTCCGAGACGGTCTGGCGCCAGGCCGACCGCTACGACGTTCCCCGCATCTGCTTCATCAACAAGATGGACCGCATGGGCGCGAACTTCTACGCCTCGGTCTCCTCGATTCGTGAGCGGCTCGGCGCCAACCCGGTGCCCATCCAGTTGCCCATCGGTGCCGAAGCCGACTTCAGGGGGGTTGTCGATCTCGTCACCAATCGGGCCATCGTCTACACCGACGACCTGGGCACCACTCGTGAGGATGCTCCCATCCCCGAGAACATGGTTGCCGACGTCGCCAAGTGGCGTCACGAAATGTTGGAGGCAGTCGCCGAGGCTGATGACGAGCTCCTCGCCAAGTACCTGGACGGGGAGGAGCTCAGCACCGACGAGATCCGGCGAGGGTTGCGTGCGGGCACCATCAGCACCCGCCTGGTGCCCATCCTCTGTGGCAGCGCCCTGAAGAACAAGGGCGTCCAGCTCATGCTCGACGCCGTCGTCGACTATCTACCCTCGCCCGTCGAGAAGCCGGCGATCACCGGCACGCTCACCGATGGCGAGACCGCGGCGAGCCGTCGGGTCGACGACGCCGAGCCCTTCTCCGCGCTCGCCTTCAAGTTGGCAAACGATCCCTTTGTCGGCAACCTCACCTTCATCCGCGTCTACAGCGGGGTGCTGAAGAGCGGTTCCTACGTCTTCAACTCCACCAAGGGCGAGAAGGAGCGCGTCGGGCGCCTCTTGCAGATGCATGCCAACGAGCGAGAGGAGATCTCCGAGGTTCGGGCGGGCGACATCGCTGCGGTCATCGGGCTCAAGGCGACCACCACCGGCGACACCCTCTGCATCGAGAACGCGCCGATCATCCTCGAGTCGATGAGCTTTCCCGAGCCCGTCATCGCCGTTGCTGTGGAGCCCAAGACCAAGGCCGACCAGGACAAGATGGGCGTCGCCCTGCAGAAGCTGTCCGCCGAGGACCCCACCTTCCGGGTGCATACCGACGAGGACTCCGGGCAGACCATCATCGAGGGGATGGGCGAACTCCATCTCGAGATCATTGTCGACCGCATGCTTCGCGAGTTCCGGGTCGACGCCAACGTGGGCAAGCCCCAAGTCGCCTACCGCGAGACCATCGCCGCCAAGGCGCACGGCACCGGTCGTTTCATCCGCCAGTCCGGTGGACGCGGTCAGTACGGCCACGTAGAACTGGAACTGGAGCCCAACGAGATGGGCAAGGGTTTCGAGTTCATCTCCAAGATCGTCGGTGGGTCGATCCCCAAGGAGTACGTCAAACCAACCGAGAAGGGAATCGAGGAGGCGCTGGCCAATGGCGTCCTTGCTGGGTTTCCGGTCGTCGATATCAAGGTGTACCTGGTCGACGGCTCCTATCACGACGTCGATTCCAACGAGCAGGCGTTCGCCATCGCTGGATCGATGGGGGTCAAGGACGGGATGAAGAAAGCCAAGCCCACCCTGTTGGAGCCGATCATGAAGGTCGACGTCTCCATGCCCGAGGAGTACATGGGCGATGTCATGGGCAACCTCAGCGGGCGCCGAGGCCATATCCTGGGGATGGAGGGGCGCGGCACCACCCAGATGGTGCATGCTCTCGTTCCCCTGGCAATGATGTTCGGCTACGCGACTGACCTTCGGTCGATGACGCAGGGCCGGGCGTCCTACTCCATGGAATTTCAGCACTATCAGGCGCTTCCTCAGAACCTGGCCGAGGAAGTCGTGGCCAAGTCCCACGCGTAATCCAGACATCAACCAAAGCATCTGAAGCGACAGCAAGGAGCGAGCAAGAGGCGAGATGGGCAAGAAAAAGGTATACGACAGCAGCAAACCCCACGTGAACGTTGGAACCATCGGTCACATCGACCATGGCAAGACCACGCTGACTGCGGCTATCACCAAGACGCTCGCTGAGCGTGTCGGCGGTTCCAACTCCTTCGTCGCATTCGACCAGATCGACAAGGCCCCCGAGGAGAAGGCGCGCGGTATCACCATCGCCACCGCCCATGTCGAGTACGAGACGGCCAGCCGTCACTACGCGCACGTCGACTGCCCCGGGCACGCCGACTACATCAAGAACATGATCACCGGCGCTGCCCAGATGGATGGCGCGATCCTTGTCGTCGCCGCTACCGACGGCCCCATGCCCCAGACCCGTGAGCACATCCTGCTCGCCCGTCAGGTCGGCGTTCCCTACATCGTTGTCGCCCTCAACAAGTGCGATGCCGTCGACGACGAGGAGCTTCTCGAGCTTGTCGAACTCGAGGTCCGCGAACTTCTCTCCAAGAACGAGTTCCCCGGCGACGACGTCCCCATCGTTCGGGTCTCGGCGCTGAAGGCACTGGAGGGCGACAAGGAGGCGGGCGACCAGATCGTCAAGCTCATGGAGGCCGTGGACAGCTACGTGCCCATCCCCGAGCGCCCCATCGACAAGCCCTTCATGATGCCCATCGAGGACGTGTTCTCCATCGAGGGTCGCGGCACCGTGGTGACCGGCCGTATCGAGCGCGGGATCATCAAGGTCAACGAGCCGGTCGAAATCGTCGGAGTCAAGGACACCGGAAAGACCGTCGTCACCGGCGTCGAGATGTTCCACAAGGAGATCGAGGGCGGCGGGCAGGCGGGCATGAACGTCGGCTGCCTGGTCCGCGGTGTCAAGCGTGAGGACGTCGAGCGCGGTCAGGTTCTCGCCAAGCCCGGCACTCTCAAGCCCCACACCAAGTTCAAGGCCCAGGTCTACGTCCTTGGCAAGGACGAGGGGGGCCGCCACACGCCGTTCTTCAACGGCTACCGCCCCCAGTTCTACATTCGCACCACTGATGTCACCGGTAATGTCTCCCTCCCTGAGGGCGTGGAGATGTGCATGCCTGGTGACAACATCGAGATGAGCATTGAGCTCATCACCCCCGTCGCCGTTGAGGACGGGATGCGCTTCGCCATCCGTGAGGGCGGTCGCACCGTCGGCGCCGGCGCCGTGACCAGCATCGATACCAGTAAGTAAGGCAGAAGGGCACAGCCACTCCGTCATGGCACAGAAAATCCGTATTCGTCTCAAGGCCTACGACCACAAGGTCTTGGATCAGGCCGCCTCGAGGATTGTTGAGACGGTCGTCCGTACCGGTGCGCACGTGGCCGGGCCGGTACCGTTGCCGACGCGAATCAGCAAGTACACGGTCGTCCGCTCCCCGTTCATCGACAAGGACTCCCGCGAGCAGTTCGAGATGCGCACTCACAAGCGCATCCTCGACATCCTCGATCCCAACCCCAAGGTGGTGGATGCGCTCATGCGCCTCAACCTGCCGAGTGGGGTCAACATCGAGATCAAGCTGGGAGATCAGAAGGCCAATGTCTAAGGGTCTCCTTGCCCGCAAGGTGGGCATGACGCAGTTGTTCACCGAGCGCGGCACCGTGGTTGCCGTGACCGTGCTGGCGGCCGAGTCATGTCATGTCGTGCAGGTGAAGACCGCGCTTGACGATGGCTATGAGGCAGTGCAGCTCGGCTTCGGAGAGAAGTCGCCCAAGCGGACCAACTCTCCCGACACCGGCCACTTCAAGCGTGCCGGCGTAGCACCGCTGCACAAACTCGTCGAGGTCCGCGATGCCGGTTCGCCGGAAGTGGGCACTCGCCTGGCGGTGGACCTCTTCGCTGCGGGTGAACTCGTCGATGTCACCGGCGTCACCCAGGGCAAGGGCTTCTCGGGTCAGCACAAGCGCCACAATTTCCATCGCGGCCCGGTGAGCCACGGCTCGCACAACATTCGTCAGGCTGGGTCGATCGGCTCGGTGGATGCAGCACGAACCTTCAAGGGCATGAAGATGGCCGGGCAGCACGGCCACACCCGGGCCACAGTGCGCAAGCTCGAGGTCATCCGGGTCGACGCCGAGCGCCACCTCATTCTCATCAAGGGCACCGTGCCCGGCCCCAAGAACAGCGTGGTGCTCATTCGTGACACCGAGCGCAGCGGAGCGTTGGCGTGAGCAGTGTCAAGGTCGTGGACATGCAGGGTGCCGAGACCGGCACTCGCGAACTCGCCGACGCTGTATTCGGTGTCGAGAGACCAAATATGGCGGTGATGCATCAGGCGCTGATCCGTCAGCTCGCCAATGCTCGGCAGGGGACCCACGCCACCAAGACCCGCGGGGAAGTCCGTGGCGGTGGCCGCAAACCGTGGCGCCAAAAGGGGACCGGTCGCGCCCGCCAGGGGTCGACCCGCGCTCCCCACTGGACCGGCGGCGGGACGGTGTTCGGACCCACACCGCACACCCACAAGCAGGACATGCCGCGCAAGCAGCGCCGCTTGGCGCTACGCAGCGCGCTCAGCGTGAAAGCTCAGGAGCAGAGCGTCGTGGTGCTGCACTCCGTGGAGCTTGAGGAGCCGCGGACCAAGGCCATCGTCGAATTGCTGGCGGTCATCGAGGCTGGACGCCGCGTCCTCCTCGTCCTGGGCTCGCATCACGATGCTCTGGAGCGCAGCGCGCGAAACATCCCCGAAGTCCTCGTGGTGCTCGCCAGCAATCTCTCGGTCCGCGACCTCATCTCCGCCGACACCGTCGTCATGACCACGGACGCGGTGGAACACATCGAGCAGGCGTGGTCATGACTGCAGGATTGGGGTTTCATCAGATTCTCATCCGCCCGGTGGTGAGCGAGAAGTCGTACCGCATGGGTCCGGTTGGCAAGTACGCGTTCCTCTGCCATCCCCGCGCCACCAAGGTGCAGATCGCTCAAGCGGTAGAGCAGGCATTCTCGGATCAGCGGATCAACGTCACGGGCGTCAACACCATCACCATTCCGGGGAAGATGCGCAATCGGTCGCGAGGCGGCAACCGGGTCTCGGGAAAGAGCCCCGACCGCAAGAAGGCGATCGTGACTCTCGCCCCCGGTCAGAAGATCGACGGGCTGTTCGAGGGCATCTGATGGCTGTCAGAAAGTACAAGCCGACCAGTCCCGGGCGCCGCTTCATGGCGGTGAGCACCTTCGAGGAAATCACCAAGAAGGGCCCCGAGCGAACTCTCACCGTGCACCTCAAGACGCACAGTGGGCGTAACAACAGCGGGCGCATCACTGTCCGTCATCGCGGCGGCGGTCACAAAAAGCTTTACCGCATCATCGACTTCAAGCGGAACAAGTTCGACATGCCGGCGCGCGTTGCTGCTATCGAATATGATCCAAATCGCTCAGCGCGCATCGCGCTGCTGCACTACCGCGATGGCGAGAAGCGGTACATCCTCGCCCCGGTGGGGTTGGGGGTCGGCGATACCGTGATGGCCGGCACCAAGGCGGAGATCCGTCCCGGCAACAGTCTGCCCATGCAGAACATCCCGTTGGGAACGACCATCCACAACATCGAGATGAAGCTCGGTCGGGGTGGCCAAATGGTCCGCTCTGCCGGCGGAGCCGCCCAGCTCCTCGCCAAGGAGGGTGACCTAGCCACGCTGCGCATGCCGTCTGGAGAAGTGCGCCGCGTCGACATCCACTGCTCGGCGACTGTCGGGCAGGTCGGCAACGTCGATCATGAGAACCAGAACATCGGCAAGGCCGGCAAGTCGCGGTGGCGGGGCTTCCGTCCTGCGGTCCGCGGCATGACCATGAACCCGGCAGATCATCCCCACGGCGGTGGCGAGGGTCGCAGCGGCGCCGGTGGCAATCCGCAGACACCCTGGGGCAAGCCCGCGTTGGGCTACCGCACCCGCCAGAACAAGCAGACAGATCGCATGATCGTCCGGCGCCGGAAGAAGTAGATATGAGTAGATCCCTGAAAAAAGGCCCCTTTTGCGACGAGCATCTCCTCACCAAGGTTCAGAAGATGAACTCCCTCAAGGAGAAGAAGATCATCAAGACGTGGTCGCGTCGCAGCGACATCTTCCCGGACATGGTGGGGCACACCATCGCCGTGCATGACGGTCGCAAGCACAACCCCATCTTTATCACCGAGACGATGGTGGGTCACAAGCTGGGCGAGTTCGCGGTGACCCGCAAGTACCGTGGTCATGGCCATCACACCGAGCGGAGCTCGTCGCTGAAGTAATGGAAGTCGTTGCCGCCGCGAAGAGTGTTCGCGTCACCGCCCGTAAGGCTCGGATCATCACCGACGCCGTTGTCGGCCTGCCCGTCGCCGAAGCGTTGACGATCCTCCAATTCACCCCTCGACACGCCGCCCGCGAGGTGGCCAAGGTCATCCGCTCGGCGGCTGCCAATGCTGAGCACAACTACAACCTGGAACAATCAGCGCTGCGGGTCGCCCGTATCGACGTCGAGGGTGCCGGGATGCTGAAGCGCTATATCCCCAAGCCTCGGGGCCAGGCGGGCAGCATCTTCAAGCGCATGAGCCACCTCCGTGCCTTCGTCACCGACGACGAACTGGCCCCGCACACCAAGCGGCGCTCCGCCGTGTCGCTGCCGCGGCAGATCGCCCCGGCCCCGGTTTCTCGCACCACCGGCACCGCCAAGCGCCGCCGCGTCCGCGAGGCGCCGGCCGAGGCCGTTGCCGAGACGCCGGAAACGGGTGCGGCCAATGAGGACGTGGTGGAGAGTACGCCCAAGAAGCGTGCCCGCAGGTCCACGGCGACGGCGGGGGCAGAAACCGAGAACACCATCGAACCCGCGGCCGAGAGCGGCGCTGAGACCAAGACCACCGGTAACGCCGCAGGGGCGGACGGAACCCCAGACGGAGACAAGGAGTAATGGGCCAGAAGGTCAATCCCATCGGCTTCCGCCTCGGCGTCTATCGCCAGTGGGACGCGCGCTGGTACGCCGACAAGGAATACACGCAGTTGCTCCACGAGGATCTCGCCATGCGCCGGCTGATCACTGGGCGCCTCCGCAACGCGGGGGTAGCGCGCATCGAGACCGAACGCAGCGCCAACCAACTCACCATCATCATCCAGACGGCCAAGCCGGGCATTGTCATCGGCAAGCAGGGCGCGTCCGTCGATGCCCTGCGCGACGAGCTGGAGCGCATCAGCGGCAAGAAGGTGCGGGTCACCATTCACGAGATCAAGACGCCCGAACTCGACGCCAAGCTCGTCGCCGAGAACGTCGCCTCCCAGTTGGAGAAGCGCATCGCCTTCCGGCGCGCTCTCAAGCAGACGATCATGCGCACCATGCGGGCCGGAGCCCGGGGGGTAAAGATCGAGGTCAGCGGCCGTCTCGGTGGATCGGAGATGTCGCGCCGGGAGTGGGACCGCGACGGGCGCGTGCCGTTGCACACGCTGCGCGCCAACATTGACTACGGACAGACAGAGGCACGCACAACCTTCGGTCGCATCGGCGTCACCGCCTGGATCTACAAGGGCGACTACGTCACCGCCACCGGCGAGCCGGTCATGGTCGGTGCTCCGGGTCGGGAGATCGAGGGGCCCGCCGCTGCCGAACAGGAGCCCATCGCCGTCGACGAGCAGGCGCCTCCAGTGGCGCCGCGGCGTCGGGGCGGCACCGCTGCGCCCGTTGCCGAGGAGCCGGCTGTTGCCGAGGCTGCGCCTGACATCGAGACCGAGCCAGCTGCGGAGATCGAGCTCGAGGTCGAGGCCCCCGATGACGACGTCGCCGTCGCTGCCGATGACTCGGAGAGTGGCAAGAAGCTCGAGAAGCTGCCCAAGAAGGGCACGGTGGCCAAGCGCAAGCCGGCCGCAGCGACCAAGAAGCCGGCTGCCAAGGCACCGCCCAACAAGCCCGCGGGCGGGGAGGAGTAGGCATGCTCATGCCCAAGCGGACCAAGTTCCGTAAGCTCCATCGCGGGCGTCGCCAGGGCGCTGCCCAGCGCGGCAGCACAGTGAGCTTTGGGACCTACGGTCTGCAGGCGCTCGAGCCGTGCTGGATGACCAACCGGCAGATCGAATCAGCCCGCCGTGCCATGACCCGCCACGTTCGTCGCGGTGGTCAGATCTGGATCCGCATCTTCCCCGACCACGCCTACACGAAGAAGCCCGCCGAGACCCGCATGGGAAGCGGCAAGGGCGCTCCGGAAGGCTGGGTCGCCATTGTCAAGCCTGGCCGGGTCCTCTTCGAGATGAGCGGCGTCACCCACGAGGTCGCCAAGGAGGCCATGCGGTTGGCCGCTCACAAGTTGCCGGTGAAGACGCGCTTCATGGTGCGCGAGGAGCCCGGTGCCGTGGCCGAGGCCAGCGCATGAGCAAGCAGACCGAGTCGCTGACCGCCTTGCGCAACATGGATGCAGAAGATCTCGCCGAGCATCTCCGCGCCCAGCGTCGCCGCCTCTTCGAGGTACGCTTCCAGCAGGCCACGGGTCAGGTGGAGAACCATCGTCAGATTCGTGACCTGCGCCGAGAGCTGGCCAGGACCATGACCCTGCAGATCGAACTCGAACGTGGCCATGCTCTGGCTCCGCCGGCACCACGTATCGAGGAGGAGACGCAGGCCCGGCCACGCCGCCGCTTCCGCCGTGGTTCTGCAGACGTGACGACCGAGACCGAGAGCTCCGAGGCCACGACCGACGCATCGGCCGAGATCGAGGAGGAAGCAGAGACGAGCACTGCCGTCGCCAAGCCGAAGCGGTCGGCGAAGAGCACCGCCACGGAGAAGGCCGGCAGCGATGAGGCCGAGGAGGGTGACGCGGACACGACCACCGCCGTCGCCGACGAAGAGGACAGCAAGGCATGACTGATCAGACCGTGACCGAGCGCAGTCGGCGCAAGGTTCGCGACGGCATCGTCGTCAGCGACAAGATGGAGAAGACGATTGTCGTCCTCATCCAGGAGCAGAAGCCGCACCGCCTGTACAAGAAGGTCGTGCGCCACACGCGCCGCCTCAAGGTCCACGATGACAGTGGCGAGGCGCACACCGGCGATCGCGTGCGTATCACCGAGACTCGCCCCGTCTCCAAGGAGAAGCGCTGGCGCGTCGCCGCGATTCTCGAGAAGGCCAAGTAACCGTGCTCCAGCAAGAGACGCGTCTCAAGGTTGCTGACAACAGCGGAGCGCGCGAGGTCCTCATCATCCGGGTGCTCGGTGGCAGCCGGGTGAAGTACGCTGACGTTGGTGATGTCGTCATCTGCACCGTCAAGGTGGCGCAACCCAACGCCCAGGTGAAGAAGGGCGAGGTGGTGCGCGCCGTCGTGGTCCGGACCACCAAGGAGCGTCGTCGGCCCGACGGCAGCTTCATCCGCTTTGATGAGAACGCCTGCGTTCTCATCAACCCCCAGAACAACCCCCGCGGGACCCGCATTTTCGGTCCCGTCGATCGCAAGCTCCGTGAGTTGAACTTCATGAAGATCATCTCACTGGCTCCGGAGACACTCTGATGGCCACTGCAGCATCGCGCCACCGCCGCACCGCCCGCAAGCAGAAGATGACCCTGTTGCACGCCGGCTGGGCCGGCGGCGAGCGTCGGATCCTCGACATCCGCGAGGGTGACACCGTCGAGGTGATCGGCGGTCGCGACGTGGGCAAGCGCGGCGTCGTCGAGCGTGTGCTTCAAGCCGAGCAGCGCGTCGTCATCGCTGGGGTCAACGTCCGCAAGCGTCACACTCGGGCCAATCAGGCGGGGAATGTCCAGGGCGGCATCGTCGACTTCAACGCTCCCATCGCATACAGCAACGCGCAACTGGTCTGCAATCGTTGCGACAAGAAGACCCGTATCAGTCACGTGGTCGATGAGGCCGGTGCCCGCTTCCTCGTGTGCAAGCGGTGCGGCGAGCGCTACGAGAGGGCAGGTGCCTGATGGCCACTGCAACCGCTCAGTTCCCGCGCCTTCGCCAGCGCTACCAGGACGACGTTATTCCGGCGCTGGTCAGGGAGTTTCGCTACCGCAACGCCATGCAGGTCCCTCGTCTCGAGAAGATCGTGGTCAACATCGGGCTCGGTGAGGCCATCCAGAACGGACGCGCCATCGATGCCGCGGTGAACGACGTCAAGACCATCACCGGGCAGGCTCCGGTGGTGATCAGGGCGCGCAAGTCGGTGGCCGCGTTCAAGCTCCGCGCCGGCATGCCTATCGGGGTCAAGGTGACCCTGCGTGGCGCTCGCATGTGGGAGTTCTTCGATAAAGTCATCAGCGTCGCCCTCCCCCGGATCCGCGACTTCCGCGGCATCGACCCCAAGGCGTTCGATGGTCACGGCAACTACACCCTCGGTCTCAAGGAACAACTCGTCTTCCCGGAGATCGACTTCGACCGCATCGACAAGCCCCGCGGCATGGAGATCTGCATCGTCACTTCCGCGGTCACTGACGATGAGGGCCGTGCCCTCTTGACCCAGCTGGGGATGCCCTTCCGCAAACCCGACAAGCAGCAGTAGCAGAGCAATACACCGCGTGCGTCGGGATTCTCCCGATACGGCGCGGAGAGGTACAGAGTGGCCAAGAAATCCCTGATCGCCAAGGCCCTTCGGCCGGCGCGATTCCGCACCCAGCAGGTGCATCGCTGCGGACTCTGCGGACGTCCGCGTGCATACATGCGCAAGTTCGGCATGTGTCGCATCTGCTTCCGTGGGCTGGCGAGCAACGGCCAGATCCCGGGCGTCAGAAAGAGTTCGTGGTGAAGCGATGATCAGCGATCCCATCGCGGACATGCTCACGCGGATCCGCAACGCCAACTCAGCGAATCACCGCACCGTCACGCTGCCCACCAGCCGCACCAAGCAGCGCATCGCCCAGGTGCTTCAGGACGAGGGGTTCATCACCTCCCACGAGGTAGCAGGGGAGAAGCCCCACGAGATGCTCACCATTACCCTGAAGGCGCGTAGCCCCAAGGGGCGCGCCCTCTCTGGGCTGCGGCGCATCAGTCGGCCGGGGCTGCGCGTCTATGCGCGCAAGACCGACATCCCCAGAGTGCTGGGAGGCCTCGGGGTCGCGGTGATCTCCACGAGCCAGGGCTTGATGACGGGTCAGTCGGCGCAGCGCGCTGGATTGGGCGGCGAAGTCATCGCCTACGTGTGGTGATCTGATGTCTCGAATCGGACGCCGCCCCATCACCCTGCCCGCCGGCGTGGAGATCGAGGTCACCGGAGCACATGTCGAGGTCAAGGGCAGCAGGGGCACTCTGGAGCGCTCCCTGCCGCCGCAGATCACAGTGGTTGTCGAGGGCAGCGAGATCATCGTCACCCGCCCCACCGATAGCGCCCCGCATCGTTCCCTGCACGGTCTCACCCGCACCCTGGTGGCCAACATGGTCGAGGGGGTGAGCGCCGGCTTCGTCCGCGAGCTCGACCTCGTCGGCGTGGGTTTCCGGGCTGTCAAGCAGGGCAACGATCTGGTGCTCTCGCTGGGGTTCTCGCACCCGATACGCTACACGCCGCCGGAGTCCATCGAGATCCAGGTTCCGGCGCCGACCCAGATCCGGGTCAGCGGCACCAACAAGGAGATCGTCGGCCAGGTGGCGGCGAAGATCCGCTCATTCCGCAAGCCCGAGCCGTACAAGGGCAAGGGCGTCATGTATCGCGGCGAGAAGATCCGGCGCAAGGCGGGCAAGTCCGGCAAGGCCGGAAAGGGCAAGTAGGCCATGTACAGCAAACACGATCGCCGCACCGCGCGTGCCCGTCGCCATCGTCGGGTGCGCAAGCACATGACCGGGACCGCAGCACGTCCGCGGCTGTGCGTGCACCGCAGCCTGAAGCACATCACTGCCCAGGTCATAGACGACGGCCTGGGTCACACCATCGCCGCCGCCTCCACTCACGACGCTGACGTCCGTCAGGCGCTCGGCAAGGGCGGCGCCTCCGCAGAGGCGGCGAGCTGCGTCGGGGAGGTTCTCGCTGGGCGAGCCAAGGCACAAGGGATCACCCAGGTTGTCTTCGATCGCGGGGGCTACCTCTATCACGGCCGGGTCGCTGCCCTGGCCGACGCGGCTCGCAAGGCCGGACTGGAGTTCTGATCATGGGAATGCGCATGGGCGGTCGTGATGACCGCGACCGCAACTCGGAATTCACCGAGAAGATTGTTTCGCTCAACCGGGTAGCCAAGGTCGTCAAGGGCGGCCGGCGCTTCTCCTTCAGCGCGCTGCTGGTGGTTGGTGACGGCAATGGCCGCGTCGGTGTAGGGCTGGGCAAGGCAGGCGAGGTACCCGATGCCATCCGCAAGGGTGTCGAGGACGCCAAGAAGCACATGATCACGGTGCCCATGGTGGGGGTCACCATCCCCCACGAACTGCGCTACAAGCTCGGTGCCGCCAAGGTGCTGCTGAAGCCCGCTGTTCCCGGTACCGGGGTCATCTCGGGAGGCGCCATGCGCGCCGTTGTCGAGGCCGCCGGCATCAAGGACATCCTCACCAAGTCATTGGGGAGCAACAACCCCATCAACGTCGTGCGCGCCACCATCTCCGCTCTCTCCAGCCTGCGCACGCTCGATGAGGTGGCCCGGCTGCGTGATAAGGCGCCCGACGAGATGGTGGGACGCAAGCGCGCCGCCGTCATGCTCGCCGGGCGGACCACAGGCGCGGCGTCGGCGGAGGCGCGGGCGTGAGCAGGCTCAGCGTCACCTATCGCAAGTCCGCCATCGGCTACCACCGTGACCAGAAGGCGACCGTCGCCGCGCTGGGTCTCAAGAAGCTGAATCACAGCGTGGAGCACGAGGACACGCCGTCGATCCTCGGCATGATCCAGAAGGTCCGCCACCTGGTCAGCGTCAACGGTCAGGCCGCCGACACTCCCGCGGGCATGGCTGTGCTCGACGGACTAGCGGAGAAGACATCGTGAAACTGCACGACCTGCGTCCCGCGCCGGGCAGTCGCAAGAGCCGGCAGCGCGTTGGTCGCGGCATGAGCGCCGGCCAAGGCAAGACCAGTGGACGCGGCCAGAAGGGCGCCGGCGCCCGTCAGGGAAGCAAGGTTCCGCGGGCTTTCGAGGGCGGCCAGATGCCGCTCACCCAGCGCCTCCCCAAGCTGCGCGGGTTCAACAACCGCTGGCGTCAGGAGTATGTCGTCGTCAACGTCTCCAAGCTCAATCGCTTCGCGCAGGGGGCCATCGTCGACGGCGTCGCCCTGCACGGGAAGGGCCTTGTGGCCCACACCGGAGATCGGATCAAGCTCCTCGCTGCGGGCGAGGTGAAGGTCGCGGTGACGGTGCGGGTTCATCGAGCATCAGACAAGGCGCGCCAGGCAGTGGAGGCAGTCGGCGGTCGTGTGGAGCTCCTCGAGGAGCGCATCGAGAAGGGTCTGCGCGCCGCTCGTCGCGCTGAGCGCCAGAAGCGACCGCGTGGTGGTCCGCGGGTTCAGAGAACCGTAGGAGCGGCGACGCCGACAGTCACGACCAACGAGGAGGCTCCGCCCTCAACGTGAACCTCTTCCAGGCGCTCGCCAAGGCGATGCAGATACCCGAGCTTCGTAAGAAGCTCGCGTACACGGTCGTCCTGCTTATCGGCTATCGGGTGCTGGCGAGCATTTCCATCCCGGGGGCGAATGCCAAGGCGCTGGACGCGCTCTTCAGTGGGAACTCGCTGCTCGGACTCCTCAACCTCTTCAGCGGGGGTGGCCTGTCGAAGTTCACCATCGTCGGCCTGGGGCTGAATCCCTACATCAACGCCACCATCATCATGCAGCTGATGACGGTGGTGTCGGTGCGCCTCAAGGAGCTCTCCAAGGAAGGCGAGCAGGGACGAAAGCGCATCACGCGTTACACGCGTTGGCTCACCGTTCCGCTGGCAGCCCTGCAGGGCTACGGGTTTATGGCCCTTTTCACCAATCCGTCGGCCACTGCGGCTGGCGCCATCATCAGCAATCCCACGACGGCCCAGACGATCTCGATTATCCTCACTCTCACCGCGGGGACCGTCATTGCCATGTGGCTCGGTGAGCTGATCACCGAATACGGTGTCGGCAATGGCGTTTCACTGATCATCTTCGTCGGCATTATCGGACGACTTCCCGAGTCCATTCTCACGTACTACCAGGCCGATCACAGCCATGTCGTCCAGATCCTGATCATGGCCGTCGTCGCAGTGGCGGTGACCGCCGGGATCATCGAGGTGCAGCAGGCCCAGCGCAAGATCCCCGTCCAATCAGCGCAGCGAGTGCTCAACCCACGAACTGGCGCTGCCGCTCAGGGGCGGCGCAACTTCCTGCCGCTCAAGGTGAATGCCGCTGGCGTCATTCCCATTATCTTCGCGATCTCGATCATGGCCTTCCCCACGATCTTCGCGAACCTGTTCGGCAATGTGGGTGATGCCAGCAGTTGGGTTCAGCGCGCCTCCGACTGGATCCGCAACAACTGGCAGCCGCAGGGCCCTGCGATCCCCATCGATGTCCTCTACAACGCCGTATATTTCATGCTTATACTCGGGTTTACCTATTTTTATACGGCGGTTGTCTTCGACCCCAACGATGTTGCCGACAACCTGAAGAAGTCGTCGACCTTCATCCCCGGCATTCGTCCGGGACGGCAGACCGCTGAATATCTCGGGCGGGTCATGGGTCGCATCACCCTCGCGGGGGCTCTCTTCCTTGCCGGGATCACCGTTCTCCTGCCCATCCTCACGAGCTTTGCAACGGGGGTCTCCACCAGCACGCTGTATCTCGGCGGCACCTCCGTTCTCATCGTCGTCGGTGTCGGGCTCGACACCATGAAGCAGATCGAGAGCCAACTGCTGATGCGCCAGTACCGAGGATTCATCAAGTGATCGCTGTCTTCTTCGGCCCTCCGGGAACCGGCAAGGGAACCCAGGCGGCGCGTCTAGCGGCGACGACGGGACGCCCCCACGTCTCCACGGGGGAGATGCTCCGCGCCGAGGTGAGCAAGGGCTCTGCGCTCGGTGCCGAGGCCGCACCGATCATGAAGTCCGGCAAGCTCGTCCCCGACGACCTCATGGTCCGGGTCATCCAGAGCCGCCTCGAAGAACCGGATGCAAGCGACGGCGTGATCCTCGACGGGTTTCCCCGGACCGTGCCCCAGGCCAGTGCTCTCGACACGATGCTGGAGAGCACTGGCCGCGAGATTGGGGTGGTGCTTTATCTCGACGTTCCCGAGGCCGCACTCCGCGAGCGCATTCTTCTGCGGGGTCAAACCGACGGTCGCGCCGACGATACCTCCGAGGCCTTCACCGAGCGGATGCGGGTCTATGAGTTGGAGACCGCGCCGGTTGTCGACTACTACAAGAACCGGGGGACGCGGGTGGAGTGGATCGACGGTGTCGGCACTGTCGACGAAGTCACCGAGCGCATCCTCACGGCTCTCGGGGACCATGGTCACAACGGCCTCGAGGCGGTCTCATGAGAATCGAGAGCTTCCGGCGTAAGAAACCGGAGGAGATCGAGAAGATGCGCGTCGCCGGGAAGATCCTCGGTGAGTGCCTCGCCCACCTAGCGTCGATGACCCGGCCAGGCATCACCGCGCTCGACCTCGACCACGCCGCCGACACGTTCATCCGCGATCATGGCTGCTTCCCGGGATTCCTCGGCTACAACGACTACCCCAACTCGCTCTGCGTCTCCATCAACGACGAGGTAGTGCACGGCATCCCCCGGGCCCGCATCATCGAGGACGGCGACCTCGTCTGCTTGGACTGCGGTCTCATCCTCGACGGCTGGTGGGCGGATTCCGGCCTCTCGATTGTCGCCGGCACTCCGAGCCCCGAGGCCACCCGACTGCTCAAAGTCACCGAGGAGGCGCTCATGCACGGCATCGCCGCGGCGCGCCCCGGCAATACCCTTGGCGATATCGGTCATGCCGTCCAAACCCATGCCGAGGCCGAGGGCTTCTCCGTGGTCCGTCAGTATGTCGGGCACGGTATCGGCCGCAACATGCACGAGGCGCCTCAGGTTCCGAACTACGGCTCCCCGGGGACCGGCAACGTCATCAAGCCGGGGCTGGTGCTCGCCATCGAGCCGATGGTGAACGCCGGCGGCCCCGAGTGCCGCACCCTCGACGATGGGTGGACCGTCGTCACCGTCGACGGACGGCTCTCCTGCTACTTTGAGCACACCGTGGCCATCACTGAGACCGGCCCCGAGGTGCTGACCCTGCGCCCGGCCGCGGTGGGAGCATGACCACGTGCGGGTCAGTTGCTTCGACGGCCAGTCAGTCCCTATACTGGCCGATTGTGGCTCCTGTCCAGCCGCAATTCGGCATGTCCGGTGATCGGGCGTGGCGAGCCGCTCATCGGGCGGGTCATCGAGCCCCTCCCGGACGCGCTCTACCGGGTCGAACTGGACAATGGGCACAAGGTGCTCTGTCATCCGGCCGGCAAGGCCCGCCTTCAGGCGGTCCGGATCCTGCCTGGGGACCGAGTGCAGGTGGAACTCTCAGCCGCCGACCCTGGTCGGGGGCGCATTCTCCAACGATTGGCATAGGAACAGCAGAACGGCGATGAAAGTCCGAGCATCGGTCAAGAAGATGTGTGAGCGCTGCAAGATCATCAAGCGCCACGGCGCCGTGCGCGTCATCTGCGAGAACCCCAAACACAAGCAGCGACAGGGATAGGAGACACGTGGCACGCATCGCCGGCATCGAACTTCCCGCCAACAAGCGGATCGAGATTGCTCTCACCTACATCTACGGGATTGGGGCGACGACTTCCAAGCGCATCCTCAACCTAGCGCAGATCTCGCCGGACGTCCGTCATCTCTCGGATCCGCAGGTCGCTAAATTGCGCGACATCATTGCCAAGCAACTTCCCGGTCGCGTCGAGGGCGACCTCCGCAACCAGGTGAGGGCGAACATCCAGCGCCTCGGAGACATCGGAACCTATCGCGGTCTCCGTCACCGTCGCGGTCTCCCGGTGCGCGGTCAGCGTACCCGTACCAACGCTCGCACCCGCCGTGGTCCCAAGCGGACCGTGGGCGTGCGCCGCAAGAAGGGTAAGTAGTTCACGCATGGGCAAGAAAAAGAAGGTCGTCCGCACTCGGCGCCGTGAGCGCAAGAACATCGCCGTGGGGCACGCTCACGTCCTGGCGACATTCAACAACACGATCATTACCCTGACCGACCCCCAGGGCAACGTTATCGCCTGGGGCTCGGCGGGCGGTCAGGGATTCAAGGGCTCGCGCAAGTCGACCCCCTTCGCCGCCCAGGTCACCGCCGAGGCCACCGCGCGCCGCGCCATGGACCACGGCCTGAAGTCGATCGAGATTTTCGTCAAGGGCCCTGGCTCTGGTCGCGAGGCCGCCATCCGCAGCCTCCAGGCCAGCGGCCTTGAGGTCAGCTCGATCACCGATATCACCCCGATTCCCCACAACGGTTGCCGCCCGCCCAAGCGGCGCCGGGTCTAGGAGAGGCACATGGCCAACCAAGCCGGCGCCGTTTGCCGTCTCTGCCGTCGGGAGGGCGTCAAGCTCTACCTCAAGGGTGCCAAGTGCGTGAGCAACTGCACCTTCGACAAGCGCAATGGGCTGATCCCTGGCCAGCATGGCCTTGCCCGCCGCCGCAAGGTCAGTGATTACGGCATACAGCTGCGTGCCAAACAGCGTGCCCGACGCCTCTACGGCGTTCTCGAGGCCCAGTTCCGCCACTACTTCGACCGCGCCGAGCGCGCCCAGGGAGTCACCGGCACGGTGTTGCTCCAGCAGCTCGAGCGTCGTCTCGACAGTGTCGTCTACCGTCTCGGTTTCGGCGCCTCGCGCCGGGAGGCGCGCCAGCTGGTGAGCCATCGCCACTTCCTGGTCAACGGGCGCATCTGCAACATTCCCTCGCGGCAGCTCCGCCCCGGCGACGTCGTCGAGGTCAAGGAGAAGAGCCGCAAGCTCAATCCGATCGAGAACGCTCAGTCCCTGCTCAGCAGCCGCGCGGTTCCCGACTGGCTGACCCTCGACGCTGCCAAGCTCAGCGGAGCGGTGGCCCGTCTCCCCGAGCGTCCGGAGATGGATATGTTCATCAACGAGCAGCTCATCGTCGAGTACTACTCGCGCTAATCAACTTTCCCACGACGGTAGGAAAGCCCGACCAGACCAGCCCGTTGCCGCGGACGCGCGGCGACAACCACCGTGAGGCCCCCATCCACACATGCTCGACATGATCACCGCCCCCGCAGTCCGCGAACTCGACGCCAGCGACAATTACGGCAAGTTCGAGATCGAGCCCCTCGAGCCCGGTTTCGGCACCACGTTCGGCAATTCGCTGCGCCGCGTGCTTCTCTCCTCACTCCCTGGCGCTGCCGTCACCTCGGTGTCCATCGAAGGAGTGAGCCACGAGTTCAGCACCATCCCCCACGTCAAGGAGGATGTCACCGAGATCCTGCTCAACCTCAAGGGGTTGAATGTGGTGTCGCACAGTACCGATCCGGTACGCGTCACCCTCGACGCCCGCGGCCCCAAGGTCGTCACCGCAGCCGAGATCGACTGCCCGAGCGATGTCGAGGTGCGCAATCCCGAGCTCTACATCTGCACCCTCGACGGTCCCAAGTCGCTGCTGCGCATGGACCTCATGATCGAGCGCGGCAAGGGCTTCGTGCCCGCGGAGCGCAACAAGAAGGAGGGCCAGCCGATCGGGGTCATCCCCATCGACGCCACCTTCGCGCCGGTGCGCCGTGCCAACTTCACCATCGAGAAGACCCGGGTGGGTCAGGACACCGAGTGGGACAAGCTCATCGTCGAGGTCTGGACCGATGGAACCATGCGTCCCGTGGAGGCGGTGAGTCAGGCGGCCGCGCTCTTCACCGCCCACCTCGACCTCTTCGTCCGTTTCGGCGACAATCTCGCCGCCCCCCAGGTCCCCAAGCAGCGAGGCAACGACGTTGCCAGCCGGCTCGCTGAGGTCGCCGTCGAGGAGCTCGAACTCTCGGTACGCGCGCTCAACTGCCTGAAGGCCAACGACGTCACCAAGGTGGGGCAGCTCGTGGCCATGCGTCAGGAGGAACTGCTCACCCTGCGCAACTTTGGTCAGAAGTCCCTGGACGAGATTCGCGAGAAGCTCCTGGAGCGTAGTCTTGTCAGTCCCGAGGAGCTGGAAACACTCTTCCAGCCGGCCAACCGATAGGGAGTAGAGAGTTCTCGCCATGCGTCACCGCAAAGCTGGCCGCAAGTTCGGCCGCCGCAGCGACCACCGTCAGGCGATGACGCGCAACCAGATCACCGATCTCCTGCGTCATGGCCGCATCACCACCACCGAGGCCAAGGCCAAGGAACTGCGGCGGTGGGCCGAGCGCGTCATCACCGAGTCGCGCGGCAACGATCTCCACGCCCGCCGCCAGGTGGGCCTCTGGGTCATGGATCGTGAGGTGAGCAACAAGCTGTTCACCACCTACCGCGAACGGTACTTCGAGGGAGACGTCCGCCACGGCGGCTACACCCGCGTCATCAAGCTCGGACCCCGCGTCGGCGACGCCGCCCCCATGGCCATCATCGAGATGGTGGAGTAGAGCCCATGACCACAGACAGCTTCCCGGAGCAGCAGTGATGGTCCAGAAGACATTCATGGCCAAGGCGGGGGAGACGACCTCCGCCTGGTACATCGTCGACGCCAAGGGCCAGACGCTCGGCCGCCTGGCGACGAATATCGCTCGGGTCTTGCGGGGCAAGCATCGCCCCGTGTTCACGCCGCACCTGAACACCGGCGAGCACGTCATCGTCATCAACGCCAAGGATCTTGTGGTCACCGGCAAGAAGCGGACCGACAAGGAGTACGACCGCTACTCCGGCTACCCCAGTGGTCGCCGCACCCGGAGTTACGACGAGTCCGTCGAGCGCGACCCCACGTTCCCTCTGGTCCATGCCGTCAAGGGCATGCTCCAACACAACACCCTCGGTGCAGATCAGATGAAGCGGCTGCGGGTCTACGCCGGCGCAGCCCAGAAGCACGAGGCTCAGAAGCCACAGCTCATCACCTTTGGTGAGCTCGGGGAGATCATCGTTGCCAGCAACTAACGACCACTACTACTACGGCACCGGTCGGCGGAAGTGCTCGGTGGCGCGCGTTCGTCTGTTCCCCGGCGAAGGCCACCTGATCATCAACGGTCGATCGGCGAGCGAGTTCTTTGCCCGCCGTGACCTGGAGATCGTGGTCACCCAGCCGCTGCGCATCACCGAGATGAGCGGGCGTTTTCAGGCCTCAATCAAGGTGGTCGGTGGCGGCGTGGCCGGTCAGGCCGGGGCCATCTGTCACGGCATCGCGCGCGCGCTCGTCGATGCCGACGCGGAGTTGCGTCCGGCGCTCAAGAAGGCCGGTCTCCTGACCCGCGATCCGCGCGAGAAGGAGCGCAAGAAGTACGGGCTCAAGCGGGCTCGCAAGGCTCCCCAGTACACCAAGCGCTAGGACGCGTCTCGACAAGCAGGTGACCGCGAAACACTTCAGCATTTGCTTCACCGAGCTGGTCGGTATACCGCCCAGCACCTACCGGCGCCACGGCGTGCGCGGCGGCGGGGATGCCGTCCTGCGTGGCGAAACAGGTGACCAGACCGATCAGGAATCGAGAAGCGCCGGTTACCCGGCCGCACCTACCCTGACCGTGCACAGATGGCACCGGGGAGGCGCTGACATGAGAGCTCATCCGTTGGGCTCGTCCCTCAATAAGGTGACAGTCCTTCAGCGGCCCCCACGTCGACGAACGACGTGCTACTGTGCGTTCTCGGAGACACCTTTCGTGATAGCGGTGCTGACACGGTCAACACCACAATGAGGAAATACGAATGATTCTGCTGGGCGTGATCCTGATGATCGTTGGGTTAGTGGCAGCCATCCCGATTCTGTGGACCATCGGGATCATCCTCGTCGTGGTCGGACTTCTCCTCGTTCTGGCGGGATCCATGGGGCACGCTGTCGGAGGCCGGCGCCACTACTTCTAAGCGGTCATGATGGCGGCCCATGACCCGGGTCGCCATCGTCCACGACTGGCTCGATCGCACCATGGGTGGGGCCGAGCGCGTCACCCTGGAAATCGCACGCATGTTTCCGGGCGCGCCGGTGTATACGCTCCTGTTCGACGGTTCGAAGCATCACGGAGATCTCGACCCCGGCCGGGTGGTGACGTCCCGATTGCAGCGACTCCCGGCGTGGATGCGGCGGCGTCCTCGATACCTGTTGCCGCTCATCCCCGGGGCTGTCGAGGCGTGGGACTTCTCGAAATTCGATGTGGTCATCAGCAGTTCCGCGGCCTTCGTGAAGAACATCCGCACTCCCGTAGAGACGCGGCATGTCTGTTACTGCCACTCACCGATGCGTTTTGCCTGGGACTATTGGCCCCGCTATCTGGACGAGATGCGTGTCGGACCCCTGCGGCGGATGGCGATTCGCGCCGTGGTTGGGCGCATGCGGCGCTGGGATCTCCGCGGCGTCGCCGGCGTGGACAGCTTTGTTGCCAACTCGGCAACCACCAGGAGGCGGATCCGTACCTACTATCGCGCCGACTCCACCATCGTCTACCCCCCGGTGGAGACGACCGGGCTGGCTCCGGCAGCGCAACGTGCTGACGAATACGTCACCTTGGCAACGCTGAGCGAATACAAGTGCATCGGTCTTGCGGTTCAGGCCTTCAGCGCGGCCGGAAGACGTCTTGCGATAATCGGCGACGGTCCCGAGCGCAAGCGTCTCGAGGCCATGGCGGGACCCTCGATCCGCTTCACCGGGCACGTCAGCGACACTGAGCGAGCCCGGCTCCTGGGGAGCGCGGCGGGGCTCATCTTTCCCAATGAGGAGGACTTTGGGATCGCGGCCGTCGAGGCCCTCGCCAGTGGCACTCCCGTCATTGGATTCGCCCGGGGAGGCCTGACCGAAACCATCGTGCCCGGGGAGACCGGAGTCCTCTTCGAGGTGCAGACCGTGGCCGCGCTCAACCAGGCCGTGGACGCGGCAGAGTCGCAGCGCTGGAACGCTAACGTGATGCGTCGTGCCGCAGCCCGGTACGCCCCGGACCGCTTCCGCAGCGAATTGCGCAGCGCTCTTGCTGCCGCGATCGATACTCCGGGGAGATCGGTATCGGGATGAGTGGACAGCGCGCCAGCACTTGGATCCTCGGCACTCGTATCGACTGTCTCACCATCGACGAGGCCATCCGCCTGATCGTTGGCCGAGCTGCTGACAGGACTTCTCCAGCCGTGTACGTGGTGAAGCCCTACGTGGAATTTTTTGCCGCAGACGCTGCGGTCAGGGATGTCCTTAACACAGCCTGGCTCAGCCTTGCCGACGGCGTCGCCCTGCAGTGGGCAGCGGCTTACCGGACGCGCTCACCGTCGCTGCGCTGGCTGCTGAGCAGCCTGACGGCGATCGTGACCAGTCCCGCGAGCGTCACCGCAGTGATCCCCGAGCGCGTGGCTGGAGCGACCTTCACCTGGCGCCTTCTGGAGGAGGCGCGGGCGGCGGATCTCAGCGTGGCGCTGGTGGGCACGCCCAAACGACAGAGCATCGAGGCCACCGCTGCTCGTCTCCGCCGCGACCTGTCGGGGCTGCGCATCGTCCTCACCGCTCCCGGGCACGCTCCGGACACTGAGCCCGCCAGCCTGGCTGCGCGGCTGTCCGCGGCGGGCGCCGGTCTCATTCTCGTGGGCACGGGCTTCCCCCGCCAGGAACGGCTCATCGCCGAGGTTGCCGAGCGCCTCGACCACGGCGTGCTCATTGGCGAGGGCGGCACCTTCGACTATCGGGCATTCGGTGGAGGGATACGTCGGGCGCCCGAGCTCATCCGCCGCGCTGGGCTGGAGTGGCTGTGGCGGCTGGGCAGGGAGCCTCGCCGCATCGTCCGCCAGGTGGCGATCCCCCGCTTTATCGGTCGGGTCCATCGTCAGGCGATGCGCGAGCAGCCGCCCACCGCTCGCTAGACTGCCCCGCCGTGCTCAGCGTCATCGTTCCCGCCCTCAATGAGGCCGCGCGGCTGCCCAGCACCCTAGCAGTCATCCGCGAGTTCCTCGAGGCGCAGGGTGAGGAGTACGAGGTCATCGTCGCTGATGACGGTTCAACCGACTCCAGTGCTGACAGCGCCGAGCGAATCAGCCAAGGATGGCCGCAACTCAGGGTCATCCGGCTCGGTCGACACCAGGGCAAGGGGGCCGCCGTCCGTGCCGGGATGCTCACGGCACGCGGTGATCTCCGCCTCTTCAGCGACGCTGATCTCTCGACCCCGATACACGAGCTCGCCAGGCTGCGTCGGCGCATAGGTGGCACCTGCCAGATTGCCATCGCTTCACGAGCGTTACCGCAGTCGGACGTGCAGATCCATCAGTCGCGGCGACGAGAGTTCATGGGCCGCAGCTACAACGTCCTCTTGCGGATCCTCGTCCTCCCCGGTCTCCATGACACCCAATGCGGGTTCAAGCTTTTCACCGCGCAGGCGGCGGTCGCCTGCTTCCAACCGCTGGAAACCAGCGGGTTCGGGTTCGACGCCGAGATCCTGCTGCGAGCTCGCCGCCGGGGGTGGACGGTCGCTGAGGTCCCTGTCGTGTGGCGTCACGCTGCGGACTCGCGGGTCTCACCGCTCCGGGACTCGCTGACGACCTTCCGGGACTTGGTGCGCCTGCGCCTTCGTCGTCCCTAGAACGCTGAGGTGGAATGAAGAGAGCCTAACTGCCCAGGGCACCGTGGAGTCCAGAGCGCGAGCTCTCCTGGTCGCATCGCGGAGCAGCCTACCGCCGGGCTCATGGTTCGCGCACTCCGGCGCTGACAGCATCTCGTTGTCGGTGCGCGCCGCGTAGCGCCGGGCCAATTCTGGATCGGGGTGGCGAAGAATATCGTGGAGATTGGACAGGCGGTCCGCCACCTTGATCAGGGTCGCGTCGGAATCGGCCCAAATCCCCTTGTAATGTTCTCGGCGCTCGTCACTGCTCATGTGGGGGCGCGGGTCAGTGAGGAGCCGCACCATGGCCAGGGTGCGCGGCGATATCGCCGCGATCGCCAGTTCGCTGATATTCGTATCCTCACGGGTGTCGTGCAACAGGGCCGCGCACAGGACCTCAGGATCGGTGACACCAAAGACGTCCACGAGCATTCCCGCCACGGCTATGGGATGGGCGATGTAGGGGCCACCCTGAGCTCGAAGTTGGCCTGCGTGCCCACGCACTGCCAGCTGGAACGCACGCTCGATCATTCCATCGGAGTCGAGCGCTCGAAGCGGTGCGGGGGGCAGAGTCATCTCCGCCCGCCATCATCTGGGGCCATGCCGCTGGCTTGTTTCTGCAACTCCCGGTTCACCGTGAGGCATTTTATAGCGACACAATCTCTTCGGAGGTAGCCACCCAAACTCGCTGCGGCGACAGTGTGGTTGTTGTAGCTGTTCAGCGATTCCTTCCGCCTAAGTGTTCAGCGAAAACTTCCGGGCGGGTTCAGGCGGCCCGTTCGCGGGCAGCGGGATGGGCGATGGGGGTGATGGGGACGGAGTCGGTGAAGGA
>JBPCLW010000048.1:0-9870 GCA_051002895.1 Candidatus Dormibacteria bacterium | reverse complement strand
ACGAGCACCACGTCCTGGAGGACGACGAGCAGGTCGTCGAGCACCTCGGGGATCGGACAGCGGCCGGCGACGCCGTCGGCGATCGTCTCGATGCGGTCGGTCTCGACCACCGTTCCCCGACGCCACGACAGCGCCATCGCGGGCGCCCCGAGCGGCTGGATTCCGATCACTTCGACGTGCCCGGCGAGCGAACCCACGGCGTAGCCCACGCCGCTGGCCATCGCCCCGCCGCCGAGGGCTACGAGTACGACGTCGAGTCTCGGATCGTCTCGGACGAGCTCGAGGCCAATCGTGGCCGCGCCCTCGCAGGTGGCCAGGTCCAAGCTGTCCTCGACCAGGTAGGCGCCATCCGCATCAGCGATCTCCCGCGCGAGTAGCCGGGCGTCTTCGATGTCCTCGCCTTCGAGCCGGACGGTGGCGCCGAAGCCGGCGATCCGGCGCACCTTGAGCGGGTTGGCAGTCCTCGACGCCACGACGGTGACCTCCAGGCCTCGACGCGAGCCGCTGTAGGCCAGCGCCTGCCCGAGATTCCCGGCGCTGGCGCAGACCACACGCGATGTGCCCTGCTTCAGGGCTACGGCTGCCACTGTCTCAGTGCCGCGTCCCTTGAAGCTCCGGACCGGGTTGAGCGTTTCGACCTTCAGGGTCACGGAGCACCCCAGCGCTTGGCCGAGTGGCGCGCACAGCAGCGCCGGCGTGTCGAGGAACACCGGATCGATCTCGCCGACGGCCGCGCCGACCCGATCGAGCTGCAGCCGAACCCCGTCGAGCGTGCTCACAGCACGCAGCATGCAACCTGAAAAACTCGACGGGTAAGCGGCGGTCTCGAAAGTCCCGGCACAGACGACCTCGACGCCCTCCGCTCGCGCGTGTGAGGGCGCCTCAACAGCCGTCACATGCGAGGCACGTCTGAGTTGCAGCCGGCCCAGGATTGTTGTCGGCGATCAGGTGCCGCCGGTGAGCCAGCGGTCGAACTTATGATCGTAGCCAGGGTTGACACGCAGTCAGCGCCCTGCGCTGCGCTCCAGCTATCCGCTGGCGAGGAACTTGCTGGTCACTGCGGCGGGCAGGGCACTGGCGAGATGGGGGCGCCGCTGGGTCCAGTCCAGACACGATCGGGCGAAGATGTGGCGCCCGGAGCGCAACTGGTCGACGTTGATGTCCAGATCGGTTACCAGTGTGTGGCCGTACGCTGTCAGAGGGGACGGCATCCGGCCGGGGATGGGGGAATTGCGGTGGCAGCGCTGCGGCGAAGCGTGGTGGTTGGATCCGGCTCTCGAATGTCATCGCTCCGAGCGAACCCGATGTCCGTGATGCCGTCGTCGGCCGTGACGGCTACTTCGATCTCTCCGCCGAGCTTCGCCCCGCCAAGCAACTCAAGGCGGTCGCCACTCCAAAACCGGCCCGGGTCATACCAGTTGGTTGGTCGCTCGTTGCCGAGCAAACCCATAGCCTGGTACGTACTGGCGACGATTTCCGCGCAGTAGGTCTCCTCTGCGGGTGCCGGCCGCCGCAGGCGGCCGCGAAGCCAGCGGCCCGCGAGCGCGAGCGCGGGTGGGAAGGAAATGCCGTCCTGGCGAGCAACTTCCTTGAGCAGACGGTCCTCCATGTCCTTGCTGATTTGGGCTTCGAGTTGGCGCAACCAGCACCTCTGGCCGTAGCGAATCGCCCACGTGGTCACCGCCCCGCGCAGGTCGTGCAATTGCACACCCCGATGATGGGAACCGGTCCACACATCGACCACAGACTGCCCGAGCTCCGCGTGCCACATCAGCGGCGGCAGGTCTTCGAGCACGACCGCCATGCCGACATGGTTGACCGGACTGTTGGTCAGCGTCCGGATGGCCTGGCCGGCGGCACTCTGACCGCGGAACAGCCACAGATCCCCCGTTCGGGTCAACTCGATGGCCTGATCGAGTGTGAGCTCGTTAGCCACGGCGCGCCCAGCCCTTGAGCCGACGATCGCGCCACGACCTCAACCGGCTGCCAAGCACCGATCGACGTCGCACCTCTCCCGCCGGCCCGGGCTCGCCTTCAGATGTTGGGGCGGCTTCGATACTCGCCACGCGGGCACGCAGCCGAGTGCGCACGTCGTCCGGCGTGAGAGAGCGTCTCTGCCGCTCAGCGCGAGCCACCACCACCCCGGTCGCCGCCACTCCGGCAATGCCCGCCACGCCCACAACTTTCCATATCGACGATCGCTGCACTTACCCACCTTCCGCTGAGAGCAAACCGTGTCGCCAAGGATAGTGACGCAGTGACCGCGCCGCGATCTCCCGCTGGGACCGAGACCCACAACGCCCGGGCAGCCGCCGGCCGCGCCGGGTGACCCACCGGTAACGCACAGGGTTCGGGTCCTGGCGTCGTCAACCGTTATCCCTCGTTGGTCGGCTGCCTACCGCCAGTATCCCGGTGCGCGATCGCACTACGGTGCGTGATCCGGCGATTGCTGTCGTGCTCGTTGACCCACCGCCGAGGAGCGTGCAGACGCCACGAGTCCGTGACGAGCTCCACGAGCACCCAGGCGCCGGCGGTGCGGCTCGCCCGATCGCGGATCCCCCGTCGGAACACGCTCTCGCGCGTTCTTGTCGCCCTGAGGCTTATCGGATGGCTTGGACTCGCCTGCCACCCGCAGTTCCATTACTGAAAGATCGACGCTAGCTCGCCAGGATTTTCTTGTGAACTTCCTGGGTGAGCTTCTCTACCGCCTCGGTCAGAGCCGTGTTCTGCTGCAGAAGCACCTTGATGTATTCGGTATTGGTCTCGGTATGCAACGCGACCTCAGAGGCGATGGCATCCGCCCTCTTCGCGGCGATCAACAATGCAGCCGCCTGGATGCCGGCGAGCATCGAAAGAAAGAGGTTTAGGAGGATAAACGGGTATGGATCGAATCCTTGGCCCCCGCCCACATGGAAGATGCCGTTGACAACGGACCACACAATCATGACGCCGAAAAAGACGAAGACGAAAGGCCATGAACCCATCCCGTTGCGCATCTTGTCGGCGGCGCGTTCGCCGAGCGAGAGTTGATCGCCGGAACGCACTCCCTTGTGCCTATGCCAACTCGATTCCCATGCCATGGCGGCCCTCCTTAGGGTCCTGTTGTCCTGGACTACGGTTCCAGATGCGGTCGGCGCGATCCTACCCCGCGGTCGGACATTTGGGGTGAGACAGCGACAGGCTCGGGTGTCTGCCTACGATGTGACACTCAAGGCTAGGCCGACAGAGAAAGAAGGGGGCCACGCGCGGTATTTAGCGCTGTACGGATGGTCACCTTTTTCAGCGCAGTTTCAGGTCGATGATTTTCGAGGCCAACCTTGGGCCTAGACGGCATGTCACCAAATGCCCGGTCGACGGAAAGCGAGGTCTCATAACCCGGGTCCGGAGAAGAGACCTGGCCCCGGCTCAGATTGCCGAGGCGGAGACTCGGTCGTAGCCACTAGGGGGGAGCCCGTGGCGCGAAAGTTTCAGCAGGGTTGCCATCAAACTGTCATCGGGAATTGCCACGTGCTGACATCGGGACGCCAGGTTCGATATGGAGTGAAGGCTAGGCCTTTGTCGTCCACCGCAAGCACCTCAGGCGCCGAGCTACAAGAGTATTCAAGGTGGCATCCCGTCCCCGATGAGGGTGCCAGTTTGGCGCCGGTTCACAGCGACGTCGATAGCTTGCAGCCCCGAACACCGCTGACCTTCGCGTCCGCCCAGCGCCACGCGCCATCCGGATGAGTTCCAGTCGCTCAGCCGGTTCCGTCGCGGTCACCGACCGGTGGGACGGCCCGTAGCGCGCGCACCACAGTCACCGCGCCGATCAGCGCGATCAGCGCTCCAAACGCCCAGCCATCGGTAAACCCACTGTACATCGTGGATGTGGACACCGAGGCGGGAACCGACGACAGCGCCAGCTCGAACGCGGCCACCGAAAGCAACGACAGCGCCGCTGACGGAACCGCGGTAGCGCGCAGGGCTCGCACAGCCAACACCGCACAGCCGACGCCCGCGAAGATCAGCTCGTCGCGGTACCGACCGGCATCAACGTGGTCCGCGAGCGTGAGCCCCGTCCCAAGGCCGAACAGCATGCACCCGGCGCCGACGAATCGATGCCTTCTCTCAATGCACCACGCCACCAGATAGGTGCCCCCGAGAGCGATGACTATCTCCGGCAGGTTTCGCCGAGTGAGACCCATGACGGCGATCACCGCTCCGCCAACGAGCAACGCCACCCCGGCCGCGGCCCCGCGGGCTCGCGGCGAGGCTCGCGTCGTGAACGTGCGCATGCCATCAAGTATGCGCCATCCGGAGATACCGCAACCCGGCTATGCGGCGCGGCTACGTGGCGCGTGTCACCCCGTGGTACGGCGCGTACCGTGCGCTCCCATTCGTGCACGATTCGACGGTCAAGCCTCTTGGGTGATGGCCTGAGGACACCAAGCCTGGAAAGACTCGAGTGTCGCGTGCCCCATTGCGCCGAGAGCGACAGATCGCCCCTCAGCGATTCGTCGCGCGCCTTTTCCAGCAATCCCCGTCGCACCATTCGCGCAAGCAAACTCTCGCAATCTTCGCCGACGCGGCGGTCTTCAATTTCGCGTCGTGTTGGCGCACCGAGGACTCCAACTACCACCAACACCTGAGCCGCTTCTTCAGTAAGGGCGGCTTGCACTTCAAGACTCGAGATTGTCGAGACGACATCGGCGAGCCAGTTGAAAGGAGAGAGGCGCGCTTCGGCAAAAGGAGTCGTCGACCACATCAACTCTCGTTCAATGATTTCAGGCATCAGTGGCTGCTACTTGCGCCCCGCCCCGGGTGCGAAGTTACCGGCCGCGGCGCACGATGTAGCTGCTCTGCTCGCCACTCTGCTCGACGTCGAGCAGTTCGTGGCTGGTGAGCCTGCACCAGGCGGGCAGGTCGTGCCCCACCGAGGGCTCCAGGCTCAGGATCTCGAGAGCCTGACCGACCTCGATACCGCTCATCGCGCGCTTGATGGCGATCAGCAGGCCACTGCCGCAGTCGAGGTGACCGCCGTAACAGACGGCGGCAGCCTCTGGCCGTGGCATCCCGTCAGTAGGTCAGCGTCTGCGCGCCGGCCGCCATCAACTCAATGACCCGGGCGCCGCCAACAATCGTTGCTCCGGAGACGAGCTTGTCCTCGGTGATGCCGCGCTTCTTGGCGCAGGGGCTGCAGACCAGAATCTGGCCGCCGTTCTCGAGGAAACTGGCCATCAGCTCCTTCAGTGGAGTGAAGCCCTCCTCATGGATGCCATCGGCGACGCCGGGTTCCGCAAGGCGGACACCCTCGGTGCTGAGGAAGACCGTGGTCTCCTGCTCGGAGGCGACGGCGGCGCCCGCGAGCACGAAGCCGACGGTTGCGCGATCGGCGTCGTCGGCGCCGTGGGTGATCGAGATGAGAATCTTGCTCATGCGGTGCTCCTGGTGTCGTTGTTGGCGCGAACGCCGATGTCGAATGCTGGTCGTCCATCGGGGGCGAGGCTGGTGCTGAGGAAGCTGTGCCCGGTCATGGCGCACCAACGGGGCAGGTCGTCGGGCGCGGCCGGGTCGGTGGCGATGAGGCGCAGCACCGACCCACCCGGAAGGCGCCGTGCCTCGGAGCGGAGCTGGAGCAGAAGTTCACCGCAGCCACGATTGCCACCATCAATGACTTTCGCCGTCTCCATCATGCCGCAACGGGGGCACAGGTGACCAACGACGGCGACGGGACGTTGTCGCCGACGTCGTCAGCGCTCCTCGGAGCGTCGCCACCCGGATCCGTTGGCGCCAAGTGGGAGCGGCTGAGGGACACAGTCACGGCCGCGACTATATCAAGCACGTCCTTGAGGCAGCCATCTCCGTGTACACATCATCGGGCCCGGTGCCGGTGAGCTCATCCACGAGTTGGTCATCGGCATGCAGGTGCATGCGTTTGCCGGCCGCCTTGCTCAGGCGATTATGCCTACCCGGCGATGTCCCATCGGCATCCAAACAAGCGGTCGCGCACCTCTTTGAGGGTGGCGAGAGAAGTGCCGGAGGGGGTCGGGAGGACATCCCATCCGTGTAGGCCACGTACGCATCCGGTCAGGTCGTCGTTGACCCACCCGGGAGCTTGACTGCCAGGACGTCAGCCTGCCTGATCTGGGGCGGCTCAGCGAACAGCTCGGGAGCCTTTGCCATGAGCGCCTCCGCAACTTTGCCCGAGAGGTGTGCTTGGCGTCCTGCCTCGTTGGGAAAGACGTCGACGATCGCGTACTCCGAGGCACTCAAGCGAAGGGCAAACCACGCTGTCGTCGCCGGCTCATCCTCGACGAGCGACTGGCCCGATTCGAGGAAACGCTCCACGTCAGCCTCCTTGCCCGGCTTGGCGTGAAGCGAAACGTACAGCCCTACGGTGACACTCATGGCCTGACCTCATATCGTGGTTCGGATCGGCCGATCCTACCTCCTCCATGACCCTGGGCTCTCCTTTCACCGTCGCCAACCTCTGGCCGCCACCACGGCGAGGCCAGCACCCGGCGGCACTCAAAGACGCCCTTGAGAACGAACTGAACCACCGGGTGTGCTCCGGTCAGATGCCACTCGCAGCGGCTCAGCAGGTCATCGCCGGCAATTGGGAGAACTCATACAAACGATGCCCGGTGCTTGGCGGTCCATGCGCCGGCGGAGTGCGACCAGGCGTGCTCGGTCCACCGCCGAGAGCCGCAGCCCGGGCGGCGCGGAGAGGCTCACCATCCGACCCTGCCCTGCCACACGCCGCTAACGTGCGCAAAGGCGGCGGATCGGGCACACTAGTGCCGCTCCGCGCCGCCCTGAGGGAGAGACGTGACCAACGAGAACCCGCCCCCGCCCCCGCAACCCGAGTTTTCGCCTCCGCCCCCAGCCGCAGCCGAGCCGCCTGGGGTCGTGGCCCAGCCCGTTGCCGCCACCACCCCGGTGGTCGCCACCGAGACGAGGAGCACAGCGGTTGCCCTGGAACCCCAGGGCCCCCATCCGGTGCTCATGCTCCTCATTGGTTTCATCATCGGCGCGCTGATCGGATTGGGTATCGCCTACCTTGTCTTCCACTCCTCCACGTCGTCCCCGGGGAGCCTGACGCCGACGCCGACCGCCGTGCTGCTCCACCTCACTGCCACTCTCCACAACTTCTGAGGTCTCGACGTGAACGACGTGTATTCCGCCACTCCTCCGCCCACCGGCGTCGCCATCACCGAGGATCCGGATTCGAGACGCCCTGCCCTCTGGGCAACTCTGGGGTTGATCCTCGGCCTTCTCGCCGGTCTGCTCTTGGGATACCTGCTGTTCCATCAGGACACGCAGTCGCAGCCGGCGCAGAACACCCCGACGCCGACCATCTCGGCTTCACCGTCGCCGACTGCCTCTCCCACCTCCTCGGGGACGCCCACGGCCGCTTCCACGCCGCAGCCTACGGCCACGCCAACGCCTCGGGCCACTCCCAGTCCTTCACCCACCACCACCGGGACTCCCTCACCCACGCCGTCGCCCCGGTACCGAGTGGCACCAACGCCATCATGGTCACCCCGCTGAAGTACCCGACCTAGGGGCGGATGTGCGTGCCCTCGCCATCATCGAGCGCAAGCGCGTGGGCATGAGCTGACCAGGACGAGATCGGATTCCTCATCGCCGGCTACGGCAACGGCGACATCCCCGACTATCAGTCGTCGGCGCCTTCACCATGGCCGTCTGCGGCGTGCTACGTCGCGTCCTCGCACGGCGCGGGTTGAACGGCGTCCAGTTGGTGATCTCCGAACTCCATCTAATTCACACCACTTCCGGGGACTTGACCTCAAAAATGGTGCCCGCTCGGGGACTCGAACCCCGGACCAAGGGATTAAGAGTCCCCTGCTCTACCAACTGAGCTAAACGGGCCCGCACCGCCGGCGGTCACCGGACCGCCTGCCTGCCGGATTCTACGACGCCCGGCGCCGCACCCCTCGGCTCATCGACGGGGCCATCAGGCCTCCGAACTCCGCCGCCCAGGCACGCCTTGGCCCACCTGCTTGCGATGGCGCTTGAGGTTCAGCTCGATCATCGACCGCTTCTGCTGCCCCAGGCGCATCCTCCAGGGGGGCGCGACCGGCATCACCCCGCGCATTGGTGAGGTCAGCCTGTTCTCGATAGCGTGCCTCAGGTCCGCCGCGGTCCGTCCCGGAAACAGCGTCACCACCCGGCCCAGGTCATGGCGGCCGAAATGGGAATCCCCCGCTCCCAGAACCGCGCCGAGCCGGCTGCGATGCGCGGCGTAGAAGTCGTCGAGTCGTTTCCATGTTCCCCGGAGTACCGGTGCAGTGTGACGCAGCTCGATCCCATCGACCTCGTGATCGCCAACCAGCCGGGTGAGCTGGCGCGGAGTCATCGATGCGAACCATGTCGGCATGAAGGGATGGGCGACGATCGCAAGTCCGCGCTGAGCATGGATGGCGGCGACGGTGTCGGCGACGGACATGTGCATGGGGATCGGCGTCTCCAGAAAGAGCCCGAGGATGTGCGTTCCCGGTGGGAAGCTGCACGTCACCTCCTCACCGCGCACCACCTCGACGCCGAGACGTCGTCCCTCAACGATGGCTGCATCGAATGAGCCCATGGTGTCGTGGTCGGTAATGCAGATGACTGCTAGGCCGATCGCCGCCGCCGCGCGCACCAACTCGGCAGCACTCACCATGCCGTCGGACGCGTCGGTGTGACTGTGGATCTCGGCCGCGCTCAGCCCGGGCGCCAGTCGCAGCCGCCCGGCTCGGGTGTCAGGCAACCGCACGTTCCGGGTGCACCACAAATGGTGCGGGATCGCGATCGCGGAGCAGAGCGACGCGGGGGACGACGAGCCGCATCATGACCATCCACGAGAGACCGGCGAGGGCGATTCCCGCGATGACGTCGATGACGTAGTGCTCGCCGAGAAAGACGACGCTGACCCAGACGAGAGCCGACCATCCGAGCATCACCCATGACGCTCTTGGGTATGGCCGTCGCAGCGCCAAGAAACAGAGAAAAGGGAAGGCTGAGTGCAGCGACGGGAATGCCGCCACCGGGTTGGGATTCATGCTCCTGTAGAGCCCGCTCACCTCGCTGGGAATCGTCCCATCAATGAGCTTGGTGAAGCCGTGGAGATATCCCTGCTGCTGCGCGTACCAGGGCGGGGCGCAGGGGAGGAGCAGGAAGAAGATGAAGGCGACCAGCGACATCCCCATGAGCGTTGCCGTGAAACGCAGGAACTGGGTGCGGTCCCGCAGCCAGATGACCAGCCCCGCCAGCAACGGCACCATGAAGTGGCAGAAATACACCACGGTGCCAATGACAGCGGCAAGGTGCAGTGCTGTCCCGCTCAGCAGCGACTGCAGCCAGGCGGTGGGGAGGTGCCCAAAGAAGAGGGTCGTCTCGATGTTGGCGAGATCACCGACGTGGGGATCGATATCGGCCTTGGTCGCCAAGCCGCGCATGGCTTCCCAGGCCAGAAAAATGACGATGAAGGGAACCCAGTCACGCAGGAAGCGGATGAGCCGCCCACTGAGGACGGCTATGGGGATGAAGATCGCCAGTAGGTAATCCGGCGAAACCGAAATCCCGCGCCAGATCATGATCCCGGATACGGCGAGGACGTACACCAGGCTCACGGTCACCATGGCCCCCGGCCGTCTGACCCGGTTGAGCGGGATAACCATGCTGAGGCAGTCTAGCGAGCCGGTCTGTCGCCTTCCTGGCGCCTCCCTGAGAAGTCACTGAGGGCGGAGTTGGTCGACCAACGTTGTAGCTGTTCAGCGATTCCTTCCGCCTAAGTGTTCAGCGAAAACTTCCGGGCGGGTTCAGGCGGCCCGTTCGCGGGCAGCGGGATGGGCGATGGGGGTGATGGGGACGGAGTCGGTGAAGGAT
>JBPCLW010000047.1:0-66931 GCA_051002895.1 Candidatus Dormibacteria bacterium | reverse complement strand
CTACGACATCCTGCGGATCGCCGCCCTGGAGACCCAGACGGCCTGATCGCCGGGCCGGTGGCTTCCGACAGAGCCCAAAGAACGTCGGCGAAGGTGGGCTCTGCCCGCCGAGAGCCGACATCCTCTTTACCGCTGAAAATCCGCGGCGGTCGGGGGTGGGATTTTCAGCGTCCTGCTAACCCCCATCGGAACTGCGGCGGCGACTGGATCGGACCAGTAGCCCCCGTCGGCGGCGACGCGGTGGCTCTGGTGGGTCCCGCAGCGCCCGTCGGGCCACTGGGCAACAGATTCTGTCCGGAGGGCGCGGTCTGCTCGGGGTCGGGAGCAACCACCTGGGGAGGTGCAATCGGGGGCCTGCGAATGACGATCACGCGCTCAGCAGGGTGGATCTCCGTCCAGCCGAGCTGACCTCGATTGGCATGGAAGCTGTCATGAACCACAGGACCGATCACCGCCACCCGATCCCCCACCCGCGGCGGGTCCGGAGTGGTGAAGCCAGCCCGGCTGGCGCAGTTGTTGGCGGTCAACTGATCTTGCCCAGTACCGCAGGAGTTGGGGATGATCTCCACGTGTAGGTCGGGCCCCGGCTTGCCCCGACAGGTGATCGTGGCGTTGTCGGCAGTCAGGTCGCGGCGGTAGGGCGGCTCAAGTTGAAGGTTGAATGTGATGTCCCCGTCGTCCCGATTGGAGGGACGAACGCATTCGACCGTGCCGGTCACGAAGCCGCAGGGCTCCACCATGGTCAGCCGCTGCGGCCAGTCCCCTCCTGCGAGGGGATCGCCGTGATGACAGGCACTGGCAACGCCATGGTCGGAGGCATGCGGATACCAGGAGATCGCCGAAGCAGCGGCGACCGCGGACACTACCGCCGCTGCAGGCACTCGGAGGTGGCGAAGGATCGAGTGGCGGCGCCTGTTGCGCCGCTGCCGACGGCGCTGCAGGCTGAGCAGTTCCATGGCGATGTCGAGCTCATCGGTCGAAGCTCGGCGCAAGCCAGAGCCTGTCGCGGGGGGGCTGTCGTGCCGTGGCTGCGTCATGCGTTGCTGCTATTCCCACTCGATCGTCGACGGCGGCTTGCTGGAGATGTCATACACAACGCGGTTGACCCCGGGAACCTCGTTGACGATCCGCCGGCTGATGATCTCCAGTACGTCATAGGGGACCTTGGCCCAGTCCGCCGTCATACCGTCATCGGACTCGACGACGCGGATGGCGACGACATTGGCATAGGTCCGACCGTCGCCCATGACACCAACGCTGGAGATGGGTGTGAGAATCGCGAAGCTCTGCCAGACCTTGCGGTAGAGGCCGGAGCGTTTGATCTCGTCGATGACGATCCAATCGGCGGCGCGGAGGGTGTCGAGTCGCTCAGCTGAGACCTCGCCGATGCAGCGAATGGCCAATCCCGGTCCCGGGAACGGCTGACGCCACACCATGTCCTCGGGAAGCCCCAGCGTCAGACCCACCTGCCGTACCTCGTCCTTGAAGAGGTAGCGCAGGGGCTCGACGAGCTGAAAGCGGAGATCGTCAGGCAGGCCGCCAACGTTGTGGTGAGTCTTGATCTTCTGGGCGTTGTGGGTGTCGTGTGACGTCGACTCGATGACGTCGGGGTAGAGCGTGCCCTGGGCGAGGAAGTCGATATCACCGAGCTTGCGCGCCTCCATCTCGAAGACCTCGATGAACGTCCGCCCAATGGTGCGGCGCTTTGTCTCGGGGTCGCTGGCTCCCTCGAGGGCAGTGAGGAACTGATCCACGGCATCGACGTGAACGAGGTTGATGTGTTCCTGGCGGGTCATGACGTCAACGACGCGCTCCCCCTCATCTCGGCGCAAGAGGCCGTTGTCGACGAAGACGCAGGTGAGTTGCTCACCGATGGCGCGATGCACCAGCGTTGCCGCCACCGCAGAGTCGACGCCCCCGGAGAGGGCGCAGAGGACACGGCCTGAGCCCACCCGATTGCGGATGTCCTGCACCGCCATCTCGATGAACGACGACGCCTCCCAGGTGGGGGAGCAACCGCAGACGTCGTGAAGGAAGTTGCGCAGCAGGCGTCGACCCTGCGGTGTGTGCACCACCTCGGGATGAAACTGAATGCCGTAGCGGCCGTGGGGACCCACGAAGGCGGCGCAGGGGGAGTTGAGGGAGTGGGCTACGGAGCGGAACCCCTCGGGGAGGCGCCCGACGTGGTCCCCATGGGACATCCACACCGGAGTCTCCACAGGAAAGTCGACAAAGATGCCGCTGGGATCGTCAATGACGAGCTGAGCGCCGCCAAACTCCTTGCGCGGGGCCGCCAGCACCTCGCCGCCAAGCTGGTGAGCAAGGAGCTGCATCCCATAACAGATTCCCAGGATCGGCAGGTTCAGGTCATAGATGGCCGGATCTGGACGAGGTGCCTCCGGCTCGTACACGGACATGGGTCCGCCCGAAAAGATGAGTCCGCGCGGTGCCCGGCGGCGAATCTCCTCGACACTGATGCTGGGCGGCACGAGCTCCGCGTAGACCTTCGCCTCACGGATACGCCGAGCGATGAGTTGGCTGTACTGCGAGCCGAAGTCGAGGACGAGAACGGTGTCGTGGACGATCGCGGGTGGCGTGACCATCGTCTCCGATTGGTCGAGGGCGGTGCTCATCCCCGCTTTCCAGGGTCCGCCGGGCCATCCATGGCGGGATGCTAACAGAGGCCCCAACGGCTGCGAACGCGCGTCGACGGAGGGCGCAACGGGGGTTCGTACGCTTCGGGATATGACAGTCCACAAGGGGTCCCGAGACCGGGACGGACGGGGTGCGTGCCCCGCAGCGGGGCTCTCGGAGGCGCGCATGCAAGCGCGCCGAGAGCGAGCCGCGAGCAGCAAGCTGCGAGACGGCGGTCCTCGCAAGGGGCATGGTCCCGTCCGTCCCGAGGACCCGGTCGGCCCCGAGCGACCCGATCAGGCCCCCATCCCCACCTTCTGGTCGCGCTGCTGCACCTTTCCCTCCGACTTGATCGAGGGGGCGATGACCATCTCAGTGTCCTGGAACTCGGCAAGGTTCCTCGCCCCGCATACACCCATGGCGCTCTTCAGTGCCCCGACAAGATTCATCGATCCATCGTCGACGTGTGCGGGACCGTAGAGGATCTCTTCGAGAGAGCCCTTGACGCCGGTGCGGATCCGCGTCCCCCGTGGGAGATTGGGATCTGGCGTCGCCATGCCCCAGTGGTTGCCGTGGCCGGCCGCCTCGCGGGCAGCGGCGAAGACGGAGCCGACCATCACGGCGTCGGCCCCGCTGGCGAAGGCCTTGGCGACATCACCACCAAGACGCATCCCGCCGTCGGTGATGATGGCCACGCGTTCGCCACTGCGCCGGAGGTGGTCCTCCCGCGCCGCGGCGCAGTCGCTCGTCGCCGTGACCTGGGGCACCCCCACCCCGAGCACGGCGCGCGTGGTGCAGGCGGCACCGGGCCCGACACCGACGAGAAGCCCCCTGATGCCCGTATCCATGAGTTCCAGAGCTGTTGCATAGTCGACGCAGTTGCCGGCAATCACCGGGATGTCGAGTTGGGCAGTGAGCTCCTTGAAGGAGAGATGCTTGTAGCTCTTGCTGATGTGGCGGGCGGTTAGCACCGTGCCCTGGACGACAAGGGCGGTGGCTCCCGCCTCCTGGATGATGCCGGCGCGCCGCTCAGCGGCTGCGGGAATCGTTGACACCGCACACGGCACCCCGGTGCTGCGGATCTCCTCGATGCGCTGGCCGATAAGGCCATCCTGCACCGGCTGGGTGTAGAGCTTCTGGAGCAGCACATTGATCTGCTCGACGGGGCTTGCCGCGATCTCCTCGAGCACTCCGGCGGGGTCCTCGTAGCGCGTCTGGACCCCGTCGAGGTTGAGGACGGCGAGGCCGCCGAGCCGGCCCATCTCCCGGGCGAAGGCGGTGTCGACGACACCGTCCATGGCCGCCGCGAGGAAGGGGATCTTCAGTTCGGTGCCGTTCAACTGGACGCTGACGTCGATCTCCCCGGGATTGACGGTGACGCGTCCCGGGACCAGGGCAACCTCGTCGAACCCAAAGGCACGACGGGCGCGCTTCGATCGACCCAGCTCAATCTCCATTCCGGCTCCTCAGCGGTCGGCCCCGTCGGACCGTACATGGCCTGTCATCGAAGAATCGTAGCAAAGGCATCGAGCCGCACCGCCGCCATCTTGTGCCTCTCCGGGACCTAGGCACAACATATGGGCATCCTGCTCCTGATCGCCGGGTGCAGCGGACGAATGTGTGAGAATGATTCTCAATCCCAACGACTTGCTGAGGAAACCCATGACCGACGGGGTGCTGCCCGAGCCCAAGGAGATCGACGAACAGCGCAACCGCGAGCTTCAGCACCTGACCACTGACGCTGTGCTGCGCGGCCACCCATCGGGGGACGAACGCTGCGGCAATTGCCTCTTCTACATCGACGAGCGCCAGGATCTGGCCTATTGCTGGCATCCCAAACTCCGCGTCCTCGTCGGGGAGAACTGGTGGTGCCAATGGTGGGAAGCCCGTCCCGACGGGACCGCCGGGTGAGCATCAGCAGCGACCTCGGCGCTCGCGAGACCCCGCAGCGACGCGCCGTGCTCGACGCCCTCTGTGCAGTGGACGATCACCCCAACGCAGCCGAGATCTACGAGCGCGTTCGTGCCCGAATGCCGGGAGTCGGCGCGGCCACGGTATACCGCACGCTGGGCCTTCTCGTCGAGACGGGCCGTGCCCGTGAGCTCGTCTTCGAGGGCGAAGTTGCTGCCAGGTACGACGCGAACATCGCTGAACATCACCACCTCGTCTGCACTGGATGCAATCGGATGCTCGATGTCACACCCCATCTGCCACGGACGATTCTTCGGGACCTCAGCATGAGCACCGGATACGAGATCAGTGGATACGACCTACGATTTCAGGGCCTCTGCCCGACCTGCGCTGGCAGCCCCCCAACCATCACCACACACGAGGGAAACAGCACATGACCGAACTCAAGGGAAGCAAGACACATCTGGCGCTCAAGGAAGCCTTTGCCGGCGAGAGCATGGCCAATCGTCGGTACCTCTTCTTCGCGCGTCAGGCGGAGAAGGAAGGCCATAACCCCGTTGCCGAGATGTTCCAGGACACCGCCGCCGCGGAGACCGGACACGCCTTCGGGCACGCGGAGTTCCTGCTGGCGGCCGGCGATCCCGCCACCGACGAGCCCATGGGAACAACCGAGGAAAACCTCGCCTCGTCGATCGCCGGTGAGACGTACGAGTTCACCGCGATGTACCCGGGATTTGCCAGGACCGCGCGGGAAGAGGGCTTCGAGGAGATCGCTGATTGGTTCGCCACTCTCGCCCGTGCCGAGAAGACTCACGCCGGCCGCTTCCAGAAGTCGCTGGACGAAGTCCGCAACCAGGTGGCCACCACCGCGTGAGTCGTGGGAGGACCGATGACCGCACTCACCCTTGATGACCTCATCCTCGACCGCTCGGCGTACGGGGAACGCCGGGCTGACGAGCGTGCCCGGATGATCGCGTTGCGTCGCGATCGCCGCGTTCAACTCGGCGAATCACTCGCGCTCGAATTCGAGACACCCGAGACGCTGCGGTACCAGGTCCAGGAAATGGTCTACGTCGAAGGCATCAGCGACGCCGCCCAGGCGCAGAGCGAAATCGACACCTACACCCGGCTGCTGCCCGATGACACATCGTTTGTTGCCACCATGCTCGTCGAACTGGAGGACCAATCCACCGTTCGCACGCACTTGCAGCGCTGGCGGGGCCTCCAGCATCACATCGCGCTGGACGTCAATGGGCAGCGCGCGACCGCAGAGGAGATTCCCGGGCCGGCACAGACCCGCCCGTCCGATGTCACCGAGAGCGTTCACTTCCTGCGATTTCGACTCACCTCCGAACAGCGTGAGGCGGTGCGATCGGGAACCGGCTCCGCGCGTGTTGTCGCCGACCATCCCGAGTATCACGCCAGCGCTCCCCTACCCACTGGACTCTGAGCACGAGGCGGGGAAACGCTCCTAACCGCGGAAGGGCCTGACCCGCTCCATGAGTCCCCGGGCGATGCCGTCACGAATGACGTCGCGAACCCCGTCACTCACCGCCATGATGTGGGCCGGATCGCGAGCCCGCTCCGGAGACATCTCATCGGTGCGCACGGGCTCGTGGAAGCGGATGCTCCACTTGCTCGGCAGGGGGACGAGACCAAGCGGACCGAGCAGCGGCCAGGTCGGCGTGATCGGGAAGTAGGGCATGCCGAGAAGATCCGCCAGCGGCTTGACGTCAGCGAGCATGGGGTACGTCTCCTCGCTGCCCACAACGGAGATGGGGATGATCGGGACCTGCGAGCGAATCGCCGCGGCAACGAAACCGCCGCGACCGAAACGGCGCAGTTGATAGCGCTCGTTCCACGGCTTGCCTGTTCCCCTGACGCCCTCAGGAAAGACGAGAACGAGCTCACCGCTGTCGAGGAGGCGCCGGGAATCGTCGGGATGGCCGAGGGTCTGTCCGGTGCGGCGGAGAAACCAGGACGCGGCGGGGAGTCCTCCGAAAAAGGTGGCGATCAGGGCCCGGGCGTGGCGATCGGTGGCCTCGTGCACGGCCACCTTGATCATGGCGCCGTCGAGGGGCAGGACTCCCGCGTGGTTGCTCACCAGCAGGGCGCCTCCACGCCGCGGGATGTGCTGCAATCCGCTGGTGTCGACGCGCCAATACTTTCGGTAGATGAGCCGGAAGATGGGAAGGAAGATCTCTGCCCATTCGCGGTCAAAGCCAAATTCGTCCACCGTCCATTCGCCGCGGCGATGCTGGCCCCGCACCATCTGGATCCGGTACGCGAGGCCGATGACGTCCTGCAGTGTTTCGAGGTCGATGACGTCGCGACCGGTGAGGTCGCGCAAGGTCATGGCTAGCTGACCCGTCGCCATCATCGCCTGGTTGGGAAGATCACGCTGAAGCCGCCTCAGACTTGGCAGTCTCAGGCGGGGCAACGAGCCGCCGGCGGGGATGGCTGCGACGACGCTGCGCGCTGCCGAGGCCACCTCGGTGAGCGCGTCGAGCCGGGTCTTGCGGTGTCCGTTAGACCGCGCGGTCACGACGCGGTCGACGCGGGCTTGCGCGTCCGCCGCGGAGCCCGTGCCCGACTGCTCGTGGTCGCTCCTGCGAGGCGACGCGCCTTGCTGCGCAACAGGCGCTCGAGGTCCGCCTCATACGTATAGGGGTCCGGGTCCACGACGTTGCGCACGCGCAGCCGCCGTGCGTAGTCCGCGACCGTCTCCAGGGTGGTATGCCCCGGCGTGAATCCGAGCTCATCGCGCATCGCGGTGGTGTCGACCACCCGGCCGTACTGGAGCAGCCGCGCCAGGTGGGGAGGGAAGTCGACCAGACCGAGTCGCTGCAACGCCGCCACCGCCAGGCCGGGAGCGATGAAGGGCAGAACCGGCGCGTTGACCTTGCCGAGCATCGCCACAGCCTGGCTGAGCACGACGATGCCGTCGCCGCCTACGTTGAACACGCCTGGCCGATTGGCACGCACTGCATGCTCCATCGCCGCCACCGCGTCGTCCTCGTGGATGAACTGCAGCCGCGGGTCAAAACCGAAGACGGTGGGCACGACTGGGAGGTCGAAGAGCGACGCGAACGGAGTGTCATTCTCGATCCCCAGGACATTGGCGAAGCGCAGCACGGTGACGGTGGTGTCGGCCCGACGGAGACTGAAGTCGCGGATGTAGTTCTCGAATTCGTCGATGCTCCGGGTGATGCTGTCGCGGGCCGGCGAACGGCGCTGCATGCTCTCGGAGAAGAACGAGGGATCGTCGGGCTCGCTGCCGTAGATGGCAGTGCTGGACTTGACCACCAGCTGTCGCACCGGGGAGTCGGGCCCGCTGCAGGCGGCCATGAGGTTCATGGTCCCGATGACGTTCGACTCGTGGATCCGCCGCCCTGACGCCCCGCGCGGGTCAACGATGAGACCCGCGTGAATGACGGTGTTGATGCCGAGGTCGCGGATGAGCTTGCCGATGAGACGGTGCCGCAGGTCGGCCCGAATGACATCGGTGCGCGCCAGCTCGCGGGCCGGACCCTCACTGTCGATGGCAACGATCTGCTCGACATCAGGATCCGCCTCGAGGCGGGCGGCCAGCTCGGCTCCCCAGAAGCGCGAGACGCCGGTGATGAGAACCCGTTTCGGTGCCACCGTCATCCCTCCTTCACGATCCTGGTTCATGGTAAGGCGCAGAGGGCCGGGCGCGACTATGTCCGTCCTACCAAGCCCAACCGCACCGGCGCCCTGCGCCTTTCTCGAGGGCCCTCAGGGGTAGATGCCCCGCACCTTGGTGGCAGCGGCGACGCGTTCCACGGCGATCTCCCAGGCCGCAGTGCGCAGGGTGACATCCTCCTGCTCTGCCCGAACCCGCACCTGGTCATAACTGCGCAGGACGATCTCCTTGAGTCGCGTGTTCACCTCGCCGGCGGCCCAGAAGTACGCCTGAAGATCGTGGACCCACTCGAAGTACGAGACCACCACACCACCGGAGTTGGCGAGGATATCGGGGACCACGATGATGCCGTTGGCGGCGAGGATCTCGTCGGCGGCCGGCTCGATGGCAGCGTTGGCGCCTTCTGCGATCACTCGGGCATGAACCGCGTCGGCATTCTCCGGCGAGATTGCCGACTCCATAGCGGCGGGCACGAGAATGTCAACGTCGAGCGTGAGGAGTTCCGCGTTCGTCAGTGGCTCCGTGCCGGCGGCGTCGGCGATGGCTCCGCCCTCTTCCTTCAGTGAGCGGATCGCGACGAGGTCGAGGCCGTCGCCACGATGGGCTCCCCCTCCGCTGTCACTGACCGCAACAACCCGCATTCCGTGCGCCGCCAGGTGGTCGGCGGCGATGGATCCAACCTGCCCGAAACCCTGCACCGCCGCGGTTGCGCCGGCCGGGTCGATGCCGCGGTCACGAAGAGCCTGCACCGCGACGATGGCCACGCTGCGGCCGGTGGCGCTGTATCGACCCTCGGATCCGCCGATCGCCGCCGGCTTGCCGGTGACCGATGCCGGAATGGAGTAGCCGGCGTGCATCGACAGCGTGTCCATCATCCAAGCCATCACCTGCGGATTAGTCCCCAGGTCGGGCGCGGGAATGTCCTTCTCGGGACCCACCAGCAGCGAGATCTCCGTGGTGAAGCGGCGGGTGAGACGCTCGAGTTCGGCAGCGCTGAGCCGCTTGGGATCGCAGATGACACCGCCCTTGGCGCCGCCGAAGGGAAGGTCCACAACCGCTGACTTCCACGTCATGTACATGGCCAGCGCGCGGGCATCGTCAAGGGTCATGGCGGGGTGGTAGCGGATCCCACCCTTGGCGGGACCACGGACGATGTTGTGCTGCACCCGGAACCCGGTGAACACCTCGAAGGTGCCGTCATCCATCTCCACCGGGAAATGGACGACGAACTCGCGCTTGATCCCCCGCAGCACGCAGCGCAGCGACTCATCGAGGCCGAGGCGGTCAGCCGCGAGGTCGAAGAGCTGGCATGCCGTTGCCGACGGCAGGTGCGAACCCGCGCTAGCCGCCTGGGTCACGCTCGCGCCTCTCCGGTGAGTCGCTGATGGCGGTTCGCGGACTTCCTGATCCGGTGCGCAGACAACGCGCGTCACCTCCGAAAGTTCCTGATTTCGTATTCAGCGAGCCGACTATACGCTTCTCCTCACGACCCGATCGCAGTGCCGTTTCGCGCCCCATGTACCCGGCGCTCCTGGCAGGAAAATCACAGGAACGAGTTGCCGCTGCCATGTCGCTGTGCACGGTCACAGCGACGTCGATAACCTCTCGCAGAGTCGTGCAGCGTGACACGCACGCGCGGTTGACATTGACAACCGTGTATGTAAGCAGCATGCTATGCACGATTCCGGCGGGGGGATAGTCCTCTCCCTGTCCAAAACGTAGGACCAGACAGGCGGCAACAGACGCCGACTGTCACCAACGGAGGCCCATCCAATATGGCCAGGACAAGGCGAAGCACGACAGGCGCAAAGCGCGCCGTCAAACGCACGGTGCGCCGTGCAACGTCGACGACGAGCCGTCGCGTCAGTGGAGGCGGAAACGACCTCATCAAGGCGGTGCAGGGACTTGTTCGTGCCCTCCCCGTCAACGAGCTGGAGAAGCGTCTCGCCGGACTCGAAAAGTCCGTCGTCAAGCTTGAGGCAGAGATCCGAAAGGCCGCATCGCGTGTCGGTACGGCAGTTACCGGCAGAGCCAAGCGCACCACCGCGAAGCGCGCGACCGGTGCCAAGCGCACTGCGAAGCGGGGCACCCGTGCCAAGAGCACCAACGGGCGTCGCACCGCCGCGAAGCGCGCGACGGGTGCCAAGCGCGCCGTGAAGCGTGCCACCGGGGCGGCCAAGCGTACCGTCCGCCGCACCGCGAAGCGCACCACCGCCAAGCGCACGACCGGCGCCAAGCGGACGACCGCCAAGCGCACCGGTGTCAAGCGCACCACCGCGAAGCGGACGACGGCCAAGCGGACGACCGCCAAGCGCACGGGTGTGAAGCGCGCCACTGCGAAACGCGGCACGGCGCGTCGCACCAGCACGCGTCGCACCACGGCAGCTGCGACGACCCCCGCAGCAGCACCCGGGAGCTAGCTGACCCACGCATCCGGTGGAGGGGCTCCGAGAGATCGGGGCCCCTCTTTTTATGAGGCCAGGGTCGCTGTCCGTGGTTCGGTGGATCCCAGCACGGTGCAGAGGACATCGATGGCCCGCGCGATGTCTGCGTCCTCGACTCCCAGATAGGTCATGCAGCGGATCATTCGCGGACCCATCACCGTCACCTTCACGCCCTCCGCAGCGCAGCGAGCGGCGACCTCGCCGGCATCCGGAACGACCCGGACGAGGACAATGTTCGTCGCCACGGCGGGAAGCACCAGCTCGGCGACGTCCCTGAGGGCCTCGGCGAGGCGGGACGCTCGCGCGTGATCGTGGGCAATGCGAGAGACGTTCTGCTCCAACGCCCAAATGCCTGCTGCGGCGATGATGCCTGCCTGACGCATGCCGCCTCCGAGCCTCTTGCGCCACCGCCTGGCAGCGGCGATGACGTCGGCATCGCCACATAGGACAGATCCCACTGGTGCGCCGAGTCCCTTGCTGAGGCAGATGGAGACGGTGTCGCAGGAACGAACAAGCTCCGCCGCGGCACGAAGCGGGTCGGTCGGTTGCAGCGCCACGGCCGCGTTCATCAGTCGGGCCCCGTCGCAGTGCACCCGGAGCCCGTTGCTGCGCGCGGTGTCGGCGGCGGCCCCGATACGGTCGATCGCCACCGCCGCGCCGCCGCGGCGGTTATGAGTGTTCTCGAGGCAGAGCAGCCGGGAGATGGGCACATGGATGTCCTCGCTGCGTATGGCGGCGATGATCGCGTCCGGTGCGGGGCAGCCCTCGAAGGACTCCAGCAAACGCAGCTGGACGCCGCTCACGACGGCGGCGCCCGCCACCTCGTAGATGGCGATGTGGGACTCACTGTCGGCGATGACCTCGTCACCGGGCCGCGTCTGCGCGGCGACGGCGATGAGATTGCCCATGGTGCCGCTGACGACATAGAGCCCGGCCTCCTTGCCGAGAATTTCAGCGGTTCGCTCCTCGAGCCGCGCAACGGTGGGATCCTCGCCCCACACATCGTCCCCCACCTCGGCATCGGCCATGGCCCGGCGCATCGCTGCGTTCGGCACGGTGAAGGTGTCACTGCGCAGATCGATGGGCTCGCGCGACTCCATGCGTCCTCCTCGAGGTGCCGGCGCGCTGTAGGGCGGCCTGGACGCCGAGATCTTCTCACTCACGACCGACGCCGGCGACGTTGGGTGCCCTACGCTGCCCTCATGGACGAGATTCTCATCAGCTTTGTCGACGGCGAGATCCTCCATGCTGAGATCAGCGAGTTGACCTTCGAGCACCCCCTCCTCGAGGCCGAGGTGCGCGGCGTCGATCCCAACAACGAGCGGGCTCTGTTCCCCCTCTCGGCCATCCGTCAACTCATCCTCGGCACCGCCCCAGGCCCGAACGCCGAGGAGGTGGCCGACTGGGATCGGGCGGCATTCCACTTCGCCGACGGGCAGGTGCTGCGCGCATCGATCGCGCCCGACGCCATGCTCGGCCGCTACGGCGGCATCTGGCAGATGCTCGAACCCGGCAGCACAGAGGTCCGCATTCTGGGGATCCCCTACACGGCCTTGAAGGGCGTCTTCCAGGTTCGCCAGTGGGACAGCCGACCCCCCAACGCACGGAGCGGCACCACGCACATTGATCGTCTCGCCCAGGTGCTCGCCGAACGCGAAGGTGCCGAGGTCACACCGCGGCGACAACCGCTCATCAGCCGGGTGCGGCGTTCCCGCAGCTGACTGGCGCCCCCGTTCATGGAGCCTCCAGGATCGCGTGGTACTGTTGCCTGCAATCGTGTCCAGCTCCCCACTCGCGGCAGTCGAGGAGCCAGCGCCCGAGACGGCGCCAGTTCTAGCCAGCCGCTTCCTCACCCGACGAACACTGCTGTCGATCGGCAGCGCGATCATCATCGTCGCCATCGCCATCTGGCGCGCTCCGATCAACTGGGGGGATGCGTGGACGCGCATCAGCCACGCTGATCCCAAGCTTTACGCTCTCGGCCTCGCCGCCTACTACGCCTCCTTCCTGGTGCGTGGCTATCGCTGGAAACTTCTCCTTGCCAACGCCGGAGAGGAACGGCCGACGCGACCCCTGACGCTGATCCTGGTGACGTCGTTTTTTGTGAACTGCGTGGTGCCGGCCAAGATGGGCGATGTCTACCGGGCGTACCTCGGCCGACTGCGCCAACACATCTCGGGCACCAAGGCCCTGGGAACGATCATTGCCGAGCGCCTCATGGACCTGGTCGTCCTCATGGGCCTGCTGCTGATCGCCGGAGCCTACACCTTTCATCGACGCGCCCCCGGAGCGCTGGTCCCCTATGTCATTGCCGGTCTCACGGTGAGTTCACTCGGCATCGCTGTCATTCTGGTGATGCGGGCCGGCCGCGGTCAGCGAATCCTCCGCCTCATGCCGGAGGCCATCTTCCATCGCTATCAGGGCTTTCGGATCGGCGCCGTGGAGTCGCTGAAACGGCTGCCTCTGCTTCTCTCCCTCACCGTCCTCGTCTGGGGACTCGAGGCAGCTCGGCTCGGCTTCGTTGTCGGAGCGCTGGGCTTCACCCGAGAGGTTGGTCCCTCGCAGTTCCTCCTCATCGCCCTGGTCGCCGCTCTGCTCACCACGGTTCCCTTCCTCCCCGGGGGCATCGGACTCGTCGAGGCCGGCATGGTCGGGGTGCTGACGCTGGTTGCCGGCATCAGCAACAACGACGCCCTCTCCATCGCTCTGCTCGATCGCAGCATCTCTTACGGCAGTCTGGTACTTCTCGGATTCGTTGTCTTCGCCATCACCCACCTCCACGTCTCGCCCCATCCGGCGCGGCACCCCGGAGAGCAGACCGGATGAGATGCCTCGTGACCGGCGGCGCAGGCTTCATCGGGTCCACGCTGGTCGACCGGCTGATCCGCGACGGACACGATGTCTGCGTCGTTGACGATCTCTCTCGGGGCCGCCGCGAGCAGGTCAACGATGCCGTCGCGGAATTCGTCGAACTCGACATCAACGGGGACATGGACTCTGTCCTGCAGCGCTTCCGCCCCGAGACCGTCTTCCACGAGGCAGCGCAGATCGATGTGCGTCGCTCGGTGAGCGAGCCTCAGCTCGACACCCACATCAACGTCCTCGGCACCGTCAACCTGCTCGCTGCCGCCGCGCGTGTTGGCGCCCGACGTTTCATCTTCGCCTCCAGCGGTGGTGCCCTCTACGGCGACACCGAGGTGCTGCCAACGCCAGAGTCGCACCCCACGAGGCCGGCTTCGCAGTACGGCGCCGCCAAGCTCTGTGGCGAGATCTATGGTGGTGTCTTTGCCCAGCTCAATGACCTCGAGTTCGTGGCGCTGCGCTACAGCAACGTCTACGGTCCTCGCCAGGATCCCCATGGTGAGGCGGGGGTCGTCGCCATCTTCTCGGAACGACTTATCCGCGGCCAGCCCACGCGCATCTTTGGGGATGGTTCTCAGACTCGTGACTTCGTGTACGTCGATGACGTTGTCGCCGCCAACGTCGCCGCCATGAGCGGTCCGCCGGGAGCCTACAACGTCGGGACAGGGGAAACGTGCGACGTCAACCAGCTGCATCGCCGCCTTGCCACCGCCTGCGAGAGCACAGCTACAGCCGAGATGGCAGCGGGGCGGCCGGGGGAGCAGCGCGGATCCTGCCTGGACATCGCGCTGGCGCGGCAGCGGCTCGGTTGGACGCCCCAGGTGGCACTCGATGACGGGTTGCCGCGCACTGTCGAGTTCTTCCGCAGCCGGCTGGGCAACGCAGAGGTCAGCTGACCGGCTGCTCGGTGTCGCTCGGCGAGTTCTCCGCGCTATCGATGACGACCGCAGCGAGGCATTGCGCCGCGTGATCCAAGAGTCCTGAGGCGGCCTCCTGGAGTCCGGGATTCGCTGGGTATGCCTCGCTCTCCATGAGTCTGCCGGCCCAGCCGCAGCTCTCCGCGGCAGCACCAAGCAGTTCGACCGCAGACCGGCGATCATCGTCCCCTTCCTCGATCTGGGAGAGCTGCTGCGCCGCGCCGGTCGCGGTGCGCCTCCCCTCCTTGGCCGCGGACGCCACGTTCTCGGTGGCGATGCGCATGGCCTCGACATTGCTCCGCAGCTCGCGCGAGATGGCGAGAAGAACCCGCTCCGGACTGGCGACCGCCGTCGCCGCTATTCCCAGACTGCGATACGCCCCGAAGAGAATGAGGATGAAGACGACGAAGACGAAGATGTAGACCGCCACGGCTCAGATCATGGCCTCCCGCCAGGCCGCACGCTACTTGTAGCGAAAGGTGATGCGCCCGCGGGAAAGGTCGTAGGGGCTGAGTTCCACTCGAACACGGTCACCAATGAGGATGCGGATGTAGAACTTGCGCATCTTTCCCGAGGTGTAGGCGAGGACATCCTGGCCGGTCTGGAGCTTCACCTTGAACATCGCGTTGGGGAGCGGCTCGACGACGACGGCGTCCATTTCGATGGTCTCTTCCTTGACGGCAACCTTGGTGGAGTCGTCACTCGGTGCCCGTCGTGTGGGCGGGCGGCGACGACCGCCGGGACGAGGTGGACGTCGCGCCAAGGGGTTCTCCTCTATAGTGTCTGCAACGGGATTCCGTACTCGCTGCCGGCTGCCGAGAGTAGCACGCAGGCCCGGATCCGAGCCCGGAATGGGCGGCAGCGAGAGAGAAGTGAGAAGCATGGGTCGAACCACATCCGACACCGGATCCGCCTATCTGGAGGCTCTGCGAGAGCGCGTCCTCGTCTTCGATGGCGCCATGGGAACGAGCGTCCAAAGCTTGGAGCCCAACTCCCACCAGTTCGGCGGCACGTCCCTCGACGGGTGGATCGACGGACTCGTCCTCCACAGCCCGGACATCGTCCGGGAGATCCATCGAACGATGCTCAGTGCCGGGGCTGACGCCGTGGAGACCTGCACCTTCCAGGCCACCCGGCTGCGCCTCGAGGAGTGGGGTCAGGCTGATCGCACCCTCGAGCTCAACCGCCGGGGCGCGGAGATTGCCCGAGAGGCCTGTGACACCGTCTCCACAGCAGAGCAACCGCGATTCGTGGCCGGATCCATTGGTCCCACCGGCAATCTCCCGGCGTCGAGCGATCCCTCACTCGGGCGCATCCGTTTCCCTGCCCTCGTCGATGCCTTTGCCGAGCAGTGTCAGGGCCTCATCGAGGGAGGCAGCGACGTGCTCGTCATCGAGACCCAGCAGGATCTCTTGGAGACCAAGGCGGCGATCTTCGGGGCCCGGAGGGCCATCGACATCACCGGCCGCTGGGTTCCCATCCAGGCGCAGGTATCGCTCGATGTCAGCGGGCGCATGCTTCTCGGCACCGAGATCGGGGCGGTCACAGCCACGCTCGACGGACTGCGCGTCGACATCATCGGGCTGAATTGCTCCACCGGTCCCGAGCACATGCGCGACGCCATCCGCTACCTCGGTGAGAACTCTCCGGTGCCGATTGCCTGCATTCCCAACGCCGGGTTGCCTCTGAACGTCGGGGGCCGCGCCCACTTCCCGCTTGAGCCCAATCCCATGGCGGACCAGCTCCTCGAGTTCGTCGCCGAGTTCGGTGTGGGAATCGTCGGTGGTTGCTGCGGCACCACCCCGGCGCACATCACCGCGCTGCGCGAGCGCATTGGCATCCGCGCGCCGCTGCCACGGCGCCCCGACCTGCGTCCGCGGCTGGCGAGCAGCATGCGCGCTGTCGACCTCGAGCAGCAGCCGGCGCCATTGCTGATCGGCGAGCGGGTCAACTCGCAGGGATCGCGCAGGATCAAGGAGTTCCTCCTCAACGACGACTATCAGGGCATCCTCGGCGTTGGTCGCCACCAGGTCGAGGGTGGTGCCCACGCCCTCGACGTCTGTGTCGCTCTCACCGAGCGGGTCGATGAGGCCGAGCAGATGCACCACGTCGTCAAGACCCTGCAGATGAGCGTCGACACCCCGCTCGTCTTCGACTCCACCGACGCCGATGTCGTCCGCGAGGCGCTGGAGAGCTATCCCGGGCGGGGGATCGTCAACTCCGTCAACCTGGAGAATGGCCGCACCCGTTGCGAGGCGGTTCTCCCCCTGGTGCGCGACCATGGCCAGACGGTCATCGCGCTCACCATCGACGAGGCGGGGATGGCGAAGACGCGCGAGCGCAAGCTGGAGATCGCCCGTCGCATCGTAGCCATCGCCGACGAATTCGGCGTGCGGCCGGAGCAGATCCTCTTCGACGCGCTGACGTTCACTCTCGCCACCGGCGACAAGGAGTGGATCGATTCCGCGGTGGAGACCATCGAGGGCATCCGCCTTATCAAGCAGGAGCTGCCCGGCGTGCACACCTGCCTGGGTGTCAGCAATGTCAGCTTCGGACTCAAACCGCACGCGCGGGCGGTCATCAACTCCGTCTTCCTCCATCACTGCGTCGAGGCGGGGCTCGACACCGCGATCATCAACCCCGTCCACGTGGCGCCGTATGCCGAGATCCCCCAGGCAGAACGCGACCTCACCGAGGACCTCATCTTCAACCGCGGCGAGAACGCACTCACCGCGCTCATCGAGCACTTCGAGGGGCGGACGGGAGAGATCGGCGTTGCCCAGCGCGAGGATCCCTTGGCCGGCCTCGACCCCGCACAGCGCATTCACCAGCAGATCCTCCTGCGCAAGAAGGACGGCATCGAGGAACAGATCGACCTCGTCCTGCTCGAGCGCACCCCGGTCGCTGTCCTCAACGAGGTTCTGCTCCCGGCCATGAAAGATGTCGGCGATCGCTTTGGGGCCGGCGAACTGATCCTGCCGTACGTGCTCCAGTCCGCCGAGGTGATGAAGCGCGCCGTCGCCCACGTGGAGCAGTTCCTCGAGAAGAAGGATGGTCAGACCAAGGGGCGTGTGGTCCTCGCCACGGTCTTTGGTGACGTGCACGACATCGGCAAGAACCTGGTGAACACGATCCTCACCAACAATGGCTACACGGTCCACGACCTCGGCAAGCAGGTGCCCCTCACCACCATCATCGAGAAGGCCATCGAGGTGGAGGCCGACGTCATCGGGCTCTCTGCATTGCTGGTGTCGACGAGCAAGCAGATGCCACTCATGCTCCAGGAGTTGGAGCGTCGTCGGTTGCGCTACCCGGTCATCATCGGCGGTGCCGCAATCAATCGCGGCTTCGGGCGCCGCATCCTCTTCATTGACGCCGAGAATCCCTATGACCCCGGCGTCTTCTACTGCAAGGATGCGTTCGAGGGTCTGGACACCTGCGACCAACTCGTCGACCCGCAGCGTCGCAACCCCCTGGTTGAGCGCATCCGCAGCGAGGGGCGGCTCCACCAAGAGCGGGAGCAGGAGAAGGCCGCCGCATCTGCCGCCGCCACGTCAGGTGGCGACGCTGTCTCACCACCTGCGCGCAGCGACACCCGCACTGATGTGTCCATCCCGCAACCGCCGTTCTGGGGCGCCCAGGTGGTGAGTGGCATCAGTCCCCAGGCCGTGTATTCCCACATTGACCGCAATTCACTCTTCAAGATGTCGTGGCAGTTCAAAGGAGTCCACGACAAGACCCGATGGGAAGAGCTTGTCGCTACCGAGCTCGAACCACGACTGGAACGCTCCATGCGCGAGGCACAGCGCGACCGCTGGCTCGACCTCCAGGCGGTATATGGCTACTGGCCGGCGCTGGCCGAGGGTAACGACATCGTCGTCTTCAACCCCGAGGATCACGATCGCGAGATTGGGCGCTTCCGCTTCCCGCGCCAGACCGAGCAGAACCGTCTCTGCCTCGCCGACTACATACGTCCCCGCACCGAGGTCGCAGCCGGCGAGCGCGACGTCATCGCTCTGCAGGTGGTGACGGCCGGACCGCATGCAAGTGAACTGAGCAATCGGCTGCAGCGCGAGGGCGCGTACGACGACATGCTCCGGGTTCACGGCTTCGCCACGCAGATGGCGGAGGCGACGGCGGAGTACATCCATACGCACATCCGCCGCGAACTGAAGCTCGGTCCCGACCAGGGCCGGCGCTACTCGTGGGGATACCCCGCGTGCCCCGACCTTGAGGACCACGAGACGTTCTTTCAGATCGTCCCTGCCGACCGCATTGGTGTCGAGCTCACCGAGGGCTTTCAGCTCGTCCCCGAGCAGTCCACCGCCGCGATCACGCTCCACCACCCCGAGGCGCGCTACTTCGCGGTGTACTCCGGTCGGTTCGACGAGATGATGGCGGAGTTGCGGGGTGCACCGGAACCCGAGCCGGTCGGCTGATCAGACGGTGCGGTCGATGACCGTTGCAGTTCCCAGACCGCCACCGCAGCACATGGTCTGGAGACCGATCTGGCGGTCGCTCCTTTCCAGCTCATGGAGCAGCGTGGCCATGAGACGAGCACCCGATGCGCCGAGGGGGTGACCGAGGGCAATGGCACCACCGTTGACGTTGACGCGCTCCATGTCCGGGTTGTGCTCGCGCTTCCAGGCGAGTACGACGGGCGCGAACGCTTCGTTGATCTCGACGCGGTCGACGTCGGAGAGAATGATACCGGCCTGCTTCAGCACCTTGGTGGTGGCGGGGATCGGACCGGTGAGCATGGTCACGGGGTCCACGCCGACAACCGCCTGGGCGCGAATGACGGCGCGGGCGCAGAGACCTAGTTCGGCGGCCTTCTGACGCGACATGAGGAGCACGGCTGCGGCGCCGTCGGTGATCTGGGAACTGTTCCCCGCATGGAGAACACCGTCGGCCTTGAACGACGGCTGCAGCCCACCGAGCGACTCCATGGTGGTACCCGGCCGGATTCCCTGGTCCTGCGAGACCACGCGACCGTCACCGTTGTCACCGACGACGATGGGTGCGATCTCGCGATCGAAGCGTCCCTCGGACTGCGCCTGGGCCGCCCGGCGCTGCGACTCGGCGGCGAACTCGTCGGCCTCCTCGCGACTGATCTTCCACTGCTCAGCAATCATCTCGCAGGCTACTCCCTGCGACACCAGGTTGTAGTGCTCGAGCAACTCCGGCGGGAACGGCGCGCCGGGGCCCTGGAAGACGGTGCTTCCCATGGGGATACGGCTCATCGACTCCACACCGGCGGCGACGGTGATGTCGCATACACCGCTCTGGATGAGGTTGGCAGCGAAGTGAATCGCCTGCTGGGAGCTCCCGCACTGCCGGTCAACAGTGGTGGCGGGGACCTCGACGGGGAACCCTGCAAGGAGTGTCGCCTGGCGGGCGATGTTGATGGATTGCTCACCAGTCTGCGAAACGCAGCCAAAGATGACGTCATCCACCAGGGCTGGGTCGAGGTTCACCCGCCCAGTCACCTCACGCAGGACGTGGGCTCCGATGACCACGGGATGCACGTCCCGCAGATCTCCGTTCTTCTGGTTGCCGCGCCCCAGAGGGGTGCGTACCGCTTCAACGATGACGACGTCCTGCATCTCTGTCCTGTGCTCCATGGCCGATCCCCGTCCACCATAGCAGCGGGGAGAACGACGTCGTCGACGCATCCGGTACACCCGTTCGGGGATTTTCCTCTCCCGCTCCTCGCTCAGGAAGTGAACTCGAAGTGCCCGAGATGCAGAGCGGGCACGAGAAGCGCGCGGCCGCCCTCCTCGACATGCAGTGACCGCTCGCGTCCCACCGCGCGGACGTCGTTCAGTGCGTCGATGATGCTCTGGGTGAAACGGAGGTCGCGCACCGGTCGGACGATGCGGCCGTTCTCGATGAGGAAGGTGCCCTCGCGGGTCATGCCGGTGATTGTGGTGCGGAGGACGTGCACATTGCGCACGTACCAGAACCGGGTGACGAGAAGCCCGCGCTCGCACGAGGAGATCATCTCCTCGAGGCTCGCCGTCCCTGGAGCCATCACCAAGTGGCGGCCATATGGCCCCCAGGTATTCGGCATCGGGAGTGCATGGCCGGTCGAGCCAACCCCGGCACGCAGCGCGGTGGCGCTATCGTGGAGGTGGTCCCGACAGACCCCCCTCTCGATGCAGGTGACCGGTCGTGCCGTCACCCCCTCGTCGTCGAAGGGAAAGGGCATGCCCTCGCTCGCGGTGGCGTCGTCGCTGATGCTGATGGGGATCGCGACGAGGCGTTCTCCGGGACGCATGAAGCTGCGCTGCTCCTGCGCAGCGAGAGCACTGAAGCCCATGTCGGAGAGGTGCCCGACCAATTCAGCGATTGCATACGGCGCGAGCACCACCGGAAGAATGCCTGGCTCGAGCGACATCGCGGCCTGGTTGCGCAGGGTCGTTGTCACAACCTCCCCGGCGCAACCGGCGGAATCAATGTTCTCGATGTCCGCTGCGCAGCGATCGGCATAGCCCCCGCCGTCAGCACCGCGACACACGGTGGAGAGCCGTACTGACGTGGTGCGGGCATGGCGGCGCAGTCCCCGACCGTTCACCACGCAGGTGGCGGTGGCGGCTGTCTCCAGGGCGCCGAAGGACTCGATGCCCGCAGCCGATGCCGCAGCGGCAATCACCGCAACCTGATCGGCTCGCCATTCCGGCGTTGCTGCGGCGGTGGAGTCCGCGAACGCCGCAGCGACGGGGGTCTCTTCCTGCGGGGACGGTAGCGGGGCCACCTCGGCCGCGGGAGAGCGCAGCCGTGCCGCGTCGGCCGCCTCCACCAGGCGAGCGATGTCGGTCTGCCCGCGTGTCGCAGCAACCCCCACCCGGCCATCGCGCACCAGACGCAGGCGCAGCGACACCTGCTCCTCGGCAACGTTCTGATGAATCTGGTTACGGGCGAAGCGAGTGAGCCCACTGCGGTGGGCGACGGCGCGAACCTCCGCGCCCTCAGCACCCGCCTCGAGGAGAAGGCGATCGGCGAGTGAGAGGAGCTCGTCGACATCGGCACTCATCCGCGAGCGCCGGTGATAGCCACGTTCTGGAAGCGGCAGGATGCCGCGCCGTGGCCGACATGGAGGACCTGACCGGGTTGGCCCTTGCCGCAGTTCACCACCCCCCACATCGACCATTCGGCGGGACCGGCGACGGCGTCGCAACTGTTCCAGAAGTCCGGGGTCCGGCCGCTGTAGAGGGCGTTCTTGACCAAGCGCACGCGCTTGCCATCGCGGATTTCCCAGCCATTCTGGGTGCCGAACTGGAAGTTGAGGCGACGATCGTCGATCGACCAGGAGCGGTTGGTCTGCAGATACACGCCCCGCTCGGTGCTGGCGACCATCTCCTCGAGAGAGGAGTCGCCTGCCTCGAGGTTGACGTTGGTCATGCGAATCAGGGGAATGCGGTTCCATGCCTCGGCGCGCATGGTGCCGTTGGAGGGCTGCTCGAATCGTGCCGCCGTCTCTCGCGAGGTCATATAGCCGGTGAACAGTCCACGATCAACAAGCGTGGTGCGCTGGGCCGCCACGCCCTCGTCGTCCCATCCGAAGGTGCCCAGCCCGGTGGCCCGCGTGGCGTCGGCGGTGATGGTCACGGCCTCACTGCCGTAGCGGAAGGAGTCCAGCATCGGTGGTTCCAGGAATGAGGTGCCCGCGTAAGCGGCCTCATCGCCGAGGGCTCGGTCGAGCTCGGTGGGATGACCGCAGCTCTCGTGCACCTGCAGAGCGGCCTGGGTGGGGTCGAGGATGAGCGTCATCCTTCCCGTGGGACACGGTTCTGCAGTGAGCAGGGCCACCGCCTCGTGGGCGATCGCCTCGGCGTTCTCAGCGAGTGCCATGGCCTCGACGGCCTCCCAGCCAGCGCAGAGCTGATGGCGCCCGAAGCTGTTGGGGTAACTCCGTGTCTGCACCTCGTCAGTGCTGGTGGCGGTGGCGTCGAGGCCGCCTCCCGATTCGATGATGACCTGCTCGGTGCGAGTTCCCTCGGAATTACCGAAGTAGCGCGTCTCGCGGACGCACTCCACGCTCGCCTGACGAGTGCTGATACCGGTGATCCCGGACATGGCCGCGTCGCAGTCCATGAGCAGGCCAAGCTTGTCGCCGATGCTCACGCTGAAAGGGTCGCGGTTCACAGGCGTTTCGTAGCGCCCCTGGACAACGGGCGTGGGAGCGAGACGCACCGGCTCGTGCCGCACCCGGGCCGAGGCTCGGGCGATACGCACGGCGCTCACAACCATCGCGGTGACGCCGGCGGCATCGACGCGGTCGGTGCTGGCGAAGCCCCAGCCACCATCGACAACGACGCGCACTCCGACACCGCTGTCCTCGAAGCTGTTCACCTCGGCAACGGCACCGTCCTTGACGGCGCAGTGCTGTACGGTTCGTTCCACCACCCGGCAGTCCGCGTAGCCGGCACCCGAGCCGTTGGCGAGGTCGAGGACACGGTCGATGAGGTCGTGCACACGGTGGATTGTGCGCGATCGAACGGATCTGGGAGTCAGAGAATTGCTGTGCGAGAGGAGGAGCACAGGAATCGCCATCAGAGCTCCCACTCCCACGCCGATTGCCGCACCACGCAGGGCACCATTTCGGCTGATTCCAATCTCGGCCAATGTGAGACGGCAGCGACTCGACCAGAAAATCATCGCCACGATCAGCACCGCCGAGATCGTCAGAGCCGCCAACCCCGAGGTGAAGAGCTCTCCACCGGTGATCACGGTGACGACATTCTCGTAGGCGACGATGGCGGCTGCCGGCCCGATCAGTGATCGTCGTGTCGGCACGGGGGAATCGTGCATTGCCTAGAGGGCGGTCTTGGCCTCTAGCTCCCTCGCGGCGCTGCTCTCAGCGAAGTGGCAGGCCGCCAGGTGTCGGGGGTTTCCCCCCTTGGCCTCGAAGACCGGCTCCGCTGACGTGCACTCAGCTTGGGCAATCGGGCAGCGGGTGTGGAACCTGCACCCGCTGGGCGGATCGATCGGCGAGGGCACATCACCGTCGAGGAGGATGCGCTCGCGGCGAAGCTGTGGATCGGGGATGGGGATGGCACTGAGCAGCGCTTGGGTATAGGGGTGCTTGGGATGCGCGTATAGCTCGGTGGAATCGGCGAGTTCCGCCAGCTTGCCGAGGTACATGACGCCAACGCGGTCGCTGACATGCTGCACGACCGAGAGGTTGTGAGAGATGAAGACGTAGGTCAGCTTGAACTCGTCCTGCAGGTCCTTGAGGAGGTTGAGAACCTGCGCCTGGATGGAGACGTCGAGAGCCGATACCGGCTCGTCGGCGATGACGAACGAGGGCTTGAGGATGAGCGCACGAGCGATGCCGATGCGCTGGCGCTGACCGCCGCTGAACTCGTGGGGATAGCGGTTGATGTAGTACTTTCGCAGCCCCACGATGTCGAGCATCGCGGCGACGCGGCGCTCTCGCTCTGCGGCGCTGCGCACGCCAAAGTTGTACAACCCCTCTCCGATGATGTCGCCGACAGGGAGCCGCGGATTCAGCGATGCATAGGGGTCCTGGAAGATGATCTGCATCTTGGCGCGGTAGGGCTTCAGCTCCAGGTGGGTGAGCCGACGGATGTCGCGGCCGTCGAAGATGAGTTGCCCACGCGTGGCCTCGAGGAGCCGAAGGAGCAGACGGCCGGTGGTGGTCTTGCCGCAGCCGGACTCGCCGACCAGACCGATGGTTTCGCCGCGGTAGATGTCGAAGCTGATGTCAGTGACAGCCTGGACCTCGTTGACCGTGGTGCCCAGCAGACCGCCCTTGACCGGGAAGTGCTTGGTGAGACCGCGGACGCTGTACAGGACCTCACGCTGTGCCGAAGCACCTCCTTGCGGCAGCTGCGGTTCGACTCTGATGCGGATGGGTGCTCCGCCCGAGGCGGCGAGACGGAACGCCTCCTTGGTGCTCTGGGCACTCAGCAGGTAGAGGACAATGACGGAGAGCAACAGTGCGGCAATCGAGGTGAGTTGAAAGTGGCCCTGGCCCACCAGCGGGTTGGCGAAGAGCAGGAAGATGTTGACAAATAGGAGGACTCTCACCGTCATCCGAATCCCGCGGGTGTAGGTAAGGAAGCCTGTACTGACGAGAACTGCCATGATCGCTACTCCCACCGCCAGCACTTCACCGTTGGTGAGGCTCGGCCCCACAAAATCGCGCAGCAGGTCGACGACCACGAGCGCGACGAGGAAGGCGGGGATGGCACGAATCTCCGCCGGCAGTGGCGGCCGAGTACGGACGTCGGGCGTGTGGGCGGTGGAAATGACCGGCTCCGTCATTCGGTGGCGCCGACCTCTTCGGCGAGCGGGCTGCTGGGATCGATCTCGGGACCACCGTCAGACCGCCGCTCCGATTGCTCATCGGTGTACAGGTAGCAGGCCACGCGGTGCGACGGTGACGTGTGGTCAAGCAGCGGAAAGGCGCTGTCACAGGGCTCGAACTTCTTTGAACAGCGCGGAGCAAAGCTGCATCCCGGCGGAAGGTTGAGAGGATGGGGTACGACTCCGGCGATGGCGTCGAGACGCGTCCCCAACCGCTCGGGAGTGGGGATGGAGCGGAGCAGCCCCTGGGTGTAGGGGTGCTCGGGACTGGCAAAGAGTTCCTTGACGGGGGCGCTCTCCACCACCTTGCCGGCGTACATCACGGTGACGTCATCGGCCGCCTCGGCGATGACTCCAAGGTCGTGGGTGATGAGCACCACCGCCATGTTCTCGGTGCGCTTGAGATCCTCGATCAGCGCGAGGATCTGTGCCTGGATGGTGACGTCGAGCGCGGTGGTGGGCTCGTCAGCGATGAGCAACCGGGGGTTGCAGGCGAGCGCCATGGCGATCATCACCCGCTGGCGCATGCCTCCGGAGAGTTGGTGTGGGTACTCCCTGATGCGCTGCGCCGGCGAGGGAATGCGCACCTTGTCGAAGAGCTCGATGACCCGCTTGCGCGAGGCGTCACCGCGTAGAGAAGTGTGCTGGCGGAGCACCTCGGTAATCTGGTCGCCGACCCGGAACACCGGGTTCAGCGCCGTCATCGGTTCCTGAAAGATCATGGCGATCTCGGAGCCGCGGAGTTCGAACATCTGCCGGTCGGTGAGCTCGAGGAGGTTGTGGCCGCGGAAATTGATGCGTCCCGCCACAGTGCGCCCCGGCCGGGTCAGGAGCCGCATGATCGAGAGCGACGTCTGGCTCTTCCCGCAGCCGGACTCACCGACGATGCCCAATGTTTCGCCCGCCCGGACCCGGAAATCGACCCCATCCACCGCCTTGACGATGCCGTCATTGGTGAAGAAGTGGGATCGCAGACCGCTCACCTCGAGCACGACATCACCGGCCTGGATCTGCGTGTCGGTGTCGAGAAAGCTGATCGGTTTGCGGGGGACGGCGCTCAGCGCGCGTACCCTCGCCTGGGGCAGAGCGTCGGAGAGTTGGGTCAACGCTCCAGGGCCCTGGGATCGAAGGCATCGTTGAGGGCGTCGCCGAGGTAGCTGAAGCAGAGCACAACGGTGAGGATGGCCAGCCCCGGCCAAAGTGCGTACAGGAAGTCGCCCTGACTGGTGATGGCGTCGTCGCCCTTGGACAGAAGGGAGCCCCAACTCGCCAGCGGCTCGCCAATGCCGACACCGAGAAACGACAGGGCCGACTCGAGGAGGATGGCGGCGGCGATGGTGAGCGACGCCGACACGATGATGGTGCCCAGCGCGTTGGGGAGAATGTGGCGGAGGATGATGCGGGGGCGGGACGTCCCCAGAGCACGCACCGCCTCGACGTACTCCTTTTCCCGTAGGGAGAGCACCACCGAGCGCACGATGCGGGCGGTCGTCGTCCAGGCGACGAGCGCGATGCCGGTGACGACGGTGAAGACATCCTTGTGGTTGAGCACCTGCGCATAGATGACGAGGACCAGCAGCGCCGGCATCGAGAGGAAGGCGTTGGTCAGTGCCGAGAGCAGGCTGTCGGTGATGCCGCCGAAGAAGCCGCCCAGCGCGCCCACCAGGGTGGCGATGAAGATGGTCGCCAGCATGGCGAGAAGGCCCACCAGCAGTGACGTCCGGCCGCCGAGGAGGACGCGGGTGAAGAGATCGCGGCCGGATTCATCGGTGCCGAAGGGATGCTCGGCGGAGAGGCCGAGGAAGAGCTGCCCCGGCCGGGCGGTGTCGGCGGGCAGGAAGAAGGGGATGACCACGCAGGCTGCCACAACAAAGGCAAGGACGCCCGCAGCGACCAGCGCGATGCGGCGGGACTTGAAGCGGCGCCAGACCAGCCGGTAATAGCCGATCTCCTTGGTGGTCTCGAAGTCGATGCCGCTGGTGGCCGCCAGGGGAGCCGCGGCGGTCGTCGCCATCAGTGGGCACCCTCATAGGAGATGCGCGGGTCGGCCACGCTGTACAGCAGGTCGGCGAGGAGGTTGAAGACGACCACGAAGGTGGCCAGGATGAGGAGGACTCCCACCAGCAGCGCCGTGTCCTTGTCGCCGGCGGCGCGGACGAAGAGCTGGCCCATCCCCGGCCAGTTGAAGACGAACTCGGTGATGACTGCCCCAACGAAGAGCTGCGGCAGATCCAGGGCGACGAGGGTGATGAGCGGCAGCAGTGAATTGCGAAACCCGTGACGGAGGATGATGGTCCTCGGTGTCAGTCCCTTAGCGCGCGCGGTCCTGATGTAGTCCTGCCGGAGCGTCTCCATCATCGTGCTACGGACATAGCGGGAGTACACCGCCACCGACTGCACCGTGAGAACGATGGTGGGCATGATGAGATGCACCGCCAGATCGCCAAGATTGCCGACGTAGTCGGTGCTGCTGTTGCTGAGGATGCCACCTACCGGAAGGACTCCAGCGTGGCCTCCATGGGGAATGGCGAAGACGAAGATGAGGATGGCGCCGAACCAGTAGTTGGGAAGCGCGTATCCGAAGAACGAGAAGGCAGTTACCCCGGTGTCCAACTTGCTGTACTGCTTGACCGCGCTGATGATGCCGATGGGGACGGCGATGAGCAGGGTGATGATGTAGGAGACGCCCATGAGGATGGCCGTGGGCAGGATCCGCTGGCTGATCGCCTCGAGGACCGTCTGGTTGCGGCTGAACGAGAATCCCAGGTCGCCGTGGACGGCATCGACCAACCAGTTGAAGTAACGCACGATGACCGGTCTGTCGCGGCCGTAGTAATGCGCCAGGGCGGCCCGCTGGGCTTCACTCTGACGCGGTTGATGCAGCAGGCTGTCGATGTACGAGCCGGGCAACTGCTCGATGAGGAGATAGATGACCGCCGAGATGATGAAGACGGTGACGACACCGAGGAGAAGTCGCTTGACGATGTAGCGCCACATGCCCCTGGCCAGCCTCCGTGCGCAGCAGCTGCGTCACACCCCCCGGATGAATCGCATCGCGAGTATAACCCCGCCATAGCCCGATCTCAGGACCCCAGAGCCGGAATCGCGTCCAATCCCACACAATCGGGCCGATGCGAGTCCTCATCGTTGGATCCGGCGGCCGCGAACACGCTCTGGCCTGGGCCTGCGCCCGCGACGCCAGCCGGCCGGAAGTGCTGTGCGCTCCGGGCAACCCCGGGACCGCCCTGGTTGCCGAGAACATCCCGCTGCGCGTCACCGACGGAGCCGCCATCGCTCAACTGGCGCGGCAGCGGGAGATCGATCTCGTCGTCCTCGGTCCTGACGCTGCCCTCGCCGCCGGCGCGGGCGACGCCTGCCGGGCAGCGGGGATTGCGGTTTTCGGCCCCGACGCAGCGGCGGCACGCATCGAGTCAAGCAAGAGCTTTGCCAAGGAACTCATGGGCAAGGCCGGCGTGCCCACCGCACGGTGGCGCTCCGGAGGTCGCGAGGCCCGCGCCGACCTCTTCGACTTCGTCATTGATCTCAACGGTCGCTGTGTCGTCAAGGCGGACGGCCTCGCTCTCGGCAAGGGCGTGGCCATCTGCGAGGACCGCGAGGATGCCACCGCTGCCCTCGCCACCTGCCTCAACGAGCGCCGCTTCGGCGACGCGGGGGACGTCGTCGTTGTCGAGGAGTTCCTCGAAGGTGAGGAGCTCTCCGTCTTCGCGCTCAGCGACGGTCGTGACGTCCGCATGCTGGCGTCGGCGCGCGATTACAAGCGCGCGCTCGATGGCGATGTCGGCCCCAACACCGGAGGGATGGGCGCGTACGCGCCTGGGACAACCGATGGCACGCTTCTCGACGAGGTGCAGCGCCAGGTTATCGAACCGGTCATCGACGCGCTCGCGGATGGGGGCTCACCGTTCGTCGGCTGCCTCTATGCCGGACTCATGCTCACCCGCGATGGCATCCGCGTACTCGAGTTCAACGCCCGCCTCGGTGATCCAGAAACCCAGGTGATCCTGCCGCTCCTCGGCGAGGGCGTACTCGATCTCCTCGACGGGGTGGCGCGGGGCACTCTCGCCGACACACCTGCGACACCGGCGAGCGGGGCCGCGGTCGGCGTGGTTGCCTGCGCCGCCGGATATCCGGCACCCCCGCATGTCGGCGATGCCATCACCGGCATCGACGACATCGACGCTCGGGCTCTCTGCTTCCAGGCGGGAACGGCGCACAACGCCGCCGGAGAGCTGGTGACCGCCGGGGGTCGCGTGCTCACTGTTGTCGGTCGCGGCGATGATCTGGCTGCGGCGCGGAGCCATGCCTACGCAAACGTCGGTCGTGTCCAGTTCGACGGCATGCGGATCCGCGAGGACATCGCCGCCAATGCGGTCGCTGGCGTCCCATCATGAACGCGACACCGCGCGTCGGCATCATCGTGGGGAGTGCGTCCGATCTCCCCGTCATGCAGAAGTGCGGAGCCGTTCTCGACGACTACGCCATCGGCTGGGAGATCGGGGTCATGTCGGCGCACCGGGCCGGCGCGGTGGTGCGCAGTTATGGAGCCCAGGCCGAGGGCCGAGGTCTCCGTGTCCTCATCGCCGCTGCCGGAGCCGCCGCTCACCTGCCCGGCGTGCTCGCATCGCTCACGACGCTGCCGGTCATCGGTGTGCCGCTCGCGGCCACCCCGCTGGCGGGCTTCGACTCGCTGCTCAGCATCGTGCAGATGCCACCGGGAATCCCGGTGGCAACCGTGGCGGTGGGTGACATGGGGGCCCGCAACGCCGCCCACCTGGCCGCCGAGATCCTCGCCCTCACCGATCCCGCCGTGGCCACCGCGGTGCGTGCGCAGCGGGCCAAGATGGCTGACACCGTGGAACTTCCACCGGGATTCTCGCCGGAGGCTTGATCGGAAGGGCCGCCCGACCTCGTCAGAGCGCCTGTCATTCTCGATCGCTGATCTGGCCCGAGTTGGGCATGAGTGGGAGGGTCAAACATATGGAAGCCGGTTCGCTTGGCGGGGGCAACGCTGGCATTAGTCATGACCCTAGCCCACCCCCGTGCGCCGGCATGGTGGTCTCTGCCGAGTCACTGGATGCCAAGACGCCTGTACGCCGCTGGGCAGCCCCTACAGCGCCCGGAAGGGCTCCTCCAGGGACTTTCTCGGCTGGCGTGGCCGCTGTAGGGCTGGATCAAGGCGTCATCGAGCCCCTGGGTCCCGGTGAAGAGACGCACCACAACTCACGCGCTCGGTAACTAATGGAGGCCAAAGGACATCCCCTGATCGTCGGTACAGCCGGAGAAGCGGCCAAAGCCGGGTTCTTCTGGTGACGGTTCCGAACCTGAGTACCATGGCTTGGCATGACCGCCAGCGTCGGTTTCTACGATGCCGTAATCGTCGGTGGCGGACACAACGGCCTGGTTGCCGCCATCCTTCTGAGCCGGGCCGGCAGGTCGGTGCTGGTCTTGGAACGTCGGCATCATCTGGGCGGCGCTGCGGTGTCCGAATTGCCATTTGCCGGCGTCGACGCGCGGCTCTCTCGATACTCCTACCTGGTGAGCTTGTTCCCCAAAGCCCTGCTCAGGGAACTGGATATCACCGTGGAGATTCGGCGCCGACGCGTCTCCTCCTACACCCCTTGCGATCTGAGCGGACTTCTTATCGAGGACAACGAGGAGCGCAGTCGAGCGTCGATGTCTGACCTCACTGGTGACTCGGGAGCGTATGAGACCTGGCGGCGGTTCCACGCCATGACCGCTGCGGTCGCCGCGCGAGTCTTTCCCACCCTCACCCAGCCGCTGTGCTCACGAGCCGACATGCGCCGGCTCGTCGACGACGACGACGCCTGGTCCGGGTTGTTCGAGACACCTCTGGCTACAACTCTGGAGGAGACCTTCGCCGACGACTTGGTGCGTGGCGTGGTGCTCACCGACGCCACCATCGGAACGTTCGCGCCCGCCGATGATCCGGGGCTGCGGCAAAATCGGTGCTTTCTCTATCACGTCATCGGCAACGGCACCGGCGACTGGGATATTCCTGTTGGCGGCATGGGCGCGCTGACCGGCGCCCTGGCCGACCGCGCGCGGGGCGCCGGGGCCGTGCTCTGCGTCGATTCCGAGGTACAGAAGATCGCCACCGACGGAACTCGCGCCGAAGTGACGTGTGCGGATGGAACCGTGGTGGAAGCGGGCCACGTCCTCGCCAACGTGGCGCCAGCCGTCCTCGATGAGCTTCTCGGCCGGCTGACTGAGCAGCCCTCTCCAGAGGGGTCTCAGCTGAAGATCAACATGCTGCTGACGCGCCTACCCCGCATCCGCGATCGCAGCGTGGAGCCCAGCCAGGCTTTCGCCGGTACGTTCCACGTCAACGAGGGCTATGCCCAACTGCAGCAGGCCTATCAGCAGGCGGCTGGCGGTCGGATCCCCACCCTGCCGCCGTGTGAAACCTACTGCCACTCTCTGAGCGACCCCAGCATCCTCGGACCGGATTTGCGCCGGGCCGCAGCGCAGACCCTCACGCTCTTCGGGTTGCACATGCCGGCGCGGCTGTTCCGCGGTGACCATGCCGCCGCCAAGGCCAGTGCGGTCGCCGCAACCATGCGTTCTCTGAACGCCGTGCTCGCCGAACCGATCGAAGACTGCCTGTGGCTCGCCGGCGACGGGACACCCTGTCTGGAAGCGCGCACTCCGATCGAACTGGAGGCGGAACTCGGTCTGCCCGGCGGCAACATCTTCCACCGGGATCTCGCCTGGCCCTACGCCGAATCCGAGGATGAGGTGGGGACCTGGGGTGTGGAAACAGCATATCCCAACCTATGGTTGTGCGGAGCCGGCGCCCGGCGCGGTGGTGGCGTGAGCGGCATCCCCGGCCACAACGCCGCGCGGGCAGTCCTCGCTGCGGAGGACGGGCGCACCTCGCCATCCGGCTGAGCGGCGCATGTGCGGCGACGAGGCGCGCGGTGAGCCGTCAGCCCTGGTAGCGGTGGAGGGCGACCTGGGGCAAGCGGGCGCTGCGCGCCGCCGCTGCCACTCTCGACCGCCGTCACTTTTCGATCGTTCGTCCCCGGCACGTCGAGGCGCTCACGTTACTGCCCTGAGTAGATCCTGCGACCAGTGTGGCCAGGTAGGACGGACATCGGACACCCAGTCGCCAATACAATCTCCGGTCATGCCCCGCCTGGAATTGGTGGAGGCGTCTCTCCGCCACGGGCAGCAGGCGCTTCTGCTCAGCCGCCTGCGCCAGCGTCATGCTGTTCGCGCCGCTGCCCTGCTCGACGTCTGCGGGTTCGCCGCCCTCGAGGTCCTCGGCGGTCCCTCCTTCGAGTCGCAGCTGCGATTCCTTGGCGAGGATCCCTTCCAGCGGCTCCGCGCCATCCGCGAGGCGGCTCCCCGGACGACCCTGGCGGCAAGCCTCGCCGGTCAGGCTCTGGTCGGGCATCGTCAGTACCCGGACGATGTTGTCGATGCCTTCATCCGCCACGCGGTGGAGTCGGGGATCGACCTCTTCCGCCTTCACGACCCGCTGAACGACGCCGCGAACCTCGAGCGCTCGATTGCAGCGGTGAAGGACGCCGGCCGCCAGGTCGACGGGGTCATCGTCCACACCGACACCCCGGCGGGACGGCTCACCGACCTGGCAGCGCGGTTCGCAGCGATGGGGGCGGATCGCCTGACCCTACATGACCCCCTGGGGTCGCTCGCAGCCCGTCGTGCTGTCGATCTGGCCCGGGAGATCGGGGAGGCAAGTGGTGGCCTTCCCGTTGGCCTCAGCCTGACCGCACAGGCCGGTCAGGCCGGCTACGCCTACCAGGCGGGCGCCATCGCCGGTGTCGTCAGCCGTGCGGACGTCTGCGTTGCCGCGCTGGGCGGCGGAGCTGCCTACCCGGCAGCTGAGGCGGTGGTGAACGGACTCAGCGGCACCGACGCCGATCCCGAACTCGACCTCAACGCCATCCTTGCGGTCAGCGAGTTCTTCGAGGCGATCGCCCCGCTGTACGTCGACCTTGCCGATCCCGGGGCGTGGCGTCTCGACACCGCGGCACTCCGCGGCCAGCTCCCTGTCTCGCTCATGGGTCACGGCCTCGCCGAACTCCGCGAGCGCAACGCCCTTGACCGTCTCCCTGAGGTGGAGAGCGAGATCGCCCAAGTGCGCGCCGACCTCGGTCACCCGCCTCTGGTCAGCCCCTTTCCGGAGATCCTCTCCAGCCAGGCCGTCTACAACGTCACCGATGGTGACCGCTATGCCACCGTCAGCCAGGAGGTGAAAGACTACTGTCTGGGCCTGTTCGGGCAGCCGCCCGTGGCCATTGATGGCGACGTGCGCCGCCTCGTCAACGGCCGCGAGGAACCCATCACCTGCCGTCCGGCCGATCTCCTCGAGCCTCAGATGGATCGCTCGCGGCGCGATCTGAAGCGCGAAGGCGTGCGCGACGACGGGGGCGCGGCTCTGCTTCACGCCCTTTTCCCCGACGAGACCCTCGCCCTGCTCCACGGCGCCGCCGAGGTCGAGCTGCTCGGCGACGAAATCGGTCCCGAGATCCCCGAGATTGCCGAGCATGCGCCCCCAACTGTGGAGAGCGCGCCGGACCTGCAGCCCGCGCCCGCCGAGGAGGTGCGCGAACTCCGGGTCGAGGTCGACGGCCAGACGTACGCTGTCCGCGTGTTTGGACAGGGCCTCAGCAGGAGTGGGGGCAAGAGCGGAGAGGGCGCCGGAGCGTCGTCGGCGCCGGTCATCGCGGCGGGCGCCATCACCGCGCCCATGCAGGGGCTCATTCTCAAGGTGGCGGTGAAGAAGGGAGACAGCGTTAGTGTCGGCGACCTCGTCGCCGTGCTCGAGGCCATGAAGATGCAGAACGACGTCACCGCCACGCGCGCCGGCACGGTCTCCGCCGTGTACGTCCAGGAGGGTGACATCGTCGGTCCCAAGGATCCCATCGTCGCGGTGAGCTGACGGCAGTCGGGCGCGTAGACGCAGGAGAACATCAATGTTCAGCACGGTGCTCGTGGCCAACCGCGGAGAGATCGCCATCCGCGTCATCCGCGCATGTCGCGACCTGGGGCTTCGCTCTGTCGCCGTGTACAGCGAGGCCGACCGCAATGCGGCGTTCACCCTGCTCGCGGACGAGGCTCATGAGATCGGCGCGGCGGCGCCGGCGCAGTCATACCTGAATATCGCGCGCATCCTCGAGGTGGCGACGCTCACCAACGCAGACGCAATCCATCCCGGCTATGGATTCCTCAGCGAGAATCAGGAGTTTGCCCGTGCCTGCGGGGAACGCGGCATCACCTTCATCGGCCCCCCCCCGGAGGCCATGGCGGCGATGGGCGAGAAGGTGCCGGCCCGCGAGCGCATGCGCGCGTCCGGCGTGCCCATCGTGCCCGGCAGCGGGGCCATCGAGAATCCCGACGAGGCGGTCGGCGTCGCCGCGGACATCGGCTATCCAGTGCTGATCAAGGCGAGCGCTGGTGGCGGCGGTATCGGCATGCGGGTGGCCCGCGATGAGGCGGATCTGCGCAGCGGTCTGGAGACGGCGCAGTCCACCGCTCTGCGCGCCTTCGGCAACGCCACCGTCTTCCTGGAGCGTTACGTCGAGGAGCCCCGGCACATCGAGATCCAGGTCATTGCTGACTCTCACGGCAATGTCATGCACCTTGGCGAGCGGGAGTGCTCGATCCAGCGGCGGCACCAGAAGATCCTCGAGGAGTCGCCCAGTTCGGTCATCACTCCTCAGACACGGCGGCAGATGGGAGAGGCGGCCGTGACCGCGGCGCGCGCTGTCGGCTACGTCAACGCGGGCACTGTTGAGTTCATCTACTCCAACGGGGAGTTCTTCTTCCTGGAGATGAACACCCGGCTCCAGGTGGAGCATCCCGTCACCGAGTGCGTCTACGGCGTCGACCTCGTTGTGGAGCAGTTGCGCGTCGCTGCCGGCGAGCCACTCTCGCTGCGCCAGGAGGACCTCGTTCCCGTGGGTCACGCCATCGAATGCCGCGTCAACGCCGAGAACTACCAGAAGAACTTCATGCCCTCGCCAGGGCAGGTCACCGGCTACCGCGAGCCCAGCGGGCCCGGGGTGCGGGTCGACTCCTCTCTCGCCGGTCCGGGGATGGTGTCGCCGAATTACGACCCGATGATCGCCAAGCTCATCGTGTGGGGGCCGACACGTGAGCTCGCCATCACCCGCATGCAGCGGGCGCTCATCGAGTACTGCATCACCGGGATCCGCACGAACATCCCCTATCACCTTGCCATCCTCGAGCACGCAACCTTCCGCAGCGGCCACTACACCACCGCCTTCATCGAGGAACACCCCGAGCTGATTGCGGCGGCCGACTCATGGAAGGAGCGGCAGCAGCCGTTCCTTCGGCTGCTGCGCGATCCCGCGCATGTCGCCGCCATCGCTGCAGCTGTTGCAGTGACCTAGTGTCCTGCTAGTGACATCGCCGATCCTCTTTGGCCTCGGCCACGATCGGGCCCTCGGTGAGGCGCTCACTGAACACCTCCTCTCCGCCGTACCGGTTGCCGCTGACGCGTCAGTGGTCGACGTCCTCGCTGATGGCGTCCTTTCCCGCGCTCTGCAGACGCGTCTGGGACCGCAAGGGCGCCTCATCATCGTGGAACCGGGAACGGTTCGCGAGCGGCTGCCGCTTGACGATGCATCGGCGGACGCCGTTTTCTCATTGCTGACACTCGGATTCGGCAACGCTCCGCCGTTGCTCGCGGAGATGCGCCGGGTGGCGCGACGACCTGGCGCTGTCGCCGCGCTGGTCTATGACGCCTCGCATCCGCCAGCGCAGGAAGCTCCGCTCCTCGACGCACTGCGCGAGCATGGGGTCCCCTCGCCCTTCTACGACCAACTGCTGCCGGAGGACCTGCTGGACGCTGCCCGCGAGGATGAATTCACCGCGGAGTCGGTTCGTGACGTCGCCCGCTTCGACGGACCGGCGCACTACTGGAACACGATGGTGGTACAACGCGAGCTCGCCGCTGACCTGCAAGGTCTCGACGCTGACACCGTGGCCGCGCTGCAGGCGTCAGTCGCTCGCTCCCTGCGTCCTCACCTGGCCGCCGACGACACCCTGCGCATCCCGGTGACGGCGGTGTTGCTCCGTGGTGCCGCTGCCGTGTCCTAGTGTCCTGCTTCAGAGGTTCATGGATGTATCGCGGCTCTGGACGTCGATGCCGGCGTCAGGGGTCCCGGCCCTTCGTCGTCATGCATCATTCAGATGCACGCCTCCTCGATCCACCCCTTCCTTGGCCTCAACGCCCAGACCGGCCGCCTTCCGGCTGCCTGCCACGATCTCTGGCACGAACCTCTGAAGCAGGACACTAGACTCGCGAATCGTGGCCCAACCCTTGGAGGAGTCGTTCCCGCCGTCAGTGGAAGTGATCGATCTGGTGAAGCGCTACCCCAAGCGGCCGGTGAATGCGGTCGACGGGGTGAGCTTCAGTGTCCGCCACGGCGAGGTCTTCGGACTCCTCGGGCCCAACGGTGCCGGCAAGACGACGACCATGGGCGTTCTCACCACGCGGGTGCGGCCAACCGGAGGGCGTGCCTTCATCTCCGGTGTCGACGTCGTCGCCGATCCGGTCGCGGCGAAGCGACGTCTGGCGGTGGTTCCTCAGCGATCCAATCTCGATCGCGCGCTCTCGGCGCGTCAGAACCTGCTCTTCCACGCTGCCTACTTCGGCATGCCGGCGGCTGAGCGCCGGACCCGAGCCGTCGCCCTACTCGAGGAGTTCGGCCTCACCGACCGGGCCGACGACAAGGTTGACTTTTTCTCCGGCGGCCAGTCACAGCGGATCATGATTGCGCGCGCTCTGATGCACCGCCCCGAAGTGCTCTTTCTCGACGAACCCACCACGGGCCTCGATCCCCAAGCTCGGCGGTTCGTCTGGGAGCGCGTCCGCGACCTGCGCAGCCGCGGAGTCACCATCGTACTGACCACCCACGACATGGAGGAGGCCACGACCCTCTGCGAGCGTGTCGGAATCATGGACCGCGGCCATCTGCTGGCGCTCGACACTCCCGCCGCGCTCACCGCCACGTTGCCAGGGAGGAACTCGCTGGGAGTTGTTGTCGAACTCCATGACGCTGACGCGGAGGGACTGCTGGTCACCCTGGTGGGACTCGGCGGAGTCGAGCGGGTCGAGCGGGTGGATGAGAAGCCCCTGGACAGCGGCCGGCGACGCTATCGCGTGCACGCCACCATCGACGCAACCACCCTGCTGGCTCCGATCGCGCGCGCCGTCGTGGAGGCTGGTGCTGAACTCGCTGACCTCTCCTTCGCCAAGCTAAGCCTCGAGGACGTCTTCATTGCACTCACCGGGCGGGCCCTGCGATGAGAGACGCGGCGGTGCTCGACGCGCACGTCAGCCAGAGGGGCGGTGCGGGGCGCGCCTTCGTGGCCATCCTCCGCCGAGACGTCGTCGTCACCCTCCGGCAGTTCCCGGTGTTTCTCGCTCAGGTATTGGTCCAGCCGCTGGGGCTGCTCTTTGTTTTCGGTCGCGTGCTCAGTGACCTCGGCTTTACCCGCAATGGCTATGCCACCCAACTCTTTCCCGGCATCGTCGCCATGACCATCATGCTCACCGCCCTGCAGAGCGTTGCCCTGCCGATGGTGATCGAGTTCTCCTTCACCCGCGAGATCGAGGACCGGCTGATGGCACCGCTGCCGACGGCCTGGGTCGCGGTGGAGAAAATCGTGTTCGCGGCGGGACGCGCGCTCATCGCCGGAATTGTCATGTTTCCGGTGGGGATTCTGGTTCTTGGCATGGTCCCGTTCGTGCCTGCGAATCTGCCGCTGCTCCTCGCTGTTATGGTGCTGGGATCCATTGCCGGCGGCGCCATGGGCCTCTCCCTGGGGACCATTGTGGCAGCGGGGAAGATCAACATCGTGTTCGCCCTGGTGCTGACGCCGCTGATCTTCACGGGCTGCTCGCAGTACCCCTGGCCCCTGCTCAGCAAGCTGCCCTGGTTCCAGGCGGTCACCCTCCTGAATCCCATGACCTACATGAGTGAGGGGATTCGTTCCGCCCTGATCCCCGACGTTCCTCACATGACCACGTGGGTGACGCCGATCGCTCTGATCGTCGCCATCACCGTCTTCGGGAGCCTCGGCCTCCGCGGATTCAACCATCGCGCCAAGGACTGAGGAGACGACAGGGCAGCGATTCCCACAGCCGAGGTCTGAGGCAAGGACGTGCTCTCCCGGCAAGGTGTCGTGCCGCCCGTGGTGCCTGGCGCTTCTCGCGGTTGCCCTAGCGGCCTGCGGGTCAACCTCATCTGCCGATAGCGCCTCTGTGTCGGGACGCATCACGGACTCGTCCGGCCACGCGTTCGCCAACGCGGTGGTGGTCGTCGGAGAGGGAGCGACGCGTCGAGCGGTTATCACCGGACCATCGGGCACGTACGCGTTCGCCGGCTTGCCCACCGGTGCGGTCTCGGTGCACACCTTCGCACCGGGCGCGATCTACGATCCCGGGCATGGCCTTCGGCCATTCAGTCCCGGGAACAAGAGTCGTCAGGCCGGCCAGGGCGAGCGATTCCCGATCATCAGTCGGGTCGGTCACGGCGCCGGCAGGATTGCCGATCGCGCATCCCAGGCGCCCCCGACACCGTCGTCGCGCAGTTGATATTTCTGGATGCGGGTGGTGAGTGTCTTGGGAAAGGTGCTGTAGGGCTGAATGTATCGCGGGACCATGAAGGCGGGCAGCCGTTCCTGCAGGAAGTCCCGCAACGCTCGACAGTCCAGGTCCGCACCGTCCCGCGCCACCACACAGAGCTTGACCTCATCCTCCACGCCGTGGGGAGCCGGGACCGCCACCGCCGCCGCCTCCATTACCAGTGGGTGGAGCAGTGCCGCCTGCTCGATGTCACCGGGTGTGATCATCTCGCCGCGGCGCCGGATGGCGTCGCGCATGCGTCCGAGAAACACAAAGTCTCCCTCGTCATCCTGGAGCATCTGGTCGCCGGTGCGATACCAACCGTCCGCCGTCCACATCCCTGAAGTCCCCTCGTCGTCGTGGTAGTAGCGGTCGAAAACGTCGTTACGGCGGTGCGGCCGGATCCACATCTCTCCGGGTGTGCCACGCGGCGCCTCGCCACCGTCCACGTTGGCAATCCGGGCCACAAACCGGTCGGTCGGCGCGCCGACGGTACCGGGGCGCTGTCGCTCACCCACGGGGCGGGTCCAGCAGGATGCCAGCTCGGTCTGTCCCCACACGTCCTCGATGACCAAACCGAAGCGCTCCTCGATGAGGGGCCAAAGGTCCTGCGGCGCTGCACTGCCCATCACCCGGCGCACCGGGTTATCGCCGTCCTCACGACGACCCGATCGTTTGGCGAGCACGCTGAGGATGGTGCCGACGTACGGAAAGAACACCGCGTCCGACTCCCGGATCCGCGACCAGAAGCGGAATGGATCGAACGAGCGGTCGATGGCGATGTGGCCCCCACGCCAGAGTGTTCCCAATGCCGTGCCCTGACAGGTGGCGTGGAACAGCGGCAAACACGCATAGGTGTTTTCGCCGGGATCAACGCGGACCAACTCGTCCCCGTAGCACACAACGTGCAGCGCCTCCGCGTGACGGCTCCACATCGCGCCCTTGGGCCGACCGGTGGTGCCACTCGTGTACATCAATTTCGCCGGTGCGTCAGAGCCGTGCCGTAGAGGCGGCGGGGCCGAACTCGATGCTGCCCGCAGGAGCGTATCGAAGTTCCGACCCCCGGCCGGCGGCGGCGGTCCCGCCACCAGGAGGTCGCGTAGCCCAGGTAGCCGGCCGCGCAGCGCCACAACCTCCGGCGCGAGATCTGAATCGCAGATCATGATCTTGCCGCCTGCGTGGGATACCACTCCGTGCAGCGGCTCACCTGTCAGCAAACTGTTGACTGGCATGAACACCGCCCCGATTTTGGCGCAGCCCAACCACGTCGCCAGCATTGTCAGGCTGTTGTGGCACCGGGCCATAACGATGTCGCCCTCGCCACAGCCAGATCCCAGAAGGAGATTGCCGCCGCGATTGGCCAGCTCATTGACATCCGCGTAGCGGAGTCCGACCTCGGGTAGGGTGATTGCACGACGCTCGGAGTGCCGCCGAGTGACGCTTTCCAGGAGATCGCGCAGGGTGTCTGGATTCCCCGGGTCGGGGTTGTCAGTGTCACTCACCTATTGAGCAAAGCACACCGGAAGTGCCCTGCGCCCGGTGACGGTGGGAGGCGACGACTGGCCTCACCGCTCGTGGTCACGCAGGTACCCGCGATACTGCGTCGGCAAGAGATCGGCGACCCGCTGCATGATGTACTCGGAGGCCACATGCCGATCCTGAATCTCCTCCGGCAGCATGAAGGCCGGCCCAATGTGCACGTCGATTCCGCGCTGCTTTGGTGGTAGCCGGACTCGGGGAAAGATCCGCTCACTTCCGGCCAGACCGACGGGAAGAATCGGTACGCCCGCCAGCAGCGCGAGGTAGCCCACTCCCGCATGGGGCCGCTCGAGGTCAGCGCGCACGGTCCGCTCTCCTTCCGGATACATCGCTACGGACTCTCCTGCCCGCAGCAGCCATAGCGCGGTCTGCACGGCGCGGCGGTTCACCCGGCCGCGATGCACCGGGAACGCCCCCGCACATTGCATGAGGAAGCCGATGACAGGAAGGTCGAACAATGTGTCGAGGGCCATGAACCACAGCTGCCGGGGAAAGATGGCCCAGAGGATCTCCGGATCACCCGCACCCAGATGATTCGACACCACCAGAACGCCGCCCTCACGGGGCATGCACTCGCGACCACTGATGCGAACGCGCCCCCACAGGCGCAACCACATCGCCGCCAGGAAACTCCAGCGCAACCAGACCGCGATCAGTTGCTGCAGACGAGTGCGCTGAGGCGCACCAGGGAGACGCAATGGTCAGCGGAACCGGTTAGCCGAGCGACGTCGTGTAGGCCGTGGCCATGTGCTGCCCAGCGACGTCAGTGAGGCCGGTACCCACGGTGAGCGTGACGCTTCCCGGAGTCGGGCTTGGGTACGTGATGGTCGCGGTGTGGGTCGAATCGTCGTAGGAGACCTTGGCGCCGTCTATGGGCCGGCCTCCGCGCGCCAGCGAGATCGCCTGAGCGGCGCTGCCCGACTGCAGGTCAGAGTCGAAGGTGACAGTGACGACGGTGTTGCGCTGGTCACTCGAGCTGCTGACCCGGGTGACGTGCGGTCCTGGAGGCTCGGTCGTCAGGCGGGGAGCGCTGAGCCCCGACACCTTCCAGCTCCCGCCGGTCAGGGTGAGCGTCACCATCTCAGTGGTCAGCTGGGTGGCCGCGGCTCCCGTCGCGGGATCGATGAGGAGACGCGCCGTCGCCACGACCGTGCCGCCATCGCTCTGCATCGCGCTGATGACGTAGCCGCGGGTGAGCCCCGGCGGGGTGAGGGCAGTGAGATCGAGAGGACCGGTGCCGAGACCGTGCAGCGCCGCCGCGTCGTGGGCCACCTGTGCGGCCACGAGTGCGTCGAGGGTTTGCTGGGCCTCAGCGGGAATGCTTGGGGTGAGCGGAATCGAGATGGCGCCGCCAGGGAGCGGCGCCATGGTCAGGCCACCAGGGCCTACCATCGCGATCCGGTCCGCGGTGGGAGAGAAGCTGACGTCGTGGACCGGGGTGCTGAGTTCGCCGACGATAGCGCCACCATCGCTGCGGGCGATGACCAGCGTCGGCGTAGCGGAGGGCCGGACGACGATGTACGCAACGCTCTTGGCGTCGCGACTGAGGTCAACCTCGCTGACGCGGTCACCGCGCTGATTCGTCGAGGGGATCTGCCGCGTGGTGTCGCTGGCCACCGCGCTGATGAGGAGACGGCGGGTCGCCTGTGACCTGTCGACCCACGCCACGCTGGCACCGTCGCCGCTGAAGGCGAACACTCCGCTCGAGCTGCCGGCGAGAGTGCGCTGAGTCTGGGTGTCGAGGCCGTAGAGGACACCGTCGGGAGCACTCGGGGTTGCTCCGGGGTTGCCGGTCGGCTGCGATGTGACAGCGGGAGGCAGCACCAAGGCGGAACGGCCGCCCGGGGCGAGGCGGATGGAGCCCGGCTGGGTGAGGAGGGGGACGACACGGTGCTGGAGGTCGACGCTTTCTACTGAACCGCTCTGGGCGACAACGACGGTGGATCGATCCGACCAGGTGATCCCGGTCGCGGATCCGCTCAGCGTTGTCAGGGCGGTGGGGCTGCCGCCGTCGGCCTGGCTGACGACGATGTCGTCACCGCCCTGCGCGGAGGGGATGGCGAGCACGAGTTGACGGCCATCGGGCGAAAAGGCGAAGGCGTGGGATGCCACGCCCAGGCGCGTGGGACCGGCCGCCGGAAAGGCGGCCGTCGTCCCACCCGGCCCCACGGCGGCACTCGGTGACGGCGCCGGGCTGGGCCCCAGGCTGGGAAGGTTCACCGGCAACGAGGGCAGCAGCGACGGGGTTGAGGGTGTCGGCGTCGGAGCCGCTGACGCCGGGGGCAGGGTGGCGCTATTGGTCACCGGGTCTCCATCGGGACTGAAGCCGGTCGCTGCCGCAGGGTCTGCGGCGTTGACCACGCTGATCTGAAGGGAGGGCGGCGTCACCAAGGGCGGCGGCACCGGTGTCGGCGTTGGTTCGGTGCCGAAGCTGATGTGAATGTCCGCGGGAGCGCTCGTGCCTGCCGCGCTACGAGCGGCGGCATGATCGATGGTCACCACGTACGGGGTGTTCCCGGCGAGCGGGCGGGCCGGGGTGACCTGCAGTGTTTTGGCATCAGACCAGGCGTACGTCGCCTGCGTGGCCGGCTCGATGTGAAGTCCGGCGACGACGGCATTCTCGTCCATCGGCTGGTTGAATCTGAGGGTTATCGCCCCGGTGGTGCTCACCGCCTTCTGCGCGGACACGTTCGACATCGCCTGGGGCAGCGTCGTCTGGTCGGGCCCCAGCGGCCGGTTCAGGGTGACGACGAGAGCCACCACCATGGCCAAGCCGAGAGCACCGCTCCCCCAGGCGATGTGGCCCATCCCTGGTGCCAACCAGCGCCGCCGCCGCGGGGCGAGCACGGTGCTCGCCTCGCGCATGAGTTGGGCGCGAAGAACCGACGGGAATCGGGGGTCGAGGAGGGGCTGGGGTCGCGCGGCGCGCAGCCGATGGGCGGTGTTGAGGAGTTCGGTGTCGTTGCCGAAGAGGGCGTCGAGTTCCTCGTCGCTGGGAGAGTGGGCCATCAGCCGGCCTCCTCGACGGCGACGCCGCCGCTGATGCCGAGACGCTGACGGATGCCGATCATGCCGCGATGGATGAGCAGCTTGATGGCGCCCTCACTCTTGCCCATGATCTCGCCGATCTGAGCCAGCTTGAGGTCCTCGCCAAGCTTCAGGGTCATCGCCGTCCTCTGCTGGTCGGGCAGGGTGTCGATTGCCGCCCACACGCGTGCGGCCTCCTCGGACTCGACGACGCGGTCGATGACCGCCCGCGAGGGGTCAGCAACAGCGATGGCGTCATCGATGTTCGATTGCGGCTTCTGGGCTCGGTAATGGTCGGCAATTGCATTCACGCTGATCTGATAGAGCCAGGCGGAGAAGGGGTGACCGGAGGGCTTGTAGCGGCCAATGGCGCGCAGTGCTTTGAAGAACACCTCGCTGGTGACGTCCTCGGCAGCGTCCTGATCCCGGATTCGGCTATAGACGAATCGGTAGATCTGGCCGAAGTAGTGGTCGTAGAGTTCTCCGAATGCGTCGGCGTCCGCCTTGGCCCGCTCGATGAGTTGATCCTCATACCCACGTGGCAGCGTCATCTGACGCGCTCGTGTGGTTCGTAGTCGGGAAACGGACGCTTCCTACGCACGGTTACGGGGTTGCCCACGGGGCAGGAAGACGGTGACCGGGGCCCACACTGACGCGACAGGTGGGAATCAACGTCACTCTCGGTCACTCGCCGGAGTATCGGTCACTCGCCGGAGTATAGGAAGGCCGTCCCGCCGGTCAGGCGCCGATGGCGACGCCCACGCCGTCGCCACGCAGTCTGCGCGCGTCGGCGACGCGGTCGGTGATCACCGCCTCCACCCGAGGATCGAGGATGAGACGGGCGAGGTGATTCTCCCGTCTCATGGTCCAGACCATGACCCCGATGCCGCGATCGTGAGCGCGACGCACCAGGAAATCCGCGATCGACGCGTGGGGAACGATGAAGTCGGCCCGGCAGCGCTCCACGCGACCAAATGGAAAGAGTTCAGAGAACTGAGCCCGCGCGGTGGCGCGGGAACTGCCCAGAAGAAGGCCAGCGCGAATCTCTGGATGGGCACGCTTCATGGCGGCGATGACGTCGTCCCGGAACGACGTCACCAACTCCGACGGCGCCAACGTCTCGAGCAGGACGGTGCCGACCTCGCGCTCGATCCCCGGCTCTTTGAGCTCGACATCGAGCTTGATGCGGCCCGCACACTGCTGGACTACATCGCCAAGACGCGGCCAGGGAACTCGCTGATGACGGGCACGGTGATGAAGTGCCGCGTAGGTCAGCCGGCCGATGGGGACACCGTGGATGTACTCGTCGTGACTGAGTACCAACTCGCCGTCGAGAGTCCGCCGCACGTCGATCTCGACCATGTCGGCGCCGTGGGCGATGGCCCGCTCGATGGATGCCGGCGTGTTCTCCCGCACCTGCGGGCGGAATCCCCGGTCGTAGACGCCCCGGTGGGCGGTGATGAATGCCATTGGCTGCAGTCCCTCTCGCGCCACGCGAGCCTAGCCGGTCGGTGGGTGGCTTGTGGTCGGGTCGCCAGGCGGCGATCGCTAGAATACGAGGACGTGATCTCGCGCTACACCCCGGCAGCGATAGCCGCGATCTTCAGCGACGCGTCGCGGTTGCAGCGCTGGCTCGAGGTCGAACTTCTCGCCGTCGAGGGTTGGGGCGCGATCGGGCGGATCCCCACCACCGCCGCGCCGGCGCTGCGCGCCCGGATTCGCCTCGATGCCGAGCGGATCGCCGAACTGGAGGCAGAGCAGGGGCACGATGTTGCCGCATTCGTCTCGCAGATCCAGGAATCCGCCGGCGAGGAGGCGCGTCACCTCCACCTCGGATTGACGTCGTCGGACATCGTCGACACAGCACTGGCCACCCAACTCCGCGACGCCGCCGCGCTCATCGATGGGGATGCCAGGGCGCTCGAGGACACCCTGGAGCGCCTGGCGGTCAAGCATCGCCAGACCCTCATGCCGGGGCGCACGCACGGTGTCCATGCCGAGCCGCTGAGCCTGGGCGTGAAATTCGCCAACCACTACGACGAGGTGCGGCGTAGCCGCACCCGGCTCGCCGCCGCCGCCGCCGAGGTGGCGGTGGGACAGATCACCGGGCCGGTGGGAACGCACACCTCGGTGCCCGGTGCGGTGGAGGAACACGTCTGCCGTGGCCTCGGACTCGAGGTTGCCGCAACTGCGACGCAGGTGCTGGCCCGCGACCGTCACGCCTCGTTCCTCTGCGCCATCGCGATTCTTGGGGGTGTCCTCGAGCGTGTAGCCACCATGGTTCGGTTGCTCCAACAGACCGAGATCTCCGAGCTCGAGGAACCCTTCGCCCAACGCCAGAAGGGCAGTTCGGCCATGCCCCACAAGCACAATCCCGTGCTCAGCGAGCGCGTCTGCGGGATGGCGCGGATCCTCCGCGGCCATGCAGTCGTCGGCCTCGAGTCGGTGGCACTCTGGCACGAACGCGACATCTCCCACTCGTCCGCCGAGCGGGTCGTCCTCCCCGACGCGTGTGCGCTCATCGACTACATGCTCCAGCTCAGCACCCGCGTGGTCGCGGGGCTACGCGTCGACACCGCCAAGATGCGGCGGGACATCGAGCATCTTGGCAAGATCACCTGCTCACCACGAGTGCTCGACGCTCTGATCGTCGAGGGTCGCCAGAGTCGCGAGGATGCCTACCGGGCGGTGCAGCGCCACGCGGAGCGGGCGCGTAGCGGTGAGGCGGGCTTCGAGGAGCTCGTCCGCGCCGACCCTGACATCGTCGCCGTGCTGAGCGCCCATCATCTCGACATCTGCTTCGATATCGCGCCCTACCTCAACAACATCGATGACACCTACCGGCGCCTCGGTCTGCCGCTGCACGCGGCTGCCGCCACAACAGAGTCCGACGATCGTCCCACCCTGGCGGTGGAGGCGGGTATCGGGGGAGGGACCATGGCATGACCACGACACTGGTGCAGGCAAACCTCGAGGGACTCCAATTGTTCCGCCGCGGCAAGGTCCGCGACACTTTTGTGCTCGAGGACGGCGCACTTCTCATGGTGGCGACCGACCGGCTGTCAGCCTTCGATGTGGTGCTGCCCACACCGATTCCCGACAAGGGCCGCGTGCTCACCCAGATCTCCCGGTGGTGGTTCGCAGAAACCGAGGAGATCTGCCCCAACCACCTTCTCCCCGACCGCGATGACGTGATCCCTGCGCAAGCATGGGCGGAACTGCGCGAGCGCTCGATGCGTTGCCGGCGCGCCCAGCGCATCGACATCGAGTGCGTTGTCCGCGGCTACCTCGCCGGATCGGGATGGAAGGAGTATCAGCAGAAGGGTACCCTCGCCGGTGAGGCCCTGCCACCCGGACTCCGGGAGTCGTCGCGGCTGCCGGAGTTCCGCTTCACCCCGGCAACAAAGAGCGACGACGGTCACGACGTCAACATCAGCCGTGCCGCGCTGGCCGATCTCTACGGCTCCCAACTCGCCACTCAACTGGAGGCGGTATCGCTGCAACTCTTCCACCATGCCAGCCGGCACTGCACAGCGCGGGAGATACTCCTCGCCGACACCAAGTTCGAGTTCGGTCTCATCGATGGTCAACTCACCCTCATCGATGAGATTTTCACCCCGGACTCCTCGCGCTTCTGGGACGCGAGGCAATGGCGAGAGGGCGAGACCGCGGTGTCGCTCGACAAGCAGCCCGTCCGCGACTACCTGGAGACGCTGGACTGGAACAAGCAGGAGCCGGGGCCGGCGTTGCCCGATGATGTCGCGTCCGCCACCACCCAGCGTTACCGCGAGGCCGCCCAGCGAATCTGTGGCCTGGAACTGGGAGACAGTGGGTGAGCCGTTTTCTCGCCGAGGTCGTGGTCTCGCTGAAGCCGGTGGTGAACGATCCCCAGGGGCTGGTCGTGCGCGGCGGACTGCATCATCTCGGCTTCTCCAAGGTGGGCGACGTCCGTGTCGGCAAACACATCGCCGTCGAGATCGACGCGGAGTCCGAGGGCCACGCCCAGGCGCGCATCACCGAGATGTGCGAGCTACTGCTGCGCAACCCGGTTATCGAGGACTACCGCATCACCATCGCCGCGCTGGAGACAGCGTGAGGTTTGGCATTGCCGTCTTCCCGGGAACATGGTCGGATCGCGACTGCGCCTGGGCAGTGGAGTGCGCGGGACAGGAGAGCGTCTACCTCTGGCATCGAGACACCGACCTTCAGGGCGTCGACTGTGTGCTGCTCCCCGGTGGTTTCTCCTACGGCGACCATCTCCGTTGCGGCGCCATTGCGCGCTTCTCCCCGCTCATGGCATCGGTCGTCGAGTTCGCCCAGCGTGGCGGGCTGGTCTGGGGAATCTGCAACGGATTCCAGGTCCTCTGCGAGGCGCACCTCCTCCCTGGGGCCCTCACCCGCAACGCATCGTTGGAGTTCCGCTGCGCGACCGCGTATCTCCGCGTGGAGACCAGTGAGAGCGCCTATACCCGCGGCATCGGCGTGGGTGAGATCCTGCGTATCCCCGTGTCTCATGGCGAGGGTCGCTACGTCGCTGACGAGCCAACCCTGGACGAGTTGGAGCGTGGCAAGCGCGTGCTCTTGCGCTACGTGTCCGCTGACGGTGGGGCCGTTGGCAACGCCACCCCCAACGGTTCCCTGCGCGACATCGCCGGCATCGTCAACGCCGAGCGCAACGTGCTCGGCATGATGCCCCACCCCGAGCGCGCCTGCGAAGCGCTGCTCGGCAGTTCTGACGGCCTGGACATGTTCACCAGCGTGGCTCGGGCACTGGACCGCGAGGGCGCTCTCGCGTGAACGCGGCGACGGTGGGGGTCTCCGACGCGCAGCTTGCAGAGGTGGCCCTGACCCGTGTGGAGTACGACCTCGCCGCCGAGATGCTGCAGCGGTCGCCAAACGACGTCGAGCTCGGCATCATCGGCGCGCTCTGGAGCGAACACTGCGGCTACAAGACGAGCAAGCCGCTCTTGCAGGGCCTACCGACCAGTGGCGAGTCCGTCCTCCAGGGCCCCGGCGAGAATGCCGGCGCCGTCGACATCGGTCACGGGCTCGCCGTGGTGTTCAAGATCGAGTCTCACAACCATCCCAGCGCCATCGAGCCCTACCAGGGGGCGGCGACCGGGGTCGGCGGCATCCTTCGCGACGTCTTCACCATGGGCGCACGCCCCGTGGCGTTGCTGGACTCGCTGCGCTTCGGCCCCTTTGAGGAGGCCAATCAGCGCCGCCTTCTCGACGGGGTCGTTGCCGGCATCGGCGGGTACGGTAACTGCATCGGCGTGCCCACCGTCGGTGGCGAGGTGTACTTCGACAGCGCGTACCGATACAACTGCCTGGTCAACGCCATGTGTGTTGGCATCATCGAGCACGACAAGCTCACCCGCGCTGTCGCCGCCGGCTCCGGCAACCTCGTCCTCCTCGTTGGCGCCGACACCGGGCGCGATGGCATCCACGGCGCCACCTTCGCCAGCGTCGAGCTCACCGAGGCCAGTGCCGAGCGTCGCCCCGCGGTGCAGGTGGGCAATCCCTTCCTGGAGAAGTGCCTCATGGAGGTGTGCATCGCCCTCGCCGGCGATCCCCGGGTGGTCGCCATGCAGGACCTCGGTGCTGCCGGGCTCACGAGCTCCACCGCGGAGCTCGCCCATCGCGGCGGCTGCGGCATCGACATCGACGTGCAGCGGGTGTCGCGTCGGGAGACGGGAATGAGCGCCTACGAGGTCATGCTCAGCGAGTCGCAGGAGCGCATGCTGCTCGTCGTCAGGCCCGAGGACGGGGCGTCGATTCGCGCCGAATTCGACCGCTGGGGATTGCACTCCGACGTCATCGGCAGCATCACTGATACCGGTCGCATGGTGGTCCGCGACGGTGACCATGTCGCCTCCGACCTACCGCTGGCCATGCTCGTCGACGAGGTGCCGCTGCGTCATCCAGAACAACGTCGGCCCGCGGAGATCGATGGGCTCCTCGCCGCCGATCCCGGGGACGACATTGCTGACTGGAATCATGGTGAGGCGCTGCTGCGGCTTCTCGCCAGCCCCAACATTGGCAGTCGCACGCCGATCATCCAACGCTACGACCATCAGGTCGGCGATGACACCGTGGTCCTCCCCGGAGGTGACGCCGCCCTGCTGCGCGTCCGCGGCACCCAGGGCGGCATCGCGCTGTGCACCGACGGTAACGCCCGTCACGGCGTCCTTGACCCTCGCCGCGGTGCGGCAATCGCGGTTGCCGAGGCAGCGCGCAACGTCGTCGCCACCGGGGCGAGACCGCTGGCGGTGACCAACTGCCTGAACTTCGGCAATCCCGAGAAGCCCGAGGTGTTCTGGCAGCTCGCTGAAGCCATCGCGGGCATGAGTGAGGCCTGCGTGGCGCTGGGGGTGCCGGTCGTGAGTGGCAATGTCAGCCTCTACAACGACAGCGAGGGCATCAGCATCGCGCCGACGCCGGTGATCGGCATGGTGGGGCACTGTCGTGACCTTGCATACCGGACCCTCGCCGGCTTCGTGGCGGATGGCGATGACGTCCTCCTCATCGGACCGCTGGGCTCCGAACTGGGTGGCAGCGAATACCAGCGCCTCGCCGCCGGCACCAATCGCGGCCCTCGGCCGCTCCTCGACCTCGACCTGGAGGGGCGAGTGCAGACGTGCGTCCTCGAGGCCATCGAGGCCGGCCTCGTCCACTCCGCCCACGACGTGGCCGACGGTGGTCTGGCCGTCGCGCTGGTGGAGAGCGCCCTCCTTGGCGACTGCGGGGTCCAGGTGGGAAAGGAGGCCTTCGGTGAGGCATCGATGTCCGTGTTCGAGAAAAAAGAGATGACCGGTATACTCTTTGGAGAGAGCCAATCACGGTTCCTCATCAGCGTCGAGAGGAGAGTGTTGCCGGAACTCCAGACACTGGCCCTCCGCCACAATGTCCCCCTGCGACGCCTGGGTGCCACCGGCGGCGACACCATCACCGTCGACGGTGCGTTCGCGTTGCGCCTCGATGACGCGCGCCGCGCCCACAACTCGGCGCTCATCGCCCATGAGTGATCGGCCCTCGCGCCGACCTCTCCAAGCTCTGCCCCTACGCCCCGAGACCGATCTGGAGTCCGCCGTGCGCCGGCACGCTGGGGCGCGCCGGGATCCCAGTGCCGATGCCCTCCACGAGGAGTGCGGCGTCTTCGGGGTCTTCGCTCCCGGCGAGGACGTCGCCAACCTGACGTACTTCGGACTCTATGCCCTCCAGCACCGGGGCCAGGAGTCCGCCGGCATCGCGGTGAGCGATGGCGAGGCCGTCCACATGCACAAGGAGATGGGCCTCGTCTCCCAGGTGTTCGATGCTGAGAACCTGGGCGATCTCGTCGGCGATGTCGCCATCGGTCACACCCGCTACAGCACCACCGGCTCGCCGCGCCTTCCCAATGCTCAGCCAATGCACTTCGACCATCCCCAGGTCGGGCCCATCGTCCTCGCCCACAACGGCAACCTCGTCAACGCATCGCAGGTGCGCAGCGCTCTGGTTGAGCAGCACGTCGATTTCGAGTCCACGAGCGACACCGAGGTGCTCGGTCGCCTCCTCATCCGCACACCTGGCGACACTCTGGAGGAGATCCTTCAGAAGGCGCTCCCCCAGGTCGAGGGCGCCTACTGCCTGATGTTCCTCACCCGCGATTCGCTGGTGGCGGCGCGCGACCCCCTTGGCATACGCCCGCTCTGCCTGGGACGCTACGGCGATGCCGACGCCCCCGGTGGCAACGGCTACGTCATCGCCAGCGAGAGTTGCGCGTTGGATGTCATCGGTGCCAACTACATCACCGAGATCGAACCCGGCGAGATCATCACGGTCGACAGGGACGGTATGCGCAGTTCGTGCATTCCCCATCAGGAGAAGCCGCGGGCGATGTGCTCGTTCGAGTTCATTTACTTCGCCCGGCCGGACTCGGTGATGAAGGGTCGGTCCCTCTATGAGGCTCGCCGCCAGATGGGACGCGAGCTCGCCCGGGAGTCGCCGGTCGATGCCGACATCGTGATCACCCTGCCGGACTCGGGGACGCCGGCGGCAATCGGATTCGCCGATCAGGCGGGAACCGCGTTTGCCGAGGGCATGATCAAGTCGCGCTACATCACTCGCACCTTCATTCAGCCCTCGCAACGCCTCCGCGAGTCCGGCATTCGCCTGAAGTTCAATCCCATGCGCCACGTCCTCGAGGGCAAGCGTGTTGTTCTTGTCGACGATTCCATCGTGCGGGGCACGACAAGCAAGCGCATCGTCGATGAGCTGCGTCGGGCCGGGGCCACCGAGGTTCACATGCGCATCGCCTCGCCGCCGATCATGTGGCCCTGCTTCATGGGCATCGATATCGCCTCACGCAACGAGCTCATCGCCGCGGAGAACGACGAGGCCCAGGTCGGCAGACTCGTTGGTGCCGATTCTCTCCGCTACCTCTCCATCGGTGGCCTCCGTCGCTCCATGGGTGAGCCGAGCGGTGCCGGCTTCTGCTTTGCCTGCTTCACCGGGGACTACCCAGTCGCGGTTCCCGAACTCGGGGAGATGGACAAGTTGGCGATGGAGAGGGCTCCGGCTACCCCGCTGACACACTGACCGAGGCCAGCGGCGCGGGAACCGCTGGCCGGTCATGTGGCGCCACGCAGGTTTTTCTAGTTATAATCCTGCTGCCAGCTTTCCTCACCGCCGTATGTAAGGGCCACAGCCATGAAGAACGCTCGACTGGCCAGATTCCTGCCGCTGGCGGCGCTGGCGTGTCTGGGCGTTGCGGGCTGCGGCCAGACCCAGTCCACAACCTCCGCGCCGAGTACACCATCCAATCAGGCGGTTGTGGAGATCAAGGATGCCTCTGCAGCCGTGGTGGCGCGGGTCACTCTCACTCCCAGCCCAGCTGCCAGCTTCAGCCCCGGAACCAGCTCGGCCACCTCGACCTCGACCGCGCCGAGCGGCGCAGGCACGGGGTCGCCGTCATCGGGCTCGTCGTCGACCACCAGCGGCGTCCACGTCCACGCTGAGGTTGTCGCTCTCCCCCCGGGAGTGCACGGATTCCATATCCATGCCGCGGGTCGTTGTGACGGTCCGGAGTTCACCAGCGCTGGTGCCCATTTCAATCCCGGCGATCGCCGTCACGGCTTCGCCAATCCTCAGGGACCGCATGCGGGCGATCTCCCCAGCCTTCCGGTAGGCACTAACGGCCGGGCCACCGTCGATTTCGATACCAATCTGGTCACTCTCGACTCCGGGAAGCCCAATTCGTTGCGTGGCACCGAGCTGGGCACGAGTTTGATCATTAACGCCGATGCCGACGATGAGAGGACCGATCCTGCCGGTGGTTCCGGGCGCCGGATCGGCTGCGGTGTGATCGACCAGGGCCACCCCAGTTCGGCATCACCAACGCCCAGTTCCAGCCCCACTCCCACTCCCACGCCCACTCCCACTCCCACCGCGCGGCCGAATACCCAGCCCCCACCGACCACGATCCCGCCCAAGACTCCGCCTCCTCCCGCGGCAACGGCCTCTCCGCCGCTGCGAACCCCCCCGCCGGCCACGGGCACGCCCTGACGGCTAGCGGCACCAATCGAATCGGCTGATCGGTCGGTGACCGGCCTTGGCCGGCTTGGTCGCGGGCTCCGTTCCCGACGTATAGTTCGCCGCACATCGGCGATTGCCGTCACTGAGGGAGAGTCGACTTATGTACCAGCCACCCGTTCCCACATGGGTGACCGTCGGACGCGTTCTCATCATTGTCGAGGGTGCCCTCTGGGCTCTCCTCGCCGTCCTCCTCGCCCTCGCCGGGGCGTTTGTTGGCAGCCTGGGAAACAGCTTTCCCGGCGCAGGCAACTTTGCCAGCGGTGTCACCTCGGTGTTCATCATCGTCGCCCTCGTCATCCTGGCGCTCGCTGTACTGGGAATCTGGAGTGGCGTCGCCATCGGCAAGTTGACCGCCGGCCCGAGAATCACCGGGATCGTCCTCTGCAGCCTCGGTCTCATCCTCGGCGTCCTCAGCCTCTTTGGAAACGGTCACGTGACGTCCGAGACCGACGTCAACGGCTACACCACGACGAGTTCGTCGGGGGGAAGTAGCCTCGTCTTCGGGATCATCCTGATCGCGCTCAACGCGCTGATCATCTACAGCTGGGCCATCGACGCCGCCGCCCGCGCCGCCTTCAGGGGTCGGGCCTCCGGCGCAAACATGGCCGGGACTCCGATGATGTATGGCGCGCCACCGCCAGGCACCCTGCCCCCAGGAAGCGGCAGCTACGGCGCGCCCCAGCAGGGCTATCCACAGCAGCCTGGCTACCCGCCCCAGGCGCCGCCGGGCTACGGCGCGCCTCAGCAGCCCGACTATCCCAACCAGGGACCACCGCCTCCCCAGCAGTGGCAGTAGGGGAAGTCAGGCGTCGCGAGCAGGCTACCGCCGCTCTGATCTGATCACGCCACTCCCAGCCGGTGGTCGGGGGGGGACGACTGTGCCGCCAACTCTCGCCACGCCGGAGCCGCCAACTGGAGCATGCCGGTTACCGGTCGCTGCAGTTCAGTTGCGGAGGGGATGATCCGCGCCGGCCCGGTGGGGACCCAACCGTCCGCACCCAGACCCTGGACCTGAAGCACCAGTCCGTCAGGATGCGCTGCGTACTTCATGCGCGCGCGGTGTGCCGGACGGCCGGGCGACTCGGGGATGTCGACCGGGTCGGTGACGATCGGCGCGCCATTGAGGTCGGCATCGCTGGGGAAAGACTCCAACTCCGTGCCGCGGGTACCGCTCCAATGGTTCCAGTAGTGCGAGGTCTTCCCTCCCAGCTCCCGCCAATCCCCCTGGTGCACCGCGAACTTCTGGCGGAGATCGAGCTCGGCCGCACGCTGAGAAACGGGAAGATCGGCGACGGCTGTGCGCATCACGTTCTCATCGCGCACCTCGTAGGGCAGGTCAACGTGGTCACACCAGGCTTTCCACGCTGATGCAGCGGCGACGCGGGCTGCCAGAGCTGCCCGCTGCAAGCGGTCGGCGGCGTCGACCAGCATGGGGAGAGGCACATCCGCAATGGTCGGCCTCTCTTTCGCAAGGATGGAATCCAGCGTCCGTAGCCAGACGGCAGCATTGTTCACACTCGAACCCCTCCCTCGGATTCAAGAGCAAACCCTAGAAGATCGACACGGACACCCAGCGCCCAATAGTGCCACCGGTGCAGCATCAGGGAGCCGGCCAGGTCGCCCCCTGACCGATGAAGGGCATGTGATCGAAGATGGCGCAGATGGCCGGGGCGATGCGGCTCGCCGCCATCTGGTTGTGGATCTGCTGCCAGGTGCCGAGGGCAGAGCTGATCTGACCGATCTGGTTGCTGGGAACCGCACTCTGGCCGGGTTTCTGCCCAACGGCAGCGAGGTCGTCGGGCGGGAGGATGCTCGCCAGTTCGGGATGCTCGGCCAGCGTCTGCCGGATCTCCGCGATCTGTACCGCCGAAGTCTGATCGCTCCGGGTCAGGGGGGTCAGCGCCCGGTCAACGGTGACCATGCTGTTGAGCAGCATGAAGATGCTGAGACTGGACGCGAACACGCCGACGGCGACGCCCCCGACCTTGTCCAAGCTCCGCGGCAGGGGGATCTTCGAGTAAATCGGCGGCGCCACCACCCGCGCGACGAGCCGCCCGATGAACCCGAAGGCGACCACGATGACGCTGCCGATGACGGGCCGGAGGATGGGTGAGGGGGCCAGTTTGGCGGCCAGCCCGGGGTGGAAAAAGGCCACCACCACCCCGACGATGATGAAAGCCCAGCAGATCAGAGGAACGATCAGGCCGCGGAAGAACCCATGGACCAGGGCGAGAACCAGGATGAGCAGGATGGCGCCGTCGATGTACGTCATGGCGGGGACAATAGCCGCTGCGCTGGCCACCGGGCCCCCGATACACTTCGGGCGTGGGTGACCTCCGCTACGCTGATGCCGGCGTCAACATCGACGAGGGCAACCGTGCTGTCGGACTGATCTCCGAGAGTGTCGCCTCCACACACACCCCCGACGTCCTGGGGGGACTCGGCGCCTTCGGAGGCCTCTTCCGCTTCGACACCGGCCGCTTCCGCGACCCCGTCCTGGTAGCGAGCACCGATTCGGTCGGCACCAAGGTGAAGGTCGCCATTGCGGTGAACCGTCACCGGGGCATCGGCATCGATCTCGTCAACCACTGCGTCAACGACATCCTCTGTTGCGGTGCCGAGCCGCTCTTCTTCCTCGACTATTACGCCACCGGTCGGCTCTCCGCCGAACAGGTCGCCGAGGTCGTCGCCGGCGTCGCCGACAGCTGCCGGGCCACCGGCACCGCGCTCCTCGGCGGCGAGACCGCGGAGATGCCCGGTGTGTACGCCCTTGGGGACTACGACATCGCCGGGTTCATTGTCGGCGCCACCGAGCGCGACCGAGTCATCGACGGCGCGCGCGTGTCCCCCGGCGACGTCCTCCTCGCCCTGCCCAGCAGTGGCCTCCACACCAACGGCTACTCCCTGGTGCGCCACATCGTCGCGGAACGCGAGCTCGCCTGGGAAGCGCCACTTCCCGGCACCGACGCGCCGCTTGCCGACCTGCTCCTGGAGCCGCATCGCTGTTACCTCGACGCGGTCCGCGACCTGCGCGGGCGCGTTGACGTGCGCGCTCTCTCGCACATCACCGGCGGCGGCCTCATCGAGAACCTGCCCCGTGTTTTTGCGCCCCATTTGGCAGCGCATGTCGACCGCAAGAACTGGCATGTTCCGGCACTCTTCAGAGCAATCGGGGAAGTTGGCGGGATCAACGACGACGAGATGTGGCGCACCTTCAACATGGGGATCGGCATGGTGGTCGTCGTTCCCCCGGCCGAGGCTGCGGGAATCAGCGAGGCGGCGGGTCTGCCGGTGTGGCGGATCGGCGAGATCGCCCAGACTAACGGGGGGCCGAGGGTGGTGCTGCGATGACCAAGCGGGTGCGCATCGGCGTCCTGGTCAGTGGCCGGGGCAGCAATCTGGGCGCTCTCTGTGAGGCGGCCAAGCGCTCGGACTTCCCGGGCGAGATCGCCCTGGTGCTGAGCAATCGCCGCGACGCCGGGGCCCTCGGAGTGGCCCGAAGCTGGCACATTCCCGCCGACGCCATGCCGGTCTCCGACTACGACGATGACACCCGAGCCCGCGACCGCGCCATGCGCGACCGCTTCCGTGGCGCCGGCGTCGAACTCATCGTCTGTGCCGGCTACAACCGCGTACTCTCCGACGAGTTTCTCGACGCATTCTGTGACGCCATCATCAACATCCACCCCTCCCTGCTGCCCGCTTTCGGGGGCGGCATGCACGCCGTGGAGGACGCGCTCGCCTACGGAGTACATATCACCGGTTGCACAGTGCAACTCCTGGAGCCGGGGATTCCCGACGGCGGCCCTATCATCAGCCAGTCCGCAGTGCGCGTCGAGGCGGATGACGATCGCGACTCGCTGCTGCAGAAAATCCACGAGCAGGAGTGGCGCCTGCTCCCCGAGGCGGTGCAGCTCTGGTGCCAGGGCCGCATCCAGCGCGACGGCCGGGTGGTCCGCGTCACCGCACCGGCGACGCCCGCTGCTCGATGAGGGCGCTGCTCGGGGTCAGTGACAAGAGCGGACTTGTCGACTTCGCGCGCGGCCTCAGCGCCGCCGGGGTCGACCTCATCGCCACCGGCGGCACCGCCAGGGCGCTTCGCGATGCCGGTGTCGCAGTGCGCGAGGTGGCCGAAGTCACCGGGGCGCCGGAGATGATGGATGGCCGGGTGAAGACACTCCATCCTGGTGTCCACGCCGGCATTCTCGCCCGCCGTGACCACCCCGATGACATGCGTCAGCTCGCCGACGCCGGGTTTGTGGAGATCGATCTCGTCGCGGTGAATCTGTACCCGTTCGCGGCAACGCTCGCCGCCGGCGCCGACTCCGACACGATCATCGAGAACATCGACATCGGTGGTCCAACCATGATCCGGGCCGCGGCGAAGAACTCCGACGCCGTTGCCGTGGTGGTGTCTCCCTCGCAATACCCGCAGGTTCTCGACGAGATTCGCAGCGCCAACACCGTGTCAGGGGTGACCCGCAAACGTCTTGCCGCAGAGGCATTTGCCCACGTCGCCGCCTACGACACCCAGGTGGCCGCGTGGCTTGCCGGGCAGCTTCCTGACGAGGGTATGCCCGCCCATCTCACCAGCGGTGGCCAGCGCCTCGAGGAATTGCGCTACGGCGAGAACCCGCATCAGCGCGGCGCTCTGTATGCCGTCCCCGGCGTTCCCGGCGGCGTGGCCCATGCCAAACGTCGCCAGGGACCGGCGCTGAGCTTCACCAACTGGCTCGACAGTGACGCCGCCCTCTCCCTCGTCAGCGAGTTCAGCGAGCCCGCAGCCGCGATCATCAAGCACACCAACCCGTGCGGCTTCGCCACCGGCGGCGACCGTCATGATGCCTATCTGCGGGCTCTGGAATGCGATCCGCGCTCCGCCTACGGCGGGATCGTCGGCCTCAACGGCCGACTCGATCTCGCCACCGCGCGCGAGTTGACCAAGACCTTCCTCGAGGTGGTGATTTGCACTGCTCTCGACGATGACGCCGCCGAACACCTGGCGAGCAAGGAGCGGCTCCGCGTCCTGGTCGTCGGTGCTCCGGGATGTGCGGCCGCTGTTGACGTGCGTAGCATCTCCGGTGGACTGCTGGTTCAGAACGTGGATCGCGTCAGCACGGATCGGGTAACGATGCGGGTGGCCTCGCAGCGCCAGCCGAACGACGCGGAGTGGCGCGACCTACTGGTTGCCTGGCGTGTCTCCCCGCACGTGAAGTCGAACGCCATCGTCCTCGTCCACGACGGAATGGCTGTGGGAGTGGGTGCGGGGCAGATGTCGCGGGTCGAGGCGGCCGAGCTCGCTGTACGGCGCGCCGGGGACCATGCGCGCGGAACGGTTGCCGCCAGTGATGCTTTCTTTCCCATGGCCGACGGCATCGAGACGCTCGGCAAAGCCGGAGTCACCGCGGTGATCCATCCTGGCGGAAGCAAGAACGACGAGAAGGTGACCGCAGCCGCGGATGCGCTGAGCATGGCCGTGGTATTTGCGGGGGAGCGTCACTTCCGGCACTGATGCTGACTCCAGGGTGAGGACGTCCCGCTCGGGACACCGGCGTCTCGCAGCTTCGCTGGTTGTGAACGGCACGCCTGGGGGTCGAGCGGATGCTCACCTCCGGGCGTACCGCCAGGTCGGGGTCAGCTTGCCAGCGAGTAGCCCTGGGCGGCGGCCTGGTGTCCGGGCACCGCCGCGTCATTGATGACGCTCTGGACTCTCACCGTCTCCATCGTCCGACCGAGTGCCGAGTCCCCGTTGGAGCGACCAGCGAGCTCGACGCCGCCACGGCGGTAGAGCTGAAGCTTGGGAGTTCGCCCGGCAAGGGAGACGGGCGCGCTCGTTCCCTGAAGGGTGGCGGGAGCCGCCGATGTCCCCTCGGAACCGCCACTGTCGAGCTTCGCGGATGCCAACGGTACGTTCAGGGGCATGCGCCGGCGGTCGGGAACGATGTCGCGAAAGAACGCCTGCATCGATGGGCTCTGGGCCTTGGGATCATCGGCGAGAGCCGCCAGCTCCGTGGGTTTCAGGTTGCGGGCCATGGCGACGAGGTGGCAGAAGAGGACGCCGGTGGCCTCAGCATCGCTCCAGGCCTGGTGAGCCTGGGTGTGATTGATGCCAAAGCGCGCGCTGAGGTCGGTGAGTTTGCGACCCACTCCCTTTCCGGGGATGAGCCGACGGGCCACCTTGAGGGTATCGATGATCAGTCGACCCTTGAATGTGGGGTCGACGGCGGCGATGAAGGTGCTGTCGAAGGCTTCCGCGTTGTGCCCGACCAGGATGTCGCCGGCACAAAACTCCTTGAAGATCGCCACCGCCTCATTGGCCGGACGGGCCCAGTGCACATCCGTGTCGCGGATGCCGGTGATCCGGGTCACCATGACGGGGATTCGCGATGTCGGGTGCACATACATCTGGAGCTTGTCGAGCACCCTCCCGTCGGGGCCGAGACGCACCGCCGCCAGTTGGAGGATCTCGTTACCCCGACCGGAGAAACCCGTTGTCTCGAGATCGAATGCGCAAAATGTCTGCATGGCCAACCCCCCAAGGTCGGTGTGAAAAAGCCGGCTAGCGTACCCCGCCGGTCACCCGGGAGGGGAGCCGGGATCCATCCTCGCCGCCCGCCGGTTAACCTCGAGGGAAGCCGACATCTTGGACCAGCGTGGTCAACCGCCGGTGGTGAATCTCCAGGTGCGGTTGGAGGGAACGCCGTTGACGGTGGCGGTGATGGTCGCGGTGTAGCGCGTGCCGCCGTGCAGCGGCACCACGGGGAGCAGCGACGCTGAGTTCTCTGTGATCACCGACGGGTCAAGCCGATAGGCGTCCACTCTGACTCCAGCCGGGTCGGCGAGCGAGAAACCAGTCACCTGCACATCGTCGTTGGCAGCAAAGGTGACGGTCACGGGATATCCAGTCGTACGCGGCTGCCCCGCCGGTACCGGGTCGGGAAGCTCGTTGTCGACAAAGAAAGTGGGTGTCCCCGTGACGTCGGCCCCGGGAAACACCACCGCCGTCGCCGGCTGAGCGACGGCGAAACCGAACTCCATATCCTCCATGGGGAGGGGCCCCACGGAGAGCTCGCCATACCCAATGGAGACGAGGTCGGGCCGAACGATGGCGAAGCGGTGATACACGCTGTTCACCCAGTCCGCCACGGCGTCGGTGGGACCCCCTCGATGGGTGATGTCTTCGCCGATGCGTCCGTTGCCATACCCGGCGGCCAGCGCCCGCGCGCCGGCGGTGGTGCCACGGAACCCGAGCAAGCCCTGGCTCTCGCGGTGAATTCCCAAGCCGACGGTGGTGGGATCGGCATTGTTGAAGAGCCAGTACGCCGAGTGCCGCTGGGCGCTCTCGCTGAGGTGCGCATCGAGGGTGACCGCGGGAAGACCGGCCTGCTTGCGGGATCGATTGACCGCGTCCAGGGCAGACTGCCCAGCGGCCACCTGGCGAGCATCGGGGTCCGGAGGCGTGCGGCCCCGTAGGCCCTTGTTGTCGCCACCGCGCCATGCCTGAGCGATGGTCGCTCGGGCCCGGCCATCATCGCCGAGGAGATAGCGGTCAACCGCGAGCAGATAGGCCGCCGCTTGGGAACTCTGCGGATCGTCGTGGAGAGCCGCAACCAGCAGGGTCTCCGCCGCACCGATGTCGTGATCGAGGGTGAGGGCACACTCGGCTCGGGCAATGAGCACCGCTGGGTCGCGTGGCGCCAACGACCCGGCGTGGTCGTAGAGGACGCGAGCCGCGGTGAAGTCGCTGTCGGCGATTGCCTGGGCCCCGAGGGCACTGAGAGTCGACACATCATCGGGCATCAGTGGCAGGAGAGCGTCGAGAGCCGCACGGGCACCGCCGACGTCTCCCGCCGCGTTGTAGGCCTCCACGAGTTCACTGCTGCGCTCGATCCAGCGGGGTTGAGCGTCCCGGGCGGCGAGCAACTCCTGGATCTGGCCGCCAAGATCTCCGTGATCATGGGCCGCATTGGCGATCTCGCGATGGAGCTCGGCGCGCAGATACTCGGGAGCACTCGCCGGAATGAGGGTGCGCGCCGTGGTGATGGCAACGTCGAAGCCGCTCCGATCCCCACTGTCCGCCAGGGCCTCGGCAAGAAAGAGGCGGCCCAGGGCATCCCGGGGCGCCACCGCGACCGCTGAGCGGCACTCCCGCAGGCCGGCAGTCAGGCGACCAGCCCAATCGTCGACGCGGCAGCGGATGGCGGCGACGTGAGGATCGGCCGGCGCCAGCGCCCTGGCCGCCTCGGCCTCCCGGTACGCGGCGGGAAAGTCGCGACTGTAGTTGAGGAGGAGCGCGTGTTCCGCGTGGAGAGTGGCGTCAGCGGGATGCGCCCGCAGCAGAGCCATGTATGCCTGCGTTGCCGCTCCGTAGCGGTTGGCGAACATCAACCCCTGTGCGGCGGCGAGCTCGGTCGCGGAGGCTACCAAGCCGTTGGGATGGGAGACGGCCGACGTGCTTGGGGGTGACGCAGGCGACCCCGAGGAGCAAGCGGTGAGAAGGAGCAACGAAAGTGCAAGTCCGCGCCAACGTCTCACCGGGGTAAGGCTCCCGCAGCCCCTCCCACGATCCCGCTGGTGCGTACGACCTTGATCCCCTGTTCCTCAAGGCCTTCGACAACCCGGTTGATCCCGATGGAATCCGTCCCCATGTGCCCGGTGATGATCAGGTTCTGGCCATCCTTGACTTCATCGCCCAAGCGAGCGAGGTCGTCCTCGGCGATGTGCATGGCGAGGATGCTGTCGACGCCAACGCGGTAGTACTCCCGAAACACCGGGTGTCCGCCGTTCGTCCCCCCCGCCATGGCCACGGTCCAGCGACCCAGGCGGTTCCCCCACCGCCCCAGCCACGCCTCTGGGGGCAGTGGCGCGGCGGCGATCTCGGGGATCTCTCCGAGCCAGGAGATGACGTCGCCCACGGTGGTGGCGTCGCTGGCTCTCCTCTGCAGCAGGTCGATGATTGTCTGCCGGCCAATGATGTCGCAGGCGAGGTGGACATTGCAGAGGGGCATTCCCACGAGCCGCGCCGTGTCCACGAGGTGGTTGACGTTGCTCATGTGGGTTGCACGATGAATACGCTCGAGCCGCTTCTCAAGCGCCGCCTGGGCGACCGCTTCGGCGATGCCTTCGCCACACATCTGCTCGACCTGACGCGCCACCACGCTGGCGAAGTCGAGCCGGGCGCGGTCGCCGAGGGGATGATGGGCGATCACCGCATCGAACCCTTCCCGTTGGGCCCAGAGGATCTCGCCGATCTCGATGTCGACACCAAAGAGCACACGCCGCAGGTCCGCCGTGGATTCCACGTACACCTGAGAGTCGGCGGGGACCTCGCGGCAGCCCGCCAGCCTGGCCGACCACTCGAGGATGTCCTGACAGCGCATGCGTCCGATGCTAGTGCACCGGTCGATGGGGAAACATCCTTGCTCTTGCGATGGCCTACGCGGTCCGCCGTCTCAGGGTCAGGGCCCCGAGGATGAGCGCGAGGATCACGGAGCCAACCACGACCGCCACGTCGAGCCCGAGGCGTTGGTCAATATCGGTTGGTCGCCACCTTGGCAAGCGCCTCGTAGGCGTCATGCTCAGTCCGCCTCTCCTGCCAGGGAGGCTTGTAGCGCTGCATACGACGTAGCACCAACGTCCCCGTCAGTTGTCACCTGCGTGCCAGCAATCACCAAATCGTCGGTTCCTATGTCGCGCAGCCGCATCGGCTGCCGGCCGTGAGAACGAATCTCTACCCGCATCAATATCCCAGCACCCGGCTCCGGCGACGAGCTCGCTCCATGTAGGCTCGGCGACATCTGGGATCGTGTAGAGCGCGTCGGGTCCGCCGATAACCAGAAGATCGTCACCCTGGCGCTCGATGCGCCATTCCGGCTTGAGCGCACACGGCCTGACCGGCAGTTGCCCGTTCACCGGGTCAGCGCGGCGACAGTGCATCCATGCGGTCATCGTGCCAGTCTCGTGACAGTTCACAAAAAGGACCGTTTGGTATAGCTCTCCGTGGAGAAAAACTGCGAGCTACCCCAAGCCTGGCCGCCGCTACGAAGGCCTCGGTGTTGCCTAGTACCTGCGCGCTCCAAAACTCGCCAGAAGGAGATCAGCGCAGGCCGCGCCCACCAAGATCCACCGCCCGCTGGGCTCCTTGGTCGAGGATGCGGAATCCCTGCCGCGCGGATGCCCTGGGCATGCCCGGGATGTACTGATCCACGGCCATCTGCTTGCCCTCGTTCCAGAGGGACGCTGTGCCCTCCACCCGCACCGTGCTTCCCAGGTCGGCCCGCAGGCGATCCGCGGAGCGGGTCTCGCCGCCGACATTGAGGACCGTGGTCCGGCCGGTGGTCTCATCGCGGACGCCGAAGCGGCCGCGCCGGTCCTGTACCAGGGTCCCGGTGACAGCGACCGCCACGTCCTGGGGGCGGTTCAGCTCGTCGAAGAGGCGCCGCTCATGGTGGTCGCGGCTGCCGTGCAGCTCGCCCATGCCCTCCATCAACTCCGAAAAGGTGACGCCGTCGGCACGCCGGGACTCCGCGCCTCGCATCGCCGCCAGCCGCGGCGTGTCGCGCGTCTCCCACTCGGCGCTGTGGAAGAGGTGGTCGTCGAGGCGCTTCTCGTCGGTGGCCCTGGCGACGAGAGCGCGATCACCGGAGCGCGCCGCCCACTGGAGAGCCTGCGACGCCCAGGCAATCGCAGCCGCGTTGTTGCCGACGCCGCGGAAGATGACCGCTCCGGCCAAGCACGCCTCAGTGGCCTGCGGGGCGGTGCCGATGTTGATGGCGATCACCAGGCGCCCTGCCGCTGCTTCGGGATCGTGCTGGTCATATGCGAGGTGGTAGGCCGCGCTCATCGCCTCCTTGAAGGCGTCGAGTCGGGGGCCCATGGCTTCCCGGACGGAGCGGATGGTGTCGTCGATGGTGCGCATCTGAGCAATCTCCTCGCGGTCACCATACGAAGGGCAAGCGGACATCAGGCGGACGTTCCCTCAGCCAAAATCGGACCCGAGGGGACTGCCCCCGACGGGCGAAGGTTCCGGGGCAAGAGTGGGGTGACGAACCCGGACGTGAACAACTTGCTTTTTGGCTCGCAGCGGCCGCTGCGGCAAATCGGCGCCGCACGATCCCAGTCGGTTTCATGGCGGTGGATGGACACGACCGTGTGCTGGGCGGTGTGGCACTCGCCGAGGCCGAAGAAGACCTTCCGGGACGAAGTGAATGGTCTCCCTGGCTGACCGGCATGATCGTGTACAGCGACCTACGTGGCCAGGGTGTTGGGCACCTCTTGATTGCCGCCCTCGACGACTGGATCCAACGCGCGGCTATCGAAACGGTACGCGTACTGACGGGCGGGCGCGCAGTCGCCTTTTACGAGCAGTGTGGGTGGGCATTTGTCGAGAATGCGACCCTGGGCCCTGAGACGGCGACTGTCCTGAGCAAAGACTACGATCTTGTGACCATGAACCAGCGCCACGGCGTCCAAGGAATCGGGTAGTCGAGGCATCGTTCTCGCACCGTCGATATTCTCAGCGATGATTGAGCACATTGAAACCGCGCGGATGGCAATGCGAGCCCTGGCTCTCGACGATGTCGACATCCTGGTCAAACTCGACGGGGATCCTGCCGTGATGCGCTACATCAATGGAGGCAAGTCGACGTCCCGGATCGCGATGGAGGAGATCGTTCGACAGCAGCGAGGCCATCGGTGGCTCGCTTTCCATCAGTCCAGTGGAGAGTTTATTGGCTGGTTCGGGATACCCTTTTCCGACAAAGGAACCCATGACCGAGAGCTTGGCTATCGCCTACGGCGCAGCCATTGGGGCAAAGGATTGGCGACAGAGGGCGCGCGCGCCCTCATTGCAGTTGCGTTCCGGGATCTGGGCGCGCACCGTGTCTGGGCGCAGACGATGACGGTCAATACCGCCTCACGCCGTGTGATGGAGCATTGCGGACTGCGCTATGTACGCCTTTTCCATCTCGAGTGGCCGGAGGCCATCGATGGAACGGAGTTCGGTGACGTGGAATACGAAATCCTCAAGACGGACTGGGAGGCGGCCGGTTAGTTGAATTTGGGATGACTCGCTGGTACCTCGACGCCGGCTTGATCCAGCAGTCGCCGCAGGACTAGGAGTTCTCCATGGGGCCACAGCGAGCGCCTCACGCAGTTGGCCCTATTTCAACAACACTGCGGGTTTGTCGCAGCAGTGATCAGCCCGCCGCGTCTGAAGGACACGCCTACACGCGTCGGACGCGTCCCCGGGCAGGTGCAGCGCCCAAGGCGTGCGGGCGCACACTGCCCCCTTCAGCGCCCTCTCGTGCGGAGAGACGCAACGGCTACGTACGGCAATGGGAGTACGGCAACCATCACCACGAACGACCACACCGTCTCCACATCCCAATACCAACCAGCACCTATCCCCAATAGGGCCACCAGACCAATGACCCCTGTGCCCAGGAAGCCTACGGCGAACGGTCCGGGTAGATGGGCTTGCCTCAGGGCCAACCAGCTAGCGATCGGTGCCGTCACCAGCACGGCCATCCGCAGGAGAAGCCAAACGAAGAACCCGGTTAGACCCGACGGATAGGCAGATTCACCAACCCACAATACTGAGCCGTAGGCGGCCCACACACCAGCCAGGATGCAGTACGTCGCCAACAGTACGGCTCTCGGCCTGTGAGGGGCATTGTGTGGAGTCAATGCGTCCATGTGTGCTCTTCCGGCAACTCGTCCACAAGGCGGTGCAGGTCAGCGCGGGTCATTAACACCGCCAGCGTACCACCGCTCATTTTCACTCGGCCCGCGAGCCTTCTACGGCTACACCGCAGAGCCAAGAAACCCACAGCGGACACTTTCACGTGTCTAATGAACTGGAGCCCTCCAGGTGCAAGCGTCAGCCGGAGCGTCATGAGCCGACCATCTCCGGAGTCACCGCCGGTGTCGGCCGGCGGATCGAGAAGAGCGGGATGAAGACGTGGGCGAGGGGACCGATGCCCAGCGCGTAGACCAGGGTGCCGACGCCAACGGTTCCGCCGAGGAGGAAGCCGGCGGCGAGGACGGTGACCTCGATGACGGTGCGGACCAGTCGAATGGAGTGACCGAGGGCGGCGACGCCGATCATGACCCCGTCGCGCGGGCCCGGGCCGAGGCCGGCGCCGATGTAGGCACCGGTGGCGACGCCGTTGAGGACCACGCCGCAGAGCATCAGGGTGATGGCGGCGAGGAGTGACGGCGTTGCGGGCATCAGCGGCAGGGCGATGTTGATGACGGCGCCGACGAGCAGAGCGTTGCAGACCGTGCCAATGCCCGGCCGCTGGCGCAGCGGGATCCAGAGCAGGAGGACGCCGGCGCCGACCATGATCGCCCAGGTCCCGACGGCGAGACCGGTGCGGCGGGAGAGCCCTTGGTGGAAGACGTCCCAGGGGTCGGCACCGAGCTGGGCACCAAGGATCATCGCGTCGCTGACGCCATAGAGGATCAGCCCAGCGAACAGTTGGATCAGGGAGCGCAGCGTCGGCACCGCCTGATGCTATGCGATGGGCGGCGCTTCAGCGCTGGCGTGGTAGCGCGCTCAGCGACCGAGGTAGGCTCAGTGAGATGGAGGCCTTCGCCGGGTCCCTCGGGCGCCCGCTTTTCTCTTCCGTGATGACGGCGCTCGAACTGCCGTAGCCCCCCTCTGAGATCTCTTCGCCTTGATGGCTCAGTCCGAACCACAAGCACGTCCGCAAGTGCTTCACCAGGTCGACCGAGGTGTGAAGTGGCGCGAAAGTGTCAGCAGGGTTGCCATCAAACTGTCAGCGGGAATTGCCACGTGCTGACATCGGGACGCCAGGTTCGAGTGGCGTGAAAACTAGGCCCTTGTCGTCCACCGCAAGCACCTCAGGCGCGAGCTACAAGAGCAGCCAAGGCGGCATCCCGTCCCTGACGATCGACATGACGTCTGCCCCGCGGGCCCATTTTCGCCACGGTGACCTTCGGGCTCATCTGATTCACCCGCATGGGCTGCCGCTGGAGTATGCCAGCCCGCTGCCAGTTCGTGGCATTTTCTGCTGATACTTCTTGGCAATCTCACCGTGACAGTTTCGCGCCACTTCACATCTGCAACGCGTGTACCGGGAAGAGTACGGCCCGGATCCGGACGATGGATCGGGACGGGAGCCGCGGTCCCTGCCGCTCGACGGCACGGCGTAGAACTGTGAGGTGTCAGAACACTCGCAGCAGATCGGTCAAGAACTCGCAGGGCGGTTTCAAGCAGTCAACGCAACAAGCTCGGTGAGCTTCTCTGACGGTTTCATGTAATCGAGCGCCCGGCGCGGCCGATTGTTGAGGCTCGCGGCGATGCGAGCCAGATCAGAAGCATCGTACA
>JBPCLW010000046.1:0-52768 GCA_051002895.1 Candidatus Dormibacteria bacterium | reverse complement strand
CCGACCGCCACTCGCCGGGCGCGCACGGTCTTGCCGAGCACATTGAGATCGGAGGGGGAGGGAATCATCGGTCGGGTGTGAATTGTGCACCAGATGCAAACTCCTGAGAGCCGCGCAAAATTCCAGTTTTGCGCTAGGGTGCGCGGCAGTGACCCCTGCCGATCTCGCCCCGGACCCGCACTCCCACCCCACATCAGCCGCCAGCGGCGATCTGACCGCGGCTTCTCCCCTCCCGCTGGCGGGCAGGCGCTCGGAGGCGCCACAGATTGTGGCCTTGGCGATCGCCGCCGCCACCGACCCCGTCGCCGAGCCCGATGTCGCCATCCTGGGACGCTTCCTGCTCCGCCACCCTGCAGCCACCGCCCAGGAGTACGCCCGCGACGTCGTGGGCTTCCGCCGCTGGTGCTCCACCCAGGGCAAGGGTTTGCTGGAGGTGGACCGCACGATGGTGGAGATCTGGGTCGTCACCCTCCAGGCCGGCGGCATCCAGCCCCGCACCATTCGCCGGCGTCTGGCCGCCCTCCACAACTACTACCTCGAAGCCGCCGACGCCGGCGCCATCGAGCGGGTGCCCACGCTGCGGGTCCGCCGGCCCAAGGTCGACGAGCCGGTCCGACCCGGACTCTCCCGGGAAGACGCCTCCCTCCTCTTGGAGGCGTCAGCGGATGCCGGACCTCGCGACGCGAGCCTCATCCGCCTCCTCCTGATCAACGGTCTACGGGTGTCCGAGGCCACCGGCCTTCGCGTCGGCGACATCGGGACCGAGCGAGGCCACCGCACCGTCACCGTCACCCGCAAGGGCAACAAGACGACGGTTGAGGCGGTCTCGCCGAGCACCAGCCACGCACTCGACTTGCTCATCAAGGAGCGGAACGCCGCCGACGATGAGGCGTGGCTCTTCGTCACCGTCCGCGAGGACAAGACACAGGAAAAGAAGGGGCTCGTGGTGGAGCAGATGTCCCGCCATGCCGCCGCCCGAGTGACCCGGCGGTTGGGGCGATCGATCGGCTGCGAAGAGCCGCTCAACCCCCACGAACTTCGCCATGCCTTCATCACTCTGGGACTGGACGCCGGGGCCACTCTGCGCGATCTACAGCGGGCCGCGGCCCACGCCGATCCCCGCACCACCGCCGCCTACGACCGGCGACGGAAGGCCCTCGACACTCATCCCAGCTACCTCGTCGAGCGCTACCTCGCATGAGCCGTCACACCCCGGCCGACTCCCGCCAGTGCGCCATCCAGCGGCTCACCGAGGCGGCCCACGCGGGTGCGCCCCTCTCGCCCCTGGTGGCCGCTACCGCCACATCCCTTCGCGTGAGTCGCCGCACCGTCTGGCGCTGGCTCGCCGAGCCACGTGGGCCCGGACCACCTTCAATGCGTGGCTGGCAACCGTCCCCGGACGACATCGATGCCTACGTCCGCTGGAAGGGCAACGCCGCGGCAGCCTGGCGGCAGCAGCGGTCCCAGGAGGGTCCGGTCCCGACACTCCGCACCTTCCAGCGTGCACTCATCCAGGTCCTCAATCCCGGCGATCGCGCCACAGTGCGCGATGGAGTGCCGGGACGGCGCCGGCACCAGGTGTACCTCCGCTGGGAACCCGATGCCCGCAACGAGCTCTGGGAGGCGGACCACACGCAGATGGAGATCGACGTCCTCTTCCCTCGGGCCCAGCGCCCACGGCGCCCTTGGCTGACCACCTTCACCGACGGCTGCTCCCGCGCGATCATGGGCTGGGCGATCAGCGACCACCCCAACGAGGCCACCGTCCTCGCCGCCCTCGGTCAGGGAATTCGCCTCGATGAGACCCAAGGTCCCTTCGCCGGCGTCCCCCAGACGCTGCGTCCCGACGGTGGACTGGAGTTCGCAGCGGGGATCCTCACCAAAGCCTGCGGCGTGCTCGGCATCCACCTCGCTCCCACCGCGCCGTACAGCCCGAATCTCAAGGGCAAGGTGGAGCGCTTGCACGACACCCTCGCCACGCAATTCCTCGCCCAACTGCCCCACTTCATTGACGGACCCCGCGGCCGTTCCGGAGAACGGTGGGGCGGCAGCCTCCCGATTCTCCCTCTTGGCGATCTCGTTGCCAGCTTCGACGAGTGGGTCGGCTGGTACCACACCGACCGTCCCCACCAGGGTCTCAACGGACAAACGCCACGGGAGCGCTGGCTCGAGGACGCGACCCCGCTGCGCCTGGTGCCGGACGAGGAACTGCGCTGGACCCTGCTGGGCGACGTACCCCGGAAGGTGGTGACGTCAGGGATCCGCTTCCACGGCCTGTACTTCATCGCGCCCGAACTCAACGGCCTCGTCAGCGAGACCGTCAACGTCCGCTACCGCCCTCACGACGACACCCGGATCGAGGTGTTTCGTGCAGGCAGACATCTCTGCTCCGCGGTTCCGCAGGGCACCCTCACCGCGGAGGAACGTGCCGCAATCCTCGCCCAGCGCCGCGCCGACACCGCGGAGCAGGCCCGCCGACAACGCCGCGTGACGCGGCAGATGCGCCAGCGCTCCGGTCCCGCCACTGCTGCGCAACCGAGTGAGGATCTCACTGTCATTTCTGGCGGCCTCGCTGCCGCTCTGGACAAGAGAGCGGCCGACCAAGCGATGCAACGCATGGCCCGTGTCGACCTGCTTCTCCTTCCCGGTGGCGGCGAAAGACGGTGACCACACGGCACTTCCTCGACCTCGCCGATGCCACCACGGTCGACACCACCGCCCTCATGCTCACCCGCCACAGCATCGCCGACATCACCCGCCACCGTGCCTTCGGTGTCATCCACGGCAGCGCCCGGGCTCGGCAAGACCTTCGCCGTCGAGCACGTCGTTCGTGATCTCGATCCAGAGTGGTCCGCGGTGTGGCTGGCGTTCCCCAGCCGACCAACGATGCGCCTCATCGCCCACGAGCTCCATGCCGCTGTCACCGGCAGCTACGAGACACAGTGGGATCGCTTCAAGCTGAGCCGGGCGCTGAAGCATGAACTCTCCCTGGCCCCCCGCCTTGTTATCGTCGACGAGGCCCAGAACCTCAACCGGGAGTGCATCGAGTTCCTCCGCCACCTCGGAGAGGATCCCCGGCGCAGGGGCGCCACACTGCTTGTCGGCGGGGACGGCTGCTGGGACGTCCTCTCCCGCGAGCCCATGCTCCGATCGCGAGTGTTCCGCCGCGTCTCCTTCACCCCCCTGCCGGTGGCCGAAGTGGTCCGTGCCATCAGCGCCTACCACCCCATGTACCAGGGCGTGAGCGAGGAACTCATCCGCTTTATTGACATCTACTGCGGCCACGGCAACTTCCGCAATTGGGCATCGTTCACCCTCACTGCCCGCGATCTCTGCACCGAGCTGGAGCGGCCACGACTCGACGAGCAGATCGCCCGCAACGCATTCGCACTCCTCGGCGGTGGAGTTGGCGTCTGAAGCCCAGCGGGTGGTCGTCGATCCCGTCGACGACGGCTCTTTGAGCGCCCAACTCGGGCAGTGGGACGATCCGACCAGCGGCGTCGCCATCGTCAACCCGACGCCGGGGATCGCGACCCCACGGAATCTGGCAACCGAGTTGCTCGTCGCGCTCGGCAAGAGCTTCGACGCTCTCTGTCGCGAGGGCTTCCGGGATTCCAGCAGCGACGACCCGTGGCGTCTCGCCCAACTCTGGCTCCGGGCTGAGAGCATTCGCCACCTCGTCGTTCTCGACGCGGATCGCATGCACCCACGGCTTTGGAACGCCGTGTCGACCTTGGCGACGCGCGACCGCACCGTGTGGCTCGTCGTTCGTACCGCCGCCGCCGCCCAGCGCCTTGCGCCCCTTGTCCCAGCCAGAGAAGCCGCCTCGGCCCTGCTTGCCGCCCTTCCGCAGCCGACGGCGCCTCTGCCGCCGACGGTCTCGACGCTCACCCCCGACCTGGCCCGGCGATTCCGGCGGGTGGTCACTCCCGCCTGTGCCTGCGCCCTCGCCCTCGCAACTCTTGGCCGATACGACCCGTGCCTCATGGCCGGGCTATCACGGCGCAGCCTCGGCGTCAGCGGTCGCATGTTCACTGTCGGGGGTCGGCGGTTCCCGGTTCCCGCCTACGCTCGGGCCCTCATCTGGGCTCAGCTCCTCGCCCGTCCCACTCCGTCGATGGATGGACCGCTGTTCTTCGATCAGGGCCGCCGACGACCCAGCCCCCCACAGCTGGCAGCGTGGCTCCGGCGGGCGACCGGCGGGCCGGCCTGTCGCAACCCCCTCCTCAACGTCTGGCCGTCCTGTGACGACGGCTGGATCACTGACCGCCGATGGTCACGACCGCTGACATTCTCACGTCGTCTCGACTGACATCTCGTGTCGTATTCCATTGACATTTTGGCGTCGCTTCACAATTGGATTCGTATTCGACACCGTGTGGAATGTACCTCCGTTTCCCAGGATGTCGCGGGAAATGGACAGGGTTTCTAGTGTCCGATCAGTGATGCTTCTCCGCCGGCAACGGCCACATGTGGGCCAGCCGTCGCCGCGAGCGTGGTGTTCATGGCTGGCCGACCGAACCGGTGGCCACGTCGCTGGTGAGCTGCACCATCGAGTGTGCGGCGTGTGATGATCGTTCCGTGACAGAGCCCCGGAGCGGGGGTATGGGGTCTTCCTCCATTGCCGCCGTTGAAGAAGAGCCCCAAAGCACCGAGATCGATCGGTACCGGCAACCCGGCGGACAGATCGCTGCACACCATATCCGGCGCTTTCGCGACGTCACCAATGGGGTCTTCGGACTGATCGTCGTGCTCAGCGGATTCGCTCTCACTGACGTCCCGGTTCTGGTGCCGTACGACCTGGTCAACATCGTCTGCTACTTCCTTCCCATTTTTCTTTTCGTGGTTTTTCTCTGGCGCCAGGTCGGGGAGTTGCTCGATGTCCATCCCAGTCACGACCGGCGCCTGACGCAAATCCTCACGGTTTGCCTGTTCTGCGCGACGCTCGTTCCGGTGGCCGTTCGGCTTTCGGTCGTGGGTGTGGGGGGAGTTCGGACATACGCTCCGCTTGGCATCTCGTTCGTCGTGGCCGCCGTGTTCTTATTGTTGGCGCTCTGTGCGCACCGCGCAGCACGCGTCCACACCGAGGTCATGCACCCGGAAGACACCCGATTTCTCCGTCAGCTGGCACGGTCTGACCTGGTGACAGCGTTGACGTTCATCGCCTCTGCCGCACTAGACGCGCAGGCATCCGTACTGGGAGTCCCTGTGCAGCCGGCCGTGTGGGTCTCAGCCTTTTTCGTTCCGAAGATACTGTGGGGGGTTCAAGCGCGCCTGCGACGCGAAACAGAATGGGTCAGAGCCCCACTCCTGTTTTTCCGCGGGAAGTAGCTATGGCAAGTGTTACGCCGTGAGCAGATACCTCGGCCGCCGCCCGTTCCGTCTCAGCAGCAGGATGAGCAATCTGCGGGTGCTCGTGATCCAGCTCGCCGCCGCGCTCATCGGGGTCGCCGCGGTCTGCGTCTGGCGCATCCGCATCGGCTGAGCAAGCAAAGCGCTGCCGCCGACAGGGCCCGCCCCACGCCGCGGCGGCGGCCGTCGCGCCAACCATGCACCGCTACCTGCGGAACCGCTGCTTCTCGAGGCCGGTGGCGGGGCGGCCAGACCACGCAGGCGCCGATCGAGCTGAGTGTCGTCCCCCAGTGCGGCTCGGGGCGGAGACCCGTGCAACCGTCGCCGCGCCGACGTCGTAGTAGGGGTGTGATCAGCTCCTCCAATCCCCTACAGGACGCCCACCATCAGATACTCTCCGATCTCCGTGAGGGATGGCAGCGGCAACTTGCCCGCCTCCAGACTGCGGAGCCGATCCGTGCCATCGATGAACTCATCGCGGAACTCGAGGAGTTGCTCCTCATCGGCCGGACCCGGGTTCCCGTGTCCATGGAGATCCGTCTGCGCCGGCTCGAGCGCGGTCTGCCCGCACCACACCCCGAGTTGCGCAGCCGGGTGAAGATCACCCACCTCATGGACCAACTCTTCACCGCCCAGGGGAGACTGCTGCGTCAACGTGCCGGCGGTTCCGACCACGTCGATGACGACGACGACTGACCAGCCTCAGGACATCTGGGCGGTGCTGGGTGGGGCGGTGGCCGCCGAGGTGCTGGGTGGTGCCCCCCTAGCTTCAAGGAACTGCCAGAGGGCGGTGGCAGCCACGGCCGCGGCGGCAAGGAGGGCGAGGAACACCCCCCAGCCGAGGTTGGTTGACTGCAGATGACCGAACGTGAAGTAGCCGGATGAGCTCGTGTCTGGGTAGGCGAGCGAGAGCCCACAGGCGATGACGCAGACCAGCCCGATGACGATATTGGTCACGGCGAACCCGCGTCGCCGCTCGGGCCGGCGACTGTTGGCGCTGAGGATGAGCGCGGCGATGGCCGCCAGCGCCACGATGGCGCCGATCCCGGTGGTGACCCCGAAGCGGGTGGTCGAGGTGGTGTATCCCAGGGTCGAATCGGAATACAGGCTGGAGGACCATGGAGTCAGGGTTGCAACGATGCTGGCTCCAGCAGCGACGATGCCCGCCCGCGCCGGAATCGGTAGCGGAACGCGAGGTCGCCAGCCGGGAGTGCCGGGGACGGCGTACCCGTAGGCATATGGCGGGTAGCCATACCCGTACCCAGGCGCGGGGTAGCCGCCATACCCCACGTGCCCGTAGGGACCGTATCCGGCCGAGGGGTAGGCGTATCCCCCGGGGAAGCCATAGGGCTGCAGCGGCGTTGACGGGTATCCCGCCGGGTACGACGGATACCCGACGGGATAGGGGTAGGCGGCCGGGTAGCCATACCCCGGTGCCGGGGTGCCCGGCGACCAGGGGGCCTGCCCCCACCCCGCCACCCCGGGAGCGGTGGCAGCGTTCGGGGCGACTCCAGCGCTCGTGGTTTCTGCCGCCGGCGTGGGCGCCGGCTCGGGGGCATCGGGAACGCTCGCTCCCCCGCCACCCCAGCCCACCGGGCCGGTGGCACTGGGGGTGAATTCGTCCTTTCCGTGGGAGGGCTCGGCAGGAAAGTCGGTCATAGGGAGATCCTAGAGGCCGCCGGGCGTCCCGGGAGATGCCGATTCAGCGCAGCTTGTGGAAGAGCCAGCCGGAGCTGACCGCGACGACAAGGCTGACGAGGACGACCCCGATGGCGATGCGGCCGATGTCACCAGCGCTGGGATCACCTGCGGGGACGATGGTGAGTTTCTTGCCGTTCACCGGCGCATCTATGGGTTGCACGACGACTCGGTCGATGTGCGGCGTTGCCGCCGGCGTCGCCGCTGCCGCGGGGGGAGCGGGCACGGTCGGCGTGGGGGCCACCGCCGCGGCATCGGGCGGTGCGCCGGCGGGTGCGGACGTGGCGTCAGCGGGACCGGGCGGCAGACTGAGCCCGGGTCCCTGGTTGGCGGGCTGGGGAGCCGGCGCGGGCGGCTCGGGGCAGCGTGGCGGGCATTGCGCCGCCTCCGTGCGACCACTCATCAGCACTGGCCCGAGCAGCGCACCAGCAGCGAGCAGGAGCAGGCCAAGGATCCGGCGCATCAGACCCCTCCGGGAGTGGGAAGGAGCTCGAGCGTTCGCTTGGTGGATCGGCGCACAACCGCATCACTCCATGCCAGCGGAAAGGGCTCGTTGACCCGCCAGCTTCTGACCAGATCGCGATAGTGCGGCGATCCCGGCTGCCCTGACTGTCCAGGATAGTGTAGTCCGGTGGACTTCTCCCAGTCGCTCAGGTCCATGACCTGGCGCCACGACGGTGCGAAGAGTTGGGCAGCGTGGGGGTGAGCGGGGTGTGCGGAGGTGGCGAGGACGGTGTCGGTGTTGCCGCCGACAACGATGCGTCCGGCGTTGAAGAGGCGGCGAACGCCCCGGACTGTGCCCAGCGGCTGATGAACGAGTGGCAGGGCGTGGATTCGGCCCCAGTTTCCGCGATGCCGCCGTTGCGCCCGGTGGGCAGCGATGAGCGCGCTCTCGACGACCTGCTTCCAGGTGAGCGCCTCCGGGAAGAGCGAGCGGTCGTCGTCGCGCCAGCGCCGCAGCAGGAAGGGGGTGACGCGCCCGGTGAGGTTCCCGGGGTAGCCGAAGACCGGATGGGTCAGATCGAAGCCGGCGGCGATGCCCCAACTCTCACCGCACAGCGGCCGGAGGGCTGCCTCGGCGAGGGCCCGCATGAATTCCTCATAGAGGACCGGCTCGCGGCGGTTTCCCCGCATATCTCCGTCGAAGCTTGCCAGCCGGGCCCGCAGCCGCTCGGCGTCGCGGTCGCTGCAGGTCAGTCGACCGAGGAGGCCGGCAACGGTGATGGCGGGGAGGCAGAGCGTGTCCATCTGGATCGCGCGCATTGCGGTGGCATCGAGCTTCTCGGCGCCGCTCAGAAGCTCGGCAATGCGCCGGGCGCGATATCCGCTCATGTAGTCGGCGCCGATGTAGGGGCCGTGACCGGGCACGGTGACGCGGTTGTTGGCGGTGACGATCACCCCATCCGTGGGGTCGTACGCTTGGGGGACCTCATCAATGGTGAGGACGCGCTCCCAGAGGGCGGTCCCGTCCCAGCCGGGGACCGGGAGCCCGCTCGGGGACCGGCGCCGCACCGGAATCCGCCCGCACAGGAAGTAGCCAATGTGCCCGGCCGTGTCGGCATACACGACGTTTTGCGACGGTGCGTCGAAGCTCGCGAAGGCGCGGCGGAAGCTCTGCCAATCGCTGGCGCGCTGGAGGCCAAGGAGCGCTCCTGCAGTGTCACCGGGCGCCAGCGCCGTCCACTGCAAGGCGAGACCGCGGTGACCGCCGCCGCCCTCGGCATCCTCAATGCGCCCGACGATGGGGCCATGACGGGTCGTCACCACCTCCTCGAGGACGTCGCTCTTGCCCTTCACCCGGATGAGCTCGCGGTGCACCGTACTGCTGACGAAACCCCTCTCCGTGCGAAACCTCGTCGCTGAGGCGTCCGCGAACTCCTCGATGACAAGGTCCTGGCAGTCAGCGAAGGAGTTGGTGAAGCCCCAGGCCACGTTCTGGTTGTGGCCGATGACACAGAAGGGCAGGCCGGCGCTGGTGACGCCGGTCGAGTGGAAGTCGTCACCTGCGCGAATATGGGCCGCGTACCAGATCGAGGGGACCGACGGGGGCAGATGCGGGTCGTTGCAGAGGATTGGCTTGCCCGTAGTGGTGCGGGCCCCGGCCACGACCCAGGAGTTGCTGCCCCCTCCCACACGGGGGAGAAACTCGGCAGCCTGACGATAGAGGTCGAGCAGCTCCGATTTCCGGCCATCGGCAAGAGCGGCGACCTGACCGAGGATGCTGGGATTCTCCTCCGGATAGGTGATCTCCAGCCGGGCGGCGATCTCGGGACCGAGCCGGCGAAGTAGCTCGAAACGCTGCAGTTCGGAGTCCCAGTTCAGCGAGAGACCGAGCGCGAGCAGCTTGCTACAGAGAAGACTGTGGAGCGGCTGCCATGGCTCGGGCTTCAGCTTGAGGAGACGGAACTCCAGAGGCAGAGGGGCGCCCGAGTTGATGACGGAGTTGACACCATCTGCATAACTGTGGAGCATCAGGGCGGTATCGCCACTGATCTGAGCCGCCTCGGCGGCGGCCACCCTGGCGAGGCCCACGCGCCGCATGAAGCGGTCGACCGGGAGGCCGTCGGAACCAGCGAACTCGCTGACCCGACCAGACGCGACCCGCCGGATGAACTCGAGTTGCCAGAGGCGGTCCTGAGCGTGAAGGAAACCCATGGCAAACGCGGCGTCCTCCATGGAGTGCGCATCGACATGAGGGACACCGAGGCGGTCGCGACGGATGGTGACCGGCTCGCGGATGCCCGGCAGCGCGAGCCGACCGGATGTGCGCGGCAGACTGTGACCGAAGAGCAGATGGCGGCCGAGCGCCCAGAGCACGGCCACCAGCGCCACCACGATGGCGACGATGATGAGGACGAGTACCACGCGACCTCCTCTGGGGACGAATCGGCCCATGGTACGACCGTAGCGGTCAGGGTCGCGGCCAAGCGGAGACGGCCGCGTAGACTCTCGCGGTCATGGCCCAGCTCACGCCCCTCTACGATCGGCACATCGCCGCAGGAGCGCGGATGGTCGACTTCGCCGGCTGGAACATGCCGCTGCAGTACACATCCATGCGCGAGGAGCACGAGGCCGTGCGCGGCGGCGCCGGCATCTTCGACGTCTCACACATGGGCGAGGTGTCGATCCGCGGCGACGGCGCCGCGGACTTCGTCCAGCAGCTGATCAGCAACGATGTTGCCGGCATGGGCCCACACCATGGCCGCTATTCGGTGATGCTCAACGACCAAGGAGGAATCATCGATGACGTCATCGCCTTTTCCGCCGATCCCGGCCAACCCTGGCTGATCGTCGTCAACGCGTCGACTCGAGAGAAGGACGTCGCCTGGATGCAGCGGCAGGCGCCGGGTGGCGTCGACGTTGTGGACGTCAGCGACGACACCGCGCTCCTCGCCGTGCAGGGACCGCGGGCCGTGAAAATTCTCGAGCCGGTCCTGGAGATGGTGGACGGCCAGGCCCTGCGCGATGTACCCAGCTTCGGCGGTGGCCCAGCTCGACTGCGCGGTGTCGCAACCGAGTTCCTCTTTGCCTCCCGCACCGGCTACACCGGTGAGGATGGGTTTGAGATCTACGCACCCTGGGGCGAGGCGCCCAGCGTCTGGGATGCTCTCCTCGAGGCGGGACGGCCCCACAGCTTGGTGCCGGCGGGTCTCGGAGCCCGAGATACGCTCCGCCTCGAGGCCGGCCTGCGCCTCTACGGCCAGGACATGGATGAGAGCACCGATCCATATAGCTGCGGCCTGGGCTGGACGGTGAAGCGGGAGAAGGGCGACTTCATTGGCCGTGAGGCACTCGCCGGCATCGATCGGGAGAACCCGCCGCGCCGCCTCGTCGGGGTCGTGCCCGAGGGCCGAGCCATCGCCCGCCACGGCCAGGAGGTGCTTGCTGACGAGGATGTCGTCGGCAAGGTCACCAGCGGCGGCTTCGGTTTCACGCTGGGGCACAGCCTCGCCACCGCTTCTGTTGATGGCACCGTCGACCACAACGCAACTCTCGCGGTGCGCATTCGCGACCAGACGGTGCCGCTGCAGCGCGTGCCGCTTCCCTTCTATCGTCGCTCACGCTGAGGAGAATCCCCATGCCCGACCTGTCCGGCCTGCGCTTCAGCAAGACCCATGAGTGGGTTCGTCGCGACGGCGACACGGCGACGGTGGGCATCACCGATCATGCCCAGGAGGAGCTGGGCGATGTCATCTTTGTGGAGTTGCCCGCAGTCGGCGCGTCCCTGACGGCCGGCGAGAGGTTCGGAGTGGTGGAATCGGTGAAGGCCGCCAGCGATCTCTACACCCCGGTGGGAGGCACTGTGACGGCGGTGAACGAGGCTCTCGGGGGGGCTCCGGAGACGGTGAATCGTGACGCCTACGGCGGCGGTTGGATGATCCGGCTGGAGTCCCCGACGGGCGGCGATGACCTCCTCGATGAAGCCGCCTACACCGCATTGGTCGGCTGACCGATGCAGCCCCCGCCGCCGGGCTGGCCCCCGCCGCCACCGGCATCTCCCGAGCCGGTGCCGCCCGGATACCTCCCCACCGGCCCCTACCCCGGCGGCCAGCCCGCCTGGCCTGGGCCCCCCGCCTTCCCCGCTCAGCCTGGATCCGTCCCGCAGTCCTGGGCGACGACGACGACGCATCCGTGGCCGTCCGGCCCCGAGGAGCCGCTCGCGCCGCCACGGCGGCGCCGAGGGGTCATCGCCGCGATGGTCATCGCTGCCCTCCTCCTCCTCGGTGGCGGGGGCGCCGCCCTCGCGGTGGCCTTGTCCGGCGCGGGACCGGTCACCGCTGAGGAGCAGGCAGTTGTCGGCAAGTGCTTGTCGGTCAGCGGCGATGCGGTGACATTCGCCGACTGCTCGGCGGCGCACGGGGGCACGGTGACGTCGGTGGTGGCGAAGTACACAGACTGCCCTGCGGGCACGAAGGCCTTCCGTCTCCACCCCAACACCAACAACGAGCACTCGGGCTGCTACAAGGAGTAGTCCGGGCATGGCCCGCGGTTCGTCTAGACTCGTCGCCCGTGGTCGCGGTCAGCTAGCTCAGTTGGTTAGAGCGCGCGGTTCACATCCGCGAGGTCGAGGGTTCGAATCCCCCGCTGACCACCACTCTCTTGTAGCGCAAGTGAAGATCGTAATTTGGTCATGCGACCATGGCACCGTCGGAAGCGGTTCTCCCCGGTAATTTCACTGAAACGGGCAAAGTCGCTATCAGCCGATACTCCGAGGTAGAGGCCACCCGATGTGACGCGCCGCGGTAGGCTCTGGGCCATGGCAGCCGAATCTGACGAAGCTCAGCCCAAGGAGACGAGCCGCAAGCACGACGGGCGCACTGCGGACGCGTTGGTCGAGTTCATGTCACGGGACTGGGGGGAGCCCCCTGCTCTCAGGGGGCGACACCCCGCCAGGGAGCATCACGCCAGGCGGCGCGCTGCCATCTCCGCGGCCTTCCCGGGACGGCCGCTCGTCGTTCCCGCGGGCACCCTCAAGGTCCGCGCCAACGACACCGACTACCGCTTCCGTCCCGGAAGCGATTTCTTCTGGCTCTGCGGTCACGACGAACCCGACTCCGTCCTCGTCCTTCACCCCCAGAGCGACACCCACCGCGCCGTGCTCTACGTCGAGCCGCGGGCCGATCGTTCGACGTCAGCGTTCTTCACCAACGCGCGCAGCGGTGAACTCTGGGTGGGTCCGCGCCGGGGCGTGGCGGAGGCGGCCGCTCATCTCGACATTGAGACGGCGCCCATCGGACGGCTCGAGGACGACCTCGAAGGCCTCAATGCGCCACTCGTCGTGCGCGATGTCGATGCTGAACTCGACGCGGCGATTCCGGCCAACGATGACGATAACACCCTCGCCACAGCTCTCAGTGAACTGCGTCTGGTCAAGGACGACTTTGAGGTGCAGCAGCTTCAGGTGGCGGTCAACGCCACCATCCACGCCTTCGAGGACGTGGTGCGAGCCCTTCCCGAGGCCATGGAGCAGGGCGAGCGCGTTATCGAAGGCGTCTTCAACCTCCGCGCCCGCGTCGAGGGCAACGATGTTGGCTACGGGACCATCGCCGCCAGCGGCTCCCACGCCACCATCCTCCACTGGACGCGCAACGATGGTGAAGTCCGCTCTGGGGAGTTGCTTCTGCTTGACGCCGGCGTCGAATGCAACCAGCTCTACACCGCTGACGTCACCCGCACCCTGCCGGTGAACGGTCGGTTCACCTCCACCCAGCGGCGGCTGTACGACATGGTGCTGCGAGCCCAACGCGCGGGCATCGCCGCGGTGAAGCCCGGTGCCGAATTCCTCGACCCCCACCGCGCGGCGATGCGCGTACTCGCAGAGGGACTCGACGAGTTGGGGCTGCTCCCCTGCTCGGTTGAGGAGTCACTGCGCGATGATCGTCAGCTGCACCGCCGCTACACCCTGCATGGCACCTCCCACATGCTCGGCCTCGACGTCCATGACTGCGCCCACGCCCGCGAGCAGGAGTACCGAGGCGGGACCCTGCGGCCAGGAAACGTCCTCACCGTGGAGCCGGGCCTGTACTTTCAGGCCAACGACCTCACCGTCCCTGAAGAACTTCGCGGCATCGGCATTCGCATCGAGGACGATGTCCTCGTCACTGAACATGGGTGCCGGGTGCTTTCCGGGGCCCTGCCCACCGACGCTGATGACATCGAACGGTGGATGGCCTCACTGCGCGACGGGAATCCGGAACTTCGTCAGCCCCTCTGAGGAATCCGTCGTCGTCGTGGGGACTGGTACACTCACCGCTCTGTTGCAGCTTTCCTGCATCCGGTCGTGCCCGCCTTGACCACCTCGGCGTGCCAATGACTCCGGATCGCAATCCCACGGGAAAGGAGGTCGGATCATGGTGCGCGAATACGAACTGATGTACATCGTCCGGCCCGACGTGGACGACGATGGCCTGAGGCAGGCCGCGGACTCCGTCGAGGAGCTGATCACCGGGCTCGGTGGCGAGATCGAGAAGACCACGATGTGGGGCAAGCGCCGCCTCGCCTACGAGGTCAAGCACCTCCGTGACGGACATTACGTCGTCAGTCATCTCAAGCTCGATGGCCAGAGCATCAAGGAGGTGGAGCGCGCGCTGCGCATCCACGACACCGTGTTCCGCCACCTCCTCGTCACCCGGGACGGAGTGGGGGAGCTCGGGGGGGAGGATCGCCTCCGGGGCACGGACGCCGAGATCGCGAATGCACCCGAGGCGGGAGCGGAGGCAGAGACCGCCCCTGCGGCCGGCCCCAAGCCGGACGAGATCACTGACAGCGACGGCGTCGATGACGACGCTGAGCAGGAGGAGGAATAGTCATGGCTGGATCCCTCAACAGGGTCATGCTCATCGGCCGTCTCACCCGCGATCCCGAGTTGCGCTACACGCCAAGCGGAACCGGGGTCTGCAACCTGGCGCTGGCCACCAACCGTTACGGTAGCGACGCCCAGAGCGGTGAGCGCAAGGAGTTCACCGACTACCACGACGTGGTGGTCTGGAACCAGGGCAACCGCAAGCTCGCCGACCTCTGCAGCCAGTACCTGCAGAAAGGCCGCTTGGTGTACGTCGAGGGCCGCCTGCAGACGCGGAGTTGGGACGACAAGGACACCGGGGCCAAGCGCTACAAGACCGAGGTCAACGCCAATGACGTGCAGTTCCTCGACAGCCGCCAGGATGGTGCCGGATCCGCCGGTGCTGCGGGTGCCGCTGGTGCTCCCGCCATGGCCACCGCTGTGCCCGCTGACGCCGGGGAGATCGACCCCGACGACATTCCCTTCTGATAGCTGAGGTTCTGACAACATGCCCGATTACGATCGCAGGCGCCGCAAGGTATGCAGCTTCTGCCTCGAACACAACGACATCATCGACTACAAAGAGACGTCGCGACTCCGTCGCTACCTCTCCGACCGCGGCAAGATCATGCCCCGGCGCATGACCGGTGTCTGCGCCCGCCATCAGCGGACTCTCACGGTGGCGCTGAAGCGCGCCCGCCATATCGCTCTCCTGCCCTTCAGCGCCGACATGCGGTGAGCGGCCGCCGGCTTCTGCTGGCGGCCATCCTCCTCCCGGGCCTGGCGGCCTGTGGCTCGGCATCATCACACGGAACCGCGGCTACTCCGGCTGTGATCACGGCGGCACCCACTCCGAAACCAACGGGGATTGCCGCCGTCGAGCCCTGCACGGTGGTGACGTCGGCGCAGTTGCAACAGATCTTTGGTAGACCCCTCTCCGAGGGTCTGCCCAACGTGCAAGCCCGCGGTGAGTGCGACTACGGAGGGCCCGGCAGCGACGGCATCAGCGTTGCCGTCGGGCAGCGCACCTTCGACGCCGGCTCATTTCAGGCGTACCTCCTGCAAGAGCAGCAGGTCGTCGCCCGGGGGCGCCCCGAGGCGGTCATGGTGCCCGCCGGCGTCGGCGAGGCGGCGGCCACGATGGCGGTCGCCCAGACCACGGGGTCCGCCGCCTCCATCTGGGTGCTCGAGCACGGCCTGCTGGTCACGGTGAGCTGTTCTTTCGCCGGAGTCTCGGATCCCAAGGCGCTCGTCCCCAAGCTGGCCGCCGCAGCGCGGGCCGCGCTTCCCGAAGTGCTGAAGCAGGCTGGCGCCTGAGATATACTCGGCCCAGGCCAATGCGCCATCGGGCACGTTCTCTCCACGTCACTCTCCTCGCCCTGGCACTCGCACTGCTGGCGTTGCCCTTGATTCCCGCTGCCCCGGTGCGAGCGGACAGTGCGCCCCATCCCTACGTCATCGCCATCGATCCCGGGCACGGCGGCAGCCCGGACCCGGCTCATCCGGAACGCGGCTACGACTCCGGAGCCATCGGGGTTGACGGACTCCTCGAGAAGGACCTCACCCTCGACATCGCCAAGCGCCTGCGGACCCAGCTCGAGTCCGACCTGGTGCACGTCGTGCTCACCCGCACGGACGATCGCCCAATGGAGATCGAGCAGCGCTCCGTGATCGCCAACGCGTCGGGTGCGGCCCTCTACGTCAGCATCCATCTCAATTCCTACCCGGACCCCGCCGTCGGCGGATCGCTGGTTCTCTACCCCGGGCAGAAGGATGCGGACTTCGCTCGAGTGATGGATCAGCGCCTTGCCCATGGGCTTGGCCCTCATGGAATCGGTGATGGAGGACCGCAGCTTCGCGATGACTGGTGGATTCACGTCACCGCCCCCGCGGTGACGGTCGAGCCTGCCTACATGTCGAATCCTGGCGAGGAGGCGTTCCTCGCCGGCGGCACCGGCAGAGAGACCATCGCCACCGCCATCCGTGGCGGCATCGAGACGTACAAGCCCGATATCCTCACCCGCAAGCGGCAGATCCGTGCCGCCGCGCCGCCGCAGGCCGGGGGCCTGATCGCACCGGATTCCACCCTGGGCTCTGCGGCAACCGCGGGGAATACTGTCCTCCACTGGCTGCTGCTCATCGCGCTCAGCGGCATGGCGGTGCACTGGCGCCGACCGTTGTGGATAGTGATTCGCGCCCTCGCCCGCTTGGTCGGATTCATGTTCCGCAGCAGCGTCATTCGCCGGAACGCGGTGAGACGGCGGCGGCGAATGGTCCGCGAGCGCTCACTGGCCGCCCATTCGGCGCGTCTAGCCCGACCGCATTCCGCGTACGACGAACTCTTCCTCTGAAAAGAGGATCACGAGACGGCCCGCCCCGGCATCGCGACGTGCCGAATCGAGGCGACCGTCCGTCGGATGTCCCTTCGCTCCGCCCAGCATCGGAGCCGATGACTGTCGCGCCAAACGCCGCCCTGCCGCAACCGGGGAACTCCGGCGTCGATTTCTTCGGTATCGAGGCGGCTCTGTCGCGGCGCGTCGTCGGCCAGGAGGACGCCATTCGCGCCGTCGCCGATGTCATCCGCGCCACCCACGCCGGGCTCACCGATCCCCGCCGGCCACTCGGCTCGCTCATCCTCCTCGGACCCAGCGGAGTGGGCAAGACCGAGCTCGCCAAGACGACCGCAGCGTATCTCTACCCCAATGACCCCGGCGCCTTCGTCCGCATCGACATGAGCGAATACATGGAGCAGTCGGCGGTGACCCGCTTTGTGGGAGCACCTCCGGGTTCGGTCGGCTACGAGAACGGCGGCCAGCTCACCAAGGCGGTGCGTGAGCATCCCCGCTGCGTCATCCTCCTCGACGAGTTCGACAAGGCCCACTCACGGATTCTCGACATCCTCCTCCAGGTTCTCGACGACGCCCGACTCACCGACGGCACCGGCGAGACCGTCGATTTCTCCCGTGCGCTGATCTTCATGACCTGCAACTACGGAGCCTCGGACGCGGGCAAGCGCAAGGGCGGCGATCCCTACAGCGAGGCCGATCTTGCCACCCTGCACGTCTTCCGCACCATTGGTGCCGAGCAGACCTTCGAGCAGATGACCCGGGCGGAGTTCCGCGGCCGCGTCGATGAGTGCATCGTCCTCCAGGCCCTCACTGTCGACCAGCTCAAGGAGGTGGCACGCCGCAACCTTGCCCTCCTGGCGACGCGCATCCGCGGCCGTCACCCGGTCGAGCTCGTCATCGAGGAGAACGCACTGGACGTGCTCGCTCGTCACGAGTACGACGCCCGCTATGGCGCCCGTCAGGTGGTACACGCCATCAAGCGCCTCGCCCATCCCGCCCTCGTCGAGGCCATCCTCTCTGGAGAGGGCCCGCGCCGCCTCCGCCTCCATGCCACGAGCACGGAGACGCTCGCCATACGCTCCGAGGCCATCGTCGCCTGCTGACGCCCTCCGCTACTCCGGGGCGGTGATCGGCGGCGACGACTGAGACTCGGTTCCGGCGTGGTCATCCGGCAGAGCCGCATGATCATCAGCGGCGGTGTCGGCGAGCTTCTGAGCTTCTGCGGGATGGACCAGCCCCCGCTCCGCCTGGGCGGCGAGATGGTGATCATGAGCAGAGCGACGCGCTGGCACTGCGGTCCCCTGACGGACCGCCCGGCGCTGCCGGGTGGTCTCCTTGACCTTGAGGATCTCGCCGCTGGGCTCGCGGTGCGGCGGCCGCTCCGGAGGCTGGAGGTGTTCGGGAAGCCGGCGCCGCGGCCCCGCCCAGAGGGCGGGGGGTGCATTCACCGCGTCGGCGAGGCGGTACGCCGCATCCTCGTAATTGACGCGCCAGCCCCGGAAGTGGATCCAGGCTTCCTCGGGATCGCGTTCGAAGGGCCAGCCGACGTCCTCGAGGCGGTGCATGGCATCCATGAACGATTGCTTGGAGAGCTCGATCTCGCTGTCTGGGTTGGGGTCCTCATTGACCCGATAGCCGACCACCACGGCGAGGTCGCGGAGCGCCGTGTAACCCATGCGCATCAGCGGCCGCGCCTGCGGGGGCGCGCTGAGCGGGCGGGTGGCCAGGTGGATAGCGGCAGCGTCGAGTACAGAGAGGAGGCCAAGGACCCAGGAGCGCTGCGGGTGCGGCGAGCGGAACCAGACGAGGACGGGGTAGGTGCTGTGACTCTCCGCCACATCAGCTGCCCACACCTCCCAGGATTCGTAGAGTCTCCCGAGGGATTCGACGTTGTCGACGAGCTCGTGGCGAGCCAGCAGCTCGGGTCCCCACGACGGTGCTCCGGCACGCCCCTCGAGCATGGTGACCAGCGTCTCCCGGCGATTGAAGGCTCCGTAGATCACCGGGAGATAGGCGATCTGAAGGGCCACCACGACCAACCCTGTGGCCGCTGCGAAGAGAATGAGCATGCGCGGCGCGACTCCCGAGTCGCTGGCGAACCCCAGGGTGAAGAGCGAGGACCCACTCTCCACCAGAGCGTGGGTGAAGCCGCCACCGCCAACGAAGGGATAGAGAAGCAGAGCGAAGCCGACGAGAAAGAGGCTGAGCCAGACTGCCAGCAGAGCCAGCAGGAAGAACGGGGCCTGGTAGGCGAGGATGCGATCGCGGGCGGCATAGGTGGGGAACCGCTCGGCTACGCCGTTGAAGACGGTCAGCGTACCGCGCGCGACGATGCGCTGCACCGTCGACCGCCCCCGGCGCGGCAGGATGAAGGCGCTGACCAGGCCCGAGTAGGTGGTGAGAACGGTCACCGCGCCCGCCGCGAAGGAGATCCAACGAAGCCACGTCATGCCGACATCATGATGGGCGCGGGCACCCACCCCGCGAGAACGCGGCGAATGGCGCACCACCTAGACTCGAGATGCCCCATCCCGCCCGACGAGAGGGAATGACATGGTCCTAGAACAGCAACTCCGCGTCCCTGGCCCGACTCCAATTCCCGATCGCGTGCAACGTGCGGCGTCGCGTCCGATGATCAACCATCGCGGGCCCGAGTTCGCCGACCTGATGACCGAAGTCACCGGCGGGCTGCGCACGGTGCTGAGGACCGAGAGCGAGGTGCTGCTCTACCCCGCGAGCGGGACCGGCGGCCTGGAAGCGGCGGTTGTCAACCTCCTCAGCCCCGGCGAGAAGGCGCTCTTCTGCACCGTCGGCTCTTTTGGGGTCCGCTGGGCGGACATCGCCGCCGGCTACGGTGCTGAGGTCGCCCGCCTGGAGATGCCCTGGGGAGAGGCAATCGACGCCGAGGATGTCGAACGCGTTCTCGCCGAGAATCCCGAGATCCAGAAGGTCTTCGTGACCCACAACGAGACCTCCACGGGAGTGACCAACGACATCCCCGCGATCGCCAGCGTGGTCAAGGGGCGCGGCAAGCTCATCGCTGTCGACTCGGTGAGCGGCGCCAGTTGCCTGCCGCTGGAGACCGACGCGCTCGGTCTCGACGTCGTCGTCACCGGGTCGCAGAAGGGGTGGATGGCCCCACCTGGGCTGGCGATGATCGCGGTGAACAAGGCGGCATTCGCGGCTGCCACAGACGCCAAGATGCCGCGCTGGTACTTCGATTTCGCCCGCGAGCAGAAGTACCAGGAGAAGAAGCAGACCTACACGACGCCGCCCATCCAGGTCATGTACGCAGTGCAGGAGGGGCTGCGCATCCTCCTCGAGGAGGGTGTGGAGAACAGCTGGAAGCGCCACGAGCGTATCGGCACCATGATTCGGGCCGGCGTTGAGGCGGCCGGCATGAAGCTGTTTGCCGCTCAGCCCTATCGGAGCAACACCGTCACCGCGGTGCGCAATCCGGCGGGCTCGTCGGAGAAGCTCAAGGAACTCTTGGTGAAGCTGCGGACCGAGCATGGCCTGGTCCTCGCCGGTGGCCAGAACCACCTCCAGGGGGAGATCTTCCGCATTGGTCACCTCGGCGCCGTCGAGGAGCGCGACGTCTACTCGATCCTGGCGCTACTGGAGAAGGTGATGAGCGAGCTGGGCCTGCTCACCAGGGTCGGTCTCTGCGTCGCCGCAGCGCAGAACGCTGCCCGGGGCGCCTCCGCCGGGGCTGCCGCCGAGCCTGCGGGCGTTCGATGACCCAGGCGGTGGCGGAGACGAGCGGAGATCCCACCACGGCGGCACGCACTGCCGGGGTGCGCATCCTGGTTGCTGATCCCATTGCCGAGGATGGCGTTGCCCGCCTGCGCCAGGCCGGCGACGTCGAGGTGGCCACCGGGCTCAGCACTGAGGAGCTCATCGCCAAGCTCGCCGGCGCGGATGCGCTGGTGGTGCGGTCGGAGACCAAGGTGACACGCGAGGTCTTCGCCGCCGCGCCCTCGCTCCGCGTCGTCGGTCGCGCCGGGGTAGGGGTCGACAACATCGACCTCGACGCCGCCACCGAGTACGGCGTGCTCGTCCTCAACGCGCCCACCGGCAACACCATTGCTGCCGCGGAGCATGCGGTGGCGATGATCATGGCCATGGCCCGGAACATCCCCGCCGCCGACCACACCATGCGCGAGGGTCGATGGGACCGCAAGAAGTTCATGGGCGTCGAGCTCCGCGAGAAGACACTGGGTCTGCTCGGCCTCGGCAAGATCGGTTACGAGGTTGCGCGCATCGCCTCCCAGGGGCTGCAGATGCGCGTCATCGCCCATGACCCGCTGGTGACGGCGGAGCGCGCTGAGCAGGCGGGGGCGGAACTGGTGGAGATGGATCAGCTCATCAGGGAATCCGATGTTCTCTCCGTCCACGTTCCCCTCACCGATCGCACCCGCGGTGTCATCGGCACCGCCGAGCTGGAACAGATGAAGCGCGGCGCCCGTCTCGTCAACGTCGCCCGCGGCGGCATCATCGATGAGCAGGCCCTCGCCGACGCGGTGCGCTCTGGGCACATCGCCGGGGCCGCCGTCGACGTCTTCACCGCCGAACCGGTGGTACCAGAGAACCCGCTGCTGCGGGTCGACGGCATCATCACCACGCCCCACCTCGGCGCTTCCACCACCGAGGCGCAAGTGAACGTCGCCTACGACGTGGCCGACCAGATCGCCCAGTACCTCGCCGGCGGCACCCCGCGGTACGCGGTGAACCTGCCCGCCATTCTTCCCGAGGAGTTGGCCCGCCTCCGCCCCTACATGCACCTCGCCCGGCAGCTCGGTTCCCTGGCGGCACAGCTCGCTGGTGATCGCATCCGCCGCGTAGTCATCAGCTGCGCCGGCGAGCTTGCCGAGGTCGACAGCAGCTTCCTCACCGCCGAGGTGTTGCGCGGACTCTTCTCCCACTTCACCGAGACTCGCGTCACCCCGGTGAACGCCAAGCTGGTGGCCAAAACTCACGGTATCGCCGTGGACGAGCGCACCACCACCAAGGCCGTCGACCACGCCAACGCGCTGCTCGTCGAGGTCGTGGGCGAGGAGCGCCTCACCGTTGTCGGCACTCAGTTCGAGGGGCAGGCGATCATCACCCGGATCAACGACTTCCGCGTCGACATGCAGCCTGAGGGCATCTTCCTCGTCGTCCAGCACTCCGACCGGCCCGGCGTGATCGCCGCTGTGTCCTCTCTTCTGGCCAAAAATGACATCAACATCGCCGGCATCGAGCTGGGCCGTGACCGGCCTCGCGGCCGCGCTGTGATGCTGATGCAGATCGATGACGCCGTACAGCCCGAACTACTCGACACGATCCGGGAAACGGCCGGTCTCGACAGTCTGCGGGTGGTGCGCCTGTGACTGATCGGGGCAGAGTCGCGAAAGAGCGGTAGTACCCAGGCCGCCCCGGTAGCACTTCTGCTACCATCTCATGTATGGCCACGCTTCCGCAAAAGGAACTCCGTAACAATATTGGGGAAGTTCTGCGCCGCGCCGAGAGCGGGGAACAGATCACCGTCACGGTCGCCGGTCGACCGGTGGCTCAACTCGGTCCCGTTGGCTTCCGGCGCTGGGTAACGGGTTCCAATCTGCGCTCGGTCTGGCAGACGCCAACTCCAGAGACGCTCTCCGACGATCTGGCACGCTTCCCAGCCTCGGTGGACGATCCCTTTGCCTGAACTGCTGCGAGCCCTCCTCGACACTTCGATCCTGATCGGGGGCGACCCGCCTGACAATATTGAGGCGGCCATCAGCGCAGCATCTCTTGCCGAGTTGCACTTCGGCGTTCTGGTTGCCACCGATGACGACGAACGTGCTCGACGAACTCAACGGCTTGGTGCGGTCGAAGCCACGTTCGAACCGCTCCCCATCACCGCCGAGGTTGCCCGAGAATGGGGCCGCCTCTCGGCGGCGGTGACCGCACGTGGTGGCCAACCCCGTCGCCGCGCTGTAGACCTGGCGATTGCAGCAACCGCCAACGTCTACAGCGTCCCCCTCTTGACGCATAACACGAGCGACTTCGTCATCATCGGCGACCTCGTTGACGCACGCGAACCCTGACGCCTTCTCACGGTTGCTAGTGCCGTGACTCAGGATTTGGCAGACGGTTCGCCTTGGCGAGGACGGCCGCATGATCACTGTTCAGCGAGTGGTCGATGTGCGTCAGATGTCTGAGCGCGGCACCCTGATCCGGCTTTCTTGTCGCCGCGGGTCGATCAGGCAGGGAGGATCGGGACCCCGTAGGTTGGGATATTGGCGTCCCGCGTGACGATGGTCAGGCCCTCGACGTGAGCTTGGGAAACCAGCATGCGGTCGAACGGATCCCGATGAAGCCCTGCCAGCGCACGGTAGTAGAGGGCATGGTTGAGGTGGATCGGAAGGATTGCAAACTGATGCCGAATCAGTTGATCGCCGAGGTCATCGGGAGCATCCAGTTTCCCCAGACTCGCTTTCAGCGATATCTCCCAGACCGATGCGGTGCTGACCGTGACATCGTCCGCGTCGGCGATGGCGCTGCGGGCGTCGGGCGCTAGCGTCGGATCATTGGCCAGCCACCATAGCACCACGTGGGTATCCAGGAGAAGCTTCAATCGTTGCCGCCCTCGAAACCAGCGAGCGTCGACTGATCCAGGCTGTCAAAGTCCGGGGCGATTCGCAGCCGACCCTCCCAGCCACCCGGCTTCCGGGGCTCCCTGCTCCCGGTCAGCGGCACCAACTTGGCAACCGGGCGACCCGACTTGGTGATGACGACCTCCCTGCCGCCCTGCACCTCAGCAACCAGCCTGGAGAAGTGGGTCTTCGCCTCATGGATGTTCATCTGGAGCGAGTATAGTCTAGTCTAAGGACTTAGTCCAGCTTGGTCAAGCAGTTGCCCGCTACTGAAGTACAGTCGCCCGCGTGGCCCGCGTCCGTCCCCTACGAGGGATTCATTTCAATCCCCAGCACATTGACCTCGGGGGCGTGCTCGCTCCCCCCTATGACGTCATCTCCGCCCAGCAGCGCGACGAGCTCTATGCGCACGATCTTCGCAACGTCGTGCGCGTCGACTTCGGCAAGCCAATGCCCGAAGACGTGCCCGGCGCCCACGACGTCTACACCCGGGCCGCTGCACATCTGCGCAGCTGGCTGGATCTCGGCATCGTCGTTCAGGACGAGAAGCCGTCGATCTACGTCACCGATCATGAGTTCGCCACCCCCGACGGTGCCATCAAGCATCGGCGCGGCCTGCTGGCGCGGGTGCCGGCCCGGTCGTGGGGGGAATCGGAGGTTCTCCCCCACGAGCACACCCTCCGTGGGCCCAAGGAGGATCGCCTGGCGCTGATGCGCGCCGCCCGCACGCAGACGTCGCCGGTGTGGGCTCTCTGGGATCGGGCGTTCGGGCTGAGCGACGTCCTCGAGAACGTCACGGCGGGTCCGGCGCTCCTCAGCGGGCGGACCGAGAGCGAGGTCGCTGCCGAGCGGCACGGTCTGTGGAGGATCGACGATCCCCCCGCAGTGGCTGGCATCGTCGAGGCACTGGCGCCGTCACGGCTCTACATTGCCGACGGCCATCACCGCTTCGAAACCGCTGCTGCCTATGCGGCCGAACGCCGCACCGCAGGCGACAGGGGCGACGACGACTCACAGTTCGCGCTCCTGTATCTCTGCGGCGCCGACGACCCCGCGCTGGTCGTCCAGCCCACCCACCGCCTGGTCCTTCCACGCCCGGGGCTCCCCTATAGCCGCGACGACCTGCTCTACCGTTTGGACGACGCCTGGGAGATGGAACCGGCGGACTCCATGGTGCAAGCGCTCGACGTCATCACCCGGGAGCGCGGCGCCCGTCACGCCTTTGCCCTCGCCGCCCCCGATGGCATCGCGGTACTCAGCAGCGAATTCCACGAAGAGTCCTCGCCGGCGCAGCGTCTGGACGTAGCGGTGCTCGCCGCCGAGATCCTGGAGCGGTGCGGCGTCGGCAAATCGGAACTCACCGAAGGAGCGCTGCGCTACAGCCGCGACCCCGCAGAGGTGGAGGCCGCGGTGCGCAGAGGTGAGGCGGCCCTGGGTTTCTGCGTCAACCCTTGCACCACCTCGGAGGTGCTCACCGTGGCCGATGCCGGCGAGGTCATGCCGCAGAAGTCGACGTACTTCTCTCCCAAGGTTCCCACCGGCCTGATCCTCTCGCCGCTCTGACCCCGCGCCTCATCCTTAGAGTCTTCCCATGACCATCCGTCACGTCGTGTGGGACTGGAACGGCACCCTGCTCGACGACGTCGCACTCATCGCCCAGGTGACATCGGCGACGCTGCTTGGCCATGGCGTCGAGCCCCTCGACGTCGATGGCTACCGGCGTGTTTACCGCCGGCCGATCGGCAGCCTCTACGAACACCTCCTCGGCCGCAGCCTCGAGCCCGATGAGTTCGCCCGCCTCGATGCCGACTGGCACGCCCACTACGCTGCCGGCCTCGACGGCTGCGCCCTCTTCCCCGGCGTCGTCGATGCCCTCGCCGAGGTGGAGCGCCGCGGATGGAGCCAATCGCTCTGCTCGATGTTCCCTCACGGTGAGTTGCCCCTCTTGGTGGAGCGGCTCGGCATTGGTCAGCGCTTTCTCCGCATCGACGGGGTACGCGGGGAGCGCGGCGGGCGCAAGCAGGCGCATCTCCAGGAACACCTCGACGCCCTCGGGCTGGGCGGCCCGGAGACCGTCGTCATTGGGGACAGCCTCGACGACGCCGAGGCGGCGCTGGGGTGCGGCGCCCATGCGGTCCTGCTCACCACCGGCCTCCACCAGCCCGACGACCTGCGCAGCGCCGGTGTCCCGGTCTGCGAGGGTGTTCTCGCAGCCCTCGACGCTGTGCAGCGCAGCGATGAAATCGCTGCGGCGCCAGCGGGGTGACCAGCCCCGGGGTGGACGCAGTCATCTTCGACATGGACGGCCTGCTTATCAACACCGAACCGGTGTGGCGCGACGCCGAACGGAAAGTGTTTGCCGAGATCGGCCTCGACCTCACCGAGGAGGACATGACGAGCACCATGGGAGTGCGGATCGAGGACGTGGTTGCCCACTGGCGCCACCTACGACCCTGGGCGTTCGGCCAATATCCACGCTTAACCGATAGAGCCCTGGCGGACTTGATCGTGGACCACCTGGTTACTCAGGTGGCCCACCATGGCGTCCCCCAACCTGGTGTGGCCCACGCCTTCGAGGTAGCGCGGGAACTGAATGTGCCCGTGGCGATCGCCTCGTCGTCGCCCCCGCGACTCATCACTGCAGTCTGCTCCCGACTCGGACTCGAAGACATCGCCGTGCGCTGTTCAGCCTCTCAGGAGGCCCGTGGGAAACCTTCCCCCGACGTCTATCTCACCGCCGCGCGCCGCCTGGTCGTGCGACCAAATCGATGTGTCGCCATCGAAGACTCGCCCAATGGTGTCCGCTCCGCCCGGGCCGCGGGAATGCGCTGCATCGCGGTCCCCGACCCCCTGGTGGCCGCCGACCCCGCGTTCGCCCAGGCGGACGCGATTCTCCCCAGCCTGGCCGACGTGGATGCCGCCTGTCTCGGCGGCCAGGCCACAGGGTGAGTGTTCCCGCGCTTCCCGAGCACATCGACCTCGGGGCGCGGCAACTGCGGGCCTGGAGGCTTGATGATCTCGCGGCCGTCACCGAGGCAATCGATCGAAATCGAGCCCACCTGGGCGCCTTCATGGGCTGGTCGGCAACGGCGAGCGAAGCGCAGAATCGCGACTGGCTACAGATGGCTGTCGAGGGCTGGGCCACGAACCGCGACTTCCTCTACGCCATCACGGATCCCGACGATCGCGAGATCTGGGGCTCGATTGGCCTGCATGGCCGCCGGGGACCGGGTCGCATGGAACTCGGCTATTGGGTGGGCGCCGGCCATCTCCGTAGCGGCCATGCGACGGCGGCGAGCGGTGCGCTCGTCGCTCTCGCGTTCACCAACCTGCCCGGCATCCGCGCCGTGGAGATCCGTTGCGACGTCAGCAACCGGGCCAGCGCCGGAGTACCCCGGCGGTTGGGCTTTCGCCTCGACCGGATCGTCGCCGAACCGCTGCGAGCGCCGGCGGAGACGGGGCGATTCATGGTCTGGATCCGGGAGCGGCCGGTGCCGCGGCGGCGATGAACAAGGCGCCACTGCGAATCGCCATGCACGCACCACCGTGGAAGAGCATCCCGCCCCACGGCTACGGCGCCATTGAGGAGGTCGTGCGCCTGCTCTGCATCGGGCTGGTTCGCCGCGGTCACCGGGTGAGCCTCTTCGCCCCGCCAGGGAGCGCGTCGCCGGCCGACGTGCACCCCGTGCTCGAGCAGGCCTGGCCGAACGGGAGGGAGATTTCCGACGTTTTCGAGATCGACCACGTCGCTCGGATCTTCGATGCCATGGACGCGGCCGCGCTGGCGGGGGATCCCTTCGACGTCATCCACGACCACAACGCCTATGCCGCACTCGCCATGGGCAACCGCGCCCCGGCGCCCATCGTGCACACCGTCCACTGGCGGTTCTTCGAGGCCAACACCCCCTTCTACCGGGCTCATGGGCATAAGGGCGTCGTCGTCTGCCTCAGCCACGCCCAAGCCGAGGGTGCCCCTGCAGAGCTCGGCGAGGTCCATGTGGTTCCCAACCCCATCGACGTCGATGAGTGGCCCCTCTCCGTCGAACCGGGCAAGTATCTGCTGTGGATGGCACGAATCTGCGATGAGAAGGGAACTGACCTCGCCATCGAGGCGGCTCAACGTGCCGGAATCCCGCTCGTTCTCGCTGGGCCGGTACGGCAGAGCCGTGACCGGACCTTCCTCGAGGAGCGGGTTCTACCGCTGGTGGATGGCGAGCGCGTCCGCTGGGTCGGGGAGGTCGCCGGCCGGGCGAAGGCGGACCTCCTCGCCGGCGCCCGAGCACTCCTCGTCCCCTCCCGCTGGGATGAACCGTTCGGACTGGTGATGGCCGAAGCCATGGCCTGCGGGACCCCGGTCATCGCCCTTCCGGCCGGCGCGGCGAGGGAATTGGTGATCCACGGGATCAACGGCTTTCTGGTCAACGATGTGGGAGCGATGGCCGATGCGATCGCGCGGGCCTGCGACATCGACCGCCCCGCCTGCCGTCGAAGCGTTGCCGAGCGCTTCTCCGTGGAGATCGTGATCGAGGCTTACGAGCGCCTCTATCGCCGCGCCATCGCCGAGAGCGCTGTGGGCCGGCCCGAGGACCGGTAAAGCGTCGCCGTGGCTCTGCCTGGGAGAATTGAGGCCGCTCCGTCAAGCTGCGCCCACTGGAGAGCGCCGCCGCCGCATGAGGAGAGCCTTGCCCACCTACGGATACCGCTGCCCCAACGGCCATGCCTTCGAGACCTTCCAGAGCATGACCGACGACCCCATCGCCCATTGTCCGGAATGTCGGGAGCAGGCGGTGCGGCTCTTCTTTCCCACGGGCGTCGTCTTCAAGGGCAGCGGCTTCTACAAGACCGACTCCCGGAAGGCGGAGCCCTCGACCGCCTCCGCCCCGGCTGCGCCTGACGGCGCCAAGGCCGAGAAGAAGTCCTCGTCATCAGAAGGTGGCTCCGGTCCGGACAAGCCGGCACCGGCGCCGTCGGCGGGTGGCGACACCTCGTCGCGTCCCTCCAAGGAAGCGCCATCGACACCGCCCAAGCCACCCTCGTCGACCTGAGCACAGCGTCGCTTGGCCGTGGCACTGCTAGCATGGACGCACGGTACCCCCGACCCTGAGGAGACCCCGATGACACACCCGATCACCGTCACGGACGCGAACTTCAAGGCCGAGGTCATCGACTCCGACGTTCCCGTTCTGGTCGACTTCTGGGCCTCATGGTGCTCACCCTGCAAGATGATTGCGCCCATCGTCGAAGATCTCGCGGGTGAATACGAGGGCCGGGTGAAGGTTGCCAAGGTCGACGTCGACGCCAACCCGGTGACACCGGGCATGTTCGGGGTGATGAGCATCCCCACACTCATGGTCTTTCGCGGCGGCAAGGCCGAGGAGCGCATCGTCGGCTATCAGCCCAAGAACCAGTTGAAGGCCAAGCTCGACGCGGTGGTCGGCGCCCCCTCCTGACAGCGGCCGGCGAATTGTCGAACGATGTTCACGGGCGACGAGCGGGAGCGAGTGCGCGGCCGCCTGCTTGAGCTTGCGAGGGCCGACGTCTCTGTCGCGGCGGCAGCAATCACGGGTTCCCACGTCGCCAGAATGGAGGACGAGTGGTCCGACATCGACCTCGCGCTGGCGATTCGCGGAGAGATCCTGCCGGCGCTCGAGCACTGGACGGAGCTTCTCCACCGAGAGTTCGGGGCACTCCATCACTGGGACCTGCCTCTGGCATCGTCCGTGTACCGGGTCTTCCTACTTCCTGGCTGTCTCGAGGTCGACATCGCCTTCACGCCCGCGGCAGACTTCGGCCCGCGCGGGCCCAACTGGCAGATCGTTTTCGGTGAGAGCGCCGATCCCGGTCCGGCCATTGGCCCCCGCCGCAACGATCTGATCGGCATTGCCTGGCACCACGTCCTCCATGCGCGAGCCTGCATTGAGCGCGGCAAGCCCTGGCAGGGGGAATACCTGATCAGCGGGGTGCGTGACCAGGTGCTCGCGCTTGCCTGTCTGCGCCTGGGCCACACCGCCACCTATGCCAAGGGTGCCGACCTGCTGCCATCGGAGTTGACCTCCACCCTCCAGGCAACGCTCGTCCGCTCGCTCGACGATGCGGAACTGCGCCGCGCCCTCAGCGCCGTCACCAACGAGCTGGCGACCGAACTCGACCGAACTGACCCCGCCCTGGCCGCTCGGCTGGGGCCCACGCTGGCAGAGCTCAGTGGCGCCCCAGCCAGCGGCTAGGATGAGCGCGAGCGACTCCACGCATCGACAAACAGTGCGCCTGGTCTACATGAGCCCACGCCCGACGAGGGCAGCAAGTGTCCGATTCCGATCCTGATCGTTCGCCAGAGCTCAAGCAGCCATTCTATGGGATGTTCGCAACAACGCTGGTGATGACGACGGCGTACGGTCGGCGGGCGCAGCGTATGGCGCGAGCGCAGCACCACAGCTAGCCGCGGAGCCGAAGCACCTCACCAACCAGTGCGAGGGAGCCGCAGACGAGAACGACACCGTCGGCGCCGGCCCGTGTCTCTGCGTGGCGCAACGCCACATCGACATCAGGAGCCACTTCCCCGGCCCCATGAGCGGCGCGCAGCGCGTCGGGAAGAGCAGACCGGGCTCCGGCTGCCCCCGTGAGAACGATGCGATCGCCGACGAGACCGGCGAGGATGGACAGCATCTCGGCGACCTGCTTGTCCGCCATGGCGCCGAAGATCGCCGTCACCGGCCGTCCCCCCGCCAGTTCGGGGACTGTGCCGACCAGTGCCCGGAACGCCGCCGGATTGTGGGCGCCATCAAGGAGCAGAGGCGGCGTTCCGGGAAGCCATTGCAGGCGCCCGGGCCAGCGCACCGCGACGGCGCCCGCCTGGATGGCGGGATCGGCGAGTCCCAGGCGGCGAGCGGCCCGTACCGCCAGCGCCAGATTCGCCTGCTGATGAGCGCCGGCGAGGGAAGTGGCGACGCGCAGTCCCTCGCGCAGACGGATCGCCGCCCCTGGCACAGACGCGAGTGGAGCCCAGTCGGCGGCCTCGACGCGCAGGACCTCGGCCCCGACGGCGGCGGCTCGCTCGGCGACGACGGCGCCGGCAACCCCTGATTCGGCGGTGGCGACCCAGTCGCCGGCGTTGAGGATGCCCGCCTTCTCGGCGGCGATCTCGGCGACGGTGTCGCCCAACCACTCGCGATGATCGAGGTCGATCGCGGTGATCACGGAACCGCCTAGGCGCAGGCAGTTGGTGCTGTCGAGCCGGCCACCCATGCCCACCTCACAGATGGTGAGATCGACCCCGGCACGAACACTGGCGAGGGCACCGACGACGGTGAGCACCTCGAACTGAGTGGGAGGATCCGCCATCGTCTCCGCGGCCCCAAGCACCTCGCCGATGAGTTCGGCAAGTCGAGCATCGGCAATGGGCTCGCCGTCGATGCCGATCCGCTCGTTCCAGCGCACGAGATGGGGTTTGGCGAGCAACGCGGTACTTCGCCCGGCAGCGCGCGCCATGGCGTCGAGGAGAGCGCAGACGGAGCCCTTGCCGTTGGTCCCGGCCACCAGGACGCCGCGCAGCGCTCGATCCGGGCTGCCGCAGTGATCGAGGAGTTCCCGGGTGCGCTCCAGTCCGGGTCGGATGCCAAAGCGGCCACGGGCGTCGAGTGCCGCCAGCGCCTCGCTGAGACTGGTGCCTTTGGTTGGGGCACCAGCCACTAGAGGCCGCTCGGTGCCCTGACCCGCCAGGGCCAGCGAGTGGTGATTGCCTCTGCTTCCGTTGGATGCTCCAGGAGGCCGTCGAGGCAGGCGATCCATGCGGATTGCCGCCGCCCCGGGTCGGCAAAGCTCTCCACCTCGACATCGCGGTACAGGCGCCCGGTCTGATGGGCGAGGGCGGCCTGGAGCTCCTGGTACGCGAGGAGCGACTGCGGCTCCAAGGAGGCTGGTGTCGCGCGCCCGGCCATCTCGACGCTGACGCGGAACACCCGACCCCGATCGTGGTCGAAGAGTGACACGGGGCGCAGGATCAGGGCCCCGGCCGCGGGAAGCAGTTCTCCGAGGCGATCGAGCCAACGTCCCTGGGGCTCAGCGTCGGCCTCAATCTCCGGGTCGTGGTACAGCTCGCCGGCGAGGGCGAGGACGGCGACCTGGAACTGCCGGTAGTAGAGGAGGTCCATTCCGCACACCGCGATGGATCCCATCGATGTGCCCTCGCCGCCGATGAAGCTCACCCCGAAGGGCCGGGCGTACGGCTTGCGCGCCTCATGCTCCGACCAGCGCAGGCTCAGCCCCGCCATTAGAGAAGCACGATGGCGGCTCGCCGCGCTCGGGCCAGGCGGGTCGTGCTCCGCATGAGCATGGCCACCGTCATCGGCCCGACACCTCCGGGCACCGGGGTGAGCCAGCCGGCCACGGGTTCAACGGATTCGCGGTCGACGTCGCCGCGGACAGTGCCATCGACAGGCGTGGTGCCGACGTCGATGACCGCCGCTCCAGGCTTGACAAAATTCCCCGTCACCATGCCGGGACGGCCGATCGCGGAGACGAGGATGTCCGCCTCCCGGCAGATCCCGGAGAGATCGGCGGTCTTGGAGTGGCAGACGGTGACCGTGGCGTCGGCATTGAGGAGGAGCAGCGCCATGGGCCGGCCGACGATGGTGCTGCGGCCCAGGACCACCGCGCGGCGGCCCGCCACGGGAATGTCATAGCGGCGTAGCAATTCCATGCAGCCGAGTGGGGTGCCGGGGCCGACATCGACTCTGGCGCCCTCAGCGAGATGGCCAAAGGTCACGGGGTGGAATCCGTCTGCATCCTTCTCGGGCACGACGAGTTCCACAACCCGCGCCTGATCGACCTGGCGGGGAAGTGGCAGCTGGACAAGGACGGCGTCGACATCAGGATCGGCGACGGCGCCGGAGACGAGATCGATCAGCTGCTCTGTCGAAGTGTCGCCGGGTGGAGTGTGGAGGGTGAAACGAACCCCGATCTCGGCCGCCGCCCGGCCCTTGCCGCGGACGTAGGTGGCGCTGGCAGGATCGTCGCCGCAGAGGACCACGACAAGATGGGGCGGGGCATCGCCCGCGGCGGTCATGGTGGCAACCTCGGCCGCCACCTCCTCACGGATGCTGGCCGCGACAGCCTTACCGTCGATGATGATTGCGCTCATCGGCTTCGCTCCACGTGGACGCTGACCCGATCGATGGTCACCGCCATTGCCGGCTGTTTGGCCACCCGCACCCGCACCGCGGTAATCCGCGGCTCCTCCTCGAGGAGCGCTTGGGCAATTGCCTCAGCAACTCCCTCGATGAGATGGAACGTGCGGTGCTCCACGATGTCACGCACTAGGCCGATGCTGCGCACGTAGTCGACGGTGTCAACGAGGGAGTCAGCGGCTCCCGCAGGAGCGAGGTCGGTCTCGAGTTCGAGGTCGACGGTGAGCATGACGCCCAGTTCCCGTTCGGCGGCAAGGTCACCGTGATGTCCAAAGACGCGAAGGCCATCGATCCGAATCGTGTCCCCGCTGCTCACCTCACGATTATCCCGGCACGGTTGCACCTCACGTGTCGGTCATCGGTTCGACAGGTTTGGAGGTGTACAAGTGCGTCATGCGTCCCCATCCCCACAATCCGGCGGTGCCCCCCGTATTCTCGAACGCTCGTGCCGACTATTTCTGGGTGCACGATCTCGCCGTGCTCCTCGTCGTCGTGGCGCTGGTTATCGGAACCATCATCGTCGTCCGCATCCTCGCCCGTCGGCCCGCGGGAACGCCCCCCCCGATGGCAACGACTCATGCACTGTACGAACTGGACATGCGGTACGCCCGCAGCGAGATCGACCGCGACGAGTATCTGCAGCGCTGGGCTGACCTTCTCCACGCGGCCCCTCCCTCACCGGGGACAACGGCTCCGCCTGTGACCACGACAGAGCCTCCTGCTCCTCAGCCAGGCTTGGCACCGTAGGCGTCGCCCATCTGCGAATTCCGTTGCGAGCGTTGCTCCCCGTCAGTTGTCGATGGGGCAATACCGACCTGAATGCGCGGCCAGCTCACTGACATGCTCGCGCCGCCCAGATCAGAGTCGCCGATGCGCCAGCGCCCGCCACTCGCCTGAACCACGGCATCGGCAATGGCGAGGCCGAGGCCGGCGCCCCCGGCGACCTGGCTGGCGCGGTGAAAGCGGTCGAAGATCTGACCCCTCTCCTCGACGGGGATTCCCGGCCCGCTGTCATCAACGCTCACCGCGACGCGCTCGCCCTCGTCGGCAACGGTGATGCGGACATGGCCGCCGGCGGGCGTGTAGCGGCAGGCGTTATCGAGAAGAACGCCTGCGAGTCTGTCGAGCCAGTCCGGGGGTGCTGACACGATCGGTGTCGTCGCCAGAACCTGAGTGGTGATGCGAGTGCCCCGCGACTCCGCCACGGATGTGAAGCGGTCAGCGGCCGCCTCGGCGAGGACCCCGAGGTCGACCAGCTCTCCCTGGGGGCGCGCGGCAGCCGCGTCAAAACGCGCCAGCCATAGCATGTCGTCGACGAGCCGGCGCATCCGCTTGCTCTCCCCATCAATGCGCCGCAGCGCGTTCTCGTACCAGGCCACGTCGCGGCTCCGTTCGGCCGCGAGTGAGGCCTGCGCCTCGATGACTGCGAGTGGAGTGCGCAGTTCGTGCGACGCGTCGGCGGTGAACGCCAGCTGACGTTGCCGAGCGCGCTCGACGGGAGCGGCAACCCGGCGGCCCACCAGGCTCGATCCCAGGAAGACGGCGGCGAGGAGCAACGGGGCGACCACAAGCTCGGCAAGGAGGAGATTGGCTTGCGCCTGGGCCACCGCACCCGTCGACTGACCGAGAACAACATGGAGGCCACTGATGTCGCGCCCGGTGATGCGGACGTCGACGCCGTTGACCGACACTGTCCGCGGCTGGCCGACGTGAAGACCGTCGGATGGCAGAGTCGCGCCATTGTTGTTGTTGACACTGCCGTCGGGGAACACCGTCCACACCAGGAGTGGCGTGCCATACCGCGGCCCGTTGCTGGGCACGTCGTACCCCTGACCGGGATCGACGCGGAGGTGTCCCGTCGTCTGCAGCCGGGTCAGTCCATCATCAAGCCGACGGTCGATGTCGGACGTCAGGTTGTGGCCCACGATGACCAAAACGGATGCGGCGACGAGAGAGTAGATAACGGCGACGATGCCGGTGGCAATGAGGGCCACACGGTACGCGGACCGGCGGACACCACCGCGGAGGTCATGCACCGCTGCCCTCCAGCCGGTACCCGGCGCCGCGGACGGTGACGATGCGAACGCCGCCATCACCCAGCTTGGCTCGGAGCCGACTGAGCTGTACGTCAATGACATTGCTGCCAATGGCATCGGTCTCGTCAGGCCAGGCGTGCTGGGCGATGGTGCCGCGGGCAACGACGGATGGCGACCGCCGCATGAGCACCTCGAGGATGGCGTACTCGCGGCCAGTGATTTTGAGAGCCCGACCGTGCACGGTGACCTCGTGGCGCGCCGGATCGAGGACGACCGCACCGCGGGAGATCTGCGGCTGCTCGACCCCTCGGGGGCGACGTTGCAGGGCGCGCACCCGGGCGAGGAGTTCACCGAAGTCGAATGGCTTCACCAGGTAATCGTCGGCGCCGGCATCGAGTCCATGGATGCGATCAGCGGCCGCATCCATGGCGGTGAGCATGAGGAGCGCCGTGGGCCGCTCGCTCCTACGGGTCCAACGCACCACGTCGACGCCAGGCACTCCGGGCATCCGCCAGTCGAGCACGGCCACGTCGTAGTCATAGAAGCGCAACTGCTCGATGGCGTCGTCGCCTCGCGACACGACGTCCACCTGGTAGCCGGCGTCAGCCAGACCTTCGGCAATGACGGCGCGCAGACCGGGGTCGTCCTCGGCGACGAGCACGCGCATGTGAGGAGGCTACGCCGGAGACCTTGCGGATGCGTGAAACGTTACTGGGCCGCGGCGTGGCTCTCCTCGGCCGGCTTCAGCACCTGCTCGCGCCGGTTGGTGGGGTTGACCATGACGACCTGGAAGAGGTCCTCGAAGTCGCAGGCGAAGAGCTGCATGAGCGACTGGCGCAGCTTGGGGCCGGGATTCCGGGTTCCGGCCTCGAGGGCTGGGATGTAGTTCTGGGTGACGCCCAAGCGTCTCGCCAGCTCGCGCTGGGTCAGCTTGTGCTTTTCACGCATTGGACGAAGACCGGTGGCGCGGACCTCAACATTCATGTGACCTGAGGTTATGACCTTCCAGTGTGTTTGTCAATACCATCACCCGAGAAAAACGAGCCCTCCACGCCGTTTGCAACGATGAGCATCCATGTGTCGCGTCTGCCAGAAGAGGCCGGAGATCCCCGACGAGCGCTACGGCCGCTGCGAACCCTGCGCCAAGGCAGGACGGATCGCCATCCGTTTCCGCATGGCGGCAGCGCGCGGCGGCCCCGGCCTCACCGTCAAAGCCGGAGAACTCTCGCCTCACGCTCTGAAGCAGAAGTGGGCGACGGCGCTGTCCAAGTACGCACAGCAGCCGGGAACGAAGCCCCATCTCAGCCTCCATGAGGCGGAGATGATCGTCGCCAAGGACCGACTGGAAACCGTGCGCATGGCGCCTGACCTCGCCGGCCACGGTGACGAGGTGGTGGCGGCGCTGCGGGCGGCGGCGGAGCGCTCCGACACCGCTTGGTGAACCGTCAGTGGGTGAGGCGCCAGCCTGCGCCCGGAGGGTTCACCGTCGCCGTTGTCTGCAACTCATAGACGGTGACCTCGCGGTCAGAAACGGCGCCGTGGATCCGGGCGACAGTGGTGCCCGCCGTCAACGGGGTCGCAAGCGGCGAATCCTCAGTTGTCAGCGTGACGAGGGTCCCGCTGCGGGCGGTGATCGCGGCGGCTTTGGTCACCACATGAGTGGTGGTCCCATCACCCCAGTCAGTGCTCAGCGAACCCACGATGCCACTGCTCAGGGTCAGCAGATCGACGTGGATGTAACTCATCAGCGCCGCGTTGGCGATGGCCAGGGACGTGCTCAGAGCGTCGCCGAGCTGAGGCTGGCCGAGGATGGCGCCGACCACGCGGACCGGATCGCCGCCGCCCGTCGGTGTGCGCTGCGCGGCGAAGAGCAGGCAGCCCCCCGCGGCGTTCGTCGATCCCGTCTTGATACCGAGCCATCCCGGTTGACGGAGATTGGAGTCGAGATTGGGGACCACGCTGCCGTCGGGAAGTGTTGCCGCCTGCGTTGCCACGATTGCCGACAACGCGGGGTTGGCGAGCACCGCATCACCGAGTTTCACCAGGTCGCCGGCAGAACTCACGGTTGTGTCGAGGAACCCGTCGGGGTCATCGAAGTGGGTGTGGCTCATGCCCAGCTCCGCGGCTCGGGCATTGAGTCGCGCGAGAAACGCAACCCGGTCGCCGCTCACCCACAGGGCGAGGCTCTCGGCCAGATTGTTCGCCGAGGGGAGGAGGAGAGCAAGCAACATCTGGCGCTCGCTGAAACGCTCGCCCGCGCTCACCGCCACCGTGGATCCGCCGTCAGCGACAGCCCGGTTGTAGAGGGCGACATCGTTGCCTGCGATGACGTATGTCGGGCCCTCGTCGCCGACGCTCAACGGCTTGGCGTCCAGAGTCACCAATGCTGTCATCGTCTTCGCCACCGAACCAATGGGCCGAGGCTCATCGGCTCCCCGACTGGCGATGTCGCCGTCGACGCTGGAGCGCAGCATCACCGTCCCCTGCGCCGGCAGCGGCAGCGGGGCGATAGGGCCGGACCCGATGGTGACCGAGGCCGGCGTTGAGAGCGCGAGACGCGGTGGCGGCACCGGTCGCGTCAGCCTGACCACGACGATGATGGCCGCGAACGTCGAGACCGCGATAGCCAGCAAGCCAAGGGTGACGAGGATACGGCCGCGCATGAGAGCCGATGCTAGTGTCCTGCTTGAGAGGTTCGTGCCAGAGATCGTGGCAGGCAGCCGGAAGGCTGCCGGTCTGGGCGTTGAGGCCAAGGAAGGGGTGGATCGAGGAGGAGTGCATCTGAATGATGCATGACGACGAAGGGCCGGGCCCCCTGACGCGGGCATCGACGCCCAGACCGCGATACATCCATGAACCTCTGAAGCAGGACACTAGTGCAGCGAAGGCATGCCGCCGAGGCTCACCGGCGAGCGACGGGGACCTCCGGTCACCGCGGTGGCGTCCGGAGGTCTCGACGCGACCTGATTGCTACTACTTCTTGGCCCGACGACCGGTCTTGGCGGCCTTGAGTGACGCTGACAGTGAGGTCGAGGGGGCGAAGCGAATGACCCGGCGGGCGGGAACCTTCACAGCCTCACCCGTGCGGGGATTGCGACCCATGCGCGCGGCACGCTGTGCGGTGCGGAAGGTGCCGAATCCGTGAATGCGGATCTCGTCACCGTTGAGCAGCGCCTCGCCGATGGCATCGAAGAACCAGCGAATCTCCTCGCGAGCCGCAGCCATGGAGAAGGTGCCGCCCTGCTCTTCCTCGATCTTTGCCTTGAGCTGCTCGGCGAGACTGTCACGGGTGATGACCGTTGCCATGTGTTTCTCCAGTGGAGACGTCGGATGGATCGGCGGAATTGTATGGAAGGGCAAGGACTTTTCACAAGTGGTGATCACGCTGCGTCTGTGCTACCGTCCGCCGGTGCATACCGCGTCCACCGGGCTGCCAGACGCGCAGTGGGATCCGGAAGTGCTAAACCGCGGCGGTCATTTTCTGCAGACGACCCCCTGGCTGCGGGTGCAGTTGGCACGCGGCTTGGAGGTGCTCTGGCAACGCGGCACTGGCTGGCGCTGGGCGGGCGCGGTGGAGCACTCCCGAGGAGTACGTTACCTCTCCTGCAGCTACGGGCCCTCCGTTGATTCACCAGACCGCGTCGCCCCCGCCGTCAACTCAATCCGAGCCGCTGCACGGGCTCACGGATTGGACTTTGCCCGGGTGGAGCCGGACGTTCCGTCATATTCCGCGCGCGTCAACGGGCGACGAACTCTCGGCGGCCAGCCCCGCCACACCCTCCTGCTCGATCTGCGACGCGGCGAGGCCGATCTCCGCGGTGACCTCACGTCGGGGCGGCGGCGCAGCATCAACACCGCCGAGAAAAAGGGCATCCGAGTACGGCGCAGCCGCAATCCTGACGACGTCGAGATCTTCATCGACATGATCCACCGGACGGCGGATCGCAACCGTTTCCACCCCCATCCCGATACGTACTACCGCACCGTCTGCTCCGCCCTCTTCCCGCTGGAGACTGCGTCGCTCTACGTTGCCGAGGCCGAAGAGGCGGCGGTTGCCGCTGTGATCGGTTTCGAGTCCCCGACCACGGCGTATTACACGTATGCCGCAGCTGATGCAGAGCGCTCCCGCAAGATCGTCGCGGCGGCGCCGCTGGCGTGGCGAATGGTCTGCGACGCTATGGCGGAGGGACGCAGCACCTTCGACTTCTGGGGCGTGCTCCCCAACGAATCCGGCGATCATCCCTGGGCGGGCTTCAGCACGTTCAAGAAGACGTTTGGCGGCTCGCTGCTCAGCCGGGTGGGCACATTCGACCTCCCAGTCCGTCGCTTCCGCTATCACCTCTACGACACTGCACGGCGCCTCCGCCATCGCGGCGCTGGAGCGCCATGAGGCCCGCGAGTCGGGCGGAGATCGCCCGCTGGGACGATCTCATCGTTGCCAATCCCAACGGTGGCAACATCCTCCAGACGCGGGCCTGGGGCGAATCCAAGGTGCCCCAGGGCTGGCGACCGCGGTACCTCATCGGCAACGACGGCGGGCAAGAGATCGCGATGCTCGCACTGACCCGGCGCATCCCCGGGCTCGGCGAACTCTGGTACAGCCCCAAGGGGCCGGGCGTCGCCGACGTCGAGCAGTTGCGGCGGTTGCTCGCCAAGCGAGAGGGATTCGACGGTGCCTTTTGCATCAAGGTGGAACCCGAGCTCGCTGATACCCCCGGCAACCGCAACGGACTGCGCCGTGCCGGCGCGTTGAAGGTGCCCGACGTGCAGATCCACCGCGCCACGGTGGTGATCGATCTCAGTCCGAGTGAGGACCAACTGCTCTCCTCCTTCAAGTCGAAGACGCGGTACAACATCCGCCTGGCGGCGCGCAAGGGCGTCAGCGTGGAAGCGGTGGCTTGCGATGAGGCCATGACCAGGACCTTCTACCGCCTCTATGCGGAGACGGCGACCCGCGCCGATTTTGCCCTGCGGCCAGAGCCGTACTACACCCGCTATTGGCGTCTCCTGGAGGCGAGTGCCCAGGGTCAACTCTTTGTCGCGCGCCACCAGGGCAAGATCATCGCCGGCGTCTTCGCCTGCTATCTCGGAGCCAAGGGTTGGTACAAGGACGGAGGCTCCAGCAACGAGCATCGCGAGCTCATGGCTCCACATCTTCTGCAGTGGGCGGTGATGCGCTGGCTACGCTCCCGGGGAATAGGCACCTATGACCTGGTTGCTGTGCCCCGTCGTGAGGAGCTCAACGAGCAACACCCCATGTGGGGCCTCTGGCGCTTCAAGTCTGGGTTCCGTTCCGATATCACCGAATACACCGGAGCCTGGGATGTGCCGTTGAGCCGCGTGCGCTACGGCGCCTGGCGGAGCCTCGGTGAGGCGGCGGCGCAGCGCTGGACCTGGCGCGTGCACCACGACCTGTTCTACTGAGGGATCGGCTCAGCCAGGCCCATGCGTCGACGGCGCACGAGACCGACGGCGGCGGCCAGGAAGGCCTCGTGGAGTTGCGCGAGCGGCTGATCCTGGCTCGCGGAGGGGCTACCTCCAGATCCGCTTCATGATCACCCGCGAGAGCTTGTCGGAGTCGTGGTGGGACGACACCTTGGTCGAGACAACGTCGGCCAAGATGTAGTGCACCGGCCGCTGCTGGGCGCGTTCGCGGTCGAAGGTGACCCGCGTGATGCCGGCCGAGCGCGCCGAGGGGGGCAGTGCCGGGGTGAAGTTGCTGTTGACGATGACATAGTCAAAGAGGTTGCCGCCGACGTGCGCCTCGATGGCATCGAGATGCTCGCTCACTGTGTAGCCAGTGGTCTCCCCGGGCTGGGTGGCAACGTTGCACACGTAGACCTTGACCGCAGGCGTGGCCCGCAGTGCCTCCACCATCCCGTCGACGAGGAGGTTGGGAAGAATTGAGGTGTAGAGCGAGCCCGGACCGATGATGACCATCTCGGCATCGAGGATGCTCGCCTCGGCCTCGGGGTTGATCGGTGGTGCCGTAGGCTCGAGAAACACCCGGTCGATGGGGTCACCCACGTCGGGGACATTGGACTCACCACGCCGGGTGGCCTCGCCAGCGGTGGCGCAGAGGACGACGTCGGTGAGTGTCGAGGGCATGATCGTGCCCCGCACCGCAAGAACGCGGCCCGACTCGCGCAGCGCGTGCTCGAAGTCACCGGTGATCTCGGCCATGGCCATGATGAAGAGATTGCCGAAGGAGTGGCCGCCGAGTGAGCCCTCCCCGGTGAAGCGGTGGGAGAAGAGCTGGGTCATGAGCGGCTCGGTCTCGGCGAGCGCGGTGAGGCACTGACGGAAGTCGCCAGGCGGGAGAACCCGGAACTCCTCGCGGATCCGTCCGCTGGAACCGCCGTCGTCAGCAACGGTGACGATGGCGACGATGTTTCCGGTGTACTTCTTGATGCCGCGAAGCAGCGACGAGAGGCCGGTGCCCCCGCCGAGTGCGACGACGCGCGGGCCCTTTGCCAGCAGGCGATGAGCGTAGATCCGCTCGACGACGCCGGCCTGACCCGAGGGACCGATGCCTGGGAGCAGCAGCGTCTGGCTCAGTCTGTAGAAACTCAGACCGATAATGCTCAGGCCCACGACGAGGAACAGGGCGGCGCGCAACGCGCGGGGAAGGAACTGCAACGTGAGCGTCTGCACCCAGTTGGGAAAGCGGACGTCACTGGCGTAAATGTCGCGCAGCGTGTAACCGACCGCCAGGCTGATCATGACGATGCCCACACCGAGCAGCAGGAGCCAGCGTTTGACGTAGAGGCCAGGGGTGAACAGCCGAACCAGCGTCGGACTGGGGCGAAATCTCGTCGTGATCACGTGGCTGGATTGTCCCATGGTGGCCCAAGGCGAGCGGAATGTCCGTGCCCTTGTCCGTGGTTCTCCCCTATGGTCTAGCGCCATGAGCGACCACGTTCAGCAGCCCGGCCCATCGGGCGACCCCGGCCCATCGGGCGACGAGGGACGCCCCGTCTTCGTGGAGTTCCGGAGCGTCGAGCGCCGACCGAGCCCACTCCGACGACGGGTCCTCATCGGATGCGCCGTCATTGCGGCAGTGGTTGGCATTCCTGTCGCCATCCACTCCTGCGACGAACACCATGGGCTCGGCACCGAGCCACCGGGCGTCGTCCAGACCGATCCCCACGGAACCCCTCCCCCGGCCACGATCCCGGTGCCGACAACGCCCCCCCAGGTCCAGGTCGACGTCACCCCCCACTGGTCTGCAGCTCAGCCTGGCCTGCCCGCCGAGATCACGCTCGATCTCCGTTTCACGAACGTGGGGAATGCACCGGTGGTCGCCGGAGACTTCGGCGTCAACACCGCCTCGGGTCGGCAGGTGCACATCGACAGCGCCCTGCAGTCAAGCCCCAAACCGGGAACCCAGGCGTACCGTTTTCCTGCCCCCCTTCCCGTCAACGGGGCGTACTACGACAACGTCACCATCAACGCCTCGCTGATCGGACGTCAGAGATTCTCCGTCGTGGTCCAGGGCAACGGCGATCAGAAGAACGTCACTCCCACGAGTCAGATCCGCTGCACCCCGGCGCGTGGCGCCGGCCCCGCGGTCGCCTGCATGCTCAACTAACCGGGCTTCACCCCGCCCTCTGAGGCCGGTTGGGCCGCATCCGACTCCGACTTGCGGAGGCGCAGCTTACGGAGGCTGTGCTCAGCGTCGATCCAGCGCACCGTGCCCGAGTACGAGCGCATGACCAGGCTCTGCGTGCGAGCGCGATTCTCGCCGAGGAAGCGGACACCCTCGAGGAGTTCGCCGTCAGTGATTCCGGTGGCGGCAAAGAAGACGTTCTCGGCGGCGCAGAGGTCATCGAGGGTGACCACGTCGGCCTCGCGCTTGCCCTCGCCGTCAGCGAGCTCGTGAGCGTGCTCGTCGTTGAGCCAGAGGCGGCACTGCATACCGCCCCCGACGCATTTGATGGCACAGGCGGCGAGCACGGCCTCGGGAGCGCCGCCGATGCCCATGAGCACGTCGATGCCTGTGCGGTGCTCCATCGCCGCCATGACTCCGGCGGCAACGTCGCCATCCATGATGAGCTTCACCCGAGCGCCGGCCTCGCGTATCTCGCTGAGCAACTGCTCGTGACGCGGTCGATCGAGGACCACCACGGTGACATCGTCGATGTCGCGGTCGAGCGCCTGGGCGATGCGGTTGAGGTTGTTGGCAGCGGTGTCGGTGATGTCGATGACGTGAGCCGCCTCGGGACCCACGATGAGCTTCTCCATGTACGGCACATGGGTGAAGTACAGGGATCCCCGGTCTGCCAGGGCGACGGTGGCGATGCCGCCGGGCAGTCCCCGGGCGACGAGGCGGGTGCCGTCGATGGGGTCGACGGCGACATCGACCGGCGGCGGGTTGCCGTTGCCGACATGCTCGCCGATGTAGAGCATGGGCGCCTCGTCCTTCTCCCCCTCGCCAATGACCACGAGGCCGTCCATGTCGACAAAGCCGAGAGAGCGGCGCATCGAATCGACGGCGGCGCCATCGGCGATCTCCTTCTGGTTGCGCCCCATGTAGCGGGCCGCGGCGATCGCCGCACCCTCGGTGACACGGACCAGCTCCAGAGCGAGGTTGCGGTCGATAGGGGTGCCGATGTCGGGCGTGCGGCGCGGACCCTGGATGCTCATGAGCCGCCGATAATAGCCCTGTGCCAGCATGGCCGCGCCGTGATCTTTCTCAGTGACTACCTGCGTGCCGACATCGTGGATCGGAATCAACGCACCGTCGGCAAGGTCAGGGATCTCCTCGTGCGCATGGAGGAGCCCTTTCCAGTGGTGACTGCGGTAGCGGCGCGGGCCCGCGGCGGGTTGCCCGGCGTCATCGACTTCGGCGCGGTCCGGGCCGGTGAGGACGCCGACCTCAGCCTCAACGTCGCCACCGACGCGCTCACGGAGTATCCCCACGCCAAGGACGAACTCTGGCTGGCCCGCGACATCCTCGACAACCAGGTCGTCGACACCGACGGGCGCCGGGTGGTGCGGATCAACGACCTGCAGCTCCAGAGCGTGAACGGCCGGCTCCACCTGGTCGGTGTCGACATCGGCGCCCGCGGCATGCTCCGCCGCATGGGCCCCGGCGTGGAGCGCCTGGGGCGCCGCATCACTCGCCTGCTCGGTCGCGACTTCCCCCAGCGGGTGATCTCCTGGGAGACCGTCGATCCCGTTGCCAGCGACGAGCGCAGCATCCGCCTGCGAATCTCCCACCAGAAGCTCGCCAAGATGCATCCCGCTGACATCGCTGAAATCGTCGGGCAACTCGGGGGGGTCGACCGCGAGGCCATCTTCGCCTCGCTGGACGACGAGGTGGCCGCCGATGTGGTCGAGGAGAGCAGTGACGAGGTACAGGCACAGATCCTCGCTCGCCTCGACGACGAGCGTGCCGCCGACATCCTGGAAGCCATGGCTCCCGACGAAGCTGCCGATCTTCTTGCCGACCTCCCCGAGGAGCGACGCCTGCGTCTCATCGCCAAGATGGAGTCCGATGAGGCCGAGGACGTTGAGGAACTCCTCCACTATCAGGACGACACCGCCGGCGGGCTGATGACCCCGGATTACGTCGCGGTGCCGATATCGCTGACGGCACAGCAGACCATCGACCGGCTGCGCGACCTCGAGCCCGACGCCGAGTCCATCTATTACATCTACGTCACCGATGACGACGAGCACCTTCTCGGGGTGCTCTCGTTGCGCGACCTCATCATCGCGCCGCCCAATCGAGCGATTCGCGACATCATGATCAAGCGAGTTGTGTCGGTGCCCCTGGACGCACACCCTGATCACGTCGCCGCGGTCATCTCCAAGTACAACCTGCTCGCGGTTCCTGTCGTCGACGATGACGAGCATCTTCAGGGCATCGTCACCATCGACGACGCGCTCGATGAGGTCCTCCCCGCCGGCGTTCGACGCCGGGTCCGGGCCCTCTGATGGTGGGCGCGGCGCCCGGACGTCCGTCAAGTGCCGAACGTCCGTCAAACCGCCCGAGCGGGTCGCCTCGCCGCCCAGGCCGTGGTCGCCCACGCTCCGAGGATCCGCCGACCTGAGTTCCTGCTCCGTCGCCAGCACCCTCGACTGCCCCGCGTGCGTCGAGTCTTCGCGTACCTCGCCGTTCTCGGCCCCGGGCTCATCGTCGCCAACGCGGGCAACGACGCCGGCGGCATCTTTACGTACACCAATATCGGCGCCAAGTACGGCACCGCTCTGCTGTGGTGCTTCATCCCCATCCTCATCTGCCTGGTCATCGTGCAGGAGATGGTGGCCCGCCTCGGGGCAGTGACCGGCAAGGGTCTCATGGACCTTATCCGCGAGCGCTTTGGGGTGCGCTGGACGCTTTTCGCCGCTATCGTCGTCATCGTCGCCAACGGCGGCACCACGCTCGCCGAATTCGCCGGCGTCGCCGGGGGTCTGGGGCTCCTCGGCGTCCCCCGCCCTATCGCGGTCGTCGGCGCGGCGGCGCTGATCGCTGTGGTGGTGCTCCGCGGTAATCGCCGCGTGGTCGAGAAGATTTTCCTCGCTCTCGGCCTCGCCTTCATCAGCTACGTCATCGCCGCCTTCGCCATCCATCCCAACTGGGGGAGCGTCGGTCGCGACCTCGTGGTCCCCAACCTCGATCGCCAGTCGGTGGACCCGGGCAGCTACGTGGTGGACGTCATCGCCCTTGTGGGAACATCGATCACGCCCTACATGCAGCTGTCATTGCAGTCTCTGGTTGTCGATCGTGGTACCCGAGCGAAGGATCTCCCACTGGTGCGCGCCGACGTCATCAGCGGTTCCGTATTCGCCGTGGCCGTGGCAGTTTTCATCGTCGTCGTCACTGCCGGAACGCTCTTCCTTCACGGAGACGCTGGGCAGGGGGTTGACAGCGCCGACCATGCGGCCCGCGCCCTACAGCCGCTCGTCGGCAGTTTTTCCAGCAGCCTCTTCGCGGTGGGCCTAGTCGGCGCATCACTCCTCGCCGCGGCGGTTCTGCCACTTTCCACCGCGTTCGTCGTCTGCGAGGCGTTCGGTGCTGAGCGCTCGGTAGAGAACCGGTTTTCCGATGCACCGCTCTTCTTCACCCTGTTTCTCGGCATTCTCACCGTCGCCGCCCTAGTCATGCTCTTCCCCCAGGTACCGATCGCCGGGGTCGCCATTGGCACGCAGTTTCTCGACGGCATCCTCCTCCCGGTGCTCCTCGTCTTCGTCATGCTTCTTGCCAACGATCGTCGACTCTTGGCACACCGCCGCAATGGCCCGGTCTACAACGCGATCGCGGGTTTCCTGGTTGTCACGCTGAGCTTGCTGACACTCTTCCTCGTGGTCACCACACTCCTTCCGGGGTTGGTCATGCAGCACTGACCGCCGACCAGGTGGACAGGGGCAGTACGGGACTCGCAGAATGCCCGCCATTCGTGTCAATCGTGGCTCAGCCACTGGTGGGAGAAAGGCATGTTGAGAAACAGAGGAGCCCGGGCGCGAACCAAGGCAGGCGTCGCAGCTGCACTGTCCATCGTCGCCCTGGGAGCGGGTCATCTGAACGCCTCGGCGGCGGCGGCGCCAGCCCAGGTCGGAACAGCACCGCCGTGGGCAGATGCGCAGCATCGCGTGGGGACCGCCCCGGCCGCTCAGCAGCGCACCGTGGCAGTACTGCTCAACATCCGCAACGACGCGCAGCTCGAGCAACTGGCCACCGCGGTCTCCACGCCGGGAAGTGGCCAGTACGGCCAACACATGAGCGCCGCCACCTTCCACGCCCAATTCTCGCCGACCCAGGCGACGGTGAAGAGTGTGTCCGACTACCTGACAGCGTCGGGGCTGCGCATCGAGTCGGTGCCTGACAACCGGCTGTACATCCGCGCCAGCGGGACCGCGGCCGCGCTCAGCCATGCCTTCGGTGCCGAGCTCGGCGTGTTCAACGTCAATGGCGGTGCGCGGGTCGCACCGGCCGCCGCCCCGACGCTGCCCAGCTCGATTGCCCCCATGGTGAGCGGAGTGGACGGCCTTGCCGACGGCGTCGGCGTGACCTCCCCACGCCACGTCGACGAGCCCAACGCCGAGGGTTCCTCAGCTCCGCGGTCGCGCAGTGCCGCGGTCAAGCCCGCGGACACCCTGCCCGGACCTCCTCCTGCCTTCGTCAACGCGCCGCCCTGCTCGCAGTACTGGGGGCAGATGATCGACACCACCGATCCGGCGCCGGCGACGGGTCGGCCGTACGTGCCCTGCGGGTACGTGCCCTCGCAGTTCCGCGGTGCCTACGGCGTCGCTGGGCTGGTGAACAACGGCGTCGACGGGTCGGGGATCACCGTGGGCATCGTTGATGCCTACGCCGCACCCACCGTCCTCGCTGACGCCAACCAATACGCGTCGACCCACGGCGATCCCGGGTTCAACCGGGGACAGTTTCGCCAGGTGAACTCGGGGACGTTCGTCAACACCGCGCCGCCCTCGGCGTCCAACCCCAACGGCTGCGGAGCCCAGGGTTGGTACGGTGAGGAAACCCTTGACGTGGAAGCCGTTCACGGCATGGCGCCGGGCGCCAACATCGTGTACGCGGGCGCCAAGGACTGCAGCGATTCCAGCCTTCTCGACCCGAGAACTACCTCATCGACCATCAGCTGGCGCAGGTCATCAGCAACTCATGGGGCGGTCTCGGCGATATCGATCAGCTGCCTCCCAACCTCCAGAAGGCATACACCCACACCTTCCTGCAGGCCGTCGTCGAAGGCATCGGTATCCAGTTCAGTTCCGGTGACAACGGCGACGAGATCCAGAACGCCGGTGTCCGCACCGTCGACTTCCCCGCCAGCGATCCCTGGGTCACCGCCGTCGGTGGCACCAGCATCCAGATTGGCCGCAACAACAACTACATGGTCGAGGCTGGTTGGGGAACGACCAGCAGCAAGCTCGTCAACGGTGCGTGGACGCCGGCACCCCCCGGTGCCTACCTCTATGGCGCCGGCGGTGGAACGAGCACCGTCTTCAACGAGCCCGCCTACCAACAGGGAGTCGTGCCCGCCTCGCTGGCCGCGGCCAACGGCGGCAAGAACCGCGTGGTCCCTGACGTCGCCATGGACGCAGATCCCCAGACGGGCATGCTCATTGGGGAGACGCAGGCATTCCCCGCCACCGGCGGGCGGCCTGCCGGCAACTACTACGGCGAGTACCGGATCGGCGGCACCAGCCTGGCGTCGCCTCTCTTCGCAGGGATGATGGCGCTCGCTGACCAGGCCTCGGGGCGCACCATCGGCTTCGCCAATCCCACCCTCTATGGCACCGTGAAGTCCGATGGCTACGTCGGTTCCTCGCACCGGAGCGGTGCGTTCCACGACGTCACCCGGCACCCGTTCTCCTCGGTACGCGTCAACTACAACAACGGCATCGATGACACTGCTGGGACCTCCAGGTTCCTGCGGTACACCGACCAGACGGGAACCCTGCACACCACTCCGGGCTACGACGATGTCACCGGTATTGGGACGCCAGACGGCATCAACTTCCTCTCCGACGTCGGCTTCTGCTGCTGACCTGAGTGCTGGCGAGGCGGGGCGCGCCGCAGTGGCGCGCTCCACCCTCGTCTCGCCGTCGGGCTGGGAACGCTAGGGTCACAGGCATGACGCCCGGTGCTTCCCGATTTCCGATCACCCTGCTCGTTCCTCTGCGCCGCGTGTCTGGCAGGCGCGATGCAAGGCTTGCCGGTCATCTCGGGGCGATGGGAGCCATCGTGGATCAGGTTCTCGTCGTCGACGGCTCCACGGCGACCCTCGTCGAGGAGCACCGGCGACACTTCGGACCGCCTGTCGATCTGGTCCCCGCACCACCGCGGCGGTCCGGCGAGAACGGCAAGGTGGTCGGCGTCCTCGAGGGTCTGCGTCGCGCTCGACACGACATCGTGGTCATCGCCGACGAGGACGTGCGCCACACCGCTGCATCGCTGTCCATGCTGGCCGCCGCACTCGATGACGCCGCCGCGGTCCTGCCCGACAATTACTTCCTGAGGCCCCTCCCCTGGCATGCGTATTGGGACACCGCCCGGACTCTGATCAACCGCGCCACCGGTGGGGACTGGCCGGGAACGATGGCGGTGCGCCGCAGCTTCATCCTCGATGTCGGGGGCTACCGTAGCGACGTCCTGTTCGAGAACCTCGAACTCGTCCGCACTGTCGTTGCCGCGGGCGGCAGGGTGGAGCGGTTGCCGGGTTGTTTCGTGGGCAGACAGGCGCCTTCGTTGACCGTATTTCTCCGCCAGCGGGTCCGACAGGCATACGACGAACTCGCCCGACCAGGGCGGCTCGCCGCCTCGCTTGCCGTTCTGCCGCTCACCGTGGTTGGGGCGCGGCGGCCGCGCGCCCTCGGTGTGGCAGCGGCGGCGATTGTGCTCGCTGCGGAGTACGGGCGCCGCCTCCATGGTGGCCGCACCGTCTATCCGGCCACCGCGTCGCTCCTGGCACCTGTGTGGATCCTGGAACGGGGGATCTGCAGCTGGATCGCCGTGGGCCTGCGCCTGCGGGGTGGTGTTAATTACGCGGGCACGCGCATACGATACGCGGCGACACTCTAGTGTCCTGAACTAGCTACCCGGGAACGGCGATACCGCGCAGTGCGTGAATGCCAAAGGCGCTGACCGCGGCGGCGGCGCAGAGCAACCCCTCCTCGAGCGCCTCGAGAAACGCGCCCTCGTCGTCGCGTCGGCGGGCGGCGCAGAGGCCGAGAAAGCCGCCAGCGAGCGCGTCTCCGGCCCCGGTGGGATCCATCACCACGCCGACCGGTGCCGCGGGTCGCTCCACGACAGTGCTGCGGGTGACGATAGCGGCTCCTTCGGGGCCGGCCTTGACGACAACCGCGCGCAAACGGCCTCGCCCCAGCAGGCAGCGGGCCGCCTCCTGCCAGGGCTCGACCTCGGCCACCAGGCTGGCGAGTTCGTGGCGGTTGGCGAAGAGGATGTCCGCTGAGTCGAGGACCCGGAGGACCTGCTCCTGTTGGGGACCGGTGAAGCAGGTCATCGAGTCGGCGGCGATGAGCCGAGCCGAGGACTGGGCAAGCACCTCCAATTGGAGTTGAGGATCCATGCTGCCGAGGAAGAGCACCTCGGCGCGGCGAGCGGCGGGAGTGAGCCGAGGCTGCCACTCGGGGTCACAACCCGCCTCGGCCTCGAGCTCCACCGCAATCCAGCGCTGGTAGTCGTGGAGGGCGCGCGAGTAGTGGGTGGGAGTAGCGCTGACGGTGAGACCGGCAAGGTCGACGGGGAGGCCGCGCACGGCATCACGAGCTTCACCCTCGAAGTCTGTGCCGACGATGGCATGCAGGTGGATTCTCGCCCGTCGCGCCGCAGCAAGGCTGAAATAGACAGAGGAGCCGCCCAACTGGCGCTGGCGGCGGCCATGAGGTGTGGCCACGTCGTCGTGGTGAGCCGTCCCCGCGACGGCGATCTCCCAGTTCACTCAGCGACTGTACGACAGCGAGGTGGGGTGTCCTGGAGAGGTCAGTGACGCTCCCAGGTGGGGGCGCCGGGCTGCCCGGGCGCCGGACCGGGGCCAGAGTCGGGCGTCGCACCCTGGTACCCCGGCCCAGGCTGGGTCCGCGACGACGCCGACGGTGAGGCTGCGGGAGCCGGCACAGCATCGAGCCCTTGGGGGTGGTAGCCGGGCTGGGTTGGACGCCCCCCCCACGTGTCCGACGGAGCGCCGTACCCACTCGGCGGTCCCGTTGCCGGCGCGGTGAACTCGGCAGTGCTCGACCGCAGCGCCCCCTGACGCCGGATCTCCCGCCAGGAACCGTAAGCAGCAAGCCCAGAGAGAAGCGCGAGGCCAAGGCAAATGCCTGCCACAACAAGGTCCTGGGAAGTACTGGGGCCGGGGTTTGCCTTGGTCGCGAGGGGCCGACCGGCGAGGTCGACAGTCACCACCTGTCCGCGCCAGATGGTTGCCGTCACCGTCTCGGTGGCCGCCCGGAAGGCGCTCAAGTCATCCTGGCTGCGCAGTTGGGCGGTCATCGTCGAGCTGTCGTCGAACTGAAGGTCGAGGGGAGAGCTGCTGCTCGAGGTGGCCACCGAACTCTCGAGGGTCACCGCTTGAAGGTCGACTCGACAGTCGAGCGCTGTGGTTGTCGCCCGCGCTGCATCAGCGGCGCTACAGACGGGGGCGGCAGCGAGAGCCGCCCTCTGTCCATTGTCGCGGATGAAACCCAGGGCGTTCATCACGACGGCGACGAGGAGCCCAGCGGAAACCACGCTGAAGAGGAGGAGGGCGATCTTTAGATTACTGCGGACCCTGCGCCGCATCGCGGAAATGGCCATCGGTCCTAGCGTAGCTGCCCAGCGGTCAACCTCAATGTCGGTGCGCGTCAGACGTCGTCGGGGAGCACATCGCCAAAGAGTGGAATGATGGGGGCCAACTGCGGTCGCCGCTCCTCGCGCGCATCCTCCTGGAGGATCTCCTGGGCGCGGAAGACGACGTCGGCAACGTGATCGGGATGGCGATCAATGCCGAGGTCGTCACGAAGGCCGGCGTCGATGGAGCCGATCAGGCCGACCACTCCGTGCCAGAGAGACGGAGGGATCAGCGGGTAACCGCGGAGTCGGCACTCCTCGATGAGGTCGAGGAGTTCGTCCGACTCACGGAGGCGCAGCCGGGCATGAGCTAGACGGTGGCGCCGAAAAATGGCGCGACGCTCGACGTCGACGAGCGCCCATCGCGTCCGCTCCATTGGACCCGGGCGTGTGCCCAGAACAGATCCCGAGATCATCTCGGCATTGTAGGCACGGATGCGGGTGGCCAGCCGCACATGATTTCACGACACCGCCGCGACCCGACGTCACGCTCAGCGCGGGTAACTCAGCGACTTCCACTTGCCGTCGATGCCCACGAGGTGCACGGTCCGCCGCACCGTGGCGAGCTCTGATCCCTGGGCAAACGTGTACTCCACGTCGAGCTCGGCGACGGCGTCGTGCCGGGTCTGCAGCTCCGGGTCCATCCAGTCCTCGAGGTATCTCGCCTCGAGGACGTTGACGCCGCGCAGGTTGCACAGCGCGTTGTCGCGGTGGGCGTCGGCGAATCGCTCGGCGTTGGTCCAGCGGCGCTGACAATCCGGGGTGAGCAGCGCGTAGGCCCGGCTGAACTGTTGGGCGCGCATGAGCTCGACGAAGAGGGCCTCGCTGAATGCCGGGTTGCCGGCAGGCCGACTGTCGGAGGGCCGGCCGCTGTCGTGGGCAGCGATGAGCGAGGCAACCCGCGCCGGACGGGCGGTGGGGTCCGCCTCCGTCTCCACAAGGGTGGCGGGATGAGCGGCGCCGCGTGCCCAGAAGGTGCGGGTGCTGCCGTCGATCAGGATGCGCTGCGGTTCCGGCGCCACAGCACCGTCGTCGACAGAGGGCCGACGACGGCGCGTCAGCGTGTCGAGCATCCCTCTGGCGAAACTCATACAGGTCGGAGCATAGCGAAGCCGGGGCCACGCGGAAAGACTGGCGTCAGTCGCTCGGTAGACGCTGCACCACGTCCCGCGCATCCGCGGGAGTCAAGCGCTCCCGGCGCAGCAACTCCTCAGCACGATCGCGCAACTCGATGAGCTCAGGGACGGTGAGCTGGTCGAGATCGCGGACGGCGCGCCGCAGCAACGCGGCCGTTTCGAGCGTGCTGCGCCCCGCGCTTCCGACCCGTCTGGTCACGCCGCGACTCTACGCAGATCCCCCCCCGGCGCGGCTACGATCGCGGCCATGGATCCCGTGGGGCGCATCCTCGTCGCCGAGGACGAGGCGAGCGTCGCGACGCCGGTCATCTCCCACCTCAGCGGCCGCGGTCACGACGTGCGCTGGGTCCGCGCGGTACGGGAGATGCGCGCCGAGATCACCGACTACAGCCCGGACGTCCTCGTCCTCGACGTCACCCTCGACACTGACGGCCTGGAGTTCTTCCAGGCTATTCGCTTCGCCCCCGAATGCCCTCCCGGCGGTGTGGTCGTCCTCACCGAAGAGGGCAACGTCCCGATGCGCGAGCGGGCCTCGCAACTGGGAGCGGCGGCAGTGCTGCCCAAGCCACTCGACGCTGCCGAGGTGACCACCGTCATCGAGGATCTTCTCGCACTCATTTGAAGCATGCGCTGGACCGCGAACTTCCTCACGTCAGGTGTCGGTCGAGCCGGTTAGCAGGGTGCTGAAAAAGATCTCGGAATAGCCCCACAGGGCGCCTCGAGGTGTGGGAGTCTTCCCGCGATCGATTCAAGCCTGCGGAGATTCAGCATGCGTGGCATCCCCGAACTGCAGATG
>JBPCLW010000045.1:0-8595 GCA_051002895.1 Candidatus Dormibacteria bacterium | reverse complement strand
CTCAAGGGCCAGGAGGATGTGGATCCGACGTTGGTCTCGTGGGCTCAAGGTGATGGCTCCCTCTCTCATGAGGCGGAAGTTTTCCCTGAACAGTTGAGGGCGGAAGTTTTCCCTGGACTCCCACAGTCCCGCGTGACCTTGTCCGTTCGATGTCCGCTGATGTGCGGGACGATGAGGAGGACATGGACCCCTCCGCGCTCGAGGCAGCGCTGGCGCCCCCTTCCCTGGATGTGCCCGACCCGGATCCCCCCCAACCACTCGGGGAGTGGCGATCTGGCGGATTGCCCTTCAGCCTCGGGGCCGAGTTAGAGCTGCAACTCGTCAACGGTGAGACCGGCCACCTGATCTCGCTCGCGCCGGCCCTTCTGGCGGCTCTCCACGCTGCTTTCCCCGACGACACGGCCCGCTTTCAGAGGGAGTTGATGGAGAACACGGTGGAGGTGACCTCCTCAGTGTGCCGCTCTGTTTCCGATCTGGCGGAGAATCTCCGTGGATACATCGGCCGCGCGGTCTCGATGGCAGCCCTCCACGGCGCCACCGTGATTTCAGCGGGATCCCACCCCGTTGCTGACCCCTATGAGCAGCGGATCACCGACGCTCCCCGAATGACCGCACTGCTCAACGAGTTCGGTCGTGGCGTGCGCGAGGCCCTCACCTTCGGCCTCCACGTCCACGTCGGCGTCGACGACGGCGCCGACGCCATGGCCGCTGGCAACGTCCTCCTCCAGCATGTGCCGCAGCTCCTCGCTCTCTCCACATCGAGCCCCTTCTGGGACGGTCGTGACAGTGGGCTGAGTTCGAGCCGCTGTCCGCAGTACACGTCGTTTGGCAATACCGGCATTCCCCCGATCGATATGCGGACCATGTCGGACTATCGGCGGCACTATCAGGAGCTGATTGAGGCGGGAACCATCCGGTCCAACAGTGACATCCACTACGTGGTGCGGCCGTCGCCTCACCAGGGCACCATTGAGGTGCGCATTGCCGATGCGACACCGACGCTTCGCGAAGCCATGGCGATCGCCGCCTACGTGCAATGCCTGGTGGCGGACGTCCCCAATGACCCCGCGCACCGTCACCCCGTCTCTCGTACCGACCTTGTCGCCAACAAGTCCGCCGTGGTTAATCGCTCCGTCGCGGCCAACGTCCGCGACCTTGATGGAACCGTTCGTCCCGTCTGGTACTGCATCGAGCGCGACATCGAACGCCTGCGACCCGTGGCCGAGCGGCTGGGCTGCAGCAGCCAACTCGAGGACAACCTGAAGATCCTCAACGTGTGGGGCCCCTCTAGCGAGCGGCAGCGGGTCGTCTGCTCATTGGCACCCGACGCCTCCGGCGCACCTCTGTCCACACCGGTGCCCAAGCCGCATGAGCGTCTCGACCCTCACCGCGCCGCCCATGTTCTCCGCTCCCTCAACCGCGAGTTTCTCGCCGACTCCCCGCAGCCTCCCCAGGTTCTCAGCGAACTCCGCCAGCGTGTTGCCCGGGACCGCGGCCCCGAGCGCGCGGCTCTGGCCGCGGCCGACCCGCTGCGCGGTGCCGATCTCGGCCGACGGCTGATGATGACTGTGGAGCTGTAACGCGGTCGGACGCTAGCGCTGACCGCGCTCGGTGCGGGCCTGATCGTCGAGGCAGAAGCGGGCCGCCGGCATGGCCTCGAGCCTTCCCTCGGGGATCTCGGCTCCACACACCTCGCAGCGCCCGTACGATCCGCCCTCGATGCGAGCGAGCGCTGCCTCGACCTCTGCGAGTTCAGCCTGGACCCGCTGCACCACGGTGGTGTCGAGCTCGCGCTCCAGGGTCTCGCTGGCATGCTCGGCGGGGTGCTGGTCGGCGGCGGAGAGCTCATGTGCCTCGCTCTCCTGAGCGCCTCCGACGAGCCCGAGGGCAGCGTCTCGGACGCCCTGGAGGCGCTGGCGCTCCGCCTCAAGGTGCTGTTGGGCCTGATCTCGGTGCATGACCGGGTACCCTACCTTACGGCCAGGAGGTGGCGGTGAGCAGTGCATGGAGGAGGTCGATGCGGGTCACGTCGACGCCAAGTTTCACCATCAGAGCCCTGCCCTGACCATGCTCCGCCTCCAGGCGCTCGAGTGACTCCGCCATCTGGTCGTGGCGCACCGTGAACAGACGTTCCAGCCTGGCCTCGTCCATCCCGTTCTCCGCGGCACGTCCACGGTCGCGCTTCAGCGTCTCGGCAAGTTGCACGCCGGATTCCGCGTAGTCCCCGGCAACGTCCTCGATGCCCACCCCCGCCAGGCGGAGGACCAGGGCGACGATGAGGCCAGTACGATCCTTCCCCGCGTGGCAATGGACAAGGACGGGCGCTCGCGGTGCGTCGGCAATGGCGACGAGCGCCGCTGCTACTCGGGGAGCGCGGTCACGCACCCAGTGCACATTGACGTCGGCCGCAGTCACCAGATCGGTGGGGAAGGGATCGTCTTCGGTGAAGATCGGAGCGTGGATGCTGGAGACGGCCTCGATGTCGGCGAGCAGGCTTCGCGTCTCGCCTCGTTCGGTGCTGGTACGCAGATCGACAACGGTCTGCACTCCGAGGTCGAGCAGGGTGCGCAACCCAACATCGGTGATACGGCGAGGCACCTCGCTGCGCAGCAAGCGTCGGCTCCGGGTCGCACCATCGCCGACGATCGGCAACCCGCCAACGTCGCGGAAATTGCGCAGCCCCTCAACGTCCAACGGGGCCGATGATCCGGTGCGGAAGCTGATGCCCTTGCCGGTTATTCGGTATCCACTCGCGGAGCGTTCGGGTCGATCTCGACCTCATGCTCCGTGCCCTTCAGGCGCTCCGCACTCTCCACCTGCTCGGGGATGGGGTCGCCCTCCTGGCCTCCGCGTCCGGCCGACGGGTCGGCCTCGAGGGGATCAGCTCCGATGTTGTGAGTCGGGTCGTTGCTCTGCTCGGTCATGGGTCTTCCTCCTTCGGTGAAACGACCATGCTAGCCACCCGGACCCCAGGGCACAACGGTCGCGGCGACAGGGTGCAGGTGACTGAACTCGTCATCTGTACCAGTCGCGGCGTGACAGTGGTATGCCACTTCTGCCATCGCCCGCAGGACGGACCGCCAGCGTCTGGTGGATGTTGAGAAAGCCCAGAGAGAAGGACATCGCGGATCCGCGCATGTAGAGCCGCCACACCCGGGCTCGCTCCTGTCCGGCGAGTCCGATGGCATCGCGCCACCGCTCGTCCAGCCTCTGCGACCAGTGGCCCAGGGTCAGAGCATAGTGTTCGCGAAGGGACTCGACATCCCGCACCTCGAGCCCGGCGCGCTCGTAGGCTCGAACCATGAGACCGATGTCCTCGAGCTCGCCGTCGGGAAACACGAAGGCGTCGTTGAACGAGGCGCGGTTCCAGATGCCGCTGGGGGACCGGGTGATGCCGTGGATGAGGGCTCGACCTCCGGGTCGGAGCGCCCCGAACACGGCATCAGAGTACGTGCCGAGGCGTTTGCGTCCCACGTGTTCCACCATGCCCACGGAGGCGACGGCGTCGAAGCGACCGTTGTCATCCCGATAGTCGGCGAGCCGGACCTCGGCGCGGCCGGCCAACCCCCGCTCGCGGATCTGCTCCTGGGCGTACGCAGCCTGGGCAGCGCTCAGCGTGATGCCCACAGCGGTGACGCCGTAGTGCTCGGCGGCGTGCATCACCAGGCTGCCGAACCCGGCACCGATGTCGAGGAGCCGCTCGCCGCTCTGCAGGCGCAACTTCCGGCAGACGAGATCGAGCTTCGCCCGCTGCGCGGCATCCAGACTGATGTCGGCCGATTCGAAGTAGGCGCACGAATACGTCATCGACGCGCCCAGCCAGAGTGCATAGAACTCCGGGGGTAGATCGTAGTGGTGGCGGATCGCCTCGGCATCTCGTTGGCGGGAGTGGCGGCGCCCGCGAAGGCGTGCCTCCGCCGCCGAGGCGGCCCCCAGCCGGGGCCGTCCACCGAGGCCGAGAAGCGCCGCCGCGATGTGCGGCCAGGCCCGGACTAGACGGGAGAGACCCGCCGTGGCCATGGCGCGAAGGAATGGCTCCAGCGGTTCCACCTCAACGAGCCCAGCAACGTAGGCGCGGCCGAACGCCTTCTCCGGCACGCCACTGAGCATGCTGTCCACCCCCCTCGGGGCGCAGATGCGGAACACGAAGTCGGCATCCCCATGAGCAACCACGCGTCCGTCCCACAGCTCCAGCCGCCAGGAGGGACCGAGCACACGGCTGAGAGCTGAGTGCAACCGGTCGGCCTCGTGTCCCCGGTCAGGCCCCGGCGCAACATTCGAGGGGATTGCCGGCCTCGTGGCGGGCACCACCTCCACTCGCGGCGCGGCTGTCTCGCTCATTCGGGAATCAGCCAGAGCACGGCCAGCGGCGGCAGCGTCATCTCCGCTGAGCACTGCTGACCGTTCCACCCTGTGTCATCGGCTGCGACCTTACCGAGGTTGCCCTGGTCGCTGCCACCGTAGGCGGATGCGTCGGTGTTCAGCACCTCCCGCCAGGTGCCCGACCGCGGCAGTCCCACGCGGTATCCGTGATGCACGGTCGGGGAGAGATTGGCGACGCAGACGAGCGGTCCACCGTTCATGTCGAAGCGTGCGAAGCTGATGACGTTCTGGTCGACGTTGCCAGCGTCGATCCAGTGGAATCCGTCCTGGCTGTTGTCGCACTCCCAGAGCGCGGCGACGTCGCGGTAGCGGGCTCCGATGTCACGCATGAGCTGCCGGACTCCGGCATGCGGCATCTCTTGCAGCAGGTGCCAGTCCAGCGACTGGTCATGGACCCACTCATGGCCCTGGCCGAACTCGCCGCCCATGAAGAGCACCTTCTTGCCGGGGTGGGCGTACATCCAGGCGAGGAGCGTGCGCAGGTTGGCGAAGCGCTGCCAGTCGTCGCCGGGCATCTTGCCGAGCAGCGATCCCTTGAGGTGCACGACCTCGTCGTGGGAGAGCGGCAGGATAAAGTTCTCGCTGAAGGCGTACCACAGCCCGAAGGTGAGTTGATGGTGGTGGTAGCGCCGGAACACGGGATTCTTGGAGAAGTACTCCAGGGTGTCGTGCATCCAGCCCATATTCCACTTGAAGGTGAATCCGAGGCCGCCGCCCGACGTCGGCCGTGACACGCCCGGCCAGGCGGTGGACTCCTCGGCGATGGTGACGGCGCCGGGGTAGTCGCGGTGGATGGTCTCGTTGAACTCGCGCAGGAACGCGATCGCTTCCAGGTTCTCGCGGCCACCATGCACGTTGGCCAACCACTCCCCGCTCTTGCGCGAGTAATCGAGATAGAGCATCGAGGCGACGGCGTCAACCCGCAGCCCGTCGATGTGGTACTCCTCGCACCAATACCGCGCGTTGGCAACCAGGAAGTTGCGCACCTCGTTGCGTCCGAAGTTGAAGACGTAGGTACCCCAATCGGGCTGCTCACCGCGCCGGGGATCAACATGCTCATACAGAGCGGTACCGTCGAAGCGCGCCAGCGCCCAGTCGTCCTTGGGGAAGTGCGCCGGCACCCAGTCGAGGATGATGCCGATGCCGCGCTGGTGGAGATGGTCGACGAAGTAGCGAAAGTCATCTGGAGTGCCGAAGCGCGCCGTGGGTGCGTAATAGCTCGACACCTGGTACCCCCAGGAGCCGCCGAAGGGATGCTCGCTGATGGGCAGCAGTTCGATGTGGGTGAAGCCGAGGTCGGCGCAGTAGTCGGCGAGTTGGTGAGCAAGGTCGCGGTAACCCAGCATCCGTCCCTGCGCGTCGCGCCGCCAGGACGCGAGATGGACCTCGTAGATGTTCAGCGGCCGGTCGAGCACTGGGCTGCTCGCGCGGGCCTTCATCCAGTCGTCGTCGTGCCAGGTGTGGCGGGGAAGCTCGACGATCGATGCGGTGCCCGGTGGCTGCTCGGTCCGGCGCGCCAGGGGGTCAGCCTTGAGGACGGCCCGCCCGTCGGCGCGGTTGATGCGGAACTTGTATGTGGTTCCCGCGCCGACATGGGGGAGGAAGAGCTCCCATACACCGGTACTGCCGAGCGAGCGCATGGGATTGACGCGGTCGTCCCAATGCGTCGCGTCGCTGACAAGATGGACCCCCCGCGCATTGGGCGCCCATACCGCAAACGCGGTGCCATGAACGCCCTGGTGCTCGATGACCCGGGCGCCGAGCCGGCGCCAGAGCTCGCGATGCGAGCCCTCGGTGATGAGATGGAGGTCGAGTTCACCAAGCGTGGGCAGGAAGCGGTACGGGTCTTCCATCTCCCATTGGTGATGGGGGTTGCCCATCCGCAGTCGATATCCTTGGGTGAGATCACGGTCGGGGATGACCGCCTCGAAGAGTCCGGCATCGTGGATGCGGCCCATGGGCACCATCCCGTCGGCGTGGGCGACCGCCGCCTCGGTGGCCCTGGGGTGGAAGCAGCGCACCACCGTTCCTTCACTGGTGCTGCGCACCCCAAGGACGGAATGGGGGTCGTGATGGGTACCGTCGAGGAGACGCTGGACATCAGCACTGAGGTCGACAGGTCTGGCCATGCTCATGGCGTCATCCTCCGGGCACGTCAGCTCCCTGCGAGCAGGAAGTGGAGCGGGATTCCCAGCCAGTCGGGGCGGTGACCGAGTTCATAGCCCACCTCGTACACGGCTTTCTGAACTTCGAAGGCACGGCGGAGGACAAGTGCGCTGCCGGCGTCGGGAAGGAGACCGACGCCGTCGCAGCGCTGCAGGTAGGCCACCCAGAACGCCTGGCGATTGGCGGACGCCCAGGCATCGCCCGTGGAGTACAACGCGGGCCAACGAGGGTCCTTCGTGGACATCCGCTCGGCGAGCCCGGCGGCGGCTGCGTAGTCAAAGGAGCGCAGCATCCCAGCCACGTCGCGCAGCGGTGACGACGGCTGCCGCCGCTCCGCGACGGTGCGGTCGGGTTCGCCCTCGAAGTCGAGGATCTCCCAGCCCTCGTCGGTGCGCAGCACCTGGCCCAGATGGTAGTCGCCATGGATGCGGATCGCCAGACCTCCGCTGGATGCGTGGCGGAGCGCGTCGAAGTGGGCGGTGATGACCTCGCGCTGCTCCGCAAGCGGAGCGAGAAGGGGGTGACCGCTCGCCAGCAGGCTGTCGAGGTCGGAGGTCATGGCGGCCGCCCACACCTGAAGGGTTGCGCTGTCGATCGGTCGTGCCTGCATGGCGCCGCCCAGCGAGGGATCCGCAAGGGCGATGTGCAACTCTGCGGTGACCTCGCCGAGACGCCCCGCCTCTCCGACGAAGCTGGAGCCCTGGTTCTCCACCACCTCTTGGCGATCGGTCTCCGACAGGGACTCGAACTCCTCGGCGTCGGCGTAGAGGTCGCGGAGCGAGGTCAGCGCCAGTGTCCATCCCTCGGTTCCGTTATGGAGATGTTGCTGGAGCAGCGCCAGCGCCGCGGGTTCCCCGTCGCCGCGGTGGTAGGCAATGTGGCCGTGCCGGTCCGGCGTATGCGTGAAGTGCAACTGGTGGAGCACGCCGCTCATCTCCAGCTCCACAGACGGGCCGGGCTGGAGGCGGCGCATCCACTTCAGGTAGTCGATGTGACCGCGCACCAGCGAGGTGTTGCTCTGCTCAGCGCCGAGGAGGTGGACCTCCTCGAGGTGGTCCGCTTCGACGGCGACGTCAGTGTGGGCGACCATGCGACCGTGCGCAGTACTGACCGTGCGTTGTTCCTGGAACATCCACCACAGCTCCGCCGCCGCCTCGGGGTCGGCCAGGGCGTCGTACACAACCACTCCGTTGGTCTCACCGATGAGGTGATCGGGGCCGTACTCGCTGATGTGACTGGGAAGAGGTCGGGCGCCGAGGAGCACCGAGTAGAGGCCGCCATCGCCGTCTTCACCGGGAGAGTGCACCTGCCAGAGGGTGAGGAGAACCAGCGGGTCGCGGTCGCGGATGACGGCGATGTCAGCGAGTTCGATGGCCACATCGGTGCCGCGACGGTCGAACCAGCGCGCTCGTGTTATCCATGAGTGGATCTGAGCGGCAATGCCGCCGATGCCGTGATCGTCGAGCGCCCGCGCGCTGATCTCTGCGGCGGTTGGCATCACACGCTCTCGATCGTGAACCAGTAGAAGCCATGCGGCGCCATGGTCAGCAGGTAGGGCAGCTCGCCGATGCGCGGGAAGTGCACCCTGCCGAGCATCTCAACGGGCGTCATGCCCGCGAAGCGCCGCAGGTCAAGTTCGACGGGGTGGGCGAAGCGGGAGAGATTGTTGACGCACAGCACGACATCATCCTCATGGCTGCGGAGATACGCAAACACCGAGGGGTTGGCGGCATCGAGGGCCTCGAAGCCACCAACACCGAATACTGGCCAGCGCTTGCGCACGGCAACGAAGCGGCGCAGCCAATGGAGCAGAGAGGACTCGTTGCGTCTCTGCGCCTCGACGTTGCAGGCCTGGTATCCATACACCGGATCCATGAGCGGTGGCAGGTAGAGGCGGGCGAAGTCGGTTCGGCTAAAACCGCCGTTGCGGTCGGCGTTCCACTGCATCGGAGTGCGCACGCCGTCGCGGTCGACCAGATAGATGTTGTCGCCCACACCGATCTCTTCGCCTTGCTACAGGACGGGGTTGCCGAGCAAAGAGAGCCA
>JBPCLW010000044.1:0-45450 GCA_051002895.1 Candidatus Dormibacteria bacterium | reverse complement strand
TATATCGCACGCCGTTGCCCTCCCTTCCTGATCCAGCTTCAACAACCGGAAAAGGTAGGCGGCAGCGGCGTGTTCTCGTTCAGCCAGCCCTCAGATCACCCACGGAAAGGGTCGAAGAGCCCCAAATGGTGGAACTGCGTCCACTCGACCGGACGGTCGCAGCCCGGGAACTGACAACCGCCATCTCGCTTCCGCAGCGCCGTTCGCAGTGGTGCGGTGATGGTGCGTGAGGTACGGGAAGCGACGCTCGGTTGACCGGTGGCGTCGACGCCCAGGACGCTGATGGAGGCATCACAGGCGATCCGTCGCGCCGCCTGGGGGTGGATGGGACCGGAGCCAGCGATCTCGCCGGGCTGCGCGCCCCGAACGGCGGCGAGGCAGTCCATGCTCGCGGTGACGGTGAGGTGGGGACGCACACCATGCACCGATGGCAGGGTGCCGCTCTGCAGGGTGCGGGTTGCCATCTCGACCAGCGCGTCGGCGCGCCGCTGGCCCGCATCGCGCACATCATCCCGAGTGGGCGGCGGGATCATCGCCGTGAGTGCAGCCTTGACGGTGGCACCGCTCTCGGGATCGAGCAGGCCATCGATGGCATAGAACCCATCAAGCGTCTGGCTGATGTCAAACCAGCGGCGCTCGTACTTCTTCTCATCATCGGCCAGCGCCCCGTCGGGATCGAGGACGTAGCGGAGGTGCTGGGTGACGATGCGGAAGTCTCGCGAATTGAGTTGGCGTGCGCTCTCCAGCAGTGTCGGCTCCGCCTCACGCACCGCGTTGATCCCCACCTCGTGCACGCTGCGGGAGATCGACGCCGCATGTTGAATGCTGATCTCGCCGGCGCGAAAGCACTGCTCGCTGTTGGGCAGGTCAGCGAACCGCCGAGCCAGATGCACCTGCATACTCGCCGCCGACCCAGAGAGATGGCACCGTTGGCGCAGCCAGGAAGCCGATGCCGGCGAGTGCCACGAATCCGCGGCCCGGCGACGATCAGAGGCCGCGAGCTTCTGAGTGAACGCCGCCTGCAGGCGGTTGATCTGCGTGTTCATTGCGATGAGGTCCTCCCCCATCACCTGGTCGTCGTGGCGACCCGTGTCCTCCGCAAACAGGCCATCGATCGCCCGTGCGATGACGTCGATTTGGGGCGATGTGGACGGAAGCGGCGTGGCGATCATGAGCGCTTATTGTGGCAAACATACGTTCGTAGAGCAAGGGGAATCCCATATCCAAGCACGGATTTGTCCCACCAAACTCACCTCACGTGAATCCCCTCGCAACCCATCGCGACCTCCTGCTCCAGCCTGTCCAGGGGTATGGTCTGCCGTCATGAAGACGCACACGCTCACCCTTCGTACCCACGACAGGCCGGGCGTCCTCGCGCGAGTGGCGGGCGTGCTCGGCGATGCGGGCACACTGATCACCGGACTCGACATCGGCGCCAGTACCGGCGACATCGGGATCATGTCGGTGGAGATGCAATCGGAGGCCGGCATCGAGAGTGTCATCGGCTTACTCAGCGAGCTCCCCGATGTCCTGGAATGCTACGAGCCGCCGCCAATGCAGAAGGTCTTCGGCGCCCGGGTCATCGTCATCGGTGGCGGCGCCCAGGTGGCGGCGGTCGCCAGCGGAGCCGTGCAGGAGGCTGACCGCCACAACATTCGCGGCGAGCGCATCTCCGTGGACACCATTCCACTCGTGGGCGAGCACGCCATCGCCGAGGCCGTGCGTGCGGTCCCCCGCCTTCCCCGCGCCCGCGTCCTGGTGCTGGCCGGCAGCCTCATGGGTGGCGACATCACCAGGGCGGTTCGGGAGGTGCGCGAGCTGGGAATCACGGTGCTCTCGCTGAGCATGGCCGGTTCCGTCACCGAGGCCGCCGACCTGGTGCTCTCCGATCCCCTCCAGGCGGGCGTCATGGCGGTGATGCACATCGCGTCGACCGCGAGCTTTGATGTGGGCCGGGTTCAGGGTCGACAGTACTGACGGAGAAGCTCGGGGTCGGCTGAGGGCCGCGCGACCCACGTATACGTTGTTGTATGGTTTCGGTCGCCATGACCGAGTCAGTGCCCGGATTCCTCCGCGCCCATCGCCTCCAGATCGTCGGGCTGCTTCTGGCGCTTATGTTCGCCGGTGGATTGGGATTCCTCGCGGTCCATGGGTCGGGCGGGACCGCCGCTTCGCCGGCCTCGACCCCCTCCGCCACTCCCTCGCCCACTCCCGACCCGAGGATCGCCCAGGTCAAGGATGTTGCGGTTGGGTTTCTCAATGTTATGGAGGAGTCGGGGAAGACGGGGGATTCGACGATGGCTCGTCAATTCACTGTGAAGGATTCCATAGCGGCAACTGAGGCGGCGGCAAAAGCCGACATTAGTTTGCAGGAAAGGAAGAACTTCATAGTTGCGAGGACGGAAATCGACGCAAGCTCGTGGCGGACACGCATCACCACGACAGCCGTCGTGGACTTCGATTACCTGCTGATCGGACATCTTGCAACATGGCCCGATCTGAAACCGCTGGAGCCGGACCGGCGCAACGGTCCTTATCATGCTCACTTAGAACTTGTGAAACAGGACGGACGATGGCTCATCGAAACGTTTCGCCAGTCCTGATTGCCACGGTGCTGTTGGTCGCCACGACAGTGGCCGCTCATGCGGCGCCGGGCGACGGGCAAGCGGTCGACGTGCAACAGGTCACCACGACCAGTGGGAATACCGCCTACTCGTACGTAGCAAGCACCACAACACGAGACGGCGTCTCCACTTCCCGCCCCGTTTCAACCCACCGGCGGACGCAGGGGCAAGGAACATGCGGGCTCTGGTCAAAGTGGCGGATGTACAACCGCGTGCCCTCCACCGGCGAGCGGCTCTTCGCGGTGCGCATCTACGACAGCTGCGCTAACGACCAATACGTGGCCACCGCAAGCCAAAAGTGCCAGAACGATGGACAAAACAACAGGGGAGACCAGCCGTCCTACTGTGCCGATGTCCTCCCCGGCCACCTCGTGGCGGGCTTCGACCCCTCCGCCTGCATGGCCATGTCATCCCAATGGGTCGTCCTCAATGCCGACGTCAGCCCCTCGTCCTACAACGCCGCAACCGGCGCCCCCCTCACTGCGACCACCTCATTCGTCGACGGCTTCGACGAACAACTGCGCGAACTCTCGTGCACCGACATCATCGGTTGGGACGTGATCGGCTGGACATTCCGGTGGAGTGATGGCACCACCGATACCCTGCCCGGCAACGGCCACAATCCCGCCACCGACGCCCACGTTGCCGCTCCTGATCCCACCAGGACCGGCGCCTCGGCCGCCGGTGTCATCGCCACCGCTCACCTCCACATCCGCGGGCAGGCGCTCGACTTCGACGCCGCCGGCAACCTGGTCACGGTCGCCCGCGACGCCTTTGTCGACATCTCCAATCGCGCGTCGTCAGGCGCGGCTGGCGGCCCGCCGGTGTACACACCGCCGCAGCTTCAACTCGGCGCCATCGCCGTCGGCCAGGACGGGGATGGCTCGATGCCGGCAGGCGACCTCAGCGCCCCAGCACATCAGCACGTCCGGGCCATCCGTGGCCGACTCACCAACGTCTTTCCCCGCGCCATCGTGATCACGCCCGGGACCGAGTCGATCGGTGGAGTGGTCGTCGGCCAGGGCACCACCACCACCCTCTCGTGGACCTATACCGGGCCGATCACCGACGCCCCGCCCACGCAGGCGTCCGGTCCCGACTCCACGGGCTCCCCCGCGGCCGCCATCCACGTACAGTGGAATCACGCGGAGAGGCTCGACGCTCGCGGCCAACCGGTGGATGAGGCTCTTCCCATCACCATCAGCGTGCGCACCACCTATCCCGACGGCCACACCGAGGACAGCACGCTGTCTCAGTCGATCAGCGTGACCATCCACTACGTGGGGCTCAACTACAACGGTTGAGCCCAGAGCGGCCACACCGATACACCCTTTGTCCGTCCGAAGTCCGTGTCTCCCACTCATCATCGGCCCATGCCCTCTCCAGTGATTCTCCACCTGACGGGCGGCGGCAGTGCCCATCGGGCCGAGAGCCTGGGCACCCTGCGGGCCATGAGCCCCGGTGCGAGGGTCATGGAGGTCGCCGCCACCGCTCAGGGCCTTCTCGGCGCGCTCCCCGTTGCGGGGTTCCTGGTGGGCAAGGGAGACACTCTCCACATCGTGGGCAGCATCCCCAACGATCGGATTTCGCCCCCCCAACGAGACGCTCTGGATCGGGCCCTGGGCGAGATCTCCGAGCGCGGCGGGTCGATCGCACTGGAGGGGGATACCCGCGGATATCCCGGCTCGTCCGCACGTTTCGGCTGGGAAGCCGCGGTGATGGAGCTGTAGGTCCGTCAGCCGACCACCTTGGGTTCCTTGAAGGTCACATGGCCGCCCGGCGATTTCACTCGATCGCCGATCGCCGCCTGACGCATTGCCACAATTCGCTCGGCCATCTCCACCACCGTTGCACCGATCCAGTCGCTCGCCGGGCTGCCAACTCGGTAGTCGGCAGGCGCGACCATGTCAACGCGGTGTTGCGCGGCCAATTGGCGAACGCTCTCGCGGTGGTTGACCGAGGCGGGGTTGTACACGGCCAGGGTGCGTCCACCGGATCTTCGGGTGAGGGAGAACGCGGGGATATCGCTGGGGCCATCGGCGATATAGAGCATGTTCGCAAAAGGGACGCGACGATCCTCCTCGGCAATGTCGTCGTTGACGCCGATGCCGGGTTCGACGTTGCTGCCCTTGCTGATTTGAAAGAGCGCTCTCGTCTTGCCGGTGGAATCCATGATGGCCGAGACCTGGCTGATTTCCTTCGCCGGAACCGCCAGGCGTTTGACCATCGCGTCCTTGACATCGAACCCGGGAGGCAGTTCGCCCTCGGAAAACTCGCAGCCCCAGATACCCGAGAGGGAGGGCGCCACGGTGCTGCCCTCCACCATCTTCTTGAGACCCTGGGTCACCACGTAGTGCTCAACCCTGATGTTTGCGTTGCGGTACCGAGGATCATTTTCGACTCGCTCCTGCAGAAGCCTCATGAACTCCGGCATGCCTTGGTAGAACTTCAGCCGGCCCCCGAGTTCGCGCAGCTTCTCGTTGCTCAATCCCGGCATCTTGCCGTGCTGAACATAGGTGAGGATGCGGTTCAGGTATTCGGCGTCCTCAGAGTACCCGACGCCCTCGGCTTGGCGGACCGCGTAGACGTCGGCAAGTTCTCTCCAAAATTCATCGCTGTCGATGCCGTACTCGTCAAAGATCGCCGTCTGCTGGTAGCCGGGAATGAGCGTCTGATCGAAATCCCAGACCACTGCGATGACGTTCTCCGGAAAGATGATGCCGGGCACCGCGATCTCCTCAGGCCAGCCCGATCTTCTTGCCGCAGTCCGCAAAGGCCTCGAGTGCGGTGTCGAGTTGCTCACGCGTGTGGGTCGCGGTCACGATGGTGCGCACCCTGGCTCGACCATGCGGGACGGTCGGGAAGCCGATGCCCGATGCGAAGATGCCGCGCTCCAGCAGCGCATCGCTGAGCCGCGTTGCCATGTCCGCCTCGCCGCACATCACCGGAGTGATCGGGGTCTCGCTTGCACCCGTCTCGAATCCCAATTCCCGCAACCCCGCCTTGAAGTGCTGGGTGTTCTCCCAGAGGCGCTCGATGAGGTGCGGTTCTGTCTCCAGCACATCGATGGCGGCCATGCAGGCCATGACCACCGCCGGTGGATGGGAGGACGAGAAGAGGAAGGGGCGCGAGCGCTGGATGAGGTGATCACGTACCGACTCCGAGGCGGCGACGTAACCACCCACGACGCCGACCGCCTTGGACAACGTTCCGATGTTGAGGGCGACGCGACCGTGGAGGCCGAAGTGGTCGGTGGTGCCGCGACCGTTGCGCCCCAGGACACCGGTGGCGTGGGCGTCGTCGACCATCACCGCGGCGCCGTACTGCTCGGCCCGCTCCACCAGCTCGGGCAGTGGTGCGACATCTCCGTCCATGGAGAAGACGCCATCGGTGACCAGGAGAATGCGCCGATAGTTCTTCGATTTCGCCTCGGCCAGAGCGCGCTCAGCATCATCGAGATCGACATGCTCGTAGAGCAGGCGATCCGCCTTGGTGAGGCGGATGCCGTCGATGATTGAGGCGTGGTTGAGCTTGTCGCTCACCACCACGTCTCCCTGCTCGAGCATCGAGGAGAGCACCCCAACGTTGACGGTGTAGCCGCTCTGAAAGGTCAGCGCCGCCTCGGTGTGCTTGAAGTCGGCGAGCCGGGCCTCCAACTCCTCGTGGATCGATTGCGTGCCGGCAATGGTGCGCACCGCTCCTGTGCCCACGCCCCATTCGCGGACCCCCTTCAAGGCAGCATCGACAAGTCGTGGATGGGTGTTGAGGCCCAGGTAGTTGTTGCTGGAGAGGTTGATGAGGCGGCGACCAGCGATGATCACCTCGTTGGCCTGCGGCGACTCGAGGACGCGCAGCGGCCGGAAGAGTTTGTCGCGGCGCAACGCATCGAGATCAGCGCTCAGGGAGTCGTCGAGAGCCTGGACGGCCGCGGAGCGTTCAGTGGTGAGGGTCATGGCAGGAGGGACACCTTTCCACAGCGACCCGACTTCATCAGCGCAACCGCCTCGTCGATGTCGCCCATGGCGAATGTGTGGGTGATGAGGACGCCCGGATCGAGGACGCCGTCGCGAATGTACGCCGTTGTGGCATCCCATGTCTGGGGGATGCGTCGCCCGGTGATGCCGTGGAGCGTGAGGCCCTTCATGACCACGTCGCGAGAGAGGTCGAGGCTGGTGGGCGTGTCCCCGATGCCAAGCAGAGCGATCCAGCCGCCGGGGCGAACCAGGCGCACCGCGGCGACCGTGGCCGATTCTGCCCCGCTCATCTCCAGAGCGCAGTCCAACGGGCGCCCCGCAGCGGCGGCGACGTCAGATTGGAGATGGTCGCTCACCACGATGAGGGCATCGGCACCCATACGCTCGGCAAGGTCCAGCCGGTAAGCGTTGCGATCGATGGCGATGATCCGCTGGGCGCCACGGGCTCGAGCTACCGCGACCGCGGCACAGCCGATCGGCCCGCAGCCGAAGACGGCGACGGTGGCGCCCACCAGGTCACCCGACGAACAGGCATGCACCGCGTTGCCGAAGGGCTCCATTGCCGCGGCCACCGATGGCTCCATCGAGCCTACCGGATGGGCGTTGGCGGCGGGAATCGCCACCAGCGAGCTGAATCCGCCGTCGACGTCGACCCCGAGAATGCGCGTGTTGCCGCAGACGTGGAGGTCGCCGCGCAGGCACTCGGGGCACTGCCCGCAGGTGATGTGGGACTCCACGGCGACGCGGGTGCCGGCGGCGAGTCCGCCCGCGCCATCACCGCCGACAACCTCGCCGCAGATCTCGTGGCCCACGACGCGCGGAGGCCGGAGCCGCGACTGCGCCCACGGATTCCAGTCGTAGAGATGCACGTCGGAGCCACAGACGGATGCGGCAACGACGCGGAGGAGCAGTTCGCCGGGCGCAGCGACGGGCTCGTCGACGTCACGGACCTCGAACCCGGGTCCGGCCTCGGCTTTGACCACAGCCTGCATGATGCCTCCTCCCCAAGCAGCCTTAGGCGGCCGCCGCTTCCTCGCCGCCACGGTGCAGGAGGCTGCGCAGCGAGGGCCGTTTCCCACCCGTACTGAGAATCCCCCTCCGGTATATCCGCCCGCCCACGCGCAGGAAGAGCGCGGTGGCAGCGAGGATGAGCACAACCGCAAGGAGCTGCTCCCACCAGGATGCCGACCCCACCGCGGCGCGTAGCGGCATGATCAACGGTGCCGTGGGGGGAAAGAACGAGGCGAAGCGGACGTACGCCGCGTCGGGGGTGTTCAGGGTGGGAAACGTGAGAGCGTAGCCAAGAACCAGGAAGAGGGTGAAGGGCAGGGTGACGCTCTGGAGATCCTCGAAGCGCTGCGCCAGAGCGCCGGCCGCGGCGTAGAGGACCGCGTAGAAGAGGAACCCGAGGACGAACCACAGCAACGCCTGTGGCGCGGCGACGAGCACCGAGGAGGGGATGCGTGCACTCCCCACCACCAACGAGGTGACCGCGCCGGTGCCAATGATGAGCGCGAACTGGAGGAGACTGATGGCGCCGATGCCGAGCACCTTGCCGGCCAGCATCTGCGCGGGCCGGAGCGTGGCCAGGAGCAGCTCGACGACGCGCCCGCTCTTCTCCGAAACCACGCCTCCGGCCACCGCGAAGCCCCCGAAGAGGAGGCTCATGTAGAGAAGCAGGCCGCCGATGAAGGCTGCGGTTTTACGGGCGTCCAGATCACGATCGCCGGACTGCAGGGAGACGACCTTGGGCGGCGTGGCCTGGAGCACGGTGGACGCCTGTGACGGCGAGAGTCCAGCGGCTTGGAAGTGCTCCTGGATCTGGATCTGACGGGTGATGGACAGGAGCACTGCGGTGAAGGTGGGGTCCAGGGTCTGTTGCACCGTGACCGTGGGCTGGGCGGGGTCGCCACCAAGCGCGGCATCGACGTCGCCCTTGCGCACTGCGGCTGCGTCTGCGTCGGATCCCTGAGCAGCCTGGAAGTGGAGGTCGAGGTTCGCCTGCGATGCAGCGGCTTGGAGCGGCTGTTCGAGGCTGGTGGTGGCACCCTCGAGCCGCATGCTCACCGATTTGCCCTTGCCGGATATGACGAAAGCGCTGATCAGCACCACCACGACGACGCTGATCATGCTGATGGCGAGGGAGATGATGAAGGTGCGCGAGCGCGCCCGCTCGACCATTTCCCGCACCGCAACAAGGCGCACCGCATGAAGGTAGCTCACGCGCGTATGGCCTCCCGAAAGAGGTCGGCGAGGGAGGGGCGCACCCGGGCAAATTCAGTAACTGTGCCCGCGGCGCGGGCGGCGTCGAGAACAGAGTCCGTCGTTGTCTCGCCCGCGATGCTCAGCGTCACAGCGTCTCCGTCACGGTTGCTAACGCTCACGCTGGGGAGAGCATCGGCCCAGTCGGAGCGAGCACCATGGACACGGACGTGGAGTTGATTGCCTCCCCGCTCACGGCGGAGGTCATCGACACGACCACTCATCACCAGGCGACCACTCTCGATGATGGCGACCTCCTCGCAGTAGCGCTCGACCAATTCCAACTGGTGGCTGGAGAAGAGCACCGCAGCGCCGGCGTCGGCCCGCTCCCGGAGCACGCCGCCGAGCTCGTCAACGGCGGCCGGGTCGAGGCCGCTGAAGGGCTCGTCGAGAATCAGCAATGCAGGGTCGTGGACCAACGCCGCGGCGAGTTGGGCACGCTGCTGATTGCCGTGGGAGAGAGCGTCAACCCGGTCGCGCTCCCGGCCGCCCAGGCCGAGGCGCTCGAGGAGCGCAGAGGTGGCGGTGCGGGCGGCTCGTGGGTCCATCCCGTGGAGTTGGGCGAGAAAGGCAACCTGCTCGCCGAGTCGCATCTTGGGATAGAGCCCACGCTCCTCGGGCATATACCCGAAGCTCAACCGCACATGCTCATCAACGGCCGCTCCCTGCCAAGCGACGCTGCCGCTGTCGGGCCCCGAGATGCCATTGATGATGCGCATGGTCGTGGTCTTGCCAGCGCCGTTGGGGCCGAGAAACCCGAAGAGGCGTCCCGGCTCGACGCGAAAACTCACACCGTCCAGGGCGACCCGGTCCCCAAAGCGCTTCTGGAGTTCCGTGAGCTCAAGCATTCGCGGTGAGGTCCATGAGCACCACAGTGTGGGGCAGCCCTGTCTCCTCGTGGATCCAACTCTCGCCCACCGCATGGAACCCCATCCGCTCGTAGAATCCCAGCGCGCTATCGCGCGCGTTCGCCCATACGGTTTCCACCCCGCGGCCGCGGAGATCCTCGAGTGCTGTGCCGAGCAGTGCCCGCCCCACGCCACCCCCCTGGACGTCCGGCTCGACCGCCATCATGCGGAACTGCTGGGTCACCCGCAGCGGCCGGTGCGAGGTGGGAATCGGGTAAAAGCTCACCACTCCCACCAGTCGCTCATCGAGAAACGCACCGAGATGCCAGGCGCCAGGCTCATGGTCGACGGGTAGATCCACCTGGGGGTCCGCTGCACCGGCGCGTAGCACACGGTGCCGCAACTCATGTGCCACCGGTGCATCGATCCGGCGGATGGCAATCTCTGACACGCGGCGAGATTCTAACCGCTGGTTTCCGACTGTCCGTCCCACGTCCGTGTTGCCAAATCAGACTCGGACGTACCGAAGGGCAATCGGTGGGAGGGAGCGGCGTGAACGTTGGCGACGATGTCCCGCTGATTCTCGGCGGGAGTGCTGATGGGCCCGGTGCTGCGAGGCCGGACCTGACTCATGTCGGCGCCCACCGCGGCATCAGGGTGGGGCGCCGATCCAGCATCGAGACTGGGATACCCAATCTCGTCACCTTCGACATCCCTTCACTGGAGTTCTACGAGGGAGTGGGCGGCCACACCCTACGACGCCATGTCGGGACCACTGCGCGCCATGACGTCGACCGCCTAGAGCGCGAGCCGGACATCGGTGCCGCGGGCTCATTCTTCGACGTCGACGTTGCCGACCGCGCCATGCGGGAGGCGATCCGCGATCACGCGTCGAGTGTGGAGAAATGGCTACGCGCCGGCGCCCCCGGCATATTCGTCGCCGAGACGTACTTCCAGGAGCAGGTGGGCAGCGTGCTCACCCGGGCTGCGCTCAACCGCGGCATCGAGACGCCGGCACCGGCCACCGGTGCTCGCATCGTGTTGCGTGGCGCTGACGATCTCCCCGGTAGATTCCTGGTCCGCACCTGCTACCCGGTGATTCAGCCCTGCCCGACTGCTCGCCTGAGCGCCCTCATCCCCGAGCCCGAGGCCCGTCACCAACTCCTGGCGCCGTTCCTGGCGCCGTCGCCGGGGTCGCCGCCGGTGACCGTGGATCCGGGCGCCCCGGGGGGCGCGTGGTTCCTGAGCGCGGACATCGCCGAGTCCGCGATCGACGCCGCCCTGGAATCCTGGGGCGACGACATCCGGCGCTGGGTCACAGTCGGTGGCAACGAGGGATACCGAGCGGCCCACCGGCATCATGACGACATCGGCGTGGCCGCCCCGGCCGGCGCCTCGACGCCGCTTCGCCCCACCCAGAAACTCCGTTTCGTACTCCACCGCCAGGCCCAGAGTGCGATTGGTTTCACCGTTGCCATCGCCGAGCCCACCATCACTCGTTCGGGCGCCCCCCTGGACCCGAGCGCCGACCAGAGTTGACAGCCGTGGAGGGAGGCATTCGCGGCGCGGCCAACGACCTACCCGGTCTCTTTCAGCTCCTGGGCGGCTACCTGCACCGTGACTGGACTGTCGACTATCCCAGCTGGCAAGACGCGGTGCATGCCTTCACCGCTGAATCGCCACCCCGCCAGCATCGCGCCGCCCTCGCCGATGTCGACCGCCTCCTCGGCGGAGCCGCCGGGGAAGCGCAGATTCGCCGAGTTCTGGACGAGATCGGCCTGAACATCTCGCTGGAGACTCGCGGCCTGACAGCGCGGGAGTGGCTCGGCCAACTGCGCCTCGAGCTTGCCCAAGGCGCTCCCTGATCCCTCGCCTCTACTGGACGGCGAGGCAGGTGATGGTCTTGAAGACGCCGTCGGCAGCTTGCACCTTTTCGACGATGAGCTTTCCGATTCCAGCGATGTCCTCAGCCTGGACGTGGGCGATGACGTCGTACTCGCCGGTGATCGCGTCTGCCTGGATGACACCGTCCTGGTGTTGCAGGCTGCTCACCACCTCGAGGGCCTTGCCCGCGGTGGCGCCGATAAGGACGTAGGCTCGCACCATCTCCAGATCCTCCGCCGTGCCGCTATTGGCGCCGACTGTAGCATGGGGTCATGCCGTGGACACTGGTGGGACGACTGATCTTCGGCGTCGTCACCTTCTGGTTCGTGCGTCGCCGCCGTCAGGGACGGCCCGCCATCGACGCCGGGGCGGTGCGACGCCGCCTGGAGGCAGCGCGGTCACCGGCAGCGATCCTCGCCCGGGGAATCACCACTGTGGTTCTGGGCAGCTTCGCCGCCGTTCTCGCCACGGCCGGTACCAGCTCACTGCTGCTGACTCCACGCTGGTTGGGCGGCGTCTTCCTCGCCATCGCGCTGGTCTTCGGAATCGCCGCGATCCAGGAACTCCTCATCCTCCGACGTGAGGTGCGCCAGCGACGCCAGCGAATTCACGCTGCGGCCGTCGCCCGGGAGATCGATGTGCCGCTGCCTCCCCCAGCCCGCTGATCACGCCGTCGCTGCTGACCGGGGTCAGACCGCGAGGGCCACCGTGGGGGCCGCCCGGACCGCAATGTTCAGCTTCTCGACGTCCATGCGGTCGAGCGCTTCTCGGAGCCCGAGCTTGCTGGAATGCAAGCCACGTAGATCGGCGAGCGTGCCGACGTTGCCCGCCTCGCGCCAGGCCGCTTGTACCCGACTGAGGTAGCCACGCTTGACCTCGGCGGGGAGCGACGTGTCCGGTGCGGCATTCGGCGTCTGGTGGAAGTCGAAGACGCCGAGCAGGTTGTCAGCGTCGGCCTCCATCCAGGCGGGACGAGAGTCGTTCCAAGGCATGCCGTCGATACCAAAGACGTGCTCGATCAACGCAGGAATGGAGAGGAAACTGCGGTGCTTGCCAGGTTCTGCCCCCTTGTCGTCGCGCCAGAGATATCCCTGCTTGGCATAGGGGCTGAGGACCATGAGCGGCACCCGCGGCCCCAGCGCGTAATCAACACTGGGATCGTGCTTCCACATCTCCTCGAGAGGCGGCGGGCTATGGTCGTTATAGCCGCCGTAATCGTCCCAGGTGATGAGGATCGCGGTGTCTTCCCAGTGGCCACCGTCGATGACTGCCTGAACTTGGCGTCCCACCCACTCCATCCCAGCGCGGACTCCCTCGGGCGAGTGCTCGTTGAATTTCATCTCCGGCGCCACCACGAAACTGACGTCGCGAAGCTTGCCCTGCTTGGCATCGACGGCGAACTGGCCGGACAGCAGGTTGTTCGGGGAGTCCTTGATGTTGAGGATGTCGGAGAACGCCCCGCTACCGTAGTTCGCCCAGGTGCGGTCGGCAGCCTCGAGATGATGGGGGATGGAATCCATGTCAAACGGCGGCCGCTCGGGCTGGCCCTGGAAAGCATCCACGATCGTGCCGGTGACGCCCTTGTAAGGGTTGCCCAGAAGGTTGTGTGCCCACTTGCCGAAATGGGCGATGTGGTTCCCCGTTGAAGGCCCACGGTCGTAGCAGTGGAAATCGTCGAGCAGCGCCTGTTCCCGCGCCCAGCGGTAGTACAGGGGCAGTTGATATTCGTCGCGCTGCTCATGCACGGCCATCCAGCGCCGCTTCTCCCAGGACCACTTTCCGTGGGTCGGACTCCAGGGAAAGGTGTACTGGGGGGGATCACTGGCGGTGAAAAGATCGGCATCGCCGTTGCCCCCCTTGAGGCGCCCGAAGTAGTCGTCGTAGGTGTGGTTCTCCTGCATGATGACGACGACGTGCTTGATCTTCGACGCGTCCCGGCCGGCCCGCGCGGCGGCGGCACGCACGGCCGCGTCGTTGGGAACGCCGGTGCGAGCATTCCGACGGGCGATTCGCGGCGTGGCGACGGGGGTGCTGCCCTCAGGAAAGATCTGATCGGTGCCGGCGTTCTTCATGGACTCGCGCTGCTTCTTGGCGCGTTCCACGGCACCATGGTCAAGGGTCAGCCCAGCAGAGGCCATCGCTTGCCGCGTGGTCTGGACCGGGCCCTTCTGGGCCGCTGGGTCCGGATTCAGACCGTTGTCGAGAATGAACCGGGCGATCTTGCCCACCCCAATGGCGGGCGGGGCACCGGCCTCGGCGAGGACGGCGAGGGGCGCTACTCGCCACCGTTTGGGCCGCGGCATGTGCGACGTGCGGCTGAGAACCGTGGGCTCGATGCCCGACGCATCGCGCAAGTGTCCGGCCGCTCCGGCAGAGACGTGCTTCTCCACCCACTTCAGGGCACCGTCGGCCCCCGAGCAGAGATAGGAGATGTTGGTGTCCACGGCCCGGAAGAAGGGACGGGTAACGGCGTCGAGCGCGACGACGGTGCGGGCCGCCGTGACAGCGGCGAGATGGTTCAGCCGATGGGCAGACGTCGCCCCTAGTCCCTCACTCTCCATCGCGGGGATTCTCCATCGCCAACACGGACATGACAGGGACAATCGCGCAAGCGCGCTAACTCAGGTAGGGCGCGACCCCTCGCCCTGTTCGACATGGTGAGAGTTGGGTCTCGGCTACCTCGCTGAACGAATGTTGACCCCCAAGAAGATGCCCGCGATGAAGGCTACGCCTCCGGTGGCGAATACTGCCCATGTGCCTGCATGAGCAGCAGCGGTCGTCGTTGCCGCACCTGCCTGGACGGCGGCCTGGGTCGCTTGCGCTCCCACCTGGACAGCCGCCTGGACTGCCTGGGCGGTTTCGAGAGCGTGGACGCGCTGTGCCAGGTCTTCTTCAGTAGCCATGAAATCGCTCCAGTGGTCGGGGGACGAGGGGTGTGAGCATAGGCAGGGCGTACCGCAGAGCTCATCGTCGGATCTATGGGCTCCGCCGAAGACACGGCCGTGAGGGCGACGGGGACGGTCACCTGTGCGCCGTAGCTGCTGCGTGATTGTGTCGCGCGTACCGCGGTGGGCAATTGGTGCATAGTGCAGCATCCACGTATGTGAGGAGATCGAAATGCCATCGAATGACGCCATCGCCGTCCTCAAGGCGGACCATGAGGCGGTCAAGGAACTCTTCGCCAAGTACGAGGAGCTTGGTGACCGAGCCGACAAAACCAAGGAGCAAACCGCGCAGAAGATCTGCCAGGAGCTCACCGTTCATGCCGCCATTGAGGAGGAGATCTTTTATCCGCGTGTCCGACGTGCCGGTAGAGAGGAGAAGGACGAGGTCCTCGAGGGCGTTGAGGAGCACGCACTCATCAAGCAACTCATCTCTGAGATCGAGGCGCTCACTCCCGACGTCGAGACCTTTGACGCCAAGATGAAGGTGCTCAAGGAGAACGTCGAGCATCACCTCGAGGAGGAGGAGACGGAGATGTTTTCCCATGCGCGCACGTCGATTCCCGAAGCGGAACTCACTGAACTTGGCGAACGGCTCAGTGCCGCCAAGCGCGAGCGTTTCGCGGCGCTCTGACTAGGGGCGAGGCGCCCTGTCAGCACACCGCCAGAGCTGGCGCATCGCGCTAACTCAGGTAGGGCGCGATCCCCTCACCCTGTTCGGCGGCATCCATGACCATCTCGCTGACTGTGGGATGGGCATGGATGATGTCGCCGAGTTCCTCCATGGTGAGACCATCGCTCATGGCCACGGCAACCTCATGAATGACCTCGACGGCGTGGACTCCCATGATCGTGGCACCGAGCACCAGCCCGGTCTCTGCGTCTGCGTAGATCTGGGCCATGCCCTCGGCCTCGCCCTCGGCGAGGGCCTTGCCGTCCCCCAGGAAACGGGCTTGGCCGGTCTTCACGGTACGCCCGGCGGCCGCGGCGCTCTCTGAGTTCAGGCCAACCATGGCTATTTCCGGATGGGTGTAGATGCACGATGGCACCACCGTGCGATCCATGGGCCGCACCCCAACACCCAGCGCATTGTCCACCGCGCGGGCGGCCTCAGCGGAGGCGAGATGGGCAAGCTGGAGACCCCCGATGCAGTCGCCGGCGCCCCAGATCTTGGGATTGGCGCTGCCCAGCATCTCGTCGACCACCATGTGGCCGCGATCGCTGACCTGCACTCCCGCCTCCTTCAGGGCAATGCCCCCAGTCTGCGGTGCCCGACCCACAGAGACCAACACCAGATCAGCCTCGATGCTCGTTCCGTTGTCCAGCCTCGCGGTGACTCCATCATCGCGATAGTCGATGTGCTCCACCTTCGAGCCGGTGCGGAAGTTGATGCCCTCCTTCTCCACGATGCGGCGGAACTCGCGGACGATGCGGGGCTCGACGCCGGTGAGGATCTCCGGCAACACCTCAATAACCGTGACCTCCACGCCGAGCGGCGCGAAGAAGCTGGCGAACTCGCAACCGATGACGCCGCCACCGATCACCAGCAGGCGTTGGGGCAGGGTCTCCAAACGCAGGACGCCGTTGCTGGTGACCACACGGGGATGCTCCATGTCGATGCCGGGGAGACCGCTGGGTTCGGTTCCCGTGCACACCACGAGATGATCGAACTCGAACCGGTCGTCGCCAACCCGGACGGCGTCTCCATCGATGACGCCCTGGCCTCTGACGACGCGCACCCTGCGGCGCTTGCAGGCCGCCTCGACGCCGCGCCGCATGGTCATCACCACGTCCTCTTTGCGCTCCATCATCCGGCTGAAGTCGATCCGAACATCGCCAACGCCGATACCAAAGTCAGCAGCGTGACGGATGCGACGCAACAGATCGGCGGTGGCCAGCAACGATTTGGTGGGAATGCATCCCCAATTCATGCAGGTGCCACCGAGCTCAGCACGCTCGATGAGAACGACATCCGCGCCGCGCTGCGAAGCGCGCAGCGCAGCAACGTCTCCGGCGGGGCCGCCGCCGAGAACCACCACCCGGGGGGTCACGTCGAGGCCGACTTCTTCGTACGCATGGTGCGAGCCGGGCTGCTGCGCTCGCTGAGCCCCAGCGCCTCGCTGACGATGCGCTCCTGCTCGAGGTGATGCGATCCCGCGTAGCCCTCGGAGGGACTGGCGCGACGCGGCCGCCCCACGTACTCCCACCTCACCGCGTCGGCGAGACGGCGACCCACGGGCCGGCGCAGGTGATGCCAGGCACCCATGTTGCGTGGCTCCTCCTGCACCCAGGTCACGGACTCCAGATGAGGGTAGCGGCCGATGACGGTGAGCATGTCCTCCAGCGGCAGCGGCTCGAGAAGCTCGACACGGGCGATGGCAAGATCGTCGAGCGCAGCACGGGCCTGATGGAGTTGCAGCTCCCAGTACAGCTTTCCGCTGCAGAAGAGAAGGCGTCTCACCATCTCGGGATGGTTGCGGGCCCCGGGGTCGTCAATGACCGGTTGGAAGCTCCCCTTCACCAGCTCATCGAGCGTGGCGGTGGATTCCTTGAGGCGCAGCATGGACTTCGGCGTCATGATCACCAGAGGACGGGCCACCGGCGAGAGCGCCTGATTGCGCAGCAGATGGAAGTACTGCGCGGGAAGTGAACAGTTGGCCACCCGGATATTGCCATCGTCGGCGAGCAGAAGGAAACGTTCCATTCGGGCGCTGGAATGCTCCGGTCCCATGCCCTCATATCCGTGGGGCAGAAGCAGGGTGAGACGTGAACGTTGTCCCCACTTTGCCTTCGCCGAGACGATGAACTGGTCAATGATCATCTGGGCGTTGTTGGCAAAGTCGCCGAACTGTGCCTCCCACAGCACCAGGGTCTGGGGGTCACAGGCGCTGTAGCCATACTCGAAGCCGAGGGCCGCGACCTCGCTGAGTGGCGAGTTGTGAATCTCGAAGGTGGCGCTGGCGCCCACGAGATGGCGCATGGGTATGAACTCGTCGCCAGTGCGCTCGTCGTGGAGAACGAGGTGACGGTGGCTGAAGGTTCCCCGCTCGGTGTCCTGCCCAGTCATGCGGATGGGTCGGCCCTGGATGAGCAGCGAACCGAAGGCGAGCGCCTCGGCGGTGCCCCAATCGATGCCGCCGGCGGTGAGGCCAGCGCGGCGCCGCTCCCATTGCTTGAGCAGTTTGGCGTTGACGCTGAATTCATCCGGCACGGTGAGGAGTTGCTCGTTGAGCCCAGTGAGGATGTCGGCGGCCACACCGGTGCGCAGCGCGAGGTCGCCACCATCGGGGGCTACCGACGGAGGGGCCACACTGGCGTCGGCGGGGAGTGCCAGGCTCGCCTTCACCCGCTTGTGGGCCTGGGTGAGCCGATCCATGACCTCCTGCGACTGCTGCTCCGCCTCCTCGGCGGTGATCAGCCCCTCGCCGATGAGCTGCTGCACGAAGATCTCGCGGACCGTGGGGTGCTGCTTGATCCGCTGATACATCATCGGCTGGGTGTACGCCGGCTCATCGGTCTCGTTGTGACCGAATCGGCGGTAGCCGATGAGATCGATGACCACGTCGCGGTGATAGGTGCGGCGGAAGTCATAGGCCAGCCGCACTGCGGCCATGCATGCCTCGACGTCGTCGGCATTGACGTGGACGATGGGCACGTCATACCCCTTGGCGAGGTCCGACGCATAGCGCGTCGAGCGACCCTCGCCGGGGTCGGTGGTGAAACCCACCTGGTTGTTGGCAATGACGTGCACCGTGCCGCCGGTCTTGTACCCATCGAGCGCCTGGAGATTGAGCACCTCGGCGACGACCCCCTGGGCACTGAAGGCGGCATCGCCGTGGATGAGCACGGGCATGGCAGCGGTGGGATCCAGGTGCAGAGCGGAGTGATCACGACGGGTCTGCTCGGCACGCGTCCAGCCCTCGACGACGGGATCGACGGCTTCGAGATGCGACGGATTCGGTAGCAGACGCACCGTGATGGGCTGATCCTTCTCGGTGATGTAGGTGCCCGTCGCCCCGATGTGGTACTTGACGTCGCCGGTGGGGTCACCGGAGGTGATGCCCACGGCACGGCGCATCTCGCCCTGCTCGAAGGCGGTGAGGATGGATTCGTAGGGGCGATTGACGACGTGGGCGATGGTGGCCAGACGGCCGCGATGGGAGAGGCCGAGAACGATCTCGCCGATCCCATGGTCGGCGGCAAGGCCGAGCAGCTTCTCCAGCATGGGCACGACCATGTCCACGCCCTCACCGCTGAAGGTCTTGGCGCCCAGGAAAGTGCGCCGCAGAAAGCGCTCCATGGCATCGACCTTGGTCAGCCGCGCAAGCAGACGCATCTTCTCCTTGGGGGATGACGGCAGCTGGTAGGCGCCGGACTCGATGTGCTCACGCAACCACACCCGTTGCTCATGGGAGGAGATGTGCTCGATCTCGTAGGCGATGGTTCCGCAGTACGTCGCCCGCAGGCTGGGGAGGACATCGGCCAGGGTGCGCCCCGACACATAGACGCGGAGGAGGTCGGCGGGGATTCGCTCCATGAGCTCGGGGGTGAGGTGATACGTGTCGGGCTCCATGGCGGGATCGCCGATGGGCGGCGAACCAAGCGGGTCGAGATGGGCGCCGAGATGCCCGTGGGTGCGATGCGCCTTGATGAGCGAGGTTGCGGCCTGCATGGCGGCGAGGAGTTCGCGGGTGGGCGCGTGCCCAGCACTGGCCTGTGGCGCCGCGCCGTCGGCGAGGGACCGCGGGGTGGTGGCGATGACCCGTGGCTCGGGGACGGCAACAGCAGCGGCCGGATCGCCCAGGCCAAGGCTGGCGAAAATCCGCTCATAGAAGCTGTCCGCACCGCCCAGCAGTGCCTCGACCCGGGCCAGGAACTCGCCCGATTCGGCGCCCTGGATGACGCGGTGGTCGTACGTCGAGGTCATGGTCATGACCTTGGCGACACCAAGTTCGCGCACCCTGCCCTCGCTGAGGTGGCGCCACTCCGGGGGATGACCGATGGCACCGGTGGCGATGATGGTTCCCTGCCCGGGCATGAGCCGGGGCACCGACGCCTCGGTACCGATGCCGCCGGGATTGGTGAGGGTCAGGGTGGCCCCGCGGAGCTCGTCGGCAGCGAGGGCGTTCTTGCGCGAACGGTCGATGAGACGCTCGTACTCGGCATGGAAGGCAGCGAAGTCGCGAGAGTTAGCGTCACGGATGACCGGAACCACGAGGAAGCGGCTACCGTCCTTGCGGCGGCTGTCGACCGCCAGTCCCAGGTGTACGCCGGCGTCCATGCGCATCGGCTTGCCGTGCTCATCGCGCGCGAAGTGGGCGGCCATCTGCGGCATCTCCCCGGCGGCAACACCAATGGCGTGGCCGATGAGGTGCGTGAACGAAACCTTCAGTGGTTTTCCCGCGGCGGAGAGCGCGGCGTTCAATTCCCGGCGACGGGCATCGAGCGCGGAGACGCCGATGGTGCGAAACGAGGTGGCGGTGGGGATTGCCCGGCTCTGCTCCATGTAGTCGACAAGGGCGGCATTGGGGCCGCGCAGCGGCGTGGCCTGCTCTCCCTCGGCGACGGCCGGTGCATCAGCCACGTGACCGTTGGCAGTGCTCAGATCGCCGCGACGGATGAGGCCGCCGGGACCGCTGCCCACCAGCCCGGTGAGCGGGGTGCCCTGGAGAGCGGCCGCGCGACGCGCCAGCGGCGACGCGTGAGCGGCGAGGAGGTCGCCAGCGGATGGCGCGGCCGCCGCCACCGGAGCCGGACCGCTGACCTCCGCCCTCGATTCGTCGGGGACGGCGGCGCTGGTCGGCGCGCTCCCCGGAGGCGGCGGGGCCTCGTCGACAGCGACAGCGTCGGCGCTCCCCTCATCCGCGGAGGGCAGCAGCACCGCCCCTCTGCCCTTGCTCGATGGCGCTGCGGCAGCATGGGACCGGCCGTTGCCGTTGGTGGCTCCGGCGGCGATCTGCCCAAGAACTCCGCCGACGAGCACCGTGTCGCCCTCACTGGCGGCGATCTCGCTGAGCGTGCCCGTGGTGGGAGCGGGGACCTCGACGTCGACCTTGTCGGTGGTCACTTCGACCACCGCCTCGCCCTCGGTGACGGAGTCCCCCACCTGCTTCACCCAGCGGGCCACGGTGCCCTCGGAGACGGATTCACCCATCGCCGGCAGGGTGACGGGGACGCTCTCGGGCACAGTTTGCTCAGTCACAGGGTCATCGGTGCCGCCGCCGGATCCGGCAGCTGGGCGACCGAGCCCTATGTTCCCACGTTCGGGTCCGAGCGGGTGACGCCCGTCTACTCCTCACTGCCCGCTTCGGCGGCAGCGCGCGTCTGCAACTCGGAGACCACGGCAGGATCGGCCAACGTCGTGGTGTCACCGAGTTGGCGGTTCTCAGCGATGTCGCGGAGCAGCCGGCGCATGATCTTGCCGCTGCGCGTCTTGGGGAGATCGGGGGTGAAGGCGATCCACTTGGGCTTGGCGATGGCGCCGATGAGCTTGGTCACGTGGTTGCGGAGCTCGGCAACCAGCTCGGTGGACTCCTCGGACCCACCGCGCAGGGTGACGAAGGCGGAGATTGCCTGCCCGGTGTCGGCATCCGACTTGGCGACCACCGCAGCCTCGGCCACCGCGGGATGGTCGACGAGCGCCGACTCCACCTCCGTGGTGGAGATGCGATGTCCGCTGACATTCATGACGTCGTCGACCCGGCCCATAAACCAGAAGTAGCCGTCGTCGTCGATGCGGGCCCCGTCACCGGCAAAGTAGCGGTCGCCGTACTTCGCCCAGTAGGTTTCGCGGTAGCGATCATCGTCACCCCAAATGCCCCGGAGCATTCCCGGCCAGGGCCGGGTGAGCACCGCATAGCCGCCGCCTACGGCGACGGGCTGGCCCGCCTCATCGACGACACCCGCAGCGATCCCGGGGAGCGGCCGGGTGGCCGACCCCGGCTTCAGCGTCGTCACTCCAGGGAGGGGCGCGATCATGATCCCGCCGGTTTCCGTCTGCCACCAGGTGTCCACCACCGGCGTCGTGCCTCCGCCGATAACCTCGCGATACCACATCCACGCCTGCGGGTTGATGGGCTCGCCGACGGTGCCGAGGACGCGCAGCGACGAGAGGTCGTGCTGGTCGGGGAACTCCTTGCCCCATTTCATAAATGTACGGATAGCCGTAGGGGCACAGTAGAGCACGGTGACCGCGTGCTTCTCGATGATCGACCACCAGCGATCACGCTGCGGGTAATCGGGAGTGCCCTCGTACATGACACTGGTGACGCCGTTACCGAGCGGGCCATAGACGATGTACGTGTGGCCGGTGACCCAGCCAATGTCGGCGGCGCACCAGTACACGCTGTCGTCCTGGATGTCGAAGACGATGTCATGCGTGTACATCGCCTGGAGGAGGTATCCCGCGGTGCTGTGCTTGACGCCCTTGGGCTTGGCGGTGGTGCCGCTGGTGTAGAGCGTGAAGAGGAGATCCTCGCTCTCCATCTCCTCCGGTTCGCATTCGTCGCTCTGCGCGGCGAGCAACTCGTGCCACCAGTGATCGCGACCCGGCGTCATGGGCGCGACGTTGCCGGTGCGGCGCAGCACGACCACGTTGCGCACCGAGAGAGCGTTGCTCAGCGCCTCGTCGGCATTCTGCTTCAGCGGCACCGTCGTACCGCGCCGCCATGCCTCATCCTGAGTGATCAATGCCACCGCCCCGGCGTCATTCATGCGGTCGGCAACGGCGTCGCTACTGAAACCGCCAAAGACAACCGAGTGGGCGGCGCCGATGCGGGCGCAGGCGAGCATGGCGATGGCAGTCTCGGGAACCATGCCCATGTAGATGCCGACACGGTCACCGCGCTGAACCCCGAGGCCGCGCAAACCGTTGGCCAGCCGACACACCTCGGCCAGCAACTCGGCATAGGTGATGTCGCGGCTGTCGCCGGGTTCGCCGACCCAGTGATAGGCAACTCGGTCGCCGCGACCGGCGGCGACATGGCGGTCGAGGCAATTCACCGATGCATTGAGACGACCACCGGAGAACCAGCGAGCGAACGGCAGGTCCCACTCGAGAACTCTCTCCCACGGTGAGGACCAGGTGAGGTACTGCTCGGCCTGGCGCGCCCAGAAGGCATCGATGTCGGCCTCGGCCTCATCCCAGAGGGTGGTGTCGCGGACGCGAGCCCGAGCCCGGAAGTCGTCCGACGGGGGAAAGCTCCGACTCTCCTGGAGCAGCGCGTCGATGGTCCGGGCGTCGACGGTCACGATTCCGCCTCCTCATGAGATCTGACAGCGGCAATGATGGCAATCCCTCATGGCGGCACACAAATGGCCCGTGTCGACCGAGGCCTGGCCTGAGCGCTTTCCCTGTAGTGTCCTGACCTTCAGGATCGTTTCAGCTGCAGCCCTTCGCGGTATCGACACCACAGGATGATGGCGACCACATTCCAGGACTACTACAAGACACTCGGCGTCGAGCGCGCGGCGACGGCAAAGGAGATCAAGTCCGCCTATCGCAAGCTGGCCCGCAAGTACCACCCTGACGTCAATTCCGGCGATGCTGCGGCGGAGGTGAAGTTCAAGCAGATCACCGAGGCCCACGAGGTTCTCAGGGATCCAGAGAAGCGCCGGCGGTACGACGAGGTGGGCGAACACTGGCAGGACTACGAGGCCTGGGAGCGGGCGGGGAAGCCCCGCGGCGGCAACCCCTTCGCCACCTCCGGTGGGGGCGGCAATCAGCAATTCCAGTCCTCCTCGATGTCGGCGGAGGAGATGGAGCAACTCTTCGGCGGCAACGCAGGATTTTCCGACTTCTTTCAGGACATCTTTGGCGCACCGGTGACGGGCAGTTCTCGCGGTCGCCCGCGCGCTCGTCCGCAGCGGGGATCCGACGTGGAGGGCGACACCAACATCACCCTCGAGGAGGCATACGCGGGTACGACGCGGACCATCGAACTCAGCGGAGGCCGGGGGGTGCGCCGGGTGGAGGTGCGCATCCCGCAAGGGGTGGCCGACGGGGCGCGGGTGCGCGCCAGCGGCCAGGGCGCAGACGGCCGCGCGGGCGGTGCCGCCGGAGACCTCTACATCCGGGTCCACGTCCTCCCCCACCCGCGGTTCACGCGCGACGGCGACACCCTGCGCGTCGCCGTTCCGGTTCCCCTCGACGTTGCCCTGATCGGTGGCAGCATCGACGTCCCGACACTGCGGGGTCGCTCCGTCAGCCTCACCGTGCCCGCGGAGACGCAGAATGGCGCCCGGCTCCGGCTCCGCGGCCTGGGTATGCCCGGGGTCCGTGGGGAGGCCGCCGGTGATCTCATCGCCGAGGTGAAGGTGCAACTACCTCTGCCGCTCACTGAGCGCACCCGGGAGATCGCTGCGGACCTGCGCCGCGCGCTGGCCCCGGATGCCTGAGCCGGGCCCAGCTCATCGGTCGGCGACACGTATGAGATCCCCTGCGCTATCCTGCTCAGTGATCGGCCTTGAGGTCGAAGATCGCTCGTGGTCGTCCCTACCTTCTCGAATGGACGCGAAGCGCAGTCCGACGTTCGAGAAGGTACGGAGACACCAATGGCATTGACAGGTAGCGTCAAGAAGGTCGTGGCCGACCGCGGTTTCGGTTTCATCAGCGCGGATGACGGTCAGGAGTACTTCTTCCACCGCAGCAGCGTTGATGGCGCTCTCGAGTTCGACCGGCTTGCCGGTGGCGAGCGCGTGACCTTTGACATCGAGCGTAGCGACAAGGGTCCGCGCGCAGCGAACGTTCGCCCCGCCGAGTAATCGGCCGAGACGCTGTCGGGCACCGGGGCGACCCCGGTGCCCGATGGCACCTTCGCGGACCCTCGCGGGTTCGCACCGCCGAGGCGCCATAGAGCGCCCGCGGAGCTTGCGATACGACACAATTCTGTGTAGGCTTGGCTACATGCGGGAGACATCCCGCCGGCCGGTGGGGCGGCCGTGATCGCATCACGGAGTCCTGGCCATGAACCTTCGTCTCGCTCTCATCTGCGCCGTTGTTGGCATCGGCGCCACTGCGGCTGTTCTCCTGCTTCACGGCAGCGGGGGCAGTGGCGGTAGCGGGGCAGGCATGCCGCCGCTGGTAACCCGGCCGGTGCCCAGTGCCACCGCCGCGCCGCTGCCCCGAACCGGCGTCCCTGGTGCGCCCGCTGCGCCGGCGGGAGCGCCGCCGCTAGCGGTGCTCCCGGGCTTCTCGACCGCCTCAACCACGACACCGCGAGCTTCGCCAAGGGCCAGTTCAGCCTCCTGCAGGACCTGGAGCGCGCCGTCGCCGAGCAGATCACCAAGATCCTGGGCGGGTTGCCCCACCCCTGAGGACGATTGACCCCGAGGCTTGACAACCTACACACATTTGTGTAACCTCTCCGTCACCGGCTGAAGCTCAGCCGCGGGTCGGAGGGGCGGCCGTTAGAACAACGGTGGAGACACGCCCATGAACGCCCTGCGCACGCTCATCGACAACTGGATCCTGCTTGCCCAAGCCCTCATCGGATCGATCGGCGCACTCGCCTTCCTCCTGGCATTCATGTACAAGATCATCGCCGTCGAACCGCGCAGCGTCATGGAGGCGAAGCGTTGGATCGGCCGCATCGTCTTCGGCACCATCGGTGTCGAGATCGCCGGCACGCTGACCCACGCGATCATCGCGTCGATCCCCAGCAGCGTTCACTGACGGCAGCAGACGTGGCGGTCCTTGCCGTGAGCCTCGACCCACTGCACACGCTGACGCACGCCATTGTCAGCGTGCTCACCCACTTCGTCGATAGCGGTCGTGATGACCTACTCGGCGTGCTCAATCGGTATCTCTTCTCCACCGTCGACACCACCCATCACGGCATCCCTTTTACCGCCAACCCCAACCTGGCGCGTCTCAACGCCGGTCTGGCCATCGCCGTCGATGCGCTGCTCGTCCTCGTGGTGCTGGTGGCATCACTGCGCAGCATGTTCGAGCGCGCGACCATGCACGCCAAGTACTCCCTCAAAGTTGTACTCCCGCGCATTCTCCTCGCCGTCGTGCTCGCTCACGGTTCGATGCTCTTCATGCAAATGGCCATCGACCTCAACAACGCGCTGGCACAGGTTGCGCTGCATCTCGGTGACGATGGACCGGTGGGGACTCCATGGGGCGCGCCGCTTTCGGCGGCATCGATGCACCAGATGTCAGTGGGAGAGGATCTCTTCCACGCCGTCTTCGCCATCGCTCTGGTCATCGCCGTGGTCATCCTCGTCTTCAGTTACGTGGTGCGGACTGCACTGCTGGGAATCCTCGTGGTCACCGCGCCGCTGGCCGCTCTGCTCGGCGTCCTGCCCGATACCCGGGACCATGCACGCACCTGGCTGAAGCTCTTCAGCGTCGCTGTTTTCATGCAGACTACCCAACTCCTGGTGCTCCGGGTGGCCATGGTCACCGGGCTCGCCGAGGACGCCGGGATCGTGTCGATGCTGTACTCCATCGCCACACTCTGGATCATGCTGAAGGTGCCCGGCGCGCTCAGCACGGGTGCCCATCTCGAGACCAAGGCACGCTCCCTCGGGCACGAACTGGGCCGGCACGCCCTCAAGGCGATCCATCCCGCCGCCCATCACGTCACCCACCGGACGGCGGCATGATCCGGGCCATTGGTGGTGCCGGCCTGGCGGTGGCTGCCGGACTCTGCCTACTCGCTGGAGGAGCTGAAGGGGCACTCCAGGCCGACAACGCGACAGCGCAGCACGGGAGCGCGCCCCTGGAACACATGGTGATCAGCCAGCGGTTCGGTTGCACCCCCTTGAGCTTCGAGCCGCTGAATCCCGCATGTCCCGAGGGCCACTTTCACACCGGCATTGATTTCGCGGCAGCGGAGGGCACGCCGGTGCATGCGGCAGCAGCAGGACACATCACCGTCATCGCCAGCCGGTCGGGCTTCGGTCTCCACATTCTCCTCGATCACGGGGGCGGCCTGGTGACGCTCTACGGACACCTCAGCCGAGTGCTGGCTGTGACTGGCCAGGACGTCGCGGCCGGTGAGGTCATCGGGGCTGTGGGCTCCACCGGCAATTCCACCGGCCCCCACCTGCACTTCGAGGTACAGCGGGGCGGCCACCCCGTTGATCCACTGAACGAGCTCAACCCCCAACAAACCAACCACACATAGGAGGACGGCCATGATCAACCGCGTGATTCTCGTCGGCAATATGACCAAGGATTCAGAGAGCGTCAGCACCAGCGGCAAGGCGTTGACCAAGCTTCGTCTGGCCACCAACAGCGTCTGGCGCGACGGCGACGGCAATCGCCAGGAGAGTTCAGAATTTCACTCGGTTGTCACCTTCGGGCGGCTGGCGGAGATCTGCGCCGAGTACTGCACCCGCGGGCGCAGGGTGTATGTCGAGGGGCGGCTGCGCACCCATGAGTACACCGGGCAGGACGGCCTGCGTCGATACAGCACCGAAATCGTCGCGGAGACGGTGAAGCTTCTCCAGCCGCGCCCCGTCAGTGCCGGTGCCGGTGCCGACACGCTCGAGGAACTTCCCGCTGCGAGCTGACCGGATGGGGGGAGTGCCGCCGTGCGAGCGCACTCCCCCTACCCCGCATCGGCGACCGTGACGCGGTCTCGCGACCAACCCGCATCACCTTCGCCCGGACCCAAACCTGTGCCGTACACTCGGACGCGCGGCCGCGCCCCGGCGCCACGTTCGAGGTCCCCAATGATCCGTGTTCTCATCGTCGACGATGCCCCGCTCATGCGAGCGAACATCGAGCGGTTGCTGACGTCCGAGAGAGACCTCGAGGCGTGTGGCACCGCGGGTGATTCCAACAGCGCCATGGCGCGGACCGAGGAGCTGCGGCCCGACGTCATCCTTGTCGACATGGACCTCCCGGGCATCGACGGTCTGCGCACCACCGAGCGGCTGACGCGGAGCTTCCCCGGTTCCCTGGTCATCATCATGGGCCTCGACGACGACGACGCCACCCGCGAGATGGTCCTGAAGGCAGGGGCGCGAACATACCTGGTGAAGCCCTTTGGCGGTGAGGAACTCCTCGGCGCCATCCGCCGTATTGGGGGCGCAGGGACGTCGAGCCCCCCCGTGGCGATCGCCGAACCGCCGCCGGCACCGGAGGCGGTCCCCACGACCTTGTTCGACCCCTCACCCCCATCGAGTGATCGGCAGATCATCGCTGTGGTCTCTGCCAAAGGCGGGTCTGGAACCACCGTTGTGGCCACCAACCTCGCCCTCATCGTCGCCAACGAGGCTCATCGCCGGGTCGCGCTCGTCGACCTCGATGTCGAGCACGGACATATTCAGCGGCTTCTCCGCCTCGAACCCGCCGCCACCATCGTGCAAGCGGTCCACGGAGGTCCAGGTTCCATAGCAGGCTGCCTCGTCGCCGGCCCCGCCAACATCAGCGTCCTCGCCTCCCCCAGCTACCAGGTCACAGCCGTCGATCCCGCCGGGCTGGATCCGTTGATCGCCGCCATGCGCGACATGTTCGACGTCGTCGTCGTCGATGTTCCCAACCGCCTCGGACCTGCCGAAGCCGCGGTTCTCCGTCGCGCCGACCGCATCATCCTTCTCGGGCAGATGAGTGATCTCGGTCTCCGTGCCACCATTGGCCTGCGCCGCACCCTGGAAGCGCTGGGCATTTCCGGCGATCGAGTGGTCACTGCCCTCAACCGCATCGAGGCGAACTCCGATCTTACAAAGGCCAACGTCGAGGAGGCGATGCGCCAGGAGGTGGCGGTTCAGCTCCCCTACGACCCCATCCTGGTGAGCACCTCGATGAATCGCGGGGCACCCTTTGTGCTCCAGCGCCCGGATGCGCAGGTGTCACGCAAGGTGCGCGAACTCGCGTCCTTGCTCGTCCCCATGCCGACTGACGCCAGCGAACCCTCGGCCATCCCACGTCAATACGGCGGGGATGACGCCAGCAATCGCCTCGACGCCCCGCGCCGCAAGCAGCGCCGTGGCCGCTTCGGTTTCGCTCGCAGCTGACCCCAATGCCCCGTGGAGGGCGCTTGGTCAGCCGACGCCCCGCGACATGTCGACCGCGGCCTGGTTGAGCTTCTTGTAGCCGGCGTTTCGCTGCCGGGTGAGTTGCATTTCGGGCACGATTTGATCGGCTCCGGGCAGGCCAACCGCCCCGGGCGATTCGCGAACGCGCGCCCCATCGAAGCGCGCGTCGGGGAGGCCGGTGACGCCAACCATGCCGGCCTTGTGGAAGGACCCTCCCTGAAACAGGGTGCCCGACACGTCCGCTCGGTTCATGGGAAGGTTGTGGAACATGCCGCCCCGAGACGAGCGCAGGGGATCAGCGACAACCGCCACGGCGTGCTGGTCCAGTTCAGTGCGGCGGTCGGCGCATGCAGCGCGGAGGGGGTCAGCAGAAAACGGCATTTTTCAGACTCGACTTGGTGAGGGAGGCATCGCAAAAGCAGATGCCGGGACAGATGGCACGATCCCAGTTGCTCTCGTCCATGACAGTGCCGGTGCAGAAGTGGGCGTTCTCGCCGTGCAGGAGGGTGGCCTGCAGGCGCATCAGCGAGGAGTAGCGGATATTGGCGTCGTCCACGAGCGCCTCGGTCATATCGACACGAAGGCCCACCACCCGCACCATCGTCAGGCCGGGGAGATCAGCGCGGCGCATCGACATGCCGTGGATCTTGCTGCGGCCACGCTCGGTGGCGATGATGCGGATGTCGGCTCCGCAGGCACCATCCCAGTTGGCACCGCTGAGATCACAGTCAACGAACTCCAGCCCGGAGATGTCAACGTCGGTCGGCCAAACCGTGTCGCGAAGATTGCAGTTGGCGAACTGGGCGGGCAGGGGCAGGCCCAGAGCGGCAACGATGTCGCCATGAATCTCCCGTCCCTCCAGGCGCCCCTCGACATCAACCGCAGTCGACGGTGTGGTCTGCCCGGCGGCCATGCTCATCGCTCTGCCTCCGGTACCGTACAGCGCCTCATGGGTGACCCCTCCGTGCGTCCGCGTGGCCCCGAATGTGAGGTCGCGGCGATTCCCTGCCGATACTACGGCCGAACCCCGCAATCCTCAGCAACCGTGATCCGTCTTGTCACCGCGTCGCAACACGCGGGGACCTCGTTTCGACATTGTCCGTGTGTGAGCGGAGGGGCGACGTCCGTTTGTGAGCGTTCAGATCTGCGGACGTACCGGCGGTGCCGGCGGTGGACCCCCTGGGGAGCCTCCCGCCATGAGGCGGGGGCTGACGACCACGCGATTCCGGCCCGCCTCCTTGGCGGAGTACAGCGCGCCGTCCGCAGCCTCGACGAGTTGGTCGGCGCCCATGATTGGCTTATCAACTGCCGCCACGCCGAGTGACGCGGTGATGTCGCGGGGCAACCCCAGGGCCGCCAGTCCCTCGCGGATGCGCAGCCGCATACGCTCCGCGATCTCTGCCGCGGCCCACAGCGGCGTCTCCCGAAGGAGGATGGCGAACTCCTCACCACCGTACCGATACGCGGAGTCGGTCTCCCGGCTGCGCCGGCCGATGATGGCGGCCACAGCCTTCAGCACCTCGTCGCCCTGCTGGTGCCCGAAGCTGTCGTTGATGCCCTTGAAGTGATCGACGTCGATCATGATCAGCGAGAGAGGGCGCTGGTAGCGAGCAGAGCGAGCGACCTCGGCCTTGAGATCGATATCGAGCTTGCGGCGGTTGAAGACCTTGGTGAGGCCATCGGTCTCGCTGCGGAGCTCCACCTCCTCGTGGAGTTGGGCGGCCGCGATCGAACTGCAGCCGAAGCTGGCCAGCGTCTCCAGGGCATCGAGAGTTTCCAGGCCAACGGGACGGGCCGCGCCGCAGAGTTCGACGGCGCCCACCGCCTCCAGACCGCGGACCAGGGGAATCGCCAGACCCGAAGCGTCGCCCTCGGTGCGGATGGGCACCGTCTGTGCGGTGACGACAGCGCGACGCACGGGGCCGGAATCGCCAGCCGTAGGGACTGGCGCATCGCCCTCACCAAGATGGCGCGCCGGGATCAATCGATCGTCCTCGTCGCGCAGCCAGACGACGGCACGGCGGAAACCGCCGACCTCGCTCATCCCCTCGGCGAGGCGCAAGGTGACGTCCTCCAATTCGAGGCTGGCACCCACCCGTTGGATCACCCTGAGCAACTGGTGCAGGGTCATGGTCCGGGTCTGCCCGGCGCTGAGGTCGGCGGCACGTGAGGTGCGCTCCCGGGCCAGACTATCCGCGAGACCGCCAACCGCACTCGTGACCTGCTGCCACTCGAGGGGGCCGTACGGCTGACCGACCGCGCCGAGGTCTCCGCTGGCGACCCGGCGGGCGGTGGCGGCCATTTCTGCGATGGGCGCGATGGCGATCTCCCGCACCACCCGGCGGGTGAATCTTCCCACCACGATGAGGCCGACGACTGCCACGAGCAGAAAGAGGCCCAGGAGCACGGTGAGGACCCGAGCGTCGGCGAGGAGACTGATGACCACCGCCGCGCCGAGTGCCGTCACTGCAACGATGAGGGCGGCGACCGCGCGGAAACACGCATCCGCCTGCGCGGCGACGCTGAGCCGGTCGCGCAGAAGAGCCTGGCGCAGCCAGGCGGAGGTCATGGGACGATGACTCCGGTGGGAATTCTTCGCACCGTTGTGCCGCCGGGGCGAATTGCGGACACGTTTGTCATCGACGGAGACGGCATCAGGGCTAGGATAGCAGCGCTATGAGCGACCCTCCTGAGACACCCCCCGGCGCTCCGTCGCCGCTCGAGGCGGCGATGCAGGCCGCCCAGCGGCGCCGGACGGCCCCCCATCCCGACCCCACCGAACCTGTTACCAGGCCGGCCGCGGAGCAGCGGCGCACTCCCCCGTCGAAGGCGGCCTCGCGCGATCCCGGGGTGGCCAACGGCCGTGCTCCGGCCCCGACGCCCGAAACCGCGGCCGTGGTGCCCCCTGAGGACGGCAACGCCGAGACCAGCGAGGAGTGGCAACCCGGCGAGCACGACCTCATCCCCCTGCTCCCTCGGGGCATCGCCCTCTTCGATGCGATTCCCGCCCGGGCCGTCGTCCTCGAGGAGCTCTGCCCCGCCGTCGGTGACGGTGCCCTCATCGTTCGCCGTCCCGACGCCGTCGGCGTCGTGCTCGTGCGTGACGGTGCCATGTTCGAGCGGTATGCCTTCACCGGCGGCAAGAAGCTGCTCGGAGACAGCGCCCGCCACACCATCGCCACCTGGGACACCGCCACGGTGTCGGCCTACCAGTTCCACCCCGAGATCGTCCAGGTTCTCCCCTCCCTCCTCAGGGGCGAGCCCTGCTACCAGGACCTCCGGCTGCGTTGGGCAGACTGGAATGGACTTCTCGCTGACCTCTGCGGCCGCGAGGGGTCGTTCGTGATCGAGCTCGACACCCCCCAGGGGCGCGGCGTCACCTGCGTGCACGACGGTCGCCAGATCGCCACCTTCACAGAGGGCCATCCCGAGTTCGGCGAAGCAGCCCTGCTGGACCCGCTGGCGGATGGCCGCCAGGGGACGATCTGGGTGTGGCGAGAGCCGAGCGTTGGTGAGGACGCCGCGGAAGAGCTCAGCGCAGGCCCTCCCACAACACCCTCGTGGGCAGCGACTGAGCAACCCGGGCCGGCGGCAGAGCCCGCGGCGCAGCAATGGCAGGGCGGTGCCCCGACCCCGGCGGAGCCTTCCTGGCCTGCCCAGCGGGAGAACCCGCAATACCCCGCGCCGGCAAGCGCCCAGCCGGCAGCAGATCCCTTCACCCAGCAGCAGCAGATGCAGCAGGTTCCCAATCCCTTCGCCGCAGATCGCGGTGGGGGCGGGGGCGGGGGCGCCCACCCGTTCTCACAGCCGGGTGAGGCACCGGGCGGGTACATGACCACCCAACAGCAACAGCCCGGATTCCCCGGCACCAACTCCGGACCCGGCGATCCGGCGCCGTTTGCCGATATCTTCGGTGGGACGCCCGCCGCCCAGCCGGCCGTCCGCTCCGCCAACGGCGGTGCAGCACCAGGTGGCCGGGCGATGTCTGAAGTTGTTGCAGAATTGAAGTTGATCGCGCGACAGCGGCTGCAGCGATCTGCCGCTAAGGTGGAGGGGATGCTCGACGAGGTCGTGTCTCAGGGTCGCCCCCTGGACGCCATCCTCAGCGACATCCGCGGCCTGGTGATCCGAGGGGTCATGCAGTCCACGCTCGACGAGGTCGTCGACGAGATGACCGCCCGCGTCCGGCAGATGCCGACCTGATCCCCCCACCACCCCGAGCACTCCGAGATCCCATGAACCTCATCCGTCACCAGCGCATCGTTCCCATCGTCGTCGGCTTCCTGCTCGTGGCTGCGGGTGTCGGAATCGTCGGGAACGGGCTCTATCATCGCTGGCGCACGGGCCAGGAGACGAGTTCCCGTCAGCAGAACGACCAGAGTGCAATCGGTGCCTGGAACGGTGGCGGCGCGAGCAAGCTCGCTGGGGCGCCCGCCAACGCACCGGTGGCCGCAGCAACGCCCTCCGGATGCGGCGGGGCCGCCGATCCCCGGGCATATGCGCTGGTAAAGTTTTCCAGCCTGGCGACGTACGGATACTCCGGCGTCGCCGTCGATGGCAACTGGGACAACCTGCATGACCGGTCGATGGTTCACTGGCATGGCAGCGCCGACCCGGGAGGCGCAGGGAACATGATCGTCGCCTTCCACCGCGAACCCAACTACGAGCACATCGACAGCCTGGTCCAGGGGGGCATCATCACCCTCCAGGATCGCCTCTGCCATACCTACGAGTACAAGGTGACGCAGCGCTGGGAACTTTCCCCAGACCGTGTCACCCAACTCGTCCAGACCAGTGGACACGACCTCACGCTCGTCACATGCACACCGTGGTGGCAGGACTACAACCGCTTCATCTGGCGCGCGTCGCTGGTCAGCGTCGACGGCAAGGCTTTCGCCGCCTGAGGTCAGGACGCCTTGCGGTATGTGACGTAGTCGGCGTTCTTGAAGAAGCGGCGGCGGGCGAGTTCCTTGAAACGCTTGTCGGCGAACCACGGGCGAAGTTTCACGATCGTCGGAGGCTTGCCCTTGTAGAGGAGGATGCCCGTCCCCTCCTGCAACTGTCGCAGGGCATCCGGCGAGGCCATCTGGTCCTGCCTCGACGAGTACGAACGATTGGTCTTGCCCTCATTGCGACTGACCTGCACGTCGGTGTACTCACCTTTACCCACCATCTTGGCAACGATCTCTGTCGTCTCGGGATCGGAGATGCCGGGCAGCACAATCTTGGCGGGGTGGTTGTTGAGGATGGAATTGGCCTTATCGTTGCCGTAGCGGTTGCGTAGCTGGGAGAAGTCCTGAACGATCGACATGAGCATGACGCCACGACCGGCGCCCTGCGACGCCAGCGAGGGAAGATCCTCAATGGGGATGACGTTTGCCAACTCGTCGAGGAAGAGTCCGAGCTCAGGATCGAGGCGACCACGAGGCATGGTGTTGGCGATGCCGTAGGACTTGGTGACAACGGTCATGAGGATGCCTACGAAGAGCGAGGCGATCCGCTCGGGAGCCTGACGCGGAGTACAGAGGTAGAGCGTGCCCTTGCGGCGCAGGAACTCCTCAGGATTGAACCGCGACGTCATCGCCGACTCGGCGACAGGCTTCTCGTTGAGGGGCGAGAAAATGCGCATGACGGTGGAGAAAACCGTGCCCCGCTCCTTCTCCGGCCGCTGATCGATGGACATGAGCATGCCGATGGCGCGCTCGGGATCGCTGTTGGGGGTGTCGTCCTCAGCGAGCATCTCTTGGAGGATGGTCATCGGCGTCGCCAGATCGAAGGCGTGGATCCAGGTGCGGACGTCCACGATGTTGTGATTGCCGGTGCGTGCCGCGACATAGAGCAGCGGTGCGATGAGAAGCTTGCCGGATTCCGCCCAGTGCGACCAGTCGTTATCGGACTTTCCGCTACCACCCTGCTGGAGTCCCGCGCAGAGCCACGACGCCATCATCCAGGCGTAGTCGAGGTTATCGCAGCCCACCAGTGGTGACCACGTCACCGACTGATACTGGTCACTGACCTCACCAGTGGGGTCGTACACGTACACCGGACCGACCGACTGGCGAAACCCGCCGGTGATGTCAACGAGTTCTGACTTCGTCGAGGTGACGATGGCGGGACCATCCCACTCGAAGAGATTGGGGATGACCAGGCCGCTGGTCTTGCCGCTTCGGGTGGGGCCGATGACCAGAACCGACGTCTCCTTCTCGGTGGCGATGAGTGAGGTGCCCCGCCGGCCCATGATCATGCAGCCGGGGCGAGGACCACGAACGCGCATGCCTCGCAGGTCATTACGGCCTGCCCAGCGAGAGTTGCGCTGGAGATTCTTGGGCACGAAGAAGCGCGACGCCCCGAACGTGGGCAGGCCGCCGCGCCAGTAAAGAAGCAGCATCGCGCCGCCACCGCCAAAGAGAGCGACGATGCCCACCAGCACGGTCCAGAAAAGCCACATGCTGGTGTCGCCGTAGGCCGCGACGAGATGTGGCACGACGACCTTGTCGCCATCCGCGTGATAGACGCTCATCAATCGCGCGGGGTTGATGATGTCGATGGGGGATGCCGTCGGCTTACCCCCGGCAAGCTTGGCGGCGATGGTGAGCAGGGCCCACGGAATCAGCCAGATCCCCAGGATGCCGCCAGCAAGCCGAGCATCGGACTTGACCTGGCCGGTGGCGCGGGGGGTGACAGTACTCGATGCCATGGCCCGATCCTAGGAAGGGGGAACGGACACCCGGCGGACATTGCTGCGCCCGCTCAGCGTCCGATGGCAAAGGGCACGGGAATGGCGGCGCCGACGTTGGGAACGCCGATGTTCACCTTTGAGCCGTCACTGTATGCGCGGCTCCAATGTCCGGAGTCGTGGTAGTCGAGAACGTCGGTGGAGGTCAGGTCGGTGGCGCCGACCCTGAACGAGCAGGTCTCGGTGATTGATTGGGCGGTGGGCGCGCCCATGGTGCACGTCGCGGTCGTCTGCTGGCCGTGGACGGTGGTCACCGCGGATGCCTTCGCCGAACCGTCCCCGTTGACGACGAGGATGAGCACGGCGCCTCCCGTGTACGCCATCGCCGGTACCGCCTGACCCGCGTTGTCGGGCGGGTTGGTGAGCACGTTGTTACCGATGTGGACCTCGTTGGCGAGCAGGTACACGGGGATCGGCGGCTGGCTGGCGGTGACAATCGCGCCGCCGGCGGCGAAAATCAGGCCCAGGACGGTCACCGCCGTGGCCGCGTTGCGGCGCCACAACTTGATGAATTTCGGCGAGCGTCGCTTCTGGCGGACGGGGGCGAAGCCGCCCATGGGCACGCTGAGGTGCTGAGGATCGCGATCGATGTAGTTGTCGGAGTTCGTCGACCTCGGCCGCCCCCGGCCCACCAAGGGCATCAGCTTCCGACGGGCTGGAGTCTGTAGTCGAGGACACGGCCAGCCGATGGATCGATGACGAGGCTGAGCAGCATCCGCCGCCGGCCGGTGGGAATGAGGTCTCCCGTCGAGGTCTCGCGAATCGACTGATCGTCGAATTCGACGTACGCGTAGATGGGGTGGTCGCTACTGAGCAGGTAGCCCTCGATGCGCAGCTCGCCGTAGTCACCGAAGTTGGGACGCATTGCGTCACCGCAGGCGAGAAACGGCTCCACCGAATGGCGCAGGCGCCGGGCCGGTGAATCAGCGACGTACTGCTCGAGCTCGACCGGATGTCCGGCGATGAGGAGGCCCAAATCGTAGGTGAAGCGCTCGGCGAGCGTCTTCACCGCGTCAAGCTTGTGCTCTCGGATCTCGTCGGGTCCGGGATCGTTGAGATCCGCCCCGCCCTTGCGGAAAAGTGGTGCCACGTTCCCGACTATCGCATGCGTGGCGGGATCCGGGTCACCACCTCGGTGAGTTCTCGGTAGGCAAGGCGCAATCGCGGCGAGACCTGCTCGACGGGAACGCCCTCCATACCGGCAAGCCGCACCTTGTCGGCCTCGTCGGGCACCTCGACGATGCGCTGAACGCGCTCGCGGATGACATTGAGGTACTGCTGGGTCACCGGATGCTCGCGATTGCGCTTGGCCGCCGGCACGATGTACGGGACCACCGTTGGGGGCAGGTCGCGGACGTCGAGGTAGTCGAGCACGCCATTGAAATCGGCCTTCGCCGAGGTGGTCGGCAGCACCAGGACATCTCCATGCTCGAGCCAGTAGGCGGCGGCGGCGGCCTCGGGACCAGCCATGGGGTCAGGAAGGCGGTTGGACATATCGACGACGATAAACGTGTAGCGACGCCGCAGGTAGTCGGCGAAGCGGCGTACGTCAGTCTTGCTGTACTCCGTTGCCTCCCGTGACTCCGGGTAACACGCCAGCGCGGGAGTGGTGGCGTGCACCGGTGGCGGAGGTTCATGATTGGCCGTGAGAGCTGCTATCACCTCACGAACCGTCGCCGCTCCCTCGCGCAGATTCATCTGGCCCCAGGCATCGGGGTTGGCAATATTGGCATCGACGATGCAGGCCTTGTGCCCGAGCTGGTCGAGAACTGTTCCAGCGACGATGGCGACACCGGCCGCATAGCTGGTCTTGCCGACACCACCCTTGCGGGAGCCCATGACGACGATCGTCGGACCCCGCTTGACGAGGAGCTCACCGAACTCACGGTCACTGCTGGGGACGAACGTGGATCGGGGCGCGCCACTCTTGAAAAGACCGCCCAGAGCGCCAAAGTTAGGAAGACTGAACTTGTTGCCGCTGCCGCCACCGCGCCCGCTCTGCGCCGGAGGCTGCTGCAAATTCTGCGACTGCTGAGCGGCCTGGTCCCAGCCACCCTGGTCCCACATGGGCGGGCTGGCCCCGGCCCCGGACTGCCAGGCAGGTGTCCCACCCTGATCCCAACCGCTTCCTCCTCCCTGTCGATCGCCGCCCTGGGACCAGTGACCGCCGGCCGGACTCTTGGGCACTGGAATCGGCGACTGGTCGTGCAGGGGTGCCGGGCCCGCGCCCGGGGAGCCAGCCCCCGACGGCTGACGGCCGCCACCCGAGGGAGCACCCTCGGAGAGCAGGTCGAAGGGGTGGGGTGTCGCCGGCGCCAGGGCTGCCTTGGACGCGCGCGCCGCGGGACGGTCGACCGGCGCCCGGCCGAACGGATCCGCCGGGGTGCCGGGCACGCCGACGTTGCCGCCGTACTCTGCTGCGGAACCGCCCCCCGCCGCTGCGGTGGCGCCCGGCTCGCTGTCATCAGAACCCGCCTGCTTCTTGGGGGGCACGATCGGCTCGAAGCTCGTCTCACCGAGGTCGAGGGGGAAGTCCGAGCTCAGGGCTGCCATACGCAGCGCTTCGCCCTCGTCGAATATGAGCGCCCCGCTGCCATTGCCACCGGAGAAATCGCGCATGATCACGGTGGCGAAGTCGAGCGGCCCGGCATTGACGAACGACTGGATTTGCTCCGACCCGCCGTACTCGGCGGCGGCTGCAGCATTGGGAAGGCCGATGTAGAAGGTCCCGTCAAGGCTGCTGACCCATCCGGCGAGGCCATCCTCATGGCTGAGGAGGTACACCGGGTGGGCAGCGCGGGGCACCGTTTGGCCCCACCACTCATCGAGCTCCGGCTGGCGGCTCTCGTCGGCGAAGAAGTCGACCCCACGGATCGGCGGAGCGGCGAATACCGAGGCGACGGTGGCCTGGGGGAGACGCACGTCTTCGAGGAGGCGCGCCAAACCGCTGGCATCGTCGGTGTCCCGGAGCAGGACGATGAAGGCGTAGCCGTCACCAGCCTCAACGCGCAAGGCTCGCCGCCTCCGTCACATGTTGCGGGGTGTTCCCGCAGCACACGGTGTACCGGAACGTCACCCGATGGCTCACTCCGATTCCCAAGACGATGATGCCCGCCAGGAGGAACATTCCCGCCCGTGTCGTTCTGCGCACGTCGGGTCTGTCTTCCCTGGCGGCGCGGATGGCCCCGGTGACGGCGACGATGGCGACCACGGCGACGACCGAGTAGGACACCAGGGAGACGATGGCGACCGCTGACTCCACCGTGGGGTAGCTTCCCGAGAGGAACTGCCCGGCCAGACCGAGATCAGGGCGACCGAGCGTAATTACCGCCGCGGCAACCAGAACCGCAGACATCGCCAGAGTCGGCACGGCCCGGCGGATCATGGCTGGCTCACAGGCGTTGTCCTAATGCCCGCCCAGTCCCTGGGTGATGCTGGCGAAGGTGGGGGCCCCGAGAAGGACGAGCAGAGGAATCAGCATACCCGCCACGGGGATGGTGACGAGGATCTTGGCCCTCGCCCCTTTCATCCGGGCCTCGGCGAGACGCTGGGCATAGACCGACTTGGCCAGGCGGGTGAAGGTATCGCGCTCGCTGAAACCCACGTTGGCGTTGGCAGCGGCGTCGGCCAGTTTCCCGAAGGTGGGAATCTGATACTCCTCTCCGATCATCCGATAGAGTTCGATGGTGCTCTGGTAGGGCTCGCGGATCAGACGCTGCCAGCCACGGCGGTCGACGATGGTCTCCAGGGACTCCGTGTCGACGCACCGGGAGAGGATGCGGACGGAGTCCTCGAGTTGCAGGCCGCGACCGTCGGTCATGATCCCCACCAGCATGAGCATGTCGGAGAGCGCCCGCCCCGCCTCATCCTGACGCTTGCGCGCCTCGCGGCGCAGGCCGGTGAGACGGAGGAGGAAGAGGACTATTCCCACCACGAATGCCACCGAAGGCGGCAGTGGCCAGTCGCCGCTAAGGATACGCCCGAGGACGAGCAACACCAGTGAGACCGCAGCCCCGGCAAGGCCGAAGAAGAAACAGCTGAGGAGAAATCCCAGAGGGGTCTCGTCACGGCCGGCAATGCCGAGGAGCCGGCGGAGGTCGAGTTGATCCTGGAGCTTGCGGATGTAGACCGACCGTGATGCCAGCTTCTCGAGGCGCCCGGGCGGGGCGGCAAAACCACGGAGGGTGGCCAGCCGCCGCCATGCCTTGACGTCGCCAGGAGTGAAGACATCGAGGTAGGCCAGCCCGGCGGCCCAGGCCACCACGACGGCGACGGCCCCGACGGCGTAGGGAATAAGGTCGCTGAAGACGCGGCTAGCCACCGAGACGCTCCTGCTGCTGGGCCAGCTTGCCGAGGTCCCAGCGAGTCCACGTGGTGATGCGAACGATGATGCCCAAAATCCCCACGAGGCCGGCGAACATGAGGATGACGACGGCGAGGACGATCTGACCGCTGACCGACTCGTAATACTGGCGGAAGATGTCGACGCGGATGACCACCGCAAACATGAAGCCCATGAGCGCGCACATCGCGAAGGTGACAGCGCGCTGCTGGGTCAGAGTGACCATGGACTCCTCGACGACTGCGAGTTGCGCCTCTCCGACGGGGAGGAGGATATCGTCGATGGCCTCGATGAGGGCGTCGAGGCTTCGGCTGCGCGCCCAGAGGAGAACGCCAGCGGCGTACTCCACAATCGGAGAGCGGGATCGCCGTCCCATCTCCACGATGTTGTCCACCACCGCGCCGCCGCGTCGCAGGGGCTCGAAAACGTACTCGAGTTCGCTGCCAGGATTACGCCCCAACTCCTGAAGCGCGGTGTCGAGTGACTGATTCGACACCGACATCCGGTCGCGGAGATTGCGCAGCTGGACGAGGAAGGCACGCTCCATCTTCAAACGACGCGAGGCCGCGCGTCCAGAGAGGGCGAAGCGGAATCCCACTACCCCCGCGATCGGGCCCACGATGAGCAGCTCAAGGATGCCAGAGAAGAAGCCGATCCCGAGTCCCACAAAGAGGAAGAGGACGCGGAATGCGACCCAGCGCTGCCAGGGCCAACCCAGGCCCCCGGCGATGTCCTTCTCACGTTCCAGCAGGGCAAACTGGCGCCGCTTGGGGACGAGATTGGAAACCTTGTAGTCGAGGATGGCCGCCGCCCCGCCGCAGGCGCAGCCAATGATGATCAGCACGCCGATGACGAGGAGAATCGGGAATTGGCCGACGACGGCGAGAACGTTCATACCGGTGGAATCTCCTCCCCCCAGAGGTGGGAGCGAATGCGCGGTGCGAGGCGACTGAGGTTGCCGACAAGCTCGGTCATGCGCTCCCACCCGCCGGCGTCGGTTTGCTTGTACACCCACTTGTGGTTGCCACCGCGCTCAACGGCGAGAATGCCGGTGAGACGGCGACGCCCCTCCTGGTTCGCCAGATGCACCACGACGTGAATGGCCTGCTCGACAACGCGTTTCGCCATCTTCTCGTTGCCGGCGAAACGGCGATTCTCCATGACGTACTGCATGGATTGGTCAATGGCGAGCTCGGCGTCCTCGGCGTGGATGGTGGTCATCGAGCCGTCATGTCCGGTCATCAGCGCCTTGCAGACCGCGGCCATCTCCTCACCACGGGACTCTCCGAGAATGAGGCGGTCAGGCTGGAAGCGCAGGGCGTGGCGAACCAGGTCGTGCATCGTCATGAGCTGGCCGTCAGCGTCAGACCGAATCGAGGGAATGGTCGAGACCGCAGATGTCAGCGCGTGCCATGGTTGCCCATCGCCACGATCTTGATCGAGATGCAACTCAGCGCCATCCTCAACGACCACGATGTGATCCGCGGGTGCTGACATCCCAAGCAGGACACGCAAGAGCGTCGTCTTGCCGGTGCTCGTGCCCCCAGCGATCATGATGTTCGCTCGGCCTTTGACCAGCGCCTCAATGAACTTGGCAGCACCATCAGGCAACACCTGCGCCTGGACATAGTCGGAGAGATCGCGAACCTTGGAGCGCGAGGGAACGCGAATCGCAGCCTTGACATTCGCCTGTCCCGAGACTGCCGGCTTCTTGGCGACGCAGAGGCGGATGACAGATCCGATGTTGGCCTCGGCAATGGGATTGGCGTCGGTGAGGCTCTGATCGCCGGTCACGCCACGCAGCCGGACCGCCTTGCGGAAGAACTCAATGACCTCGTCATCGTTCGCGAACGGGCTCTTGCCTCTGAGCACCGCCTTGCGTCCCACCGTGGCGACGAGCCAATAGTCGTGCCCCAGGCAGGTGATGTTCTCCAGGTCGGCCCCATAGAGGAGCAGCGAGAGCGGCTTGAGATGGGAGGCGAGGATCTTGGCGTTGCGGACGGCCACCGCTCGGTACTGGGGATCGGTGGCGAGCGCGGACACGACAGCGAGCGGCAGACCACTGGCCTGGGGCGATTCGATCGCCTTGGTCAGGATGCGGTTGATGTCCTCCTCAAGACGCTCCTCGTGGAGCACCGAGGCCGGTTCACCGCCACGGAGCTGCTCCACGCGATTGGCGATGATTTGGGCGATCTCGCGCTCCTCGCTGGAGATGGACGGCCAGTCGCGGACGGCGACACTCTCGACCGGGCCGGCCAGAGTAGGGTGGCTGCGCGCGGGAGTGGCGAATGCCGTCATACGTTGAGGTCCTTGTCGATGCCCATCAGGGTCATCGGTGTTCCGGTGTCACCCATCCGGGTGGCGCGCTTCTCGTCCCAGGTCCAGATGTCGCGAACCGGCAGGTCCGGCAGCTCGCGCTCAATGCTCTCGATGATGTTCTTCTTGTGGGCCCTGCTCCGCTGGTGGCAGACAATTATCTCCCCATGAGGGGGTCGGGCCACGCGAAGGACATTGATGCTTCGCGCGACCAGAGCAGGATCGTCACGAACCACCACGAACGCGCGTTGGAAGACTGCACAGATCGCCTCTGCCGCGGCCCGCGGTGAACGCAGGCCGGGATGTGCCAGCGGGTGGCCGAGGTCGGCAATGACGACGTCGTAGTCGAGGCTGGCCAGGGCCGGCGCCAGACGCCGGAGGCAATCGGAGATCTCGAAGCCGTAGCTCGAGCGCAGCCCCGGAATCACCCGAAGGTTGGGGCGGCTGGGCACCGTGACCGCCTGGTCCTCAAGCTCCTGAGCATACGCGGGACGGTCCCCAAAGCAGTTCCCCACACTGCGATCGTCGATCCGCAGGTAGAGAAGGTCGGCAATGGTGCCGCCCTCCATGTCGCAATCGACCATCATGACCCGGCGGCGCTCGGCGAGTGTCCAGGCCAGTGACGTCGCCCAGTACGTTGAGGTCTGCCCGGCGCGCGTGCTGTAGACGCCGATGAGTGTGCTCACGGATGCGGAGGAGTGGCGGCGGGTGCTGGAGTGGTCGTCGGCGCACCGCCGCCACCACCGGTGCATTGCGGGGCTGAGCCTGTCTTGCTACAGAGGATGCCGACGGCGCTGGTGGGATCCGTGAAGTTCCCGCTCCCGACCTGGGACGTGACCTTGACAATGTGCACTGGTGTTTTCTCCGCCGAGAGGGAGATCCAGGCGTTCTCGTCCTTGGCGTCGACCAGGATGGTCATATCAGTTCCGGAAATGGTATCGACCGCGACCTTGCGCCCAATTGCCACTTCCTGAGTTCCCATCTTGGTGAAGATATCAATGACGTCGCCGGCATTCACCGGCGGAGGGGACTCCACGGTCAGATGGATGGCAACCTTGAGGCCCTCCGCCTCGATGTCGTCCGGTCGCAGGACGTCGCCGCCCTTGAGGTTGAGGGTGTAGCGCTGATCTTTCGGGCTCTGATCCGGGTTCACGAAGTTGAAGTCGGTGCTGCCTCTGGCCAACGGGACCCGGTCGACGTCACCCTGAGAGAAGGGGGCGCCTCGGCGAACGTCATTCTTGAGACGGTACACGCTGACCGTCGCGGCACTGTTGATGAGCTCGGTCACGACAATGAGGGCAAGCACCGCAACGATGACGCCAGAGAAAAAGATCGCCGCGAAGAGCCTGCGTCGGTTCATTCCATAAACTCCTGAAGGTCAGCCGTGGACGGTCCCCGCCGCCTCGGGAAGTCGCCGCCGACGACCACAGCCGGCGAGGGCCGTCACAGGGGCCGACGATAGGGCACACGCACGGACAGGGTGGCGGGTGTTTCCAAACCGCAACAACCTCGTTCGGTCAGGCCACTACCCCGAGGTCTGCGTCGAGCCGTTGAGGTAGCCAACGGGGGCGGCGGCAGGGCGGCGCTCGCCGACCAGAGGCGCCTCCTGTCCGTACGGGGGGTGCCAGAAGAGGGCGGCGACCTCGACCCGCTTGATCGACTGCGGGCGACGCATCGAGGCATCGAGCACCTTGCCGATCGCCCGCTTTTGCCGGAAGGGACGTCGGAGGCGGACGCCCACACCTCCATAGGAGGAGGCGATACGGACGCAGGTGAGGCCGGCGTTGGCGCCGCACGCGAAGGCAGCGAGCGACACGACGAAGGAGAGGTCGGGCAGGGCGCGGAGGGTGAGACCGATACCGGCGACGGTGTCCGAAGGAAGATTCCCGAGGGCGGTGAAGACACCGCGGAGGGGGTCGGTGCGCTGCCAGCCGAAGGTCTTGCTATCGAGGGCGAGGTGGCGATCGGTGGGGACGAGGTTGACGACAGCGGTCTCGTCGGCGACCTCCACCATTTGGGAGATCGCCCAGCCCGGCTCGATGGCGCCGCCAGTTTGGTCGGCGATGATCGAGGCGGTGGCCTCCTCGACCATCGGATGATGACAATGGGTGCCCAGCATGACGCGGTCGCCGTGGAAACCGAAGACGTACAGGCCGATGGCGCGACCGGAGGTCAGCTGCCACAGATTGGCGAGCATGCGCTCGGCGTCCGCCGGCGTGGGAACTGGATACGCTTCGATGAGCTGCATGGGGGCGTTCGTTACGTTAGGGCGGCACTGCGGACAAGCGACGGACAGTCGCGTGGCTGTCGCCGTGTTCCGATGGTATCAGGCGCAGACGCTCGCTGAAGACGGCTCTAGGGGTAGTTGGGCCCGGGCGGGAACTGTCCCGTCGAGTATGGACACTTGTCGACGGTCGCCCAGGGCCCTCCCAGACTGTGGATGAAGCGCGCGAAGGCAATGCCTCCGTTGGTGCAGTAGCCGTTTCCACCAGCGCCATAGGGAGTCAGCACAGATGGCCCGGGTCCGCTCGCCCAGCCCCACTCCGTCCAGCAGCAGCCGTTGGGAGGATCGTAGTGGGCATTGGCGATCGTTTGTCCGGCGTGAACCGTGTCCCCCACTTTGACGGTGGGATCGATGTCCTCGCAGACATAGATGAACTTGTCCTTGAGGCTGCCGCCCTGGAGTTGGTAGACAACGCAGCCGCCGGCACCGTCGCCCTCGTGCTTGCGTGGCCATCCCGTACCCGAGGATTGCGCGTACGTGATCTTGGCGTTGCCGATGGCGATGACCGGGGTGCTGGCCTGCTGCGGCAGCCAGTCGGTCCCCTGGTCGGTCCGCGCCGGCGTGTAGAGGCCCTTCTGGATGGGATTGATGTACCCGCCCACGCTGCCGCATATCCCACCCGAGGAACTCGATAATGCGCCCGACGGCGACCCGGCCGCGGTTCCGTTGCCGCCACCACACGGACCGACGGGGCCCGCACTGATGGTGCTGAGCGTGCACGGTGCGTTGGGGATCTGGCCCGAGCTTTGCAACTGGTCCACCACCTTCTGGGCGATTCCCATGTTGCCGAGGTAGTGCCCGTTGCCATAGGCCTCCCAGCTGGCCATATTCAATCCCTGCCCGCGATAGACCGTCATTGCCTCCTGACCATTGGTCATGGGGTTTTCCATGTCAGCAATGCTGTAGCCGTGGTTGAGATTGATCTGCCAGAGGCCATAACAGCAGATGCCGTTGTAGGACTTGGGGTTATAGCCGGATTCCCCTCCCGCCACGGCGATCATGGTGACCAGGAGCTGGCCGCGGAAGCCGGCGGCGATGGCCGACTTCGCGGCAAGCATCGCCCCCACCTCGCCACCCGATCCGCCGTTCGAGTTACTGGCTGTATTGCACGCGGTTGCCGGGGTGGCCTCGAGCGCGGCGATGAACAGAAAGCCGATGAGCGCACTGACGAAGGTCGCCAGAAGGCATCCACACGCGCCAAACCGCTTCAGGGACATCGCACCACGCGAGCCTCGTCAGCGGCTCA
>JBPCLW010000043.1:0-13527 GCA_051002895.1 Candidatus Dormibacteria bacterium | reverse complement strand
TCGGCTTCATGTCATAAGTGACCGATTCTCCGCTGGCGATGACGGAGGCGATGGCACGCTCCAGCCGGTCGGCGGCGTCGTTCTCCTCGAGGTGCCTGAGCATGAGCACGCCGCTCAGCATCATCGCCATGGGATTGGCCACATTCTTGCCTGCGTACTTGGGCGCGCTCCCATGAGTGGCCTCGAACACGGCAAGGTCATCACCCATGTTGGCACCGGGGGCCAGGCCCAGACCGCCGATGAGTCCCGCACAGAGATCGCTGAGAATGTCTCCATAGAGATTGGGCGTGACCATGACGTCGTAGAGTTCGGGCTTCTGCACCAGCTGCATCGCCATGTTGTCGACGATGCGATCCTCAAACTCCATGTCGGAGAACTCGCCGGCCACCTCCTCGGCGACGCGCAGCCAGAGTCCATCGGTGTGCTTCATGATGTTGGCCTTGTGCACCGCGGTCACCTTGCGGCGACCATTGGCTCGAGCCCACTCAAAGGCAAAGCGAAACACCCGCTGCGTGCCATGCACCGAGATCGGCTTGATACTGATGCCGGAGTCCTGGCGAATGGCCTTACCCCCGAGACGCTCGATGGTCTCGACCAGTTCCAGGGTTTCCGGCTCGCCCTCAGCGAACTCAATCCCGGCGTACAGGTCCTCGGTGTTTTCGCGAACGACGATGAGATCGATGTCCTGGTAGCGGCTGCGCACACCCGGGTAGGACTTGCAGGGCCGCACCAGAGCGTAGAGGTCGAGCTCCTTGCGCAGCGCCACGTTGACGCTGCGCATTCCTTTGCCCACCGGAGTGGTGAGCGGACCCTTGATGGCAACCTTGTTCTTGCGGATGGAGTCGAGGACGTGTCTGGGCATGGGATCGCCGTGCTGCTCCACCACGTCGAGGCCCGCGTCGTGCACCTCCCAGGCGATATCGACGCCAGTGCCGTCGATGACGCGACGGGCCGCCTCGCTGACCTCGTAACCGATCCCGTCGCCAGGGATCAGGGTGACCGTGTGCCGAGCCATGTCGTCCTCCTCCGGATGCCGGCGAAGCATGGCAAATCGGACAGACTGACGCGCATGCACGCGCACGGTCTCCACGCCTGGTACCTCGCCAACGGCCGCCACGAGCTCCCCTGGCGCCGCACCCGTGAGCCCTGGGCCGTGCTCGTCAGCGAGGTCATGCTGCAGCAGACGTCGGCGGCGCGGGTGGGCTCGCGATGGGCAGCTTTCCTGCAACGCTGGCCGACGCCCGGCGCCCTGGCGGCAGCCAGGGCGGCGGATCTGCTCCGCCAGTGGCAGGGTCTGGGGTACCCACGGCGGGCGCTAGCGCTGCAGCGCTGCGCCACCCACATCACGGAGTACGGTTGGCCGGAGAGCGAAGCGGAGCTGCGAGCCCTCCCCGGGATCGGGCCCTACACGGCGCGAGCGCTACTCTGCCTGTGCGCCGGGGCGGAGGTGGCTCCCGCCGATGTCAACATCGCCCGAGTGGCGGCTCGCGCCGTCCTTGGCGCCGAACGCGCCACCGCGCGTGAAATCGACGGAGCTGTCGGGGCTCTCCGGGAGCCTGGGGTCACCATGCGCGACCATGTCCTGGCCCTGTTCGACGTCGGTGCCACCCTCTGCCAATCTCGGCGAGTCGCCTGTGGGGAGTGCCCCATCGCGCCCACCTGCCGTTCTCGCCATCGCCTCGTCCGGGGGGTGCCGTCGCGACCACGAAAGCAAGCCGCCTACTCGGGAAGTCGCCGCCAGTTGCGGGGGGCGCTTCTGCGAGTGCTCCTGGAGATGGACGCTGATGCGGCCAGCCTTCGTCAGCGCCTCGGCGTCGTCGGCGAGTACTGGAGCGACAAGGAGATCGCCGCCGCGGTGGGGGGATTGCGTGACGAGGGGTTCCCCGGCGCCGACCGCTACGATGCCGCATCGTGACCGCCGCATCTCCGTGGCTTGACGCCGTCCGCGCCGAGCTTCTGGCCCAGGATTCGCTCAGCTTCATCCCCGACCGCGACCTCCCTCGACCGCTTGGGGCGGCCATTTCGCAGCACGGTCGCGCCCGTGTCGCCTTCCTCGGGTTTCCCTCCGAGTTCAGCCTGGCGTTTCTTCTCGACCTTCTCCGCTGCGATGTGGAGGTGGTGGGCATTGTCACCAGCCCGGGGGCACATCCGGCGATCCTCGCCGACAACGGTCTGACGCGCATTGCCGATCACCTCGGTGTCCCGCTGCTGCGCGCGTGGCGCATCAACGATCCTCACACTCGCCAGGACCTCCAGCGGCTGGCGCCAGATGGATGTGTCATGGCCAGCTTTGACCAGATCGTGCACGCGCCGACCCTGGCCATTCCCGTCCATGGCTTCCTCAACGTCCATCCCTCGAAGCTCCCCGCCTACCGCGGACCCGAGCCGGTGTACTGGGCCGTTGCCGACGGCGCCGAGACCACGGGGATCTCCCTGCATCGCGCCGTCGCCAAGGTCGACGCCGGACCCATCTTGGCGCAGGCGAGCGTGAGGATCGACAGCCACGACACTGCGGGACGGCTCACCCGCCGCCTCACGGAGGCCGGTACCCAGCTGCTGGGCGCTGCGGTGGACGCCCTGCTCGACGACGCGGTCGGCGACCAACCGGAGTTCGAGCGCGGCAGCTACCGCCCGTCAGTGGGCCACCGCCGGCTCGACGTCGCCGGGTCAGCTGTGATCGCCGAGCGCATGGTTCGCGCCGGCGTCCCCGACATTGCTGCCTGGACCCAGGTCGACGGCGCGCCACTCTACGTCATCGCCGCTGAGATCGATGGCAGCGGTGGGCCGCGGTTGCACTTCGCGGACGGGGATCTCGTCATCACCGCGAGCTCCCGCACCTGCCGCTGCCACCACGATCTCGAGGACTGTCCACATCGCCAGTGAGGGCACCCCGATGGCCTGATCGCAGGCGACGGTCGGTACACTGTGCGGCCGAGCCAAGGTAGCTCAGTTGGTAGAGCACAGGTCTGAAAAACCTGGTGTCGACAGTTCGATCCTGTCCCTTGGCACACGATTTCACAGGAGGGCGATGCGCCTCCACCGACGTGATCCGGGGGCTCATCGGCGCAAGGCATACAATCGGCGCCATGGGCCGGGTCATCCACGTCCGATTCCACGGCCTCGACCCCACTCAGCGTGATGTGGTCCATGCGCGCTTCACCGCGCTCGCACGGAGCCGGGATTGGCGGGACGAGACGCCCTGGCTCGCCGATGGCGGATCTCCCGAACTCTTCCCTCAGCTCTACTTCGCCGATCAGCGATCCGCTAGTGCAATCGTCAACCCCGAGTGGGGACCCCTGTCGGCGGCGACGTTCATCCGGGTCCAGGGCGATGAGACTGACGCCCTGGCCGCGCTCTTCATGGTGCGCGACCTCTCCGAGCGTTTCGACTTGCGCTGCGTCCTCGCGGACCCCGATAACCCCATCGCCAAGCTGCGGGCGTTGGAGATGAACAGGGGTCTGCTTCCCAACGGTTCGCCGCTGGAGGCGGTGCTGGTTCGGCGCCCCATCTTCAAACGTCTCAGCTACTCCGCGCGCATCGAGTTCTTCCCACCACGAGCACTCGGCTCAGCCTTCGGGACGCCCGAGGGTGAGGATGCGGAACGGCGCGGCTGGGCCTTCAGCGTCGCCGACATGCGCGGGTCAGCGCCCGACTTCTTCGAGGCCGAGGCCGAGGCGATGCGCATCTATCGGGGGCTCGGCAGGCTTGGCTTGGCCGGGTGAGAGCGATCCTCCAGCGCGTGACCACGGCATCTGTCGCCGTTGACGGTGAGATGGTCGGCGCCATCGGCCCGGGGGTCTGCATCTTCGTCTCGGTGGGACCGGCGGACACTGAGGCGATCTCCCACCACCTCGCCGAACGGGTTGCCACGCTGCGCATCCATGCCGATGAGAGCGGCCGGATGAACCGAGATCTCGGCGCCGGCGGCGGTGCCGCCTTGGTGGTTCCGCAGTTCACCCTCCATGCCGAGACCCACCGCGGGCACCGACCGAGCTTCGACGGGGCTGCCGCTCGCGATCGAGCACGCGCTCTCTGCGATGCTTTCGCGGAAGCGCTCCGTTCGCTGGGCCTCGAGGTTGCCTGCGGGCAGTTTGGCGCCCACATGCATGTGGAGATCCACAACGACGGGCCGGTCACGATCGTGCTCAGCTCAGGCGAGGATCCCTGGAACGCTGACGCCGGATAGGCTCGGCGATCAGGCGGTTCGGCGAGCCCGCAGGACGGCGAGTTGCTCATCCTCGCCTCCGCTCCCGGAGTAGCGCAGCAATTCCGGGGGACGCCCACCGGTGCCCGCGGGCGAGCGAAAGCGGGAGACGCGAAGCCGAAGCGCGGCAACCTCTGACTCGCGGACGGACCTGAGGACGCCGGTGTCGCGCAGCTCCTGGACGCGTCGACGAAAGGTGCGCTCGCTGCCCTCGGGGCCGCCGTGCAACGCGATGTGCAGGCGCAGCAGGTCGTCACCGGTGAACACATCACCGAGGAGCGCCACCGCGCCCGTCACATGCCGAGTGTCGGCGCGCAGGCGCTCGAACGCGGCGCGGAACGCTGGGGCATCGTCGCCGCCCAGCTTGGTACTGCGGCTGGCTACGGTCCATGCCCCCGGCTTGCCCACCTCCCCCAATGGTGCGGTGGCGTAGTACCAGGCGGTGACGCGGCGGTTGCGCGTGGGCGCGTCGTCAACGCCGACCAGAGTCAGCCGTCCGCCCTTGCGCGCACTAGCAAGCCTGCCACCGGCCTCCTCGACAGCGCGACCACCCGCACTCTCGAAGGTATCGCGAACATCGAGATCAGTACGAGGCAGTCCCCGGCGCACGGTGAGAACCTGGAGGGCGCGGCTCGGCGGCGTCTCAGGGTCGGCGTCGAAACCGAAGACTGCTACCGCCGCCCCCAGGGATGCCTGCGCCTTGGCCATGTTTGCCTCCTCGGAAATTGTTTCGGCTGATTCTGACACGAACTTTTCGCCCGTGGGCAACCTAAGCAGTCGGGCGGCATGTCCGTGTCTGAACAGTTCAATCGGGTCGCCCACCTCCGCACAGAGATGCGTCCGCCTGGGAAGGGCTGGCGTCGTTCTCGTCAGGATTGGCCGCTTCCTCGGCTGGACGCCGCCGTGCCGTGGCAGACTCTGCGAGCGGCCGTGGACAGCCCCCCGCCGGAATCGGAGTGCATCCCGGCCGTTCTCTTACTTCCTGTCAAGGCACGGCCGCAGCGTGAGAAGGGGCCGCCCGATCAGCCGACTAGGCAGTGATCGAGGCCATCGATATGTAGAGCAGCGCGGCCTGAGTGACGAAGGTGCCGATGCTTGCCACGAGGAGCCGGGAGCGTTTCTCGGGAAGGTCCCACAGCGGCCACACGTAGGCGAGGACACCAAACATCGTGAACACGAACGCCAGCGGGTACCCCACGCGGGGTACCACGAAGGCGACGATGAGGAAGACGAGTGCCAGGAGTGAGAGGCCCACGGCGGCGGCGTAGCACTGCGCGGGGCGGGGAGTTGCCCGATGCGCCACGGCTGACCTCCACCCCCCCCTCTCTGAGCACGGCGGCCGGGGGTTGGCCTACCAGGTACATAGTGCCCACTTTTTCGGGCTTCTGCATGGCGGAGTTGTCACGGTCCGCGCAGGAGCGGCCTGGCGTGGGCGGAGCAGGGCTCGAACCTGCGGCCTTCTCGGTGTAAGCGAGACGCGCTGACCAACTGCGCCATCCGCCCCCGTCGTCCCGACTCTACGCGCCGCCCTGGCGGGGACCGAGTTCACGGATCGCCCCACTGGAGAGGCCGACCAGCACGGCGTCAGCCATTCCCAGGAAGAGCCCGTGGCCGACAACGCCGGGGACGGCATCGAGCTGGGCGGCAAGCCGCTGCGCATCCTCGATTTCCCCGAACTGACCGTCGGCGAGGAGGTTGCCACTATCGGCGCGTTGCTGGACGCCGTCCGCGGTACGGAGCCGGAAAGGCACGCCGGTCTCGGCGAGGGCACGCAATGTCGCCGGTGCCCCGAACTCGAGAAGCTCGACCGGGATGGGGCCATGAAGCCGGCGGCAGAGCTTCGTCTCATCGGCGATGACGATGAACTGGCGGGCTGCGGCGGCGACGATCCGCTCTCGAACATGGGCGCCTCCGCCCCCTTTGACGAGCCTCAGGTCAAGATCGATGAGATCGGCACCATCAACGGCGAGGTCGAGACCATCGTCGTCCAGGTCACGCAGGGGGATGTGGAGGGTCGCTGCGAGTTCGGCACTGGCCAGCGAGGTCGCCACCGCCGAGACCTCGAGGCCGGCGGCGACCAGTTCGCCGACCGCGACGATGAAGCAACGGGCCGTTGACCCGGTGCCGAGGCCGAGACGCATCCCCGCCTCGACGAACCGAGCGGCGGCGCGACCGGCGGCCTCCTTGGCCGCGAACTCATCCATTGGCGCGAGGCTACCAGGGCACGGGCATCTCCCCATCGCGGGGCAGGGTCAGCTGGCGAGCCGCCTCAGATCAATGCGACTGCGGCCGACGGGCAGCAGGCCGACCGGCTGGCGCATGAAGAGATCCTGAGCGGCAAAGACGGCTTCGATGAGCTCGGCGGGCGTCACCCGCGGTCCGAAGGCAACGCCGCGGCGACGCAACTGGACAAGGACCCGCCCCGGGATGGCCTGACCGCGCAGGTTGTACTCCTCGAGCTGGGCGAGGAGCCCATCGAGTTCGCAAAGGATCTCACGGCGGCTGGCGCGGGGAGAATCGTCCTCCTCCGCCCAGCTGAGTTTGTCGAGTACTCGGTTACGGACGAAGGTGGCCATGACTCTCCCCTGGGACTCAGGCAGACTCGGGGGGTGGGACGTGGAGAGGACCGAGCGTTCCAGAGTTCCAGTGAGATGGTAGCCAAGGCGGGCCCCGCTTGACTAGGGGGCAATTTGCCCCCACCTCGTGTCATGGCTCAAGAAGTTGTCAGACCTGGCCGGAAGTGGCGACGGGAGAAGCGATCGCGTCAGGCTTGGAGGAAACTCATGGGAGCTTTCCGTCAGATCCGACGAGAACTGCGGAGTCTGGCTGCTCGGCGGCAGCGGCACAAAGCGACTTCACCATGTCGTCCGCACTCTCCAACTCAACCCCCAGAGCCCCGGCCAGGGCGACACTGAAGACGGGGAGGAGGTCGGCGGGAGACACGTCGCCGATCCCGAGACGCCGGAGCGAGGTCACATCTCCGTCCTCGATCCCACATGGGGTCACGTGGGAGAACCAACTGAGGTCGACATCGACATTGAGAGAAATGCCGTGCTGGGTGATCCCGCCGGCGAGCTTCACCCCAATGGCGGCGAGCTTGTCGCGGCCCACCCAGGCACCGGTGTAGCCGTCACGCCGGGTCGCCGAGACCCCGCAGGCAGCGGCGCTGGCGATGAGCGCGGCTTCCAGCGTGCGGACATAGGCGATGACGTCCCCCATGCCCGGGCTCCCGGGCACCGGGAAATGCTCGGAGAGGGCGAGGATGGGATAGGCAACCAACTGTCCCGGACCGTGGAACGTCACCGACCCTCCGCGGTCGACCTCGATGCATTCGGCGCCGCGCAGCCGCAGGGCCTCGATGCCGTCGCCGAGGTGAGCCGGTTCCGTACTGCGCCCCAGCGTATACACCGGCGGGTGCTCCAGGCAGAGAACGCAGTCGCCGATGTGGCCCGCAGCGCGCGCGGCGGCAAGGCGACGCTGCAGTGCCCAGGCTTGGTCGTACCCAACAGTGCCCAGCCAGATGTGCTGGAGAGAGTCCACAGGTGAGTCAGCCGGTGGCCGACGCCGCCTGCTCGGCGGCGTGATAGCTGGAGCGCACCAGCGGGCCCGACTCGACGTGGGCAAAGCCGAGCGACAGTGCGAACTCCCGCAGGCTCTCGAACTCGGCGGGCTCCCAGTAGCGGATCAGGGGATGGTGCTTCAGCGACGGGCGCAGATACTGACCGATGGTGATGATATCCACGCGGTGCTTGCGAAGATCGCGCAGGAGTTGCTCGACCTCACCGAGATCCTCTCCCAGGCCGACCATGAGCCCCGACTTGGTTTGCAGGTCCGGAGCCATGCCCTTGGCAGCGGCCAGGACCCCAAGGGAGCGCAGGTATCCCGACTTGGGGCGGACCCGGCGGTAGAGGCGCGACACCGTCTCCATGTTGTGATTGAAGATCTCTGGCCGCTCGGTCATGACCGTAGCCACGGCCCCCTCGTCCCCCTGGAAGTCCGGGGTCAGCACCTCGATGCTCGTCTGCGGGGACTGGCGACGGATCTCTTGGATGGTCGACGCAAAAATGCCCGCTCCCCCGTCGGGCAGATCGTCGCGATCTACTGACGTCACCACGGCATGGCGCAGGCCCATGCGTGCCACCGCCTCGCCGACCCGGCGCGGCTCATCCTCGTCGACGTCGCCACCGCGCTTGCCGCTCTGCACTGCGCAGAAGGCACACGCCCGAGTGCAGACCTCGCCGAGAATCATGAAGGTGCCGGTTCCCGCGTTCCAGCACTCGGCAATGTTCGGGCAGCGGGCCTCCTCGCAGACGGTGACCAGGCGCTCCTCGCGCATCAACGAGCGGAGCCGCTCATATCCCGCGCCCACCGGAGCCTTGACCGTGAGCCAGGGCGGTCGGCGGTCAACGCCATCAGGAAGGAGCTGCTGCCACACCGGCCGGGCGTCGCCGTCGCCGCCGGACGACGATGGCGGGATGGGTGTGAGCGGGATCTGCTGCATGACCGGATTTCACTTTACACGGCGCCGCCGCGGCCCCGGTCAGCTGACCCCGCGGGGCTGGCGGGCATGCTACTGGGGCACAATCGGCGCTCATCATGGTCAGCCTCCCCCTGCCTCACAACGAGCCGGTGAGGAGTCACGCGCCAGGAACGGCCGAACGTGACAGCCTGCAAGCCGCGCTGGCCGAGATGAGCGCGTCGGCGAGGGCGCTTCCCATGCACATCGGCGGTCGCCGGGTCACGGGCCGGGGGCCAGCCTTCACCGTGACCGCACCACACCGTCACCGCCAGCCACTTGGCAAGGCTCATCACGCCACCGACCGCGAGGTCCGCAATGCCATTGATGCAGCCCTACGCGCTGCCCGGGAATGGGCGATGAGCCCTCTGGAAGCGCGGGCGGGGATCTTCCTCCGCGCCGCGGATCTGCTTGCCGGACCATGGCGCGACCGGCTCAACGCGGCGACCATGCTGGGTCAGAGCAAGTCCGTCTTCCAGGCGGAGATCGACGCTGCCTGCGAGCTCATCGACTTCTGGCGGTTCAACGTCCATTACGCCGGCCACCTCGAGGACGATCAGCCGATTTCCCCGCCGGGGATGTGGAACCGCAAGGAGTTGCGCCCCCTGGAGGGGTTCGTGCTCGCCATAACCCCCTTCAACTTCACGTCGATCGCAGGAAACCTACCGACGGCCCCGGCCCTGATGGGCAACACAGTGGTCTGGAAGCCGTCGCCGACCCAGCAACTTGCCGCCAGCATCACCATGGACGTCCTGGAGGCGGCGGGATTGCCCGCCGGTGTGATCAACATGGTCACCGGAGACGGCCAGGCGCTCAGCGAGGTCGCCGTCCCGCACCCCGGGCTGGCGGGAATTCACTTCACCGGCTCGACACGGACCTTCCACCATCTTTGGACGACAGTTGCTGACAATATCGGCACATACCGGACGTATCCGCGGTTAGTGGGCGAGACCGGCGGCAAGGACTTCATCGTCGCCCACGAGAGTGCCGACTACCAGGCTCTTCTCACCGGGCTGCTGCGCGGGGCCTTCGAATACCAGGGTCAAAAGTGCTCCGCAGCATCGCGAGCCTACCTGCCGCGGGCGCTCTGGGAGGAGATCCGGCGCCCGCTCGCCGACGCCACCGACAGCGTCACCATGGGCGATCCCGCCGATCTCAACGTCTTCATGGGAGCGGTCATCGATGAATCCGCGTTTCGCCGCCACGAGGCGGTACTCACCGCCGCCCGCAAGGACCGTCACCTCACCCTGGTGGCAGGTGGTGAGTGTGATGATTCTGAGGGGTGGTTCGTTCGGCCCACGATCTACGAATCTGACGACCCCCGCCATGAACTCATGGGCCGGGAACTGTTCGGTCCCATCCTCACCGTGTACCCCTACGACACACAATTCGAGAACGTCCTGCGTCTGATCGACGCCACCTCGCCATACGGACTCACAGGCGCCGTCTTCGCCACCGATCGCAGCGCGGTGGAGAGCGGCCTCCGCCTGCTGCGCAATGCCGCGGGTAACTTCTACATCAACGACAAGCCCACCGGTGCGGTGGTGGGACAGCAGCCGTTTGGTGGCGGTCGCCAGAGCGGCACCAACGACAAGGCCGGTTCGCCACAGAATCTGCTGCGCTGGACCTCTCCCCGGGTTATCAAGGAAACCTTTGTCCCGCCCACGGATTGGCGGTACCCCCATATGGAGGCCGACTGAGTCATGGCATTCACCAAGCTCACCCCCAATCTCGCCGTCGAGGACGTCGATGCCGCCGTCGCCTGGTACACCTCCGTGCTCGACTTCCATGTCGAGGCACTGGTCCCCGATGGCGAGGTCCACGAGTTCGCCATCCTCCACAACGGCGCCGTGGAACTCATGCTCCAGACGCGACGCTCAATTGAGGAGGGGTTGCCAACCGTGGCCGCCATGCCCGTGGCATCCACGATCGTGTGCTTCGTGGAGTGCGATGACGTTCGCGAGATCTGGGACCGCGTCGAGTCCCGCGGCGACGTCACCGTGGTCAGTGGCCTGCACGACACGGACTACGGCATGACCGAGTTCTACATCGCCGACCCGAGCGGTTACGTTATCGGTTTGGCATCACCAACCGGCGCTGCGGCTGAGCGGAGCGACGAGACCGAGGCGGAAGCACCGCTCGGGGTAGCGGGCCGAAATGATGAGATGAGCTCCTGATTCAGAGGAGTGCTGAACTGTCGTCCAGGGACTCGAGAATCTCCTTGATGGTCTTGACGAATCTGGTCGCCTGGAGACCGTCGTTGAGACGGTGATCGAAGGCAAGGCCGAGATTCATGATGGGCCGAATGGCGATGGCGTCGTCCACAACGACGGCGCGCTTGATCACCGCATCCATGGCGAGAATCGCCGCCTGCGGCTGATTGATGATCGCCTGGGTCATCACTGTTCCCAGCGCGCCGGTGTTGTTCAGGGTGAAGGTACCCCCCTGGATCTCGTCGAGCTTGAGATGGTTGCCCCGCGCACGCTCCCCGAGGTCGGCCATGGTCTGAGCCAGGCCGGCGATGGAGAGGCGATCAGCGTTGCGCACCACCGGTACGATGAGGTTCTCCTCCAGAGCCACGGCGATGCCCAGGTGGATGTCGTGCTTCTGAATGACGCCCTCGTCGCTCCACACCGCGTTCAGCGACGGATTGCGGCGCAGGGCCTCCACCGTGGCGCGAGCGACGAACGGCAGGTAGGTCAGGCTGACGCCGTAGCGGTCCTTGAACTCCGCGCGGCGGGCATTGCGCAGCCGGACGACGGCCGACATGTCGACCTCCATCATCATCCAGGCGTGCGGTGCGGTTTGCTTGCTGCGGACCATGTGGTCGGCGATGGAGCGGCGGATGGGGGTCATGGGGACCAACGTGTCTCCCCCCTCAGCACGTTCCGGAACAGGGGTCGGCGCCGGCGCCACTTTCGCGAGCGAGGGCGGCGGAGTACTCCCCACAACGGCGCGGCGACCACCGGCATCGCGCCGCTGAACATGTTCGAGAATGTCCTTCTTGGTGACGCGGCCGCCAATGCCCGACCCCGTCACCTCAGTGAGGACGACATCGTTCTCGCGAACCAGAGCGCGGACAGCGGGGGTGAGGTGGTATTCGCCGCCGCCGCCGCGTCCGTTGCCCCCGCCGGGGACGGGGGCGCTGACGGGTGCGGGCGCTGTTGGGGCTGCGGTCGCCGGGGCGACGGGCGCAGGCGCAGCCGCACCCACCTCCTCATGCTCCTCGACCGACGGCCCCGGTTGCTCAGCGTCGACCGCGGGCGCAGGCGCCTCCGGAGCAGAAGCGGGAGTTTCGGCAGTGGCAACCGGAGGTCCTCCAGTCGCTCCCGTCTCGATGGTGCAGATCGGCTGGCCGACGGCGATCACCGACCCCTCGGCGGCCACGATGTCGGCCATGGTGCCGTCCGCCGGCGCGGGAATCTCTGCGTTGACCTTGTCGGTCACCACCTCGGCGAGCGATTCGTACTTGGCGACCTGCTCGCCCGGCTGCTTCAGCCAGCGGGCGATGGTGCCCTCGGTGACGGATTCGCCGAGTTGGGGCATGGTGACGGTGAGAGCCATGGAAACCTCGTGTCCGGGGTGCTAGTAATCCGCGAGCTGACGGAGCCGCGACTCCAGCTTATCGGTGGTGACGATGTAGAAGGCTTCCAGGTTGTGCGCATACGGCATGGCCGGAATCTCCGGACCTCCGATGCGCATCACCGGAGCGTCGAGGGCCTCGAAGCATTTCTCAGAGATGATGGCGCTGACCTCGGAGCTGATCGACACCGCCAGATTGGCCTCCTGGGCGATGAGGACCTTGCCGCACTTGCGGGCGCTGGCGACGATGGTGTCGTGGTCGAGTGGACGCAGCGACCGCAGATCGACGACCTCGACAGTGAATCCGTCGCCAGCGAGACGATCCGCTGCCTCCAACGCGTTATGGACCATGTAGCCATAGGTGAAGATGACGATGTCCTCACCCTCACGCACCACGTTGGCGCGTCCCAGCGGCACCGTGTAGTCGCCGTCGGGAACCTCACCCGTGATGGCGCGGTAGGCCCGCTTGTGTTCGAAGTACAGAACCGGATCCGGATTACGGATGGCGGCAATCAGCATGCCCTTGGCGTCGTACGGGGAGCTAGGCACCACAACACGCAGGCCCGGGACTCCGCAGAACATCGCCTCGATGGACTGCGAGTGGTAGAGCGCCCCGTGGATGCCGCCGCCAAAGGGGGCGCGGACCACGATGGGGACGTTCCAGTCGTTATTCGACCGGTAGCGCATCTTCGCCGCTTCACTGACGATTTGATCGACCGCGGGCATGATGAAGTCCTGGAACTGGATCTCGGCGATCGGGCGCATGCCGTTGAGGGCGGCGCCGATGCACACGCCGACGATGCACGACTCCGCCAGCGGCGAGTCCATGACGCGCCACTCGCCGAACTCCGCCTGGAGGCCGTCGGTGGCGCCGAACACGCCACCCTTGGCGCCGACGTCCTCGCCGAGCACCATGACGCGCTCGTCGCGACGCATCTCGTCGCGCATGCCCTCGCGGATCGCCTCGAGGTATGTCCGCGTCGGCATCAGGAGCTCCCCCCGTAGACGTGCAGCATGACCGTGTCCACCGATGGGTCGGCCGCGTTCTCCGCGTACGCGGTGGCCTCGTCCAGCTCCGCGACCAACTCGGTGCGCATGGCGTCGGCGTCGCCGGCCGTGAGCACGCCGAGGTCCTCCAGCATGGCGCGCAGGCGGGGCACGCAGTCCTGCTTGCGCTCCGCCTCGATGTCCTCGGCGCTGCGGTAGCGGCGCTGGTCGTCGTCGG
>JBPCLW010000042.1:0-270048 GCA_051002895.1 Candidatus Dormibacteria bacterium | reverse complement strand
GCTGACCAGGATCGCCTTCGGCTTCCGCTCTGCTCAGGCCCTCATCGCCCTCGCCATGCTCAGCCTCGGCGGTCTCTGCCCACCCCTCCCTGGCCGCTCATGACCCACGGAAACGACACAAGAGCCTCATTTCTCCGCGACCTGCGTACGTTGGTGGGCCGCGAGCACCTCGCGTGGCCCGCTCGTGAACGCCAAGAATTTATCGAACGAGTGCGTGAACACCTCGAGATCGTGCATCACGAACTGATGCACGCAGCGGTACCACGCGACGTCATCCTCAGCGAACGGTCGCTGTTCGGACCTGAAACCAGCGAGATCCGGGGCGTTCGCGAGGCATTTGTAGAAGCGGCTGCACGTCGCGGCTTCATGCCCTTTATGCGAGACTGCCGCGCCCTTGCTCTCGACTGGCGCCTGGGCCAAGGTGAGCGCAGAGTCGAGATGTACCCAGCGCACGTCGCTGCCCTGGAATCGCTCATGGATCATCTGGCGGCAGGCGGTACATCTCACGAACGGGTGATTCACGACTCGATGCAGCTGGGCACATCGAGACGCGCCATGGAGCACTTGTGTGACCTTCTGTACGGACCTGGGGCGAAGGCAGATGTCCACGGGCGGGCCAACCTGCGGAGAGACGCCATGGCCGGCTTCTCCAAGCTGACGGCAAATCTGGAAGAAATCAACCGATCGAGCGATCGAACCACGGTCGCGGCGCTCAGAAGGCAACTCCCGGCGTCAGGACCAGCACTAGCGGGAGATCTACTACGCAACGCTGATGCTCGGGCTCGCGAGTTCACTGCGTATCAGGACCGGTGGGCAAAGCGTCCTCCGGCGATGCGGCTGGAGCTCGGCCAAGCGCAGATCGGTTAGCCGGAACCGCTAGATCCCGTCGTTGCTGCGAGAAGGTGTCGTGACAATCCGGCGGCCTCATGCTGGCCGTGCATGACGGTGTCAAGCACGCGCACCTCCATGCCCAGCGCCTGCACCGCCGGAGCCGCCGCGGCGTCAGCCACATCGAGCACGAACGTGCTGGCGTGGGGAGCCCACAGGCGTGCCACGGCGAGTGCGTCGGTCCCGTGACCGAGGGCGGCGAGCATGGTGACTGTCGGACCCTTGAGCGAGCGGCCGCCGACGACCGGCGAGACGGCGACAACGCGCTCCCGAGGCATCAGCGCGCCCACGATGTCGAGGATCGGGCCGATGCTGACGATCGGGTTGGAGGGACCGATGATGACGATGTCTGCATCGCTCAACACGCTGATGACTTCGGGCGTTGCCTTCGCCTGCTCGATGCCCGCGACCTGCACTTCGCGCAGCTGTGGACCACAATGCTCGCGTACGAAGTACTCCTGAAAGCTGAGATCGCCGACATCGGTGGCGAACCGCGTGCGCACGGGCGCATCGGTCATGGGCAGAATGTGGGCGCGGACCCCGAGCCGGCGGCCCAGTTCGGCGATGGCTTCCGTCAGGCGCATGCCACCCCGCAGCAGTTGCTGTCGGAGCAGGTGCAGGGCGATGTCCTGATCTCCGAGGCCAAACCACGTGGGTTCGCCGAGGCGCCCCAGCATCGCCAGCGTGCCGAACGTTTCGTCGACGATTCCGAAGCCGCTCTGCGCGTTGAAGATGCCGGCGAGTCGGTAGAGGACGGAATCGGTGTCGGGGCAGACCAGCAGCCCCCAGAACTCGTCGTCATCGGCAGTGTTGGTGATGATGCTGAGGTCGGAGGCGTCGATCACCTCGACGAGCCCCATAGCCAGTCGGGCCGCGCCGGTTCCCCCCGCGAGCAGCGCCACCCTCACCGGAAGAGGTCTTCCCCGTAGGGCCGCATCAGGTCCCGCCCGGTACCGGGCTCACCCGGCACCTCAAGTCCGCGGACGATGGCGACGGGGATTCGCAGGTTCTTGCCCATGACCAATTCGGTGGCGGCGGCGATCTCGTCGGCCACTGCGATGACGGTGGACACCATCTCCTGGCCGAAGTCGTCGGGGCGGCCGCGGTGGTCGACGAGGGCGGGGAGTCCTGAAACGCCGAGAGCGACGTTGCTCAACCCCATCCGCCACGCCCGACCAAAGGTGTCGCTGACGATCACTGCCGCATCGATCCCGGTGAGCCCCCGGAGTCCGGTGCGCAGGCGGTCAGCACTGGCGTCGCAGTCGCGGGGGAGCAAAACCACGGTCTCATCGCCCTCCACATTGGATCGATCGATGCCCGCGTTGGCGCACACGAAGCCATGGTGCGTCTCCACGATGAGGACAGGGCTGTCTCGAATTAGGGTGCGCGATTCCCTCAGCACGAGCTCGACGAATCGGGGGTCGCGCCGCAGCTGCGCGCCGAGCTTCAGCGCCCGCGGACCGGCGGTCACCGCGCTGAGTTCACGAACCTGGCCCTCGGCCTTCGACACTATCTTCTGAGCCACCACCACGATGTCACCGAGCCGAAGGTCCGCCTCCTGGCCGATCAGTTCGGCGAGGTCATCTCCCTCGCGGACCTCGGGCAGGCCCAACACCGGGATGAGCTCGGTGCTCACGCGGATGCCCGCATCTGCTCTAGGCGCACGAGATCGTTGCCATCGTCGAGGTCGAGGGCCAGTCGAGGATCGTGATGGACGAGGAAGCGCCGCTGACGCCGCGCCGCCTCGAGTTGGAAGCGCCGGAGTGAGTCCTCTCCAAAGACGAGGTCGATGCCGAGCGGTGGCCGCAGCAGGAGCCCGTTCGTCCCCTGGCGGCCGTGGGCGGTGGCGGCGACCACCACCTTGTCGTTGCTGTCGCTGGCGCGGGCGCGGAGGCCGCACAGCGCGTTTGTGTCGACCAGCGGGAGGTCGGAACTGAGGATGAGGACGGAGGTGGCACCGTCGCCCACGGCGGCTTCGATCCCCGTTACAGCGGCGAGATTCTGCCCGCGGGAAGCTACCTCCCGGATCGCCGTCACGCCGACGGTCTCGGCAAGGGCGGCGGCCTCCGCGGAACTGCAGACACTGAGCGTGGGTCCGGCCTCGCGAGCGGCGCGCAGGGCCAGCCGGGCATTGCTCATGGCGAGCTGCCGACGATCTCGCGATGAAAGCAGGGTGGCAAGCCGCTGCTTCGCCTCATCGAAGTTCTTGATGAGGACGACGGTCGTGGTCATCGTCGGCAACTCTAGTGGTGCCGGACCCGGGTCCGCGGTCGGCCTCGTTGCCTCTGCAACAATTGGCCCGTGCAATCCGGCCGGACCGTCTTTCCCTTCACCGCCATCGTCGGCCAGGAGCCGATGAAGCAGGCTCTCGTGCTCAACTCGATCAATCCCGCCATTGGCGGAGTACTCATCCGCGGGGAGAAGGGGACCGCGAAGTCCACTGCGGTGCGCGCCCTCGCAAATCTACTTCCCGAACTCGACGTCGTCGCCGACTGCCGTTTCGGCTGTCCCCCACAGGCACCCGATGTCCTCTGTGTCGAGTGTTCCAGCCGAATTGAGCATGGGGAGGTGCTTCCCCGAGGTAAGCGGAGGATGCGTGTCGTCGAGCTCCCCATCAATGCCTCGGAGGATCGTGTCGTCGGCGCCATCGACATCGAGGCAGCAATCAAGAAGGGTGAGAAGGAATTCGAGCCCGGAGTTCTCGCTGAAGCCAACCGGAATATCCTCTACGTCGATGAAGTCAACCTCCTCGACGACCACATTGTCGACGTCCTCCTCGACGCTGCGGCAATGGGCACGAACACGGTGGAACGCGAGGGCGTCTCGATGTCGCACCCGGCCCGCTTCATCCTTGTCGGCACCATGAATCCCGAGGAGGGCGATCTCCGCCCTCAACTCCTCGATCGCTTCGGCCTCTGCGTCGACGTCGAAGGCATCCACGACGTTGCCGAGCGGGTGGAGATCGTCGAGCGCCGCGAGGCGTTCGAGGAAGACCCTGAGGCCTTTGCCGAGCGCTGGGAGCCCGCGGAAAGGGCGGAGGCGAAGCGCATCTCCCACGCCATCGCCGCGCTGCCTGATGTCGCTGTCGAGCGAGACCTGCTCGTGGCCATCGCTCGGCTCGGTATCGAACTCGAGGTCGACGGGCATCGCGCCGACATCGTGACCCGCAAGGCGGCCCAGGCACGCGCCGCTCACGACGACCGTTCCAGCGTCGCCATTGACGATCTCGAACATGTCGTCCCGATGGTGCTCGCCCACCGGCTCAAGCCGAGTGCCAGCGGCCCCCGTCGGGCGGTGGACTTTGCCGAGATCCTGCGGGGTGGTGAGAGCCAGAGGGGGTCGACGTCCTGATGGCAGGATGGAGCCAGCCACCGCAGCAGCCCTTCGCTCCGGTCGAGCATGCGTACATCGACGGCTTCGTGCGCGCCCGCAGCGCCGGGGCGGAGCCCGGGCAGGCCCATCAGGCCGCCCTGGGCCAGGCTGGGGGCTCTGGGGTCCGGCCGGAGATCGTGGCGTACGCGGGCTGGTTCGCCACCGCCACCCTGAACGGCTTCGACCATGGCAGGGCTGATGCCGTGGCCACGTCGGCCCGCGAGGCGGCGAGCCGCGGCGGCACCGAACAGCAGGTGGGCGAGGCCGCGACAGCCACGGCCCGATCCTTGATGAGCCCGCCGCAGGGGGGGCAGCAGCCGGGATACCTGGGTCAGGCGCCCCCAGTCGCGGGCTATCCAGCAGCACCGTACGCTCCCACGGGACATCCTGCCGTCCCCCGGCCGGGATTGGGCTCGGACCCGGCGTTGCCAGCGCTCATCTTCGCAGCGGTGGGTCTCGTCCTCGCCCTACTTCCGCTGCGTTATCTCGGCATCATCACCTCGATTCTCGCAGTCGTACGATCGATCCAGGTGCTGGTAGGTCCACGCCGCAGCACCCTGGGATATGTGGCCCTTGCGGTGGCCGTCGTGGCGGTGGCGATCTCGCTGGTGAAGGCCGCCACGTTCGCCTACGGCTGAGGGCTCAGACCGCCTCGTCCTCGTCGTCGACAACCTGCACCCGGGGGCGTCGATCGAACACTGTCTGACGCAGCAGCCGGCGGAGCATGTTCTGCGAGTCGAAGCTCGCGATGGGCACCTCGACGGGCTTGCGGTCGACCACGCGGCGGGTAATGTGGATGCCGTGCTTGGGAAGGATGCGCCGTAGATAGCCCCAGGTTTCGTTCAAGCCATTGCTGACTGATTCATACCCGTGTTGGAGTACCATCAGTCGTGCCGAGAAGGACATCAACTCGTGGAAGAACATCTTCTGATCGTCGGGACGAGGTTCAATGAGGAGGATGTCGACATCGGGGCGGCGATTGCGCACCAGCCGGATGTGGTCGAGCATCCCATCGTGGAGCATGCCGCGGAAGACCTGGTTGTAGACCACCCGCATCCCCAGGTCCGCGAGATGGTCGGCCATCTGCTCGCGCACTGAATCCGGCGGTGACATGCTGGCGGCATTGATCGGGACGATGGGATTGATCACCACGATGAGCGTTGCCCCGCGGGCCACGGCGACGTCGATCGCTGAGATGCCCTTGATCCCGCCGTCGACGTAGTCCACGCCATCGATGCGCACCGGGCGGAAGAGCATGGGCACCGCGCTCGATGCGGCAGTGGCGAGGCTGATCGGTGTTTGCGCTTTGTTGAGTTTGGAGAAAACCACACGTTGGCCGCTGTCGAGCGCGCAGGTGACGACGTGGAGCTCCTGGCGCAGTTCGCGAAAGTCGTCGACCATGCCCTCGGCGGTGAACGACTCGTGCAGGTACTTGATGAGCTGACGGTTGTCGAAGAGACCGGACGGCAGCAGCGGGCTGAGCAAGCCGATGGCGTCCAGAGGGTTGAGCCGGCCGGGGTGCCGGGCCATCTCGAAGGCCATCTCCTGAATCAGCCGCGGCAGCTTGAGCATCCGCTTGGCCGCCTCTGCGACGTTGGGACGGTAGATGGTCCAGCGCCCCGGGCCCTTGAGCCGCGGGTTGCTGCCCTCCAGAGAGAGCGCGATCTCTGTCGGTGTCACCCCATTGGCGAGCAGGGCGCCCAGCAAAGAGCCGGCACTGGTTCCCACATAGACATCAAAGTCGTTGACGGTGACGCCGACGAGCATGTCGTCAAGGGCGCGCAGCGCACCCAACTCGTAGGTGAAGCCCGTGATCCCGCCGCCGCAGAGGACGAGGGCACGCTTGCCGCCGGTGGGATCCGGCGGGACGTTGCGACCGCCGGGGAGCTTGCGAAGCCTCGCCATTTCTCAATGATAGGTGCTCTCCGCCGACTCTGCCGGTTGGAAGCGACGACCCCGTCCCGCGGTCTGGGTCAGACGCGCGCCTCGAGGTCAACCGCCGCAGCCATCGCAACCGCTGCCGGCGCTCCTCTCCGGCGCCCGGGGAGCAGGAGGATGCACATCAGCGCGGCCAGGACGCATACGGCCGCGGCGCCGTAGAACGGGACCGCCTCGCCGAGGCCGTAGAGCGAGCCCAGAACCCCGGCGCCGAGCCCCCCGCCGGCGAACTGGAAGAATCCGCCGAGCCCCATGGCTCGGCCGCGGAAGTCGGGGTGAGCGGCCTCACTGATGAGCGCGAACAGCGAGGGCTCGATGAGGATGAACGCGATCGCCTCGACGATGCCCAGGCTGAGGATGAGAGCCAGGCTGTGGAGGAGGGGATAGGTCGCCGCACAGATCCCGACAACCAAGAGGGAAGCGCTGACCAGCAGCCGGCGGTCGCCGCGATCACCGAGTCGTCCTCCGTATGACGACAGCAAGAGGATGGGGATGGCGAAGATGCTGATGGTGAGGCCGATCACGAACGGACCCTGGTTGCGGGCGCTGAGATACTGGGGCCAGATGACGTCGTACGTCGAAAACAGCACCCCCGCAGCGGCGAGGGCCAAGGCGGGAACGATGAGGCTCCGCGAATGCCACCAGCCCCTGGGTGGCGGCGGCATCGCGTTCTTGGGGCCGGCGGTGGTGCGGGTTTCAGGGAGCCGGAGGATGGACACGGTCCCGAGGAGAACGAATGAGCCCGCCGCAAGGAAGATCGCGGAGGTGTGCCAGAGGGCCACGGCGCCGCCGATGGCGGGGCCCACGAGCAGGCCAACCATCTCGCAGGCCTGGAGCTGGGAATAGCGCTCGCCGCGCCGCTCCGGCGGGGTGAGGTCGGCAAGTGCGGCACGGAGAGCGGGGACGTAGGCGCCTCCGGTCACTCCCTGACCGCAACGGAAGAGGGCCAGGAGCCAGAGTGGGCCGATGTCTGCGAAGAGGAGCAGGGAGACCGCGCTGTAGATCAAGCGGGATCCCACCAGCACTGGTTTGCGCCCGATCCTGTCGACGAGCCGTCCGGCGGGGATCTGCACCAGGGTGTTCGCGACCATCGGGCCGGCGATGAAGAGGCCGATGTCGAGCGACGAGCCCCCATGTGCGGCGACATACAGGGGCACGACGGGGAAGAGGGCGGCGATGCCCGTGAACATGATGAGTTGGCCGACCAGCAGGCGACGGGCGGGGTCGATCCGGCGGGTGGGTATGGCGCGAAGGAGGTCGAACACAGCGGCGGCCATCTTCCCACGCACCCTCCCGGCCCCGCCGTGGGAGCCCGTGTTGTTGTCAGGTCTGGCTATAACAGGGGGCTTTGTCCGTCCGCTGTCCGCCCAACCCGACGTACCCTCCAGGGGGATGCCTCCGGTGGAAAATGAGACGGGCCTGCTCGAGAAGGTCCTTGTGCACCGCCCTGGCCCTGAATTGGACGCGGTTCAGGGTGGGGCGGACGCGGCACAGCGCATTCTGGTCGAAGACGTCATCGACCTGGGGCTGGCCCGAGAGGAGCATGACCGCTTCACCGATGTCCTCCGCGCGTTCGCGGAACCCGGAGGCGTTGTGGAGATCCTTGACCTCCTCGGGGACGTTTGCCGGGATGACGCAGCTCGGCGCGAACTCGTGGCTGCTGTTACCGCCCTCGAAGGGCTTGGAGTCGATGTCGGGAAGCGGCTACTTGCGGTGAACCCGGCCGAGCTACCGCCGGTATTGGTGTCCGGTGTTCTGCCTCCGGCAACGCCGAACGCCAGCCCCGAGTATCTGTTTCATCCCCTGCCCAATCTGGTGTTCACCCGCGACCTCATGGCGGAAGTACCGGGGGGGATCGTTCTGGGCCATCCGGCAATGCAGCCGCGACATCGGGAGGGATTGCTGGCGCAGTACGTGGCGCGCCACCCACGCTTCGCCAACACGCAGATCTTGGACATACGCAACCACATGCGGCCTTGGCAAGACCGTCATTTCTCGGATGGGAGAAAGGATGCGGCCATCGAGGGGGGCGATGTCCTCGTCGTCGACGCCAAGACGCTGATGGTGGGGACCGGCGAACGGACGTCGCAGATGGGGCTGGACTATCTCCTTCGGGAGTTGCTGGCCAAGGGAAGTCCGATTGAACGGGTCATCGAAGTGGTCATTCCAGCTGACCGTGCTTCCATGCACCTCGACACCGTTTTTACATTCGCAGGTGACCGAAGGTGCCTGGTGAACGAGCGGCTGATCAGCGATGCAACCTTCTTCGTTCGCGATGCGCCGTTCAAGGAGGCGCCGGCCCAGTGGGACTTCCCACGGCTGTTGACCGAGTTGCGCTTGACCCCAGTTGTCTGCGGCGGTACGGATCCCGTGGTGCAGAGCCGTGAGCAGTGGAGAGAGGGAGCCAATGGGCTCCTCGTGGCGCCCAATGTTCTCGTCGCGTATGCACACAATACGGCCACCATCGGTGAGCTCGCGAGCGTCGGGTACCGCGTCATCAGCGCCCGAGACGACCTCGAGGGGGTCCGGGATCTCGGGGCTGCCACCCGCCGATTGGACGTGAACGCCAAGCAGATGCCCACGGTGATCACTGTCCCTGGCCAGGAGCTCGTGAGGTTTCGCGGAGGTCCCCGCTGCATGACGGGACCCCTTCAGCGTCGAATTGCGGCGCCGTCCCGAGTAATCGAGGGGCCGAAGGTTGGGGGAGTTCCAGAAGTCACGGGCGGCCTAGCGCACTAGTCCTCTGCGCCGAGGGCCTTGGTGGCGCCAGCAAGGGCCGTCTTGCGCCATTCATGAAACTCCGATTCGGAGATGTGGTTGCGCTCGCACAGCTCGCTGATCAAGTTGTCGTCGCTGATGCTGTCGAGGACCATGCCCAGTTTCTTCTCGGGGTTGGGGCGGACATCGTCCGAGGGGGGCGAGGCAGGCGCGAGGTCGTCGCGGACCATTCGTCCGCCACGGAACGTGCCCGCGGCGATCACCAAGCCGGCTGCGACCAGGATGACGTCCTTGAGAACGTACTGACCTTCCAGGGTTGGGGCGTGGTATGGACCCGCGAAGAGGCGACCCGTCAGCAGGATCAAAGGTGAAAGGATGCCGATGAACTCGACACCCAGCAGCCAGAGGGCCACACGCATTCCTCGACCCGAGAGCAGGCTAATGCCGATGAAGCACTCCAAGGTTGCCGCCATGACGACTGCCACCCGTCCGGGAACCAACCCGAAGAGCAGGATATTCATCGTGGTCTCGGTGAGATTTTGGGCTGGACTGACACCGGGGAAGTACTTAAGGAGTCCGAAGCCCAGGAAGATCGCGCCGACGACGATGCGCAAGGCGGTGATGCCGTGCATCACGAGCTGGTGATGAATGTGGTTCTCGATGTGCAGGATTCGCTGACGGGCCGCTTTCATACACCTTCCTGGGAACCGTTCATGGCCGCCGGTTCTGTGGCCGTTGGACAGCGCACTGGGTCGATCACGAACTGCGCGCCAGGTTCGGGGCCTTTGACCCACTCTATCATCAGTTCTTCCCAGCTGAGATCTCGCATCCGACGGCCTTGCTGCCCCCTTCCCTAGGATGCGGCGGTGTCTCTGGAGCGAATTCGCAACTTCTCGATCATCGCTCACATCGACCATGGCAAGTCGACACTCGCCGACCGCCTCTTGGAGCGAACCGGGACGGTGGCCGCCCGTGACATGCAGAACCAGCTTCTCGACACCCTCGATCTGGAGCGGGAGCGGGGGATCACCATCAAGGCCCAGGCGGTTCGCATTGACTACCGCGCGACCGATGGGCACCTCTACGAGCTCAATCTCATCGACACCCCGGGCCACGTCGACTTCGCCTACGAGGTGTCGCGGTCTCTGGCGGCGTGCGAGGGTGCCCTGCTCATCGTGGATGCCTCGCAGGGGATCGAGGCGCAGACGCTCGCTAATGTCTACGCGGCACTGGAGAACAATCTCGAGATCATCACCGTCATCAATAAGATCGACCTGCCCGCCGCTGACCCTGAACTGGTGCGCAAAGAGATCGAGGAGGTCATCGGGCTGCCCGGCGACGAGGCTATTCTCGCGTCGGCCCGCGAGGGGATCGGCATCGATGCGATCCTGGAAGCGATCGTGGCCCGGGTCCCACCACCGAGCGGGCAAACCACGGCACCTCTGAAGGCGCTCGTCTTCGATTCCAAGTACGACATCTATCGTGGGGTCATCGTCTACGTGCGCGTGGTCGACGGCGCCATCAAGCCCGGTGAGCGCATCCGCATGATGGCCTCGGGAAAGGACTTTGTCGTCGATGAGGTCGGCGTCTTCAAGCCGGTGATGCTACCGACCAAGGCGCTGCAGACGGGAGAGGTGGGGTACCTGATCGCCAGCATCAAGAACGTCCGCGACTCCAAGGTTGGCGACACCGTGACTCTGGCGAATGACCCCGCGCCCGAACCACTTCCCGGGTACCGTCAGGTGGTTCCCATGGTGTTTGCGGGCATCTTTCCCATCGATTCTGAGGATGTCCCCGAGCTCAAGGAAGCCCTGGGCAAGCTCAACCTCAATGACGCATCGCTGGTGTGGGAGCCGGAGTCCTCGGTGGCACTGGGCTTCGGATTCCGTTGCGGTTTCCTCGGTCTGCTCCACATGGAGATCGTCCAGGAGCGGCTCGAGCGGGAACACAATCTCTCCCTCATCACCACCGCCCCCACCGTGGAGTACAAGGTGCTGCTCCGCACCGGCGAGTTGATTGTCGTCGACAATCCCGAGAGGCTCCCCGATCCCTCGGCGGTGGAGCACATCGAGGAGCCGCGCACCAAGGCCACGATTCTCGTGCCCAAGGCGCACGTGGGCACGCTGATGGAGCTGTGTCAGGAACGTCGCGGCGAGTTCCTCACCATGGAATATCAGCCGGGCGACCGGGTGGCCCTCATCTATGATCTCCCGCTCGGCGAGATCATCCATGACTTCTACGACCAGTTGAAATCGCGGAGCCGCGGCTACGCTTCATTGGACTACGACATCACCGGGTTCCGCAAGGAGAATCTGGTCAAGCTCGACATCCTGGTCGGGGGCACGCGGGTTGACGCGCTCTCGATGATCGTGCACCGGGAGAAAGCGGCAATGCATGGCCGCAAGCTCGCCGAGCGGCTGCGCAAGCTCATCCCCAAGCAACTCTTTGAAGTACCGATCCAAGCGGCCATCGGCGGCAAGATCATCGCCCGAGAAACGGTCTCGGCAATGCGCAAGGATGTCATCGCCAAGTGCTATGGGGGCGACATCACCCGAAAACGCAAGCTGCTGGAGAAACAGAAGGAGGGGAAGAAGCGGATGAAGCGGGTGGGCAACGTCGAGATCCCCCAGGAGGCCTTCATGGCCGTATTGCAGATGGACGATGACTGACGAGGAGACAGGCTGATGGCGCCGGCACCGAAGAAGAAGCGCAAGCGCACGTCGGCGTCGGTTCGACGGGCGACGAGTGCTCCGCGCGAGCTCGACACCGAGGACGGGGACGAGGTCGCAACCGCGCCTCAACCATCAACATCGGCGCCCACAGCCGAGAGCGGGGGAATTGTCAGTCGGTTGCGGGGCATGGCCCGCAAGCCGCTCACTCCCGCCGGACCGGAATGGCGTCGTCGTGACTTCCTCGTGCTCTCGGCGACGACCGCTGCGGTTCTGCTCCTGCTGTCTGTAGTGATCACTGTTACCCAGGCTTCCTGGACCCCCTCGATCGTCCTCGAGACCGCAGCGGTGATCCCTGCGCTCCCCTCAGCGATCATCTATCTCGCGGCAGCCGTGTTCGTCGCGGCGCCCATCGCCAGCCGCATTGCCAAGCGGCGGCGGCTCCGCTTCTTCGAGTGGATCGCCTATGCCGCGGTGCTGGCGTTTGCCTGTGCCCTGGCCACCGCGGGCGCAGTGCAGATCGTGGGCGCCGGCAATGGCACTTCGGGCGGGAAGGGGCCGGTGGGGCTGTTCCCCGCCCTAGTCGTGGCCGACGTTCTGGGTTTCGCGGCCGCGGCGGTCGTCTACCCCCCGGTGGGGCGAGTCCTCCGGGGAACCCGCGGTGCTCAGGGGCCGGCGAAGGGGGTTCCCGGCGATGGTCGCGGCCGGCGCGGGCGCGGGGCACAAGAGCGGCACACATGATCGAGTCCTGCTCGTCGCTCTACCTGCACGTGCCCTTCTGTGAACGGAAGTGCGAGTACTGTGACTTCGTTTCGCTTCCTGGACGCGACGCCGAGCGCGAGTATGTGGCCGTCCTCTGCGCAGAGATTCGCGGCATCGGCTCACGGATAGGGCCGCAGCGCCTCGACACTATCTTCATCGGCGGGGGCACGCCAAGCTTCATCGACCCCGGTGGCATCGCCGGCATCCTGGACGCGGTCAGTGACGCCTTCGACATCGCATCAGACGCAGAAGTCACTCTGGAGGCGAATCCCTCGAGCACGAGCGTGGTCCGGGCGCAGCACTGGCGAGATGCGGGGTGCAACCGGGTCTCTCTTGGTGTGCAATCCCTGCACGCGGATGTCCTTGGATTCCTCGGCCGTGTCCATGACGGTCGACGCGCTCTCGAGGCCATCTCCGAGGTCCGGTCTGCCGGGTTCGTTCGTGTCAGTACTGACTTGATCTACGCAGTGCCGGGGCTCGATGACGAACGTTGGAGGCAGACACTGGAGGCAGTGGTCGCCGCGGGGGGCGATCACGTTTCCGCCTACGAACTCACCGTTGAACCAGGCACGCCCTTGCACGCGGCGGTGCGCCACGGTCGCGTGGCCACGGTGGCCACCGACTCCGCTCTTGCCCAACATCGTATTGCCGTGGAGGTACTGGGGAGTGCGGGGCTCGCCCAGTACGAGGTGAGCAACTTTGCCCGCCCTGGCCAGGAAGCGCGTCACAACCTCAGATACTGGAACCGTGGCACCTACCTCGCCGCCGGCCTCGGAGCCCACGGCCATGTCGGCCCGGAAACGGCTCGCGCCCTGGGCCTCGGAGACGGCGGCCCAGCGGAGTCCGTGCGCTACTGGCACGGCCGCTCGCTCCCGCGCTACCTGGCGAGTGCCGGCGCGTTTCCCGGAGTCGTCAGTGGCAGCGAGGACGTCAATGACGAGGCGGCTGCTGAGGAACACATTCTCCTGGGGTTGCGCCTGACCGAGGGGGTCGAGCTCCCTGTCGAGCGCCAGGGGGTGGTCGCAGAGCTTGTGGACGTCGGCCTGCTTCACCGGGCCGGCACGCGAGTCGCCGTCACAGACCGCGGCCAGGAGGTTCTCGACGAGGTCATTCGCCGCCTCGTCGCCTGACCTCCCTGCGGTCACCTACCTGCTGCCATGCCGCACTTGGGCGGTGCGGCCGTCCGTCTTCGTTGGGCCTGCAGAGTGGGGTTGTGGCGGCTGTGTAACGGGGGACTCGACGCCGGGGCAGGGGCACGACAGTGGGGTCACAGAGTGTTCGCGCCATTCCGGGAAGGGGCCTCGATACCGCACGATTGCGGTCGGCATGACCCGATTTCCCGCCCACCAGTCAGCACCCGCGAGCGTCATCGATGAACTCGTACGCGCCGGGGTCTCGTGGGAGACGGCAATGGCGATGGAGCGTTGGAAGGCCGAGGAGGTGCTCCAGCTTCTCAACCCGTCTGTGGGCGATCACATGCCTGTCGAGGTGGGCAGGTCCGACGTACCAGGGCGTGGTACGCTTTAGCACTCAGCGACCCTGAGTGCCAGTGAGGCTTAACCTCAGACCCGCGACCGAGAACATATTCCATCACGTCAGGGCGGCCCGACAAGGCCAGTCATCGCCCTGCCGCGGCAGAGGTCATGGAACGCTCCCTTCCGCTCGATGAGCGCAAGCAGCAGATCCTGAAGGCCGTCGTCTCCGACTACACGGAGACCGGGGTACCGGTGGGATCGCACGCCCTCGCCGCCCACCTCACCTCGTGGTCGTCGGCGACGATCCGCAACGAGTTGGCATCGCTGGTCGATGTCGGCTACCTGCTCCAGCCCCACACGTCCGCGGGACGCGTCCCCTCCGACCTCGGATACCGCTATTACGTCGATTTCCTCATGGAGGAGGAACAGCTCCCACTTGCGGTTCGTCGGCTGATGGAGCCCCTTCTGCGCAACCTTCCGCTCGACATCGAGGGCGTTCTCGAGCGTGCTGCCTCCGCTCTGGCACTGGCGGCTGACGCTTTGAGCCTGGTGACAGGCCCCCGGTCCCATGCCGCCGCCCTCAAGCATCTCGATCTCGTCTCGCTCGACGCCGATCACGCTCTCCTCATCCTCGTCCTCGACGGCAACGTCATCCGTCAGCAGACACTGCAGCTGGGTCGTGACTCCGACCAGCGCGAACTCTCGCTCCTTGCTGGACAGCTGAACGGCGAGCTTGGCGGCCTTGATGGCTCCGCCATTGGTGAGCTGAGGAGTACCGACGATACCCACCCGCTGCGAACGGAAATCGTCGCTGCCATCGTTCTGTTCATGCGCTCGGTGGAGAAGCGGCAGGACATGCTCATCGTCCACGATGGCGTTCGCAATCTCTTGCACCAACCTGAGTTCGGCGACATCGAGAGGCTCAGGGAAGTGCTCGAAGTGCTGGAGGAGGAGCGCATTCTCGGGGAGGTGCTCGCGGCGCTGGAACAGGACCGGGGAGTTCACATCATGATTGGCCGTGAGACCGGCGTGGAGCAACTCAGCCAGTGCAGCATGGTGCTCACCAGCTATCGGGCCGGCAGCACCGGCCGAAGCGGCACGATAGGGGTGCTCGGCCCCACCCGCATGCGTTATTCACAGGTCGCCCCCCGAGTACGCTTCGTCGCCCTGCAGGTGGGCCAGGCTCTGAGTCGGGTGATGGCCTAGTGACGGTGACCACTGACCACGAGACCCTCAGATGAACGACGAGAACGCGGAGTTGCTCGGGGAGGTGGACGCGGCGGAAACTGACCCATCGATCCCCGGGGCCAGTCTCGACGAGCAGCTCGAGGAGCGGCAACTCCAATACCTCCGCCTGGCCGCCGACTTCGAAAACTTCAAACGTCGCAAGTCCCAAGAGCTCTCTGATCGAAGTCGCTATGAGAGTGAGGCGGCCGTGCATGCGCTCCTACCGGTGCTCGACAACTTGAGGCGTGCCGTCGAGCATGCCCCTGACGGCGACGAGACCCTGCTCAGCGGCCTGCGCATGGTCGTTGAGCAGTTCGAGGCGGCGCTTGGGAGTCTGGGTGTCAGCCCAGTAGCGACCGTCGGGGCGGTCTTTGATCCCGCTCAGCACCAGGCGATCGGCGGCGAGGAGTCCGATGAGGTCAGTGAGGACACCGTCATCGCCGAGCTCCAACCCGGCTACCGTCTTCACGATCGCCTGCTTCGGCCGGCTCTCGTCCAGGTCGCCCATCCTCGTCATGCGCAGGTTCGCGCCCGAGACTGATGGCCACCACCAAGCGCGACTACTATGACGTTCTCGGTGTCGGCCGGAACACCACGCCCGAAGAGCTCAAGAAGCAGTACCGCAAGCTTGCGCTGGAGTTTCATCCAGATCGCAACCAGGGCGACAAGGTCGCCGAGGAGCGGTTCAAGGAGATCGGCGAGGCGTACTCGGTGCTCAGCGACCCCGAGAAGCGGCAGCGCTATGACATGTACGGGCACGCTACATCGGGGGCGCCGGACATGTCCGGCTTCGGCTTCGATTCCGCATTTGACCTCTTCGACATGTTCTTCGGTGGCAATCGTCGAGGCGGGCGCCAGGTGGGCCCGCAGCCCGGGGTTGATCTGCGCTTGATCGTCGACGTCACCTTCGAGGAGGCCGCGTTCGGTGCCACGCGTACGATCGAGGTCCCCCGCTCAGGCACCTGCACGGCCTGCTCGGGGAGCGGCGCGGCTCCGGGCACGTCACCGACGAAGTGCCCCGATTGCGGAGGCAGCGGGCAGACGCGGAGGGTCGTCCAATCGATCTTCGGGCAGATGGTGCAGGCTGCCGCGTGCCCGCGCTGCCGGGGTGAGGGGCACATCGTCAGCACACCCTGTCCGACCTGCCACGGTCAGGGCCGCGTCGAGGAGCGCAAGACCCTTGATGTCACCATCCCCGCCGGCGTGGATCAGGACGTGCAGGTGTGCCTGCGCGGTGAGGGCGAGGCGGGGCTGCGGGGCGGCAGCAACGGCGACCTCTTTATCGGTTTTCGAGTTTCTCCGCATCAGCACCTGGTGCGGCGGGGGACGGACATCGTCTACGAACTGCCCGTCACCGTGCCCCAGGCGACCCTCGGTGACAGCATCACCATCCCCACGCTGGACGGCGACCTGCAGCTCGATGTGCCCCCAGGGACTCAGCACGGCAAGGTCATCAAGCTCGCCGGCAGGGGCGTTCCCCATGTGAGGAGCGGCCGGCGGGGGGATCAACTCAACGTCATCCGGGTGGTGATTCCCCACCACCTCTCCGCCGCCGAGCGCCAACTGTACGAGCAGCTCGAGGGTCGCAGCGGTCAGCCCGCCAAGGTGAGGAAGGGGTTCTTCGAGAATCTCAGGGGATTCTTCGACCCAGAGTGAGGGTTGGCGGCGCAGGCGCCATGGCTCCTTGGGCCATGTTTATGCTCTCGCCGCTCAACCTGGAGGCCACTTCATCTGCCGTCCACCGAGCAGGTGGAGGTGGAGGTGGGGGACGGTCTGGCCGCCGTTCCTGCCCACATTGGCCACAATTCGGTAGCCGTCGTCGTGGATGGCCTCGCCCTGTGCCAGCGCTTGGGCGACATGGAGGAGTCGGCCCCAGAGAGCGTCCTGAGTGGGCGTTAGATCGGCAGCCGATGCGATGTGTTCACGGGGGATAACGAGGATGTGGACCGGGGCCTGGGGATTGGTGTCGCGAAAGGCGATCACGGCGTCATCCTCGTGGACGCGGTCAGCCTTGATGTCACCGGCGGCGATGCTGCAGAAGATGCAGCGGTTCTCAATCATGGCGAAGAGAGCCTAGCGCGGAGGCGCTCTCCCTCGATCCCCGTGACCTCCACTCTTTGCAGCCGCCCGGTTCTTGTTTCCGGCCCCGCTGCGGCCAGGACAGTGTGCCAGGTGTCCGTGAGCCCTTCGGCGACCTCCCCGTCCACCCGGCACCACACCACATCATGGTGGCGTCGCTTGAGTGCCCGCTCGCGCGCCGCCCGTCCAGTGTGACCGGTGGCGATACGGACCTCTCGGCTACGGCGGTGGGCGATGGCGTCGGCGACCCGCTCGTTGAGCGACGTCGCCGGGGTGCCCGGTCGTGGCGACCACCGAAAGGTATGGGTATGGAGGAATCCCACCTCGCGGACAAGGCTCAGTGTGTCTTCGTGATCGGCCTCGGTCTCGCCAGGAAATCCAACCATGACGTCGCTGGTGATCTCCGTATGCGGGTCGGCATCACGTAGCGCTGCGACCGCGCGCAGGTACTGGCGGCGTCGGTAGCCGCGGTGCATTCCTTTGAGGATGCGATCGCTGCCACTCTGCAGGGGAATGTGCCAGTGAGCGCAGAGCCGCGCTTCCGCATTGAGCGCAGCCAGATCCGCGGTGATGTCGTTGGCATTGATGCTGCTGAGCCGGATTCGAGCGTTGCCGCCAATGCTGACCAGAAGTTCGCGCACCAGAACCGCCAGGCTGCTGCCACGCTCACGGCCGTAGCTGCCCAGGTCGACGCCGGTGAGGACGATCTCCTGCTGGCCGCGGTCGACGGCCCGTTGCGCCTTCTCGAGGATCTCGTCGAGCGGGAGGCTCACCGAGGGGCCGCGAGCCCGCCAGACGACACAGTACGTGCAGCGGTGGTCGCAGCCGTCCTGCACCTTGAGGAACGCCCGGCTGCGCGTCGCGGCTGGGAGATCGACGGTCCCGCGCCGATCTCCCAGCAAGCCGCGGATGTGCGTGGCAATGGCCGGCTTCTCGACGTTGCTGAAAACGGCGTCAACCCCGGGGATCGCCACTCGCTCGCCCCGGCTGTCGGAGGCGAGGTAGCGTTGGGGATTGGCGTCGACGCTGCAGCCGGTGAGGATGAGGTGACAATCCGGATCCTGACGGCGCAGACGTTGCAGGCGCTGTCTGGTCGTGGCGTCGGCCTGCAGGGTCACAGCACAGGAATTGAGGACGCGGACATCTGCGGAGTCGCTGTCACCGACAATCTCGCAGCCGTCGGCGGCGAGCACCCCGGCGAGATCGGCCATTTCCGCGTAGTTCACTTTGCAGCCGAGGGTGGTGAACGCCACGCGAGGAGTGCCGGTGGCGCTCACCCCGGCCATGGTGGCGGAGGTGGGGCGTGGTCCAGGCAGCCAGTGCGCGCGAGCGCCAGAGAGAGGGCGAGCGATCCAGCGTTGCGGGCTGGATGCACACGTGGTCCGAGATGGACGGAGGTAGCTCCCCTGGCCATGAGCTCGGCGAGCTCCGCGGCCTCGAGGCCGCCCTCGGGGCCGATGACCAACGCCAGGGGAGCTGCGGTGTCGATGTCGATGCGCGAGAGTGGCGCTTGTGCATCCACGGTACAGGCGAGGATACGCGTTCGCTCCGGCAGAGCCGCCATGGCATCGGCGAGGCGCCCTACCGTACTCACAGCGGGGGCCCGGACCCGGCCGGCCAGTTGCGCGGCCTCGGCGGCGACGGTCTGCCAACGCTCCACTTGGCCCCGGCAGCGGTTGGCCGGGGGCCGGACGACGGTTCGGCTGGTGAGCACTGGATAGATGGCTGTGGCGCCAGCATGGGTGAGGTCAGCGACAACGTCGGCGAATTCGCGGATGAGAGCATGCACGACGTGCAGCTGAAGAGCCGGCTCCCCAGCTGCGGGTCTGCTCCAGGCGACGCGCGCGGTGAGCAGGCGGGCGGAGACCTGATCAATCACCACACCATGCTCCACGCCGGCGTCGTCGACGACGGTGATCCGTTCGCCATGGATCACCCGCAGGGAACGGGCGAGGTGGCGGGCGAGGTGACCGTCGACCCGCAGGGTGTCTCCCTCGAACGCGGATGCAGGGACGAGGTAGCGCGGCATCCACTGATGGTGCCCCTCGCCGGCGGGAACGTGCTCGCTGCGCTGCCCCCCATGCTGGTGAGGTGACCACCACCGGCCTGGCCCTGACCGACGATGGGATACGGCTCGGGTACACCATGGAAGGGGAGGGCCCGACGCTCCTCCTCATCCCCGGTCTGGGAGCCACCCGCCACATCTACGCTCCCATCATTCCCGGCCTTGCTCAGCGTCATCGCACCGTTGTCTACGACCCACGTGGAACCGGGGAGTCCGATGTTCCCAGAGGGCCGTACTCCATGGAGCGCCTGGCTGCGGACTGCGTGGCAGTGGCCCAGGCCGCCGGCTCGCAGCGCTTCCATCTGTTCGGTGCGTCGATGGGGGGCATGACGGCCGAATACGTCGCTGTGCTGCACGGAGAGTGCATCGACCGGCTCGTGCTCGCGGCCACCGGCCCTGGCCGATACAACGCCGTTCCCGCGGATCCGGCCGCCACCGCCGCGCTCCTCGGCATGGGGACGCACACTCCCGAGGACGCATATCGCCGTGCCTGCACCGTCCTCTATTCCGCCCGTTTCCAGGGTGCGCAGCCCGGCTTTATCGAGGCCGAGGTTGGCTACCGTGCCGGCCATCTCCTCGATCCCCACGGATTCAGCGCCCAGTTTCGTGCCTCTCGCGAGTCGGACATCAGCGGGCGGCTGACGGAGATCAGCGCGCCCACACTGGTCATGCACGGGACCGACGATGCGCTCGTCCCTGTCGAGAGCGCCCGCCTGCTCGTCCGTGCCATCCCAACTGCACGGCACCACTTCCTTGCCGGTGCCGGCCATCTCTTCTTCCACGAGGACCCTCAGTCCAGCATCGAGGTGATCAGCAGCTTCCTGCGCGGATAGTCCCTCAGGGGCCTAGCGGGCTGCGCTTGACGCGGGCACTGACGATGAACACCGCGATGTAGGCGATCTCGACGAGCAGTGACGGGGTTGCTCCCGGTGCGGTGAGGCTGTCCATGAATTGGGGAAGGCCGATGGTGCTGGACAGCAGCAGCCCGATGATGGCGCCGGCGGCGATAAGAACTCCCAGGATCCATCCACCGCGGATCCCGGCGATGATGAGGGCGGCCGCAATCAGCCCGGCGGGGAGAAGTGCATAGAAGAGGATCCCGATGTACGCGGCCTGATCGATGTACATCGAGGCGAGGCCCACATGAATGACCCCGATGGCGATGAGCAGGGCAGCCCCGACGAGTCGCGCCATCCAGGTGGCATTGCGTGCGGTTCCCGATGCTGGGACGGGGATGCGCAAGCCAGTGGCGGTAGTGTGAGCCGAGGTCATCACCTGGCTCTTACGTGACGGTCGCGGCGGTGGATGCGTGTCGACGGTTAGGCCGGCTCGGCGGTGACCACTGAGGTCTCCCCGGAGCCGGTGTCACTACCCTCTCGCCGTTTGCGCTTGCGGCGGCGCCGCTTCGGTGCAGATGATGCGGCCACGGCGAGACCTGGCGTCTCCACTGCCGCGCGGCCCACCTGGGCGGGAGCGGTGGCCGTCGCCGTGGTCTCACGGATCACCAGGACCTTGATGACCCCCGGGTACTGCATCTCGTCCTCGATTTCTCGAGCGATTTCGTGGGAGAGGCCGGCGATCTGCTCGTCCTTCACCTGGCGGGCGCGTACGAAGATGCGCACCTCGCGGCCTGCCTGGAGGGGGAAGGCGCGTTCCACCCCGGTGTGCCGCGTGGCAATGGTCTGGAGCTGTTCGAGTCGGGCCAGGTACGCGGCCAGGGTGTCGCGCCGGGCACCGGGCCGCGAGGCGCTGATGGCGTCGGCGCAGATGGTGAGCATGGCGAGGTCGGTTGAGGGCTCCTCATCGAAGTGGTGCGCCTTGACGGCATGAACGATTCCCTGGTCCGTGCCCATGAGGCGGAGGAGCTCACCGCCGATGATGGCGTGCGATCCCTCGACATCGTGGTCGGCGGCCTTGCCGATGTCGTGGAGCATCCCCGCCTCACGTGCTTGGGCTTGGGTCATGCCCAGCTCAGCGGCGAGAGCCCCGCAGATGTACCCCGTCTCCTTGCAGTGGAGCAGCGCGTTCTGTCCATAGGAGAACCGGTAGTGGAGGACACCCATGAGTTCGGCCAGTTCCGGGCGGCCGCACATCTGCATTTCCCAGAGCGAGCGCTCACCGATCTCAGAGATGCGCGTCGCCAGCGATGCACGGGTGCGCTGCAGGAGCGGGGGCACCGCCTCGGCCTGGATGCGTCGGTCGAGGACTTCGAGAGCTGCCTGGCGGGCGACCTCCCGACCGATGGGATCGAGGCCACGCAGCGTCGCCTGCTGGCGCTCCTCGTCGACGGCGAGGTCGGTGGTGGTGCCCTCGGCAACGACAGCGAGCGCGGAAAGAAGGCGCTCGCGTTGGACATCGTCGACCCCCGCGAAGGGCAGCGGAGAGAGCCGGGGTGCGGTGTCGGCGTGGGAACCGCTCTGGCGCTCCATCGCCGCGACCAGCAGGGTTCGGGTGGCGGGCAGGACATCGCCGATGCGGTTGCTCACCGCCCGCTCGACCTGCTCCGCGTGCTCGGCGGCGAGCTCAGCCTGCAGGCGGTCGAGTATCAGGTGCACGGCCGTGTCTCGGGTCAGCACGGCCCGGTCGAGGATGGTCGTCGCGGCGCCCCTGCGCTGCTCATTCACGGTCTCGCTGCGGGCTTCGATCTCCTCCCGTCGCTTCTTGTGGGCGAAGCGCCGCTCCTCAAAGATGCCGCGGCGCTCCTCCCAGCTCCGCTCCTTTTCATCAAGGGCAGCGGTGCGCGCCTCCAGCGCTTCGTGGCGCATGTCGACCTCGACGCTGACGGCCTCACGGATGGTGAGCGCCGCCCGGCGGGCCCGGTCGACGACGTCGGCGGCGTCGGTTCGGGCGGCGGCCCATCCCCGCTCGGGCGCTCCTGTGCTCGCGTTAGGAACGCGTCGGCGGCTACTCGACGCCACCGCGATGGCGGCGCCGACCAAAAGCAGTGCAGCGATAGCGAAGAGGACGAGGGCCATGAGGTCGACCAAGTCTAGCGGTGCCTGCCTGCCGGCCCGGGGCGCGATTCCAGCGGCGATCGCCCGGTAGAATCCCCGGTTCATGGCCCACGCACTCTACGACCGCATCTGGACAGCCGAGCTGGCCGGTCACGTCGGCGAACGCGTCGTACTGCGTGGCTGGCTGCACCGGTTCCGTCAGCTTTCCGAGGTCAGTTTCCTCATCGTCCGTGACGCTCGGGGTATCGCCCAGGTGGTGATCACCGACCCGGCTGTGGTCGGGCAGGTCGCGTCCTTGGTCAACGATTCGGTCATTGCCGTCACCGGGACGGTCACCGCCGTCGAGCAGGCGCCCAACGGGGTGGAACTCCATGATCCTGAGGTCGTGGTGCTGTGTGAAGCGGAGGAACCCCCGCCGTTCGACCTGTACCGCCCAGTCATCAAGGCCCAGCTGCCCACCATCCTTGACGCCGCACCCGTGGCGCTCCGCCATCCTCGCCTGAGGGCGTACTTCCAAATGCAGGCGGCATCCATGGCAGGTTTCCGCCATTCACTCGAGAAACACTCGTTCACCGAGATACAGACGCCGAAGATAGTCTCGTCGGCAACCGAGTCTGGAGCGACCACGTTCACCCTCGACTACTTCGGAAGACGCGCCTACTTGGCGCAGAGTCCGCAGTTCTACAAGCAGATCATGGTTGGCGTCTTCGAGCGCGTCTATGAGGTCGGACCAGTGTTTCGCGCCGAGCCCCACGATACTGCGAGACACGTCAACGAGTACGTGTCCCTGGATGCGGAGATGGGCTTCATCGATGACGAGTACACCGTGATGAGCGTGCTCACGACGGTACTAGCGGGGATGATGGGGGGACTCGAGGGGCATGCACGCGCCGCGCTCGACGTCCTGAAGGTCGAGCTGCCCGACGTCCCCGACGTTGTCCCCGACATCCACTTCAGTGAGGCGCAGGCGCTCATCACCGCCGCAACTGGAGAGGACCTGGCCAATGAGCCCGATCTGTCCCCGGCGAATGAGCGGTGGCTTGGTGAATGGGCGTTGAGGGAGCACAATTCGGCGTTCGTATTCATACGCGGGTATCCGATTAGGAAGCGGCCCTTCTACACCCATCCCGATCCCTCTCGACCGGGATTCTCCCGGGGCTTCGATCTGCTGTTCCGTGGTGTCGAGTTGGTCACTGGCGGCCAACGGCTGCACCGCTACGCGGACTACGTCGCAGCGCTCACGGAGCGGGGTGACAACCCCGAGCATTACGCCGAATATCTCATGGCCTTCCGCCATGGGATGCCCCCGCACGGTGGCTTTGCAATTGGCCTCGAGCGTTTTGTTGCCCGCCTTGTCAACGCGCAGAACATTCGTGAGACCACTCTTTTCCCGCGGGACATCAATCGCCTGGCGCCGTAGGCTAGTGAGCGGCGGACGCGACGCGATTCTTCTGCGAAGGTAATTTGGCGATTGAGTTTCAGGGTCGAATCTTCAGCAGGGTCACGCTGCGTCCATGAAAGGGCTTGCCACTGAGTACCCGTTTAGCCGGAACCGGGGCCCTGGTAGGACTCACCCGGGTCGATATTCAGCCGATGGATGAAGAGATCCGCCGCCGGCGGTAGCGTGCGTCGCTCATCCCAACACAGCGCCATGGTGCGCGCGATGGGTGGATCACGAAGCGGTATGACGGCAACCCGGCTCGAGGGCATCGGCAGCGGCATCGGCAACAGGCTGATGCCGAGTCCGGCCTCGACGAGACCCTGGACGATGGTGAAATCGTCTCCTTCGTAGGCTACGCGCTCGGCGAGCCCCTGGCGGGCAAAGGCGTCATCGATAACCCGGCGCAGACCGCTGCGGGAGCGCGGGAGGATGAGTTGCTCGTCGGCGATGTCGTGGAGGGTGACCGAGGAGCGTCCCACCAGGCGGTGCTGGGCCGGGACCACCACCGAGACGCGCTCACGGAAGAGGGGCAGCACGTGGAGTTCCGGGGTGTTGACCGGGGGGGGGCCGAGGATGCCAATGTCGAAGCGGCCGTCAAGTAGGCCGGCGACGACCTCGGAGGTCGTGCCCTCAGTGAGGACAAAGCTGACTTCGGGGTACGAGCTGAGGAAGCGGGCCAGGCGCTCGGGGAGCCAGCGGGCGCCCACAGTATGGAGGAAGCCGATGTGGACCTTCCCGGCCTCTGCGGAGACTGTCCCGGCGGCCTCGGCGACGGCGTCGCGGATGTCGGTCAGCATGCGCTCGGCCCGGCCGACCAGCCGCTTGCCAGCCTGGGTGAGCCGAATCGAGCGGCCGATGCGCTCGAACAGCGGGACGCCGACCTCCTTCTCCAGGCGGCCGATCTTGCGGCTGACCGTTGACTGATCATTCTGGAGGACGTCAGCGGCACGACCGAGGTGTTCCAGCCGGGCGACCTCGACAAACGTTCGCAGTAGGTCGACATTGATGCGATCCATGCATCAATGTGACCCGATTCTGGCTGTTGATGTCAATGACCGAGATCGATAGTCTTGTCCCGAGGTTGTGACGGCGGGCGTTGCGGCGCCAAGGAGAGCTCCATTGTTGATTGAGAACGCCACCCAAGAGGTGCATGTCGCCCGAAAGCGCCATCGCCAGGACGCGGTCGAGCGGACGCGCCTTCGCCGTCTGATCGAGCGCCTCGACAGCGCCATCGAACTGTGCGAGGAGACCCATCTCCAGGGTATCAAGGAGGTGCCCCCGGAGGTCGCCGGGCGGGCCCAGCGCGTTTTTGGTTTCGCTTGCAAGGCTGTACGTCTCACCGGCGACGAGGCCGCGCACCGCCATGTCGAAGAGGTCCTCAATCGGCGTCAGGCCAAGGTCACCGAGGTCATGGACATGCTCTGGACCATTCAGGAGATCGTGTTCGATCTCATGCTGCCCTGGCGGACCGAGTTGCCCGACGATGTCGAGCTCCCCGACGAGTCCTTGCACGCGGGAACTTGGCGTCACTTCCACCCCGCGGCCTGATCTGGGCTCAGCTCCCTCCGGCGTTGCGCCCCTCATCGCAGATTGTCCGGTAGTCGCAGTTGCGGCACTTCCAGGCTGACGGTTTGGTGGGGAAGTCCCGATCTTGTGCAGCTGCGGCGAGTTCACGCGCTGCGCCGTCGATATGGCCGGACGCAGTACCAAGTCCGGAGCGATCGAAGGTGACGCTGGTGACTTCGGCAGTCTGCAGCCAGTGCAATTCCACGGTGACGCGCTCCGCGCGTGTGCGCCGCGCCATGGCCAGCGCGTAACCCCGCACCTGCAGGTCCCGCTTCGCCTCGGCCTCGGTCCGTGGTGGCCCGGTCTTGTAGTCGACGACGATGGGTGCCTGCTCACCGTCGTCGAGGCGGTCATAGCGGCCACTGATATCGGCGCTGTCGACATCGATGACGAAGGGTTCCTCGACCCCGACGATACGGCGGCTGTACCAGGCGCTTGACGCCGCGTACCGGGACAGTTGGGACTCACCGAGGGCACTGAGGTCGGCTCCCGCTCCCTTGGGTCCGCGGGCCGTGTCCCAGGCCTCCCGCCACAGGGCAATCACCGCATCCCCGCCAACGTCGAGGCCACTCCGGCGCTGGGTCGCGGCGCTCTGCAAGACGTCGTGGACGAGAACCCCGTACCAGCGCTGTAGGGATTCCGGCACGGGGAGGTGATATACGGCGCGGTAGGCATAACGCCGGGGGCAGTCCTTGAAGGCGACAAGGTCGGAGATCGATGCCCGCACCCGGACCGGTGGCACCCCAAGCATCTCGGCGGGACGCAGGGTTTGCGGGGGGCCGCCCGGGGGAAGGGCCCTCTTGGTCACCGCACCCTCGAGGTGGTCCAACGGCTCGAGGAATGGTGTCACCCTCTCGTCCTGCCAGGAGTGCGAATATCGGCGCGCGGAGGTCAGGATGAGCCGGTCGCGGGCACGGCTCAGAGCGACGTAGAAGAGCCGACGCTCCTCGTCGCGGTGACCGTCCCCGGGAGGCGGGGTATCGGGAACGAGGTCATCGGGCAGGCCGAGACGGGAGGCGGCTCCCGGAGTGCCGGGCCAGCGCGACTCAATACAGCGAGACATGATGACCACGGGCCATTCCAGACCCTTCGCCGAGTGGGCAGTGATCAGGGTCAGGCCGGTGGACCCAACCTCTGCGCGGGGCACTTCGTCGGCGCCTCCGCAGGCGCGGAGCACACTCAGGTACCGCAATGCACGCGCCAAGCTGCGGTCGTCGCTCCAGTCGGCAAAGGTCTCGAGGAGTTCTCCGAGACGATTGAGGTTGGCACCGATCTGGGCTGCCGCAGCGCTCTCCATATCCTCGAGAGCGCCGAGGAATCGCGACTCCTCGAGCACCGCATAGAAGAGATCGCGAACGTCGTCGCGGGTCACCCGGCCATGCAACTTGACGAGTGTCTCAACGCAGCGCTTTGCTGCCGCGCTGTCGGCAGCGTCGAGGTCGCCACCGCCTGCAGCGATGACCGAGGCTAGGGGCATGTCGTTCTCGACTGCGGCCCGCGAGAGGGCGAGACGGCCGGGGTTGCCCACCGCGTAGTGGGGGAGGTTGAGGCAGCGGAGCAGCGACTGCGAATCGTTGGGATCGAGAACGGCGCTGAGCAGCGCGATGACATCCTTGACATCGCGTTGCTGGAAGAATCCCCGTCCCCCGTGGACGAGGTGGGGGACTCCCGCCTCCTGCAGGGCGCGGATGGCTCCACGCATGTCGTCGTGACGGCGGAAGAGCCAGGCGATGTCGCCTGCGGACGTGCCCAAGCCGATGAGCCGTCGGCATTCGGTTGCCACCGCCCGCATCTCGGAGCGATCATCGTCGCCGCGCCATACCTCGACGCTGGCACCCGTACCGTGTTTTGCAACCAGGTGCTTGTCGATGCGCGACTCTGGCTGAGCAGCCGTGATGACGGCACGGCTAACAGCCACGATCTGGCTGGTGGAGCGATAGTTGTTGCTGAGAACGACACGAACGTGATCTGGGTAGAGCCGGGCGAAGCGATCGAGGTTGGCGAGGGAGGCGCCGCGAAATTTGTAGATCGACTGGTCGTCGTCGGCGACCACGAGGAGGTTTCCGTTATCGCGGACGAGAGCCTCGACGAGTCGTGCTTGCGCGTAGTTCGTGTCCTGGTACTCGTCGACCATGACCATCTCGACGGGGTCGCAGACGGCGGCGCGGACGTCGGGATACTCGGAGAGCAGGGTGTGAGCGTGAAGGATGGTGTCGTCATGATCGAGAATGCCCCGCCGCTTGTAGCGCTCTTCGAGTTGCCGGTATACCTCGGCGCATTCCACATGACGGCGGAGCAGAAAGCGCTCCGCCTCGTCTCGGCACTCCTCCGTCCGCTGCTCCGCCCACCTGGCGTACTGCGGCGGCGTGACCAACTCCTGCTTAGCCTGACCAATGAGGTCGAGAATCCCATCAACCAGATCCTGGGGGCGCAGCGGATTGTGGAGGGTGATCGGCCGCAGTTCGCTGAGAATGGCGTCGACCTCCAGCCAGCGTTCGGCGGGGTCGGCGATGCGGAAGGCGGGGGAGATACCGAGGCGCCACGCCCAACGCCGGAGCACCTGTTGTGCGAAGGAGTGGTAGTTCGTCAGCGGTGGGTCGTCGGGGAGGGGGCCGATCGTGCTTTCGACGCGCTCGCGCATCTCCACAGCAGCTTTTCGCGTATAGGTGAGAACCACCTGCCTGTCCCCGGGCGTTCCCGCGGCGATGAGCCGCAGGAAGCGTTGGACAATCACACGCGTCTTGCCGCTGCCCGGTCCGGCGAGCACCAGGCAGGGCCCGGCACCGTGATCAATCGCCTGACGCTGGCGGTCATCGAGCGTCAGGGTCATGGCCTCAAGTGTATCGTGTGCTTCGCACATCCGTTCGCACTGGAGAACCCGAGCGCCACTCTCGAACGAAGTCTGAACAGGCTTCTGCCTTCATCGTCCGTTCCATGTCCGCCGCGCATCCCTAGTCTCAGCCGAGATGGACTCTCGCACACGGACAAACCTTGATAGTCATCTTGCCTCGTTTGAGTCCGAGCCCCTTCAGGGGATCGTCCGCGGACCGTCCCAACCCCGCCCCCAAACTGTGCCTTCTGCGGCAGCGATCAGCGTGAATCTGCCCAGCGAGGTCCACTTCAGCGTGCACCAGGTCCGCCATGAGGGCACCCTCATCGGCGAGTACGAACTGCACATCTTCCGCGGCTTCAAGGGGCCGGTGATTGTGTTTGAGGAGGGCAGTAACTCGCCGTTGCCGTTGGAGTATCTCTCCGAACACGCAGTCATGAGGTTCCTCGTGTCACTGCCGCACTCGCAGGCGCGCTTCTTTGAGCGCCACACCCTCGGCTCCCAGGAACATTGGGTCGAGGTCAGCAATCGTGACGGGCACATTCGCCGCGATCCCTGCAGGCCGGCAGTTGTCAATGTCGCCCTGGCCCCGGCGGAGAATCCCTTCGAGTGAGCTAGTGGGTGCCCGGCGACGCCCCCGCGCCCACACGGGCTGCTACTCTGGACCGTGCCGGTCGTGCCAGTGGTGCGAGGGCGCCCAGAGAACCACGCCGCGGGTGCGGCGCGAAGGAGGTGAGCACTCACTGTGTCGGAGGTGAAGGTCCGCGAGGGCGAGACCTTTGAGAGCGCCCTGCGGCGCTTCAACAAGAAGATCAAGCAGAACGGGGTTCTCTCGGAAGTTCGTCGCCGCGAGCACTACGAGAAGCCGTCGATCCGCCGCAAGCGCAAGCTGGTCGCCGCTAAGAAGCGACGCGCCAAGTCCGGCTGAGAGTTCGTTCGCTCACAATCAGAGGGCCCGGTTCGGCGGGCCCTTTTTCATGCATTGAGATGCGCGTCACCCTGCACCGCGGCGAGACACTCGCCGCCGACGAACGCACGTTGGTACGCCGCGCGGCGCTCGGGCCCCTCCTGCGGGGCGCCGGAGATGCGCTCGGCGTGTCTGCGCGCGCCGGTCTCGCGGTGCGTCTCACCGACGATCATGAGCTCCACCACCTCAACCGCGCCCACCGCGGCACCGACGCTGTCACCGACGTCCTTGCCTTCGTCGGCGATGACCCCGGCTGGGTCGGAGACATCGCCATCTCAGTTCCACGGGCTCGGTTGCAGCGAGCCGACGATCCCGCCGCCGAGCTTCGGCTCCTCGCCATCCATGGCCTGCTCCACTGTCTGGGACACGACCACGAGGATGCGGTGGGTGCCGCGGCGATGACCACGGAGACCCAGCGTCTGCTCCCCGGCGACGACGTTCCCGTCCTTGCAGCACCGTGATGGCGACGCTCGTCATCGGTCTTGGCAACCCCGGAGGCGAGTACCGGAACACCCGCCACAACATGGGCTGGATGGTCCTCGATGCGCTGGAGAGTCGCGGCCGTTTCGCCGCGCCCCGGAATGAGGGTCCGGCCAAGGTGCGGATTGGTGCGGTAGAGGGCTACGACCTGGTGACCGCCAGACCCAAGACCTTCATGAACCTCTCGGGTCGAGCCGGAGTTCACCTCATCCGTGCATTTGCAGTCCGACCCGACGACACCATCGTGATCCACGATGATGTCGATCTCCCGCTGGGGCGGCTGCGGCTGCGTCGCGGCGGTTCTGCCGGGGGGCAGAAGGGCGTGGACTCGCTGATTCGCTCGTGGCAGACGCCGGAGTTCATGCGCGTGCGTGTCGGTGTCAGCCGGCCTGCGGCGGGTGAGGACACCGTCGACCACGTGCTCCACCGTTTCCGGCATGAGGAGCGCCCCGCCGTCGATAACGTCGTACAGCGCGCCGCCGCGGCGGTCATCGCCATCGTCAGGTTCGGCCTCGAGCCTGCTGCTGCGGAGTTCAATCGAGCGCCGACCTCGCCGAGCGAGGGAGGCATCCCCGAGGTGAAGCCGCGTGCCTGACACGCTGCTCACCCGCCTCGACACCACCCCGGGCTTGGCGGCTGCGCTGGAGCGTCGCGGCGTCGAACTCGGCGGCGTGCCCACCGGGGCCATGGCGGTGCTTGCCGTCTGGCTCCGCGAGCGCAAGAGGCGGCGAGTGCTGCTGGTGAGTGCGGACTCTGAGGCGCATGCAGCCGACGCCCGATTGCTCGGTGGGGACGATCGTCTCGGGGAATGGCCGTCGGCCGACACCCCCGGATTCGACCGCGTGCCGCCCTCCGAAGAGGTCACCCGCCGCCGCGTGCGCACACTGGGGCTCTGCAGTGACGATTCGCCGCTTCTCGTGGTGGCGTCGCCGCAAGGACTGCTGCGGCCGACACTGGCGCGGGTGGCGCTTGCCGACGCCACACTGCGTATCGAGCGCGGTCAGCATGTTGACCGCGACGTTCTCTTGCACCAGCTGGTTGCCATGGGTTATCGCCACGTCAGTGCGGTGTCGAGCGCGGGTGACTTCGCCGTGCGCGGTGGCATCGTCGATGTCTATGGCCTCGACCGCAGCCGGCCGTGGCGCGCTGAGTGGTTCGGCGACGACGTTGATGAGATCCGTCTGTTCGATGTCGATACCCAGGTATCGGTCGCCAAGCTGGACGCTGTCGAGATACGGCCGGCGCGCGAGCTCGATCTTCGCGAGGAGAATGTGCGGTCGGCATTGGGCTACCTCGAGGAACTTGACGTCGGCGCCTGCCGGCCTGACGTCCGCGAGGCCTGGGAGCGTGATCGTGCCCAGTTGGAGATGGGAACCTACGACGAGGGGGTCGACCTCTTCTTTCCCTACCTCGCCGGTGAGGATCCCCCGACACTGTTCGATCATCTCGGCGACGATGTCATCGTCCTCTGCGCGGGAGGGGGCGAGGCGCTGCTGCGCGCCGCCCGCCGCAATGCCGACGAGCTGGAGAATTTGCACCGGCAGGAGGAGGCTCGCGGTGAACTCCCCGCCGGCGCCTGGAACGGAACTCGCAGTTGTGAGTGGCTGGCGGAGCGCCTTGTCGGCGGTGTAGCACTGATGCGCGATGCCTTGAAGGAGGCGGCTCACGACCTCGGCTGGCGCGGCGTCGAGGCGCTTCCCGGTCGCTTCTCCGCCAGCGCCGCTGCGATGCGGCGCGAGATGGAGGCCGGGGGTACCGCGATTGCGGTGACCCGCCAGCAGCATCGTGTCGAGGAACTCTGCGAGGAACAGGGCCTCCCCTCAGGAGAGATCGATGAACTGCTCACCGCGAACCTGGCGCCAGGAACCCTCCGAGTGGTCGAGGGCGAATTGAGCGGCGGGTTGCTCGCCCCCTCGCTGGGAGTGGCGATCTGGACGGATCAGGAACTGTTCGGGATCGGCAAGCGCCGCCGCTCCGGGCTCGCCCGGGGCAGCCGTCGGGCGCTCTCGACATCGGCACGTGGAGCCCGCAGCGCTGCCACCGGTCGCGCTGCGGCCCAGGCATTCACCCTGGAGTTCTCGCCCGGCGATGTGGTGGTTCACCGTGATCACGGCATCGGTCGGTTCGTGGAGATGCGCAAGGTCGACGACGATTCCGGCGCCACCCACGAGTACATGATCCTCGAGTACGGCGATAGCGACCGTCTCTTCGTACCAGTCGCACATCTAGACAGAGTTGACCGTTACGTAGGCGGCGCAGGCACCACCCCGACACTCTCGCGTCTTGGCACCGGGGAGTGGGAGCGGACCAAGCGTCGCGTCAAGGAGCGCACCGAGGAGGTCGCCCGTGAACTCATTGGCCTCTACTCCCAGCGTGAGATGGCGGAAGGCCACGCGTACGGCCCCGACTCCGACTGGCAGCACGAACTGGAGCGCTCCTTCGCTTTCGAGGAGACCCCCGACCAACTCATGGTGCTCGAGGAGATCAAGCGCGACATGGAGGCGTCGAAGCCGATGGACCGCGTGGTCTGCGGCGACGTGGGATTCGGCAAGACCGAGTTGGCGCTGCGAGCGGCCTTCAAAGCCATCACCGAGGGCCGCCAGGTTGCCGTGCTCGTGCCCACGACGGTCCTCTGCCAGCAGCATTTCCTCACCTTTGTCGAGCGTCTCCGCGCCTTCCCGCTGACCGTCCGGCAGCTCTCGCGCTTCTGCAGCGAGGAGGAGGCGCGGGACACGCTCCTCGGCCTGAGGATGGGAACCGTTGACATCGTCGTGGGCACCCACCGCCTGCTTCAGAAGGGTGTGGAGTTCAAGAACCTCGGGCTGGTCGTCATCGACGAGGAGCAGCGCTTCGGCGTTCTCCAGAAGGAGCGCTTCAAGCAACTCCGGGTCGCCGTTGATGTCCTCTCCCTCTCGGCGACGCCGATCCCCCGGACCCTGCACATGTCGCTGGCGGGCATTCGCGATCTCTCCGTGATCCAGACACCGCCCGAGGAGCGGCAGCCGATCAAGACGTACGTCACCGCGCGAGAGGACGACCTGGTGCGCGAGGTCATCACTCGCGAGTTGGCCCGCGGGGGGCAGGTCTTCTATGTGCACAACCGCGTGCAGTCCCTGCAGCGCGAGGGTGAGTGGCTGCGCCGTCTCGCCCCCGAGGCGGAGGTCGCGCTCGCTCACGGGCAGATGCACGAGGACCTGCTGGCCGCGGTGATGAACCGCTTCATCGAGGGGGGGGTCGATGTCCTTGCCTGCACCACCATCATCGAGTCCGGGCTCGACATCCCCAACGCCAACACCATCGTCATCAACGACGCTCATCGTCTGGGCCTCGCCCAGCTCTACCAACTGCGCGGTCGCGTTGGTCGCTCCGGGCAGCGAGCCTACGCGTACCTCCTCTACCCGGCGGACAAGGCTCTCACCGAGCGTGCCGACAAGCGTCTGGAGGTCATCGGCGAACTCCAGGATCTCGGCGCCGGATTCAAGCTGGCGATGCGCGACCTGGAGATTCGCGGTGCGGGAAACCTGCTCGGTGAGGAGCAGCATGGGGAGATCGCCTCGGTGGGCCTGGAGCTCTACAACCACCTGCTCCGCCAGGCGGTGACCGCGCTCCAGGGTAAGCCCCTCGTCGAAGCGCCCTCGCAGGTCACGGTTGCCCTGCCCATCCCCGCCTTTCTGCCCGCGCACTACATCGACGACGAGACCCTGCGGCTGCGCTGCTACCAGGAGCTGGCAGCCTGTGCCAGCGAGAGCGAGCTCGACAAGTCAGCCCGGGGTCTGGTGGATCGCTTCGGCGCACTGCCCGCCGAGACCGAGGCGCTCATCGCCTCACTGCGGGTGCGCCTGCTCGCCTCCGCCGCCGGCGTCACCGCCGTGGAGAGCGCCCGCGGAGGCGTCGTGGTGCAGATGCCGCTGGCCCACGGCGTCGATCTGGAATCCGTGGCCCGCCAGTACCGCGCCTATGTCAGCAGCTCACCGTCGCGGCTCTACGTCATCCCGCCGCCGGGCCGGCGCGTCGATGGGGAGTGGCAGGAGATGCTCATGCGCGTGCTCCGCGAACTTGGTCGCCTCGCTCGCGTCCGCGAGAGGGTCCCCGCGGGTGCGGCAACGTAGCGTCCCAGCATCCGCCGCAGTCGATCGGAGACGTGAGCCTCGACCTCGTCCTGGCTTGACATCAGCCGATTCTGCCGTGCTCGAGACGCCCGCCGGCGGGGACCCATCTGCGACAGTTCGACAATGCGCGATCAAGCAGCCCAGTCCCTACGGAACCTCATCGAGGTCGTCGACCGTCTCCGGGCACCAGGCGGCTGCCCCTGGGATCACGAGCAGACCCATCGCAGCCTGCGCCCGTATCTGCTCGAGGAGACGTACGAACTGCTCGAGGCCATCGACCAGGGCGGAAGTGCCCTGCTTCGCGAGGAGCTCGGTGATGTTCTTCTGCAGGTTCTCATGCACGCGGCGATTGCCGCGGGGAGTGGCGAGCCCTTCGACATCGGTGATGTCGCCGAGACGACGCGGCTGAAGATGATTCATCGCCATCCTCATGTCTTCGGCGATCTCAGGGTCGAGGGTGCCGCCGACGTGGTGGTCAACTGGGAGAGACTGAAGCGCACAGAGAAAGGGGAGAGGCTGTCGGTGCTCGATGGCGTCCCCCACGCGCTGCCTGCCCTGGCCCATGCTCAGGGCGTCCAGAAGCGTCCGGCGCGTCTCGGATTCGACGAAAGCCCCACGGCGGAGAGCGCTCTCGCCTGGATCGATGCCGCTCTGCGGCGTCTGCGCGAGGTGATGCCATCAGCACTGCCAGCGCCCCGCGGCGCCGATTGGACCGCGACCGAAGGGGAGCGCCGCTCGGCCCCGACGAGCCGCGGTCATGCCCCCCCACCGCCGCAGCCGGCACGGGAGATCGAGGCGGCGGTCGGCGATCTGCTCTTCGCCATGGTGGCCCTCTCCCGGCGGCTCCGGGTGAATCCCGAGGACGCGCTGCGGGGACGCAGCGAAGACTTCGCGGCGCGCTTTCGCGCTTTGGAGCAGCAGGCTCGAGCCGATGCGACGGACCTTCATGACCTCAGTGCCGAGGAGTGGCGCCGGCGCTGGGATGCGACCAAGCATGAGGAAGTCATGGAGCCACGTTGACCTTCAACGACCGCATTCGCAGTACTGTTCTCGCTGACCTAGTGCGCAAGCTGTTGTCAACTTCGGCAACAACCCTCATGCTATGCCTCCATCCGGCCGACCCCTGCACACGTCTTCTCTGAGGGCCGACATGATTCGCAGCCGCCCCGCCTCCGCGATCTCCCGCCCCGCAGCGGCGCGCCGCATCCTTGCGTGCATCGTTGCAGCGATCTGCGGCTGGATCGCCTTTGCGGTGTACAGCGCCAGTGCTCAGAGCCACGCTCTCGACAGCCAGGTGACTCACTTGCGCAACGGCAACGGGGTGCTGCAGCAGCAGATCGATGATCGTCGCCGGGAGATCGCTCAGGCACAGACCAAGGCCTGGCTCGAGGAGCAGGCTCGCAAGCTCGGCTACGTACTCCCCGGTGAGACCGTCTACGTCATCAGGCCCGGGGCCAGTAACCCAGGAAAGGGCGGAGTGGATGCCAAACTCCCGGTGTATTCACCCACGCCGACGCCGACCTCGGCGCCCCCCGTCGGCAGCACTCCTACCCCCCCCAGTCCCACGCCGACGATTCCTCCGCTCGTCCTTCCCCACTGAGCCTCGGCGACGGCCGCTTCGCTAAACTGGCGAGGCGGCGTGGAGCAGTGGAAGCTCGTCGGGCTCATAACCCGAAGGTCGTTGGTTCGAATCCAACCGCCGCAACTCACTCCTTGGCGCGACCAGTCGGGCTCGGCCGCTGCGAGCCCCTTCGCAGCCGGGACGGCCCCCATGGCGGTATAGCTCAGTTGGTAGAGCACCCGGCTCATACCCGGTATGTCCCTGGTTCGAGTCCAGGTACCGCCACGACCGCGCGCACCAAATCTCGCCTGCCCGAGCGTGAACGCGCTCCCGAGATCGCCCGGGTGCGCCGCAAGGTCGCCGTGGCTGCTGATCGGTTCGCGGTGCTCACCCCCGGGGAGACAGTGGTCATCGGGGTGAGCGGGGGGCCCGATTCCACCACGTTGCTCGATGCCTTGGGCCGGCTCGCGCCGCCGCGTGCCTGGACGCTCCATGCGGTGCATGTCGACCACGGCCTGCGCGAGGGGTCAGCCGCCGAGGCGGCGATCGTCGCTGGACTCGCCGAAGCGAGGGGCCTGGCGTTCCACGCTGCCGTCGCCGATCTCACTGGCAGCGGGTCGTTGCAAATGCGAGCCCGTCGGGGCAGGCTGCGTGCCCTCGCCGCGGTGAGCGACCGCTTGGGCGCCACCGCCATCGCGCTGGGCCACACTGCCGACGACCAAGCGGAGACGGTGCTGTACCGGTTACTCACCGGCGGTACAGCGCGCAGTCTCGTGGCCATGGCTCCTCGGCGCGGACGCTTGGTGCGTCCGTTGCTGCGGGTGCGCCGGACCGAGACCGTCGCCTACTGCGCTGCACTCGGAATCATTCCACTCGACGATCCCGGCAACCGCGACCCTCGGCACCGGCGCGTCCGCATCCGCCACGAGGTGATGCCTCTGCTCGAGAGCATCCTGCCGGGGTGTCACCGTCGCCTGCTGGCACTGGCGGATGCAGCACAGGCCGATGCGGGCTCACTGGCGGCGGTAGCCGAGGCGGAATTTGCGGAAGCGGCCAGTGAGTAGCGGAGTGCAGCGCCCGCTCGCCTTTGCGGTTCCGAACTCAGGAGCAGTTCAGACCAGGTGCTAGACTGCGGCTCATGCGTGGATCTCGTCGCGGTTGGACATACGTGCTCATCGTCGCGGCCATCCTCCTTGTCGCCTTCGTCGCCTACGGGCGCCTCCCCGCGCAGGGCGCCCAGGATCAGTCAGCGGGTGATTTCAACCGTGCGGCGGTCAACTTCAAGAATCACAGCAACGACAAAGCTCATACCCTGGACCCCAACAAGTCAGTCGAGATCGAGGGTGATGGCTCGAATGTCATCTACAGTCTCCAGGATGGCTCCAAGGCGCGCGCCACTGTCGGCTCCAGCGACCAGGTCACCAAGGTCCTTTCTGATAACGATTTCTACAACTACAAGAACAACTCGAGCAGTGGGAGCAACATCTTGCTAAATCTTCTCCTGCCCAACCTGCTGCTCATTCTCATCATGGGTTTCTTCCTCTGGTTTGTCCTGCGGCAGACGCAGAGTGGTAACAACCAGGCAATGTCCTTCGGGCGGAGTCGGGCTCGCCTTCTCGCCGGCGACAAACCTTCGGTTACCTTCGCCGACGTGGCCGGCGTCGAGGAGGCGAAGCAGGAACTGGCCGAGATCGTCGAGTTCCTCAAGTACCCAGATAAGTTCACCGCGGTCGGGGCCAGAATCCCCAAGGGTGTCCTCTTGGTGGGTCCTCCGGGCACTGGCAAGACGCTCCTCAGCAAGGCGGTAGCGGGAGAGGCGGGTGTGCCCTTCTTCTCCATCTCCGGGTCCGAATTCGTCGAGATGTTCGTGGGGGTCGGTGCCAGCCGCGTCCGCGATCTCTTCGAGCAGGCCAAGAAGAATTCGCCGTGCATTGTTTTCGTCGATGAGATCGATGCGGTTGGCCGCCAGCGCGGCGCTGGCCTTGGTGGTGGTCACGACGAACGGGAGCAGACCCTCAACCAGCTCCTCGTCGAGATGGACGGCTTTGAAACTTCCACCCACGTGATTGTGATCGCCGCCACCAACCGCCCCGACGTCCTCGATCCCGCGCTGCTCCGGCCGGGCCGCTTCGACCGCCACGTCATGCTTGATCGCCCCGACATTCGCGGTCGTCGCGCGATCCTCGAAGTGCACGCGCGCAACAAGCCGCTCGATCCCGCCGTCGACCTCGAGGTTCTTGCCAAGCAAACCCCCGGGTTCGCCGGGGCCGACCTCTCCAACCTCATCAATGAGGCCGCCATCCTCGCAGCCCGTCACAACAAGAAGGTCATTTCCATGGCCAACCTCGAGGAGGCGATTGCCCGGGTGATCGCCGGTCCGGAGCGCAAGAGCCGGATGATCTCTGAGAAGGAGAAGTCGACGATCGCGTTCCACGAGATGGGACATGCGCTCGTCGGCCAAAGCCTGGAGCACACAGATCCGGTGCACAAGGTCTCGATCGTGAGCCGCGGTATGGCCCTGGGCTGGACGCTTTCCCTGCCCACCGAGGACAAGCACTTGGTGAGCAAGGCCGAGCTCGTCGATCAACTTGCCCAGATGCTCGGCGGTCGCTGTGCCGAGGAGCTCATCCTCGGCGAGGAGAACGTCACGACCGGAGCCAGCGACGATATTCGCAAGGCGACCAATCTCGCTCGCAAGATGGTCACAGAGTGGGGGATGAGCGACAAGCTCGGCCCCCTCGCTTTCGGTGAGAAGCAGGAGATGGTGTTCCTGGGTCGTGACCTGGGAGAGCAGCGCAATTATTCCGAGGACATCGCGTCTGAGATCGACCAGGAGGTACATCACCTGGTCGAATCGGCCTTCCTCCGTGCCAAAGAGGTGCTCCGCCGCCGTGAGAAGGTGCTGCGTATCCTCGCCACCCGCCTCATTGAGATCGAGACCATGGAGGCCGCCGAGATGGATCGAATCATCTCCGAGACCGACGCCGTCGACCGCGCCCCCGCCGCTGTCGGAGCCTGAGGTCGGCCGTCGCCTCGTGACTGCTCGCGTCGCCTAACCGCGTTCTGGCCATGTCTGTCACGATCCAGACACTTCTCGAGAAAAAGCTGGCCGGTGAGCGATTTGCGATGCTCACCGCCTACGACTACACGACGGCCCGGATCCTCGCCCGCGCCGAGATTCCGGTGCTGCTCGTCGGCGACTCTCTGGGGATGCTCATGCTCGGGCATCGCACCACCCTGCCGGTGACCATGGACGACATGCTCCACCACGCCCGGGCCGTGGCCCGCGGCGCTTCCGACCAGCTTCTTGTGGGGGACATGCCTTTCAACGCGTACCACGCATCGGACGAGCAGGGGATCAGGAACGCAGCAGCGTTCCTTCAGGCAGGCTTACACGCCGTCAAGGTCGAGGGGGGAGGGCGCATCATCGAATTCACGGCGCTCTTGGTCGAACGCGGCATCCCGGTCATGGGTCACCTCGGTCTAACCCCGCAGTTCGTCAACACCTTTGGTGGTTTTCGCGTCCAGGGTCGTGGGGCCAAGGCCGCCCAAGGCCTTCTCGATGACGCGCGGGCTTTGCAGGAAGCCGGCGCTTTCAGCCTGGTTCTCGAGGGCATGCCCCGGAGCCTGGCAGCACAGGTGACCAGGGAACTGAGCATTCCCACCATCGGCATCGGTGCCGGTCGGGACTGTGACGGACAGGTGCTCGTCATCCATGACCTCCTCGGCCTCACTCAGGATCCCATGCCGAAGTTCGCTAAGGCGTACGCCGACCTCGGTGCTCAGGCGGTGACAGCGGCACAGACGTATGCGGCAGAGGTTGCGGCGGGGACCTTCCCTGACGATGAGCATAGCTACCGCTGACCGCGGCCCCATCATCCTCCGCACCCCCGCGGAGCTTCAGCACTGGAGCGACCGCGTACGCGGCAGTGGGATGACGGTGGGGATGGTACCGACCATGGGCGCGCTGCACCGCGGGCATGCGTCGCTCATGCAGCGAGCGCGCGAGGAGAACAATCGCACTGTCGTCAGCATCTTCGTCAACCCAACCCAGTTTGCTCCCGGCGAGGATTTCGGGCGCTATCCGCGGGAGTTGGAGATCGACCTCCAGAGGTGCGCGGCGGAGGGGGTGAACGTGGTGTTCGCGCCGTCGGTCGCCGACATGTATGTGCGGGGTGCGGTCACTACCGTCCATGTCGGTGGCGGCCTCACCGAGGTCCTCGAGGGCAGTTACCGGCCGGGCCACTTCGATGGCGTCGCCACGGTGGTGACAAAGCTTCTCGCCGCAGCTCGGCCGGACCGCGCCTACTTCGGCCGCAAGGACGCGCAACAGTGCGCCGTTGTCAGGCGCCTGGTCCTCGACCTCGGGCTCGGCTGCACGGTGGTGATCTGTCCGCTGGTCCGCGACCCTGACGGGTTGGCACTCTCCAGCCGTAACCGTCATCTCAGCGCTGGCCATCGGACCCAGGCCCTCGCCGTCCCCCGTGCTCTCGCCGTGGCTGCCCAGAATTGGAGGGCAGGGGAACGGAGCCCGCGCCGGCTCCGCGACATCGTGTTTGCGGAACTCGCAGCTAGTCCGGACCTGCGCGTCGACTACGTCGCTGTGGTGGACCCCGACACGTTCGGTGACGCCGGCGATGGGTGCGTTCGATGCGAAATTCTCGTGGCTGCTAGAATAGGCGGCACCCGGCTCATCGACGTGATCGCACCGGGCGTCGATGACCCGCCGGTTGTCGATCGAGAGGGGTCCCCGCCACCGGGACCGATACCTGGAGTGCGACGGGGTGCAGCGCATCGTCCTGAGATCAAAGATCCATCGTGCCACGGTGACCCGAGCCGATCGTGACTATGTCGGGTCCTGCGGCATCGACCCGGACCTCATGCGGGTGGCGGAGATCATCGAGGGCGAGCAACTCCACGTTGTCAATGTGAGCAACGGCTCCCGGGCCGTCACGTACGCCATAGCGGCCGGCCCGGGCGAGGTAACGCTCAACGGAGCGATGGCCCACCTCGGGTCTCCCGGCGACCTCGTCATCGTCATGACCTACGGGCAGTACGACGAGGCCGAACTGCGCGGCCACGTTCCCCGGATCGTGCATGTTGACGCAATGAATCATATCCGCCAGGAAGCGGCCGTCTCCTGACCGCGCCGATGACCACCTCGAATAGTCCCGACGTCATCGTCGTCGGCAGCGGTGTCGCCGGTGCCTCGGCAGCGGTCGTCGGAGCCGAACATGGACGGGTGCTCGTGGTCACCCGCGGGCGGCTCACCGACGGATGCACGGAATGGGCCCAAGGGGGGATCGCCGCTGCCGTGGCTGCTGACGACTCCCCGGAGCGCCACCTTCAGGACACCCTTGCCGCCGGTCGGGGGCTCTGCGACGTCGACGCCGTCAGGATTCTCGTTGAGGAGGCGGGGGCGGCCATCCGCCGTCTCAGTGCGTGGGGTGTGCTCTTCGACCGCAACCCCGACGGTACGTGGAACCTGCATCAGGAGGCGGCCCACTCGCGGCCCCGGGTGCTCCATGCGCGCGGCGATGGCACCGGTCGCGAGATCGAGGAGGCACTGGTGCGCCAAGTTCGTGATGCCGGCGTCGATCTTCTCGAACATCACGTCGTCACCCGTGTCCTGCTGGACGATGCCGGTCGCTGTTCCGGTGTCGCCGCAGTCGACACGCGCAGCGGCCGCATCAGTCACCTTGGGGCCGGCGCGGTGATCCTCGCGACCGGTGGAAGCGGGCACCTCTTCGGGCACACCACCAACCCGGAAGCGGCAAGGGGGGAAGGGGTCGGCCTTGCTTACGAGGCGGGCGCCGAGGTGGAGAGCTGCGAGTTCGTCCAGTTCCACCCCACGGTGCTCGCAATTTCTGGCAGCCCCGCGTTCCTCATCAGCGAGGCATTGCGCGGTGCCGGTGCCGTTGTCACTGATCGAGCGGGGCGGCGCTTCCTCCTCGACACCGACCCCCGGGGCGAACTGGCTCCGCGCGACATCGTCGCCCGCACGATCTGGCAGGAGCTGGCCAGAACTGGCGAGAAGTCGGTGCTCCTCGATTGCCGGCCGGTCGGTGGGGATACAGCAGTGCGCTTCCCAGCCATTGCGGCTCGTTGCATCGACCATGGCATCGACATCACCGCAACCCCGATTCCCATTGCTCCCGCGGCGCACTACATGATCGGCGGGATACGAACTGACATCGATGGTGCCACGTCGGTTCCTGGCCTCTACGCGTGCGGTGAGGTGGCATCCACGGGTGTTCACGGTGCCAACCGCCTAGCCAGCAACTCGCTGCTCGAGGGTGCCGTCTTTGGTCCACGGACGATGGAGGCGGCGCTCCGCGGTCTTGCAGAGGTGGCACCCTCGGCGTTGCCGGTGGCAGACGTCGGTTCGGCTCCGCTCGAGGACCCCCCGGCTGCGGAGGCGCGCTCGCGGATCGCTCGCGTCATGGGACGTGACTGCGGCATAGTGCGCCACGGTAAGGGGCTGCGCGCCGCGCTTGGTGAGTTGGACGACATCGTCGCCACTCCGATTGGAAGCCTCAGCGGCCGCAGCGCGCACCTCTCAGCCGTGGCCGCATATTGCATCGCCAACGCTGCCTTGTACCGCGAGGAGTCCCGCGGAGCGCACTACCGCGACGACCACCCTGACACCAGTCACCAATGGCATGGCGTGACCGTCATGCACACCACGAGGGGAGCCACCACTCATGACCGCAACGTTGCAGCCGATCACTGACGCGCTGGCATCCGAGAACCTGGATCCGCTGATCCACGCCGCCCTCGGCGAGGACATCGGCCCCGGCGACGTCACCACCGAAGCCGTCATCCCCGGCGACATGACGTGCCGGGGGAAGATCGTCTGCAAGGAGGATGGCGTCATCGCCGGCCTCAGCGTGGCGGAGCGAGTTTTCCATCTCGTCAGCGCTGACCTGCGTTTCGACGCCAAGTGCAAGGACGGCGAGAAGGTCCAGGAGGACGCCATCGTCGCCCGGCTCTTCGGCCCGGCGCGAGCGATGCTCACTGCTGAGCGGGTGGCCTTGAACTTCCTTCAGCACCTCTCGGGCGTGGCCACCATGACCGGCCGTTACGTCAAAGCGGTCGCCGGGACGAAGTGCCAGGTGCTCGACACTCGCAAGACCACCCCGGGTTTGCGGGCGCTCGAGAAGTACGCAACCAGGGTGGGCGGCGCCGTCAACCATCGCTTCGGCCTCTTCGACGCCGTTCTCATCAAGGACACCCATCTCGCCCTCGCAGGGGGCATCAGCCCGGCCCTGCGCGCCGCCCGCAAGGCCTACCCCGAGGCTGAGGTCAATGTCGAGGTGAGCAACCTCCAAGAACTCGAGCATGCGCTCGCTGACAAGGCGCCACGCATTCTCCTCGACAACTTCGCGCCGGGCCAGGTGCGCGAGGCGATGAGCATCATCCGCAAGCGGGCAAAGGTCGAGGTCTCGGGCGGTGTCACCCCCCAGAACGCTCGCGCGTACGCGCTCGCCGGGGTCGATTACATCTCCGTCGGGGCCCTCACTCACAGTGCCACTGCGCTCGACTTCTCGATGAAGGTGACGCGGTACTGAGTCTGCAGATGCCGCAATGGTCGAGGTCGGCTACGAACCGTATCGAGAGCAGTCAGCCCTCAAGTGCGGCGACCATCTCTTCCTGGAGGTACCCGAGGGCGAGCACCGCGCGCACGGCTGGCGGGGCCGAGGCGGCGAGTTGGCCCTGCCAGTCCGACGACTCGATGCCAGCGACGTCGGCTGCGGCGAGGCGCAGGTGGTTGAGGGCGCGAACCCAGGCCATCGACTGCGCTTCGGTGAGCGTGGTGACGTCTTCGCCGGCACTGAGGGAGTCGCGGACCACGGTGATGTCCTGGTCGCGCTTCTGCGCCTCGTCCGGGCCCACCAGGCGTCCATATTCCTCCTGAAGGGTGGAGTCGTCGTAGGCGATGAAGCGGGTCCTTGGCCGCTGCCCGAGTTCACCGTTCAGCTGATCCACAATTGAAAGGATGGCCTGTCGCTCGTCACCGTCGAGGTGAAGGTGCACCCGAGCTCCGCGTTTACGGACCTCGGCCATCACTCGGGGGCCAGCGTAGCCTGGAGGCCGAAGCCGTGGAGTTGGCTCACCGACACCTCGGCCTGCTCCCGCGGCTGGGTGGCCACGACTGCCCGGCCGTCGTGATGGACCTGGAGCATGAGCTTGGTTGCGGTCTCGTGATCGTAGCCAAAGAGCCGCCGAAAGACCAACACCACATACGACATCAAAGTCACCGGATCGTCCCAGACGACGACGCTCCAGCGAGGTTCACGCTCGTGAGAGGGAGCATCGTTGCTCACGTCGGCGGGGTTCGTCTCGATCGACACAGCCATGCATGTAGCCTAGACGAGCCCCGGACCGTGGTGTGGGCTAGCGCACCGATCGGGCGGAGGAGAGATCGAAGATGTCGCTCCAGACTGCGTGTGTCTGTCCCGCGCCGGGGGGCGGCTCCTCAAGGACCGCTTGGAGCGGGAGTTCGCATGCGTGGCACACGATGTGGATCGTCCCTGGCTCGCTGACGCGCCGCTCCAGGCGGTGCCGGTGACCGCAGTCCTCGCAGCTGATGGTGACCCTCATGCAGAGCATCATTCCGTTCATGAACGGACATGAGCCGGACAATTCCCGAGAAATCGGCGGGGCCGGCCTGATACACTCGGGCCGTCGCTTGGCAACGGAGCAAACGCGCCCGTTCTTCGCCTTTGGGCGGCAGATTGCTGGGCATGTGCCCGCCGCTTCGGCCCGGCGAGTTTCCCTCGGCGTTTCCAGGCGAAAGATCAAGGAGAGATTTGACTCCGACCGCAACGGCACCTGAAGAGAACCTCACCATGGAAGACCTCCTCAATGAGGAGGCGCACGCAATCCGGGCTCTGGCCTACGGCGACATCGTCGAGGGCATGGTGGTCCGGGTCGATCCCGATGAGGTTCTCGTCGACATCGGGGCCAAGTCCGAGGGCATCATCTCCAACCGTGAGCTGAGCGGCCGCAACGAGGCCGCCGTCGAGCTCAACGAGGGCGAGGTCATCAAGGTCTACGTTCTCCAGCCTGAGGACGAGGAGGGGCGTGTCGTCCTCTCGCTGCGCAAGGCGCGTGCTGAATCCATCTGGCAGGCGGTCGCTGAGAAGGAGTCCGAGGGCGAGATCCTCGACGCCGAAGTCCGCGAGCAGAACAAGGGCGGGCTCATCGTCAACATCATGGGTCTGCGTGGGTTCCTGCCCTCGTCACAGGTCGCCCGCCAATTCTCCGGGAACCTCATGGAGCTGGTGGGGACCAAGATCCCGGTAAAGATTCTCGAGGTCAACCGCAAGCGCAACCGCCTCATCGTGTCGCAGCGCGCCGCCCAGGACGAGGACAGAGCCCGTCAGCGAGAGGAGCTCTTCGAGAAGCTGAAGGTCGGCGACCTCATCAACGGCAAGGTCAGCGGCCTCACCAGTTACGGCGCCTTCGTCAATCTCGGCGGCGCAGATGGCCTCATCCACATCAGCGAGCTGAGTTGGGATCGGATCAACAACGTCAGCGACATGCTCACCGTTGGTGACGACGTGGACGTCAAGGTGATCAAACTCGACCCCGAGCTCTCCCGCATCTCCCTCTCACTGCGGCAGATGAGCGACGACCCGTGGGACACCATCGAGGACCGCCTCCCCCCGGGGAAGGTTATCGAGGGCGAGGTCACCAAGACCAAGAAGTACGGCGCCTTCCTGCAAATCGCCGACGGTGTCGAGGGGCTTCTCCACATCAGCGAACTCTCCTGGGACCATGTCGAGCGCACCGAGGACGTGGTCAAAATCGGCGAGAACATCAGCGTCATGGTGCTCAGCGCTGACAAGGCGCGCCGGCGCATCTCTCTATCGCTACGCCAGCTCCATGGCGGCGGCCCCGAGGATCCTGGCGAGTACGTGCCACCTTCCTACGACTTCAGTGAGGACGATGACGACGAGTCCCCGTCCCCGCCTGCGCCGAGCAGTGCGACCGAGGGTGCCCCGGAAGGCGGGGGTGACGCCGATGCCTCCCAGACCTCGGAGCCTGCGGGCGGGGCAGGTGCGGCTGAGGAGGCGGCGGCTGACGACGAACCCGATCGGGAGACCGTGGAGAACGTTGGAACAGGTGCCGGCGCCGACATGCCCCCGGAGGGCGAGCCGACGGCCTGAAGCGCGTCGATCCCGTCGAGGAAGTCGGCTGGGAGATTCTCGATGAGCGCCGAGTGGGCGCGTGGCCGTCCGATCGGCGATCGCCAGGGTGCTTCGCTCGCCGGGTCGATGGGCATAATGAGGGAGGTCACAGCAGTTCCGTACTGACCCCCACCTACCACTGGGAGGGCCGGCCGGGACACGGAGGCAGTCTTGTACCCGTTCGAGAGGTTCACCGAGAGAGCGAAAAAGGTACTCACCCTGGCGCAGGAGGAGGCTGAGCGTTCGCATCACTCGTACATTGGCACCGAGCATCTTCTGCTCGGGCTGCTGCGCGAAGGTGAGGGGCTTGCCGCCAAGGTTCTCAACAACTTGGGCGTCGAGATCAACAAGGTGCGTAGCACGATCGAGTCGGTTCTCGGTCGCAACGAGCGCATCATCATTCAGCAGATCATCCCCACGTCTCGGGTGAAGAAGGTCATCGAGATCTCCTTCGAAGAGGCCCGCCGCATGGGCAACAACTACGTCGGCACTGAGCACCTTCTGCTTGGCCTACTCATCGAGGGGGAGGGCATTGCGGCTCACGTCCTCGAGGACCTTGGCGCCAATCTCGAGAGGGTCCGCGCCGAGATCGAGCGGCTGCTTCACGAGTCAGGCCTCGAGGAGGAGGCCAAGGAGGCGCAGAAGAAGCCCAGTCGGACCCCGCTGCTGGACCAGTTTTGCCGCGATCTCACGGAGTTGGCCCAGAAGAACCAGCTCGACCCTGTCATCGGTCGGGCCATGGAGATCGAGCGCGTCGTCCAGATCCTCAGCAGGCGCACCAAGAACAACCCCGCTCTCATCGGTGAGCCCGGTGTGGGCAAGACAGCCATCGCCGAGGGCCTCGCGCAGGCGATTATCCTGGGCAACATTCCCGAGTCCTTGATGGGAAAGCGAGTCCTCACCCTCGACATGGGCGCGCTGGTTGCCGGAACCAAGTACCGGGGGGAGTTCGAGGAGCGGCTGAAGAAGATTCTCGATGAGATCCGCCAGTCGCGCGAGGTCATCCTCTTCATCGACGAGTTGCACACCCTGGTGGGAGCCGGTGCCGCCGAGGGCGCCATCGACGCCGCCAACATCCTCAAACCCGCGTTGGCGCGGGGCGAGATCCAGTGCATCGGCGCGACCACCCTCAATGAGTACCGCAAGTACATCGAGAAGGACGCGGCGCTCGAGCGCCGCTTTCAGCCTGTGCACGTCGACGAGCCCAGCCTCGCTGAGACCATCGACATTCTCCACGGCATTCGCGCTCTCTATGACAAGCATCACCGGGTCACCATCACTGATCTGGCACTCCGTGCCGCGGCTGAGCTCTCGGTTCGCTATGTCAGCGATCGATCGCTACCTGACAAGGCGATCGACCTCATCGACGAGGCGAGCGCCCGGGTGCGCATGAAGCTGACCACGACGCCGGATGATCTGCGGGAGATGCAGAAGCAGATCCGTGGACTGCAGGGCCAGAAGGATGAGGCGATCGCCGGCCAGGACTACGAAACCGCCGCGAGCTTCCGCGACAAGGAGAAGAAGCTCAAGGAGCAGTACGTGTCCATGGAGATGACCTGGCGCGATGAACTGGGGCAGACCGTGCCCGAGGTCACCGAGGAACACATCGCCGAGATCATCAGCTCTTGGACGGGCGTTCCCGTGTCCCGGCTCGTCGAGGAGGAGACCTCGCGGCTGCTGCACATGGAGGATGAGGTGCATAAGCGCCTCATCGGTCAGGATGAAGCGGTCAAGGTCATCTCTCAGGCGGTGCGCCGCGCCCGCGCCGGACTCAAGGACGCCAAGCGACCCATTGGCTCATTCATGTTCCTGGGTCCGACCGGGGTCGGCAAGACAGAGTTGGCGAGATCCCTTGCGTCCTTCCTCTTCGATAACGAGGACGCCATCATTCGCCTCGACATGAGCGAGTTCATGGAGCGTCACTCCACGGCTCGTCTGGTGGGATCGCCCCCCGGCTACGTCGGGTACGACGAGGGCGGCCAGCTCACCGAGGCCGTGCGCCGCCGTCCCTACAGTGTCGTCCTCTTCGACGAGATCGAGAAGGCGCATCCCGAGGTCTTCAACATGCTGTTGCAGATTCTCGAAGATGGTCGTCTCAGTGACGCCAAGGGCAAGGCGGTCAACTTCGCGAACTGCATCGTGATCATGACCAGCAACATTGGTGTGTCCAACCTGAAAGCCAATATGTCGATGGGCTTCCAGCCGGCGGTGCCGGATGAGCGCTCGACGAATCATGAGCACACCAAGATGCGCGATTCGATCATGGAAGAGCTCAAGAAGGCCTTTCGGCCAGAATTCCTCAACCGAGTTGACGCCGTCGTCGTGTTCCAGCGGCTGACCCATGAAAACATGCGCGAGATCGTCAGTCTCATGCTCGCCAAGGTCGGCGTGCATCTGGCCGCGCAGGAGCTGACGTTCAGCGTCAGCGATGCCGCCAAGGATTGGATCGTCGAGGAGGGCTTCGACAAGATCTACGGCGCCCGCCCTTTGCGGCGCGTCATCCAGCGGGTCATCGAGGACCCGCTCTCCGAGGAGTTGTTGCGGCTCAAACATGGCCCTGGCGATACCGTGGTCATCGATCTCATCGACGGCGAGGTAAAGATGAACCTCTTGCCGAAATCGACCAAGAAGGAGAAGAAGGAGAAGGCCGAGGTCGCCGCCGCGGCGCCCAGCGACTCCTGAGCGCAGGTTGTACACATGGAAAGAGCCGTCGGCGAGCATGCCGGCGGCTCTTTCTGCGTCAGCGGAGGGCGTGTTCCAGGACGACGCGTTCGGCGGTGAGCCAATCCCGGCGGCGGAGGATCCGGTCGCCGACTCCCTCGTCCCACAGGTGACGCCAGCCGCCGCCGAGCTGCTCGGAGTTGGCGCGCATGCGGTGCCAGCTGCGCTGTGCCGCGCGATTCGCTAGGTCCAGGAAGCGCGATCGTTCGTTCGCGCTGAGACCGTAGGCGGTGACGAATGCCCGCAGCCGAGCCGGCGCGTCGACGCTGGCGAGGGGCTCCGCACGGTCGTCGGGGTCCGTCAGAGGCACCCAGTGCATGGCGGTGTTGATGACGTCGAGCAGTCGGGTCGTCGGTCGGGTGAGGTCAAAGTCGATGATTCCCACCGGCACGCCCTGGCGGAAGACGACGTTCTGAGGGGTGACGTCGCAGTGGGTGACGAGTTCCGGGATGTCGAAGAGGATCTCCAACTGGGTGGGCATGTCGAGGACACGGATATCGTCACCAAACCAGCGTGCCCCCGGGGGCGCCACGAATCCTGACGAAGCGTCGTGCAGGCGGCGCAGGAACCGCGCGATCTCCACGAGAACGTGGTCGGTGGTTGACCAAGCCTCGGGTTCGGATGAGGGCACGTCACCATCGATGTAGTCGAGGATGTCCCGCCCCTGGACGTCGACCCCGAGATGTCGTGGCGCGGCGGTGAAGCCCACGGCCTGTAGGTGGCGCAAATAGGCAGCCACGCTCTTCGAATGACCTTGGCGCGGACGTCGCACCGTGTTGCCGACACGTACAAGCCCATCCGTCACGTCACCGCCCACCAGCGGGAGCTCCTGATCGCTCACCAGGCCATCTTGTGCCTGCGGGTAACCTTGATGCTTGGGGTTCGCCGGTCTGGGGATGATGCCCCGGCACCTGAGGTGGGCCGTCCTCTGGGTCGCTCTCGCTACAGTGGAGCGTCATGCCCCACGACCGAATCGAGATCCGCGGTGCTCGCGAGCATAACCTCAAGGGCGTCGATCTCAGCCTCCCCCGTGACCGTCTCATCGTCATCACCGGACTCTCGGGGAGCGGGAAATCGAGCCTTGCTTTCGACACCATCTACGCGGAGGGACAGCGGCGTTACGTGGAGTCCCTCTCCGCGTATGCGAGGCAGTTCCTCGGTCAGATGGAGAAGCCCGATGTCGACCACATCGACGGCCTCTCGCCCGCCATCTCCATCGACCAGAAGGGCACCAGCAAGAATCCACGTTCGACGGTGGGGACCGTCACCGAGATTTACGACTACCTGCGGCTCATGTACGCGCGCATCGGGCATCCCCACTGTCCGAACTGCGGTCGGGAGATCAGCAAGCAGTCACTGGAACAGATCACTGATCAGGTCCTCTCCTACCCCAAGGGGACGCGCCTGCTGGTGAGCGCGCCCATGGTGCAGAGCCGCAAAGGTGAACACCGGGAGATCTTCGAGGAGGCGCGGCGCAAGGGCTACGTTCGCGTGCGCGTCGACGGCGAGATCCGCGACCTCAGCGAGAAGTTCACCCTCGACAAGAAGTACAAGCACGACATCGAGGTCATCGTCGATCGCATCGCCCTCTCCGGGGAGGTTCGCTCGCGACTCTCGGACTCCCTGGAGCAGGCGGCGAAGCTGAGCGATGGCCTGATCCTCCTGATCCCGGTTGACCAGCCGTTACCCGGCGCGGTCTCACCCCGCGAGGCGGACCAGGGGGCCCCCCCGAGCCCCCTGGTGGGTGCCGACAAGGGGCGACCGGGTCCCTCTGTTGAAGACGAGGCGACCCCAAGCGCTCTAGCGCTTGGGGAGCAACTCTTCAGCCAGGACTACGCGTGCGTCTACTGCGGCATTTCCATGGAGGAGCCGGCTCCACGGAACTTCTCCTTCAACTCGCCTCATGGCGCCTGCCCGGATTGCACCGGACTCGGGATGCGCATGGAGGTCGACCCCGAAAGCGTCGTTCCCGACCCCGGCCTGACCATCGACGGGGGGGCCCTCTCGGGCTGGACCAAGGGACCGTCGCAGATCTGGATGCTCGACGTGCTCCGTGCCGTCTGCCGCCGCTTCAAGATCCCCATGAACGTTGCCTGGCGCGACCTCGCCAGCAAGGAGCAGAGGGTCATCCTCTATGGGTTGCCCAAGGAGGAGACGATCCGCATGCGCTACGTCTCCAACTCCGGCCGCAGCCACTCCTACGATGCCAACTACGAGGGCGTGATACCCAATCTGCAGCGCCGCTACCGGGAAACGGAGTCGGACTGGGTGAAGCAGGAGATCGAGCGTCTCATGATGCAGAAGCCCTGTCCTGCTTGCAACGGCGGACGTCTGAAGCCGGAGTATCTGGCGGTGACGGTCGACGGCATGTCGATCATGGATTTCTGCGGGCATTCGGTCCTCGCTGCACTGCGCCGGCTCGAGACCCTGCGAATCAGCGACCGTGAGCAGACCATCGTCACCCAGGTTCTCAAGGAGATCCGCGACCGCCTCGGCTTTCTCCACGACGTCGGCCTTGATTACCTCACCGTCGACCGAGGAGCGGCCACCCTCTCGGGGGGTGAGGCGCAGCGCATTCGCCTGGCCACCCAGATTGGCAGCAAGCTGATGGGGGTCCTCTACATCCTTGACGAACCCTCCATCGGCCTCCATCAACGCGACAACCACAAACTCCTAGCCACGCTCGTGGCGTTGCGCGACATCGGCAATACCCTCCTCGTCGTGGAGCACGACGAGGAAACCATCCGGGCGGCCGACTGGGTCGTCGATGTTGGTCCTGGAGCCGGCGAGCATGGTGGTCACATCGTCGCCTCCGGACCGCTCGACGATGTGCTGAGAAGCAGAGACAGCATTACTGCGCAGTTCATGCGTGGGGAGCGGGCAGTGGCTATCCCCGCCAAGCGCAGGACCGGAACCGGCAGGGATCTGACCGTTCGCGGTGCCACGGAGAACAATCTCAAGGACGTCGACGCACGTTTCCCCCTCGGCACCTTCACGTGCGTTACCGGGGTCAGCGGTAGCGGTAAGTCCACACTGGTCAACGACATCCTCTACCGCCGTCTCGCCCAGTCTCTCTATAAGGCGAAGCAGCGGCCCGGTGCTCATGCGGGCGTTGACGGCATGAAGCACATCGACAAGGTCATCGATGTCGATCAATCCCCCATCGGCCGCACCCCGCGGAGCAATCCTGCGACCTACGTGGGGATGTTTACCGACATCCGCGACCTCTTCGCGAAGCTGCCCGAGGCGAAGGTCCGCGGCTACAAGCCGGGGCGCTTCTCCTTCAACGTCGCCGGCGGCCGCTGCGAGAACTGCGCTGGCGACGGAATGATCAAGATCGAGATGCATTTCCTGCCCGATATTTATGTTGCCTGCGAGGTCTGCAAGGGGCGTCGATACAACAAGGAGGCGCTCGAGGTGAAATTCCGGGGCAGGTCGATTGCCGACGTGCTCGCCATGACCGTCGACGAGGCCGGAGAACTCTTCGCCAATCAGCCGAGGATCCTGCGCAGGCTGACGACCCTCCAGGACGTCGGCCTTGGCTACATCCGACTCGGCCAGCCGGCAACGCAACTCTCTGGCGGTGAGGCGCAGCGGGTCAAACTCTCTACGGAGCTCTCTCGGCGGGACACGGGACGAACCCTCTACATCCTCGATGAGCCCACCACCGGACTGCACTTCGCTGACGTCGAGCGCCTCCTCTTCGTGCTCCACCGGCTCGTCGACGCCGGCAACACGGTCATCGTCATCGAGCACAACCTCGATGTCATCAAGACCGCGGACTGGCTCGTCGACCTCGGCCCCGATGGCGGCGACGGGGGCGGCGAGGTCCTGGTGACGGGTACCCCGGAGGACGTCGCCCGGGAGCCGCGCAGTGCGACCGGTGAATACCTCGGACGGATCCTCGGCAAGACACCGTCAGCGGCGCCCCCCCGCAGCACCCCAGATCGCCGGGTTGCGGCCCGGCGGCAGCGGGCGGCGGCTTCCGCCTGAGGTTCGAGGCGGATACCCGGCTCGGTGGTTTTGGGGTACTTTCTGGCTCATGATCCAGCCGGATGGGGGAGAGGAGCGGCGCGTTCGGCTGCGTCGCCTCGATGACTGCCTGAACCTACTCGAGCAGGCACATGAACTCGATCTGACGCTGGTGACGGATCGCATGGCGGATGCGCTGGCAGAGCGCGTGCCCACGGTTCAGGCGGGGATGCTCATTGCCGAGGCCATTGAGGAGGTGCTCCGTCATCAGGAGCCCTACATGGTGCAGGTTCGGCCCGAGGCGTCCCGGCGCATTCGCCGGCGTCGCGATCCCTTCGACGTGCGGCTACTGCTTCAGCGTCGCTGAACAAGCGGAGCCCGTTCATCGGCGGTGTCCGCGGGCGAGAAAGACCTACACTCCCGCCTTGTGACCTCCTTCGGCTTCGACCCTGAGCAGTTCTTCAAGCGGCGTCGGCCTCGCGTCCTCAACCGCCGGCCGCCGTCCCGCGGCCGCCGCATCGCCGGCATCATTCTGGTGGTCACGATCGCTGTCTTCATTGCCGCAGCGTCTCTGCTCGGTCAGCGGGTCAACTTTCTCTTCCTCGACAGCCTTGGTCACAGCAATGTCTTTTGGACGCCGCTCATCACCGAGGGTGTGCTCTTCCTCATCGGCTTCGCGATCCTCGCCGGCCTCATCGGTCTGAGCGTTCCGCTTTGGGTTCGAATCGCCTCCTGCCTGGATGAGCGCGCAGCCCGGGTGGCGAAATGGGTGGGAATCGGCATCGCGGTTGTCGCAGGCATCGCTGGAGGGAGTTCGCTGGCGGGACAGTGGCAGGAGGTCCTGCTCTTCCTCCATGGCCAGTCCTTCGGTGCCCAGGACCCGGTCTTCCACCAGGACTTCGGGTTCTTCGTCTTCACGCTGCCGGTCGTCGACGCGTTTTCGGCCTTGCTCTGGGGAGGCGTCATCATCGGCCTCGTTGGCGCGGTGGGGTTGACGGTCTTCTCGGCTGTCGTCATCAACGCCCCCGACGAGATCGACTTCCCGCTCAACCCGGTGAAGGGCCGCACTGCAGAGCAGGGCTTGCGCCTCGGTCTGCTCCACGTCGGCATCGCCCTGGTGGGTGTCTTCGTCCTGGCGTCGCTGGGGGCTCACTTTGGTGTCTACCATCTGGCGACAGCGACGCACGATCCCTCGTACGTCGGGCTTGACGCTAGCCAGCGAAACGTCAACCGTCCGGTGTTCGGCTTCCTTCAGATCGCCGCGCTGGCGTTTGCGGTCTTCGCGCTGATCATCGTTGTCACCCGCCGCCGCGCCGCCTCGCGGGGGACGGGCGCAGCGCTCATTGCCCTCATGGTGGTCTGGCTCGCCGGTTCCGGTCTGCTGCAGAGCGTCCCCGGCGCGATCTACCAGTCGACGACGGTGAACCCCAACGCCCAATCGGCGCAGAAGGACCCCATCGTCGACTTTCTCTCGACAAGCAGGTATGCCTGGGGCCTCAATACCAAGGAGACCAACCCCTCCAACTTCGACATCTCCACCCGGCCATTCGGCAACGTCGCCGCGCCCACCCTCGCCGACATTGCGGCGGACCCGGGAACGCTGCGCAACGTGCGCATCCAGGACTATCGGCAGCTCCCCGACACGTTCGCGCAGATCGACCGGAGCCGGAGCTATCAGAACTATCCGACCATCACCGTCGATCGCTACCGGAACGCTGATGGGACAGAAAGCCAGGTGATGCTTGGTCCCCGCGAGGTGGCCGAAGCCGACCTTCCCAACCAGAACTTCATCAGCAAGGGCCTCATCTACACCCACGGCTATGGCATCACTGCTGTGTCCGTCAACCGCATCGGAGCAGAGGGCAAGCCGGCCATTCTCGCCGGCGGCCAGCCGCTGTCCCAGGTTGCCCCGGACGCGCCGGCCGCGCTCACGTTCAACGGCAGCAAGCAGGGCGACCCTCGTCTCTATTGCGGCGCGTCGACCACCCAGCCGGTGGTCGTCAACACCAGCCAGGATGAGTTCGATTATCCGGTGGGCAGTGTCGACAAGACTAACCACGCCGGTCCCGGCATGGCCGGATTCCCCATCAGCGGCCTCGACAAGTTGGCCACCTCGATCAGCCAATTCGGGGGACTCGACCTCTTCCTCACCAACTCGGTGACCGGCGACAGCCGTGTGCTCCTGCACCGGGAGATCAAGGATCGGGTCCAGACCGTGGCGCCCTTCCTCACTCTCGACCAGGACCCCTATCTCGTCGCCGATCCGGCGAGCAATCATCTCGTCTGGATCGCCGACGGATATGTCAAGACGGACCGGTTTCCTGAGTCCTTCCGCCAGAGCGACGGCACCTCGTACATGCGGAATTCTGTCAAGGCGGTGGTTGATGCCCGCACCTGTGCGGTCACCCTCTACGCCGTCGACCTCAACGAGCCGCTGACCGCCGCATGGAACGCGATCTATCCGGGGCTGCTCACGCCGCTCGGCGAGATGCCGCTTACCCTCAAGCAGCACCTCCGATATCCGGAGGATCTTTTCCAGGCACAGGTCCAAGCCTACGCAGCGGTGCACGTCACCGATGCCGGCGCCTACTTCAACAAGAACGATCTGTATCGCCCCGCGGACGAGTACGTCACCGACAACAGCGGGAGTTCCAATAAACAGCCCAGTCAGGCGTACTACGTCGAGATCACACCGCCGGGTGCGAACAAGCCGGAGTTCGTTCTCCTCCAGACCTTCAGTCCGGGCCAGAGCGGCAACGGCACGCCGGCGAACAATATGACGGCGTGGCTGGCGGCGGAGAGCGACTACACCGTGACCAACCACCCCAAGCTCATCGCCGTCCCGCTCAACAACGCCGCCAACGTTCTCGGCCCTCTGCAATTCGACAACAACATCAACACCAACCAAGCGATCAGCCGGGACATCACCCTGTTGGGGCAGCGGGGATCCAAGGTCATCCTCGGCAACGTCATCACGCTGCCCTTCAACAACAACTCCTTCCTCTATGTGCGGCCGTTCTATGTTCTGGCGAACAGCAGTAGTGGCGGCGGAACGTTCCCGCAGTTGCTCCACATCATTGTCGGAACCCAGAACGCCATCGGCTATGGGGATGACTTCCCATCAGCGCTCCAGGATCTGTTCAAGACCAAGGAGCCAATCCCGGGCCTGCCTCTGCCCATTTCGGGGGGGACGCCGTCGCCGTCGCCCACCGCCACCCCCTCACCGGGAACAACGACGCCAACCCCTGCGCCAGGGGCAACCCCTGGGCCCAGCCAGAATCTCACTCCCCAAGAGCTCGCACTGCTGAACGATCTCCTCCAACATCAGGCCAATGTGGATGCCGCCTATGCCAAGGGTGACCTTGCGACCGCTGGATCGGAGCAGGCCAAAGTAAAGGACGACGCTAAGAAGTTGCGTGATCTGCTCCCGGGGGCTTCGCCCCCGCCATCGGCGACCCCGTGAGAGACCCGGCTCGTTTACGCTGACCGGCGCCATGGAGGAGATCGCGCCGGGAATTCACCAGTTCGACACCCTGCTCGGCGGCATGGAACACATGACTGCCGGATTCCTCATCGAGGGCCCGCAGCCGGCACTGGTGGAGACGGGGTCGCAGAGTTCCGCGGGGGGTGTGGTGACGCAGTTGCGCGACGTCGGGCTTGGGCCGGAGGATCTGCGCTGGCTGGTGGTCACTCACATCCATCTCGACCACGCAGGCGCCGTGGGTGATGTCGCCGCGGCCTTTCCCAATGCCACCGTCGTTGTCCACGAGCGGGGCGCTCGTCACCTCATTGATCCCTCGCGGCTCATCGACTCCGCGTCGCGGGTATACGGCCCGCTCCTCGATGGGCTCTATGGGAGGATGCTTCCGGTCGCCAAGGAGAGGGTCGTCGCTGCCCCTGACGGGCACATTCTCGACATCGGCAATGGTCGTCACCTTCGCCTGGTGGACTCTCCCGGTCACGCCCAGCATCACCATGCGGTTCTCGATGAGAACACGGGGACGCTGCTCGTTGGGGATGCCGTGGGGGTCGACCTTCCCGACCTCGGCGTCGGGCTGCGCCCAGCAACTCCGCCCCCAGACTTCGACCTCGAGCAGGCGCTCGCCAGTCTGGAGCGTTTTCGCCAGCTGCGGCCACAACAGGTGGTCCTGACTCACTATGGCCCGGTCGCCGACCCCGATGCGACCCTTGTGGAGGCGGGGGAGTCCCTCCGGCAATGGGTGGAGGTCGCCGCCGAGGTCATCCGGGGGAGCGCTGAGGCCGGCATGACCGACGTCGCCGCGGCACTGGCCGACCGCTTCGCGCAGGCGCCCGATGGTCTGGCGCCGGAGTTACTCGAGCGCTTTGAGATCCTCAACGGAGTCCACAGCAATGCCGCAGGAATCGTGCGCTACTTGCAGAAGCGAACTGAGGCGCGGTGAGGGCATGAGCGAGGCAGCCACGCAGAAGCCGGAGGCAGCGCCCTCTGACACCGAGCGTCGGCGCGGTGGCCCGCGACTGCTCGCCGCGGTGGTGCTCAGCGCGGTCATCGGTTGTATCGGAGGTGGCCTGGGCGCTTGGGCGGTGTACAGCCGGTTCGGTCCGGTGCAGCAGATCGTCTCCACCCCGATCAGGGATCTCAACGGGAGTGGGGGTGGCGCGCGCAACGTCAACGACATCGCCGCCGCCACCCGTCCGTCGCTGGTGACCATCGCCACCCGGCCGGTGGCGGCGAGCGGTCTCCTCGACAGCAGTGCCGGCCTCGTCAACGGATTCGTGGTGAGTGCTGACGGGCTCGTTGTCACCAGCGCCCACGCATTGCAGGGGGCCACTCGCCTCCGCGTCGGCACCGCGGACGGTCACGCCTATGACGCTCAAGTGATCACTACCGATGTCGCGCACGGCCTGGTGGCGATCCGCGCCACCGGTGCCAGCGGGCTCAGCCCACTCAGTTTCGCGGCGTCGGCGCCGACTCCGGGAGATCTCGCCCTGGCGATTTCTCGTCCGCCGCTCGGTGCCACCAGCTCACTTGGGGTGGGCACCGTGAGTTCCACGGGACGGGCCGTGGAGATCGACCGATCCGCCAACATCTCGGTTGTCGACGCCCTCACCGTAAACGCCAGCCCCGAACCCCAAGCAGACGGTGCGCCGGTGGTGGACGGCACCGGCAAGGTCATCGGCGTGGTGGTGGCGATCACTGCGGCCACCCCACCGGCGGGGCTCATTGCGCTGTCCGGGGCGGCAGCGGCGGCGCTGGCCGGCAGTGCTGGGTCGGGCGCGCACAGCAACCGCGCGACCTTGGGCGCCGACTCGGCGATCCTCGATCCGGCCGCCGCCGCCGCCGCCGGGCTGGCGGGGGGGGCGCTGGTGCGGTCCATTGATCCCGATGGCCCCGCTGCGAGGGCCGGTATCAGGTCGGGCGACATCGTCACCGCGGTGAATGGAGTACCCATCGGCCCGGCAAAGCCGTTTGATGCCACGGCGCTCGGTGTCGAAGCGGGGCAGCAGCTCCAGGTGATAGTCGGCACCGCCGGTGCGTCACGCACGGTCGTCGTCATCGTCGGCAGCACCCGCTGACAGCTGCTCAGCGGCGCGGTGGTAGCATCGCTCGCGATGGAGATTACCTACCACGGCCTCTCCTGCTTCCGGCTTCGCGGCCGGGACTGCCAGGTCGTGCTTGACCCACCCCAAGACTCTCTGAGTGGTCTTGGCAAGCTCAAGGCTGACATCGTTGTGCGGACGGACGGAGAACTGCAGCCCGAGCGCCTGCGTCCGCGCGAGGGAGAGGCTCAGGAGGTGAGCGGCCCTGGAGAGTTCGAGGTCCGGGGCGTCGCGGTGAATGGGTTGCCCGCAGGCGACACCACCATCGTTCGTCTGGACATCGACGATGTACGCGTCGCGGTTCTCGGCCGCCTCAATCGGCAGCTCACCGAGGAGGAGGTTGACGAGCTCGGCCGCATCGACGTCCTCGTCGTCCCCGTCGGGGGCGTTGATGCTCTCGGCGCCACCGCCGCAACCAAGCTTGTCAATGCCGTATCGCCTGCCATCGTTATCCCCGCTCGCTACCGCTCCCCAATCGTGGCGGGAAGTGGCGGGTACGAGCCGGTCGAGAAGTTCGCCAAGGAGATGGGCCTCGCCGAGGATGCCTGGGCCCCCCAGCCCAAGCTCAGCCTCTCCGGGAGCCTTGCCGGCGCCGATGACACCCGTCTTGTCGTCCTCGAGCCGCGGGGCTAGCTCGGATCCGCGGCGTCCTCTTAGGCGAACAGGGGTGCGCTGAGCGCGGCGCCGGGTGATAGAGTGGGAAAAACCTCAGGGGGATGCTGGCATGGCGAAGTTCGTGTTCGTGACGGGCGGCGTCGTCTCCTCTCTGGGCAAGGGCATCACCGCGGCCTCGATCGGGACCATCCTGAAGGCGCGCGGGTTGCATGTGGGAATGCAGAAGCTGGATCCCTACCTCAATGTCGATCCCGGGACAATGTCGCCGTACCAGCACGGCGAGGTCTTCGTCACCGATGACGGTGCCGAGACCGATCTCGACCTCGGTCACTACGAGCGCTTTGTCGATGTTCCACTCTCCCAGGCGAGCAATGTCACCACCGGACGCATCTACGCAAGTGTCATCGCCAAGGAGCGGCGTGGCGATTACCTCGGCGGCACGGTGCAGGTCATCCCCCACATCACCAACGAGATCAAGCAGCGAATCATGCGGGTGGCCGAGAACGAGTTGCCCGAACCCGACGTTGTCATCGTCGAGGTCGGCGGCACCGTCGGTGACATCGAGTCGCTGCCCTTCCTCGAGGCCATCCGCCAGCTGAAGAACGATGTCGGGCGCAACAACGTCTGTTACGTCCATCTCACTCTGGTGCCGTTCGTTAGCGCCAGCGAGGAGTTCAAGTCGAAACCCACGCAGCACAGTGTCAATACTCTGCGCTCGATCGGCATTCAACCTGACGTCATCGCCGCGCGTAGCGAGAAACCCATCCAGGAGTCGCTGAAGGAAAAGATCGCCCTCTTTGGCGACGTTCCGGCTCGTGCCGTTATCAACATCCCCGATGCTCCCTCGATCTACGAGGTGCCGCTGGCTCTCGAGGACGCTGGCCTTGGCGACTACATCTGCGAACTCATCGGCCTCGAGGCCACCGCCCCCGACCTGGTGGCATGGACCCAGTTGGTGGAGCGCATTCGCGCTGCCGGGCCACGTGTGCGCATTGGGCTGGTCGGCAAGTACGTGGCCATGCCCGATGCGTACATCAGCGTCGCCGAGGCGCTCCGCCACGCCGCGGTGCACACCGGTGTCGAGCTCGACCTCCAGCGGATCAACAGTGAGGAACTCGATCCCGCCGCGCCGGCGCTCGACGAGCTCGACGGTATCGTTGTCCCCGGGGGCTTCGGGCATCGCGGCATTGAGGGCAAGCTCATCGCCTCCCGCTTCGCCCGCCATCACCGGGTCCCGTACCTCGGGCTCTGCCTGGGCATGCAGGTTGCCTGCATTGACATCGCCCGCGAGATTCTGGCCACAGATGACGCGAACTCGACGGAGTTCAACGCCTTCACCGCCAATCCGGTGATCGATCTGCTGCCCGAGCAGCGCGACATCGAGAACAAGGGTGGCACCATGCGTCTCGGTGTCTATCCCTGCAAACTCATAGCCGGCACCAGGGCGGGAGTGGCCTATGGTGAGGCCGTCGTCTACGAGCGCCACCGCCACCGGTTCGAATTTAACAACCAGTACCGCGACCGTTTTGCCGAGGCGGGGGTGACCTTCAGTGGCACGTCACCGAACGGCCGCCTTGTGGAGATCATGGAACTGCGGGATCACCCCTACTTCGTGGCCTCGCAGTTCCACCCCGAGTTCCGCAGCCGGCCGTCGCGGCCCCATCCGCTGTTCCGCGATTTCATGACCGCGGCCGCAGCCCGGGTGTTAGCCCGCAGGTCCGGTCGACGGACGGTCGCATGTGGGGGCGCCGGTGTCGCTCCAAGCATCGGAGCCTGCTGCGGCCCGATCGCTGCGCTGATCCTTCCACCATCGGTTCTTCACTGAGCTGCGGATAATGGCGGCGATGGATACCGCCGAGCGCGCCGGCGATGCGTTCTCGCCGGCGCGGGTCAGTCGTGACAGCCATCGTGGTTTGGAACTGCTGCGTGCCACCGAGGCTGCGGCGCTGTCGGTCGGCCGGTGGCTGGGCCGCGGCGATAAGGCCGGGACGCGTGATGCCGGCCAGCGCGCGATGGAGGAGGCGCTCCTCGGTATGCCGTTCGATGGCCAGGTCGTCATTGGCCCGGACTCGGCGAACAGCACTCTGGTTCGGGGACGACGCATTGGTGTGGGGCGCGATCGCATCGACCTTGCCGTCCTTCCCGTCGACGGCATCAGTCTGGTGGCCAAGGGTCTGTCGCAGGCCCTCTCCATCGCCGCCGCCGTGGAGCCCGACGGCATCATCGAACCGCCTCGCTGTGCGTATCTCCACAAGATCGCCGTCGGGCCCCAGGCGCGCGGTTCCATCGACGTTACCGATACTCCTGAGAACAATCTCCACCGCATCGCCTTCGCCATGAACGTCCAGGTCCAGGATCTCACCGTGGTGATGCTCGATCGGCCCCGCCATCAGGCACTGCTCGAGCGGGTGCGCGGCGTAGGTGCACGGCTTGCGCTGATCAGTGATGGCGACGTCGGTGCCGCTTTGATGACGGCGTGGCCCGGTTCCGGGATTGACGTGCTCATCGGCTCTGGGGGAACCACCGAGGCCCTTCTCGCGGCCTGTGCTATCCGCTGCCTCGGCGGCGAGATGCAGTGTCGCCCCTGGACCCGCCACGAGGACGAGGCAGCGGCCTTACGCACCTCTGGCATCGATCCCGAGGCGGCCCTGCCCATTGCCGACCTCATCCCCGGCAAGGAAATTTCCGTGGCTGTGACGGGCATCACCGGCGGTGGCTTGTTGAAAGGCGTCCAGTATCACAACTGGTGGGCGGAGACCCACAGCTTGGTCATGCGGGCACAGAGCGGGACCGTGCGCGAGATACTCACCAAGCATCACGTCGCCCTCGACCCCGACGAGGCGTCGAGGGTGCGCTAGTGGTTGCACAGGTCGAATCGACACCCTGGAGATTGTGTGTAATCATGTAATTCATGAAGTTTCGACACCCCGACCCGCACCCGACGGCACCACCCACGTTTACCGAGGAGGAGATTCGCGGCTGGTTTGCCGGACGCCTGCCCAATGAGCTCTACACCAGCGCTCCTGAGGTCACCGGTGATCGCGACGAGATCCTGATCGTCGGCACGCTCCCCGACGTCGAACTCGAGACAGATGCATCTGAGGCCGCCCGGGCTGCGGCTCGCTCGGCGCGCATTGATCGTCACCGCGGCGAGACCAAGGACGCTCGGATCCGGGTCGCCCAGGATGCGCAACGTCTCTTCGGGCGCAAGGTCTCATGGGGCGCGCGCTGCGGGGAGATCACCGAGCACTTCACCACTCTCGGAGTTCCGGTGATGACGCGGCTCCGCCTCGGGGATCGCAATGTGCTCGACACTCTCATCGACGCGGGTGTGGCTCGCAGTCGCTCCGAGGCGCTCGCCTGGTGCGTGCGGCTCGTCGCCAAGCATCAGGGCGAGTGGATCGACTCGCTCCGTGAAGCGCTCACCGCTGTCGAGAAAGCACGCTCCGCGGGGCCAGGGGCCTGAGCCGGCCGAGCGGGCGTCCTCTCGCAATCCCGCCACGATTGCCATGACCACCGCGCTGCTCCGCATGGCAGGGTCCGATGGTGGTGGCGCAGCGGCGCCGACCCTGGTGATATGCTCGGCGAATCCCCTGTCCGCCGTTTGATCGTGCCATGAAGACTGCAATTCACCCTGAGTACCACACCGACGCTGTCGTCACCTGCCTGTGCGGCAACACCTTTACCACCGGGTCGGTCCTGACCGCGCTGAAGACCGAGGTTTGCTCGGTATGCCATCCCTTCTACACCGGCACGCAGCGCATTTTCGATAGCGGCGGCCAGGTCGAGCGCTTCCGGCGGCGCGCCGAGAAGGCCAGCGCCAAGGCCTGATCCCGGCATTCGCGACGTCCTCCTGACCCCTGCGGTGCACTGAGATGGCCACGTTCGAGGACCGACTTGACGCCATCGAGGCACGCTTCGGGGAGATTGATGAGGAACTCTCTGATCCTGCTGTCTATGACGATCGCGAGCATGTGCAGGACCTTTCCCAGGAGCAGGCGCGCCTGCGTGAGGTGGTCGAGACGGCGCGCCGCTGGCGCTCAGCCCACGTAGCCGCGGGTACCGCGGGGGAGATGGCGCGCAGTGAGACCGAGGCAGAGATCGTCGTCCTCGCCGAGGAGGAGGAGCACAGTCAGCGCGCGGTCGAGGAAGAGGCGGCTGCGGCGCTGCACAAGCTGTTACTTCCGCGTGATCCCAAGGATGATCGCGACGTCGTTGTCGAGATCCGCGCCGGCACAGGCGGTGACGAGGCCGCTCTTTTCGCCGCCGATCTCTTTCGGATGTATGGTCGCTACGCAGAGCGCCAGCGTTGGCCAATCGAGGTCATGGAGTCGAGCGGCCCAGGGCCGCGTGGCTTCAAACAGGTCGTCTTCGAGGTCCATGGTCAGGGCGCTTACTCGCGCCTCAAGTTCGAGTCCGGGGTGCATCGGGTACAGCGCGTTCCCGAGACGGAGTCTCAAGGCCGCATCCACACGTCTGCGGCGAGCGTCGTCGTCCTCCCTGAGGCGGACGAGGTCGACGTTGACATCGCCGAGGCCGACATCAAGACCGACGTCTTTCGCAGCACCGGACCTGGTGGGCAGAGTGTCAATACCACGGACTCGGCGGTGCGGATCACTCACCTGCCCACCGGATTGGTGGTCACCTGCCAGGACGAGAAGTCTCAGCACAAGAACAAGGCCAAGGCCCTGCGCGTCCTGCGCGCGCGACTCTTCGATCTGGCCGAGGCGGAGCGCCAGGCGGACCTGCGCACGACCCGCCGCTCCATGGTCGGCAGTGGTGACCGCAGCGAGAAGATCCGCACCTACAACTTTCCCCAATCGCGGATTACCGACCATCGCATCGGCCTCGATATCCACCAGCTCGCCCGGGTGCTCGACGGCGAGCTAGATCCCATCCTCGACGCGCTGCTCGAGGAGGATCAGGCGCGCCGTCTGCTGGAGGCCGATGGCAGCGGAGGGACGTGAGCTCATCGAGGTGGTCCGGCTTTCCACCGGATATCTCGGTAGTCACGGCAGCGATTCACCGCGCCTCGATGCCGAGCTCCTTGCCGCGCACGGCCTGGGACTGCGGCGTCTCGACGTCTACCTGCAGTTCGATCGCCGCCTCACCGATACCGAGTTGACCCGGGTCCGTGACTTGCTGCGGCGCCGGGGGAAAGGCGAGCCAATTGCTCACATTACCGGCGAGAAGGAGTTTCACAGCCGCAGCTTCCGGGTCAGCGGAGATGTGCTGATTCCCCGGCCCGACACGGAGTCACTGGTGGAGCGGGCTCTGGTCGCCGCGCGGAGTATCGGGCCGGCCCCGCGGATCGCTGATCTTGGCACTGGCAGCGGGTGCATTGCCGTCACGATCGCTGCGGAGATCCCTGGGGCTAGTGTCGTGGCGATCGACCTCAGCTCCGAGGCGGCGAGCGTAGCCTCAGCCAACGCGCGGGCACACGGTGTGGCGGACCGCGTCGACGTTCGCGTCGGAGACTGGGCGCACGATCTGGAGGTTATGGACATAGTGGTCAGCAACCCTCCCTACGGGACCTCTGCCGAACTGGCCGAACTGGAGCGCGACGTGGCCGACTACGAGCCCCCGCTCGCCATCGACGGCGGCAGTGACGGTCTCCTCTGTTATCGCGCGCTGATGGCATCTCTCGTGGCAACTCCGAGTTGGCTCGGTGTGGAGGTGGATCCCCGCCGGGCCGACGCCGTTGCCGGACTGCTGGGATCGCGGTGGCCGGGATCGGAAGTGACCATCACCACTGACCTGACGGGTCGCTCGCGGGTGGTCGAGGTCACGCCGGCGCCTGGTCCGGGGTAGCCTTCAGCGTCCATGGCCGATCCCGAACTTGTCGACACTCTCGATGGGGTGGCAGGCGTGGTCGCTGCCGGGGGGGTGATTATCATTCCCACGGACACTGTGTACGGGCTGGCGTGCGGCGCCGACAGCGTTGCGGCGGTGGCGCGCATCGAGGGGCTCAAGCGGCGCCCGCCCGACCTGGAACTGAGTCTGCTTGCGGGGACCAGGTCTGATCTCCACGGGCTGGTGCGGATGTCGGACACCGCCGAGCGCCTGGCCGAGCGCTTCTGGCCGGGGGCGCTCTCTCTCATCTGCCCTCTCGGCAAAGGGAAGCGCCTGGCGATTCCCCGGCGCGCTGCCACCCTGATGGTGCGTGTTCCCGCCCACCCGCTGTTGCGCCGGCTATTGGAGATGACCGGTCCGCTGGCGAGCACCAGCGCAAATCGTCACGGAGAATCCCCGGCCGCGACCGCTGACGAGGCCAGGGTGGCTCTCGGCGCTGACGTCGATGCCCTCCTCGACGGTGGACCCGGGGCTGGCCTGGCGTCCACTATCATCGAGACGTTGTCGACGCCTCCACGCGTGCTCCGGGAGGGCCTCATCCTCATCGATGAGCTCGCCCCGTATCTAGGGGGCTGAGGGCCCACGATGCCGGCGTTCCGGCGTCGCAGCAGGGGAGGAGCCATGAGCGAGCAGCACACCGCGGTCCCGGTGGAGACACGAGGAGGCAATGCCGTGCTCGAGGAACCCCGTGGGTTCGCGACCAAGGAACGACTGCGCTCCAGCGATCCCGAAGTGTCGCGACTTCTCGATGCTGAACTCGAGCGTCAGGAGGAGACGCTGGAACTCATCCCCTCGGAGAACATCGCGTCACCGGCGATCCTCGAGGCGGTGGGGTCATGGCTGAACAACAAGTACGCTGAGGGTTACCCCGGGAAGCGCTACTACGGCGGTTGCCACGTTGTCGACGAGATCGAGACTCTCGCCATCGCCCGGGCACGCTCCCTCTTCGGTGCCGAGCATGTGAACGTTCAGCCGCACTGCGGTAGCAGCGCCAACCTCGCCGTCTACACGGCGCTCCTCCAACCCGGCGACACCGTCATGGCGCTGGCGCTCGATGACGGCGGCCATCTCACCCACGGTGCCCCAGTCAATTTGAGCGGCAAGCTCTACAACTTCGAGGCGTATCACGTCGAGGAGCAGACCGGCCTCATCGACATGGACGTGGTGGCGCGGCGCGCTGAGCAGGCGCGTCCCAAGATGATCGTCGCCGGCTACACCGCGTATCCGCGCATCCTCGACTTCGCCGCCTTCCGTCGCATTGCCGATTCCGTCGGGGCATTGCTCATGGTCGACATGGCCCATTTCGCCGGGCTCGTTGCTGGTGGCGCCCATCCCAGTCCGGTGCCCCATGCCGACGTGGTCACCCTGACCACCCACAAGACGATGCGTGGCCCTTGGGGAGGGATGATCCTCAGTCGGGAGGCCCACGCCTCGGCGATCGACAGGGCGGTCTTCCCTGGCATGCAGGGTGGCCCGCTCAATCACGCCATTGCCGGCAAGGCGGTGATGCTCAACCTATGCGCCCAGCCGAAGTTCCGCGAGTACGCGGCCCGCGTGGTCAGCAACGCTCGTGCCCTCGCTGCCGGTCTCACCGGGCGCGGAGTGACGCTTGTCACCGGAGGGACCGACAACCACCTCATGCTCATCGACCTGCGTCCCCACGGGCTGCGCGGCAAGGAGACCCAGAGCGTCTTTGACGAGGTGGGGATCACCCTGAACAAGAATGCCTTTCGGGGCCATGGGGGGAGCCCCTTCAATCCCAACGGACTGCGCCTCGGCTCACCCTCGGTCACCACCCGAAACATGCGAGAGGCGGAGATGGACGAGATCGCCGACCTCATCCATCGCATGCTGACCGGGTTCTCGGACAACGCGGTACGTGTCGAGGTGCGGCGTCGCAGTCGCGAGTTGTGTCGGCGGTTCCCGCTTCCCTACTCGGGCTCGTAGGCGCCGGCTCGACCCGTGCTCGCCACCGCCGCCTGGCTGCCCGCTCTGCCGCCCTTCCTCCTGGCATCGGTGGTGTGCATTCCCGGCGTCGTCGGCTCCATGTGGCTGGCCCAGCGCTTGGGGGCGGTCGCTCGACCCGACGACGCGCGCCATCTCCACGCTCAGCCCACGCCGAGACTGGGCGGACTGGCAATGTTCGCGGGATTCGCCACGGCTGTTCTCGTCTTCGGTGGCGGCGTGGCAGCGCGCTGGCCGTTGCTCATCGTCTGCGGTGCCGTGACCGTGGCCATGGCTGTCGACGATGTCGTCGATCTGCCCTGGTGGCAGAAGCTCATCATCATCGCCGGTGCCGGCGTGGCGCTCTTTGCGATGGGGATCAACATTCCCTTCATCGCTCTGCCCGGTGGCCATCTCCTGAATCTTGGCTGGCTGGCGTTCCCGGCCACCGTGCTCTGGGTCTCGGGGATGCAGGTATCGATCAACTTCCTCGACGGGTCTGACGGAGTTGCTGCCGGAGTTGTCGCCATCGTGGCAGTCATCACCATGCTCGCCGCCATCAACCGCGTCAGCGGGCCCGGCGACGTACAGAGCGGAGTCATCGTGCTCTCGGGCGCGCTCATGGGCTGCTGCACGGGATTCCTCGTCTTCAACCTGCCCCCGGCGCGCGTCTTCATGGGAGACAGCGGCGCCAACTTCCTTGGTGTCGCTCTCGCCGTCATCACCATCGTCGGTGTGGCCAAGGTCGCCGTTGGACTCTCCATTCTCGTGCCGATCGTCGCCTTGGGGGTTCCCATCAGCGATACGGCATTCGCCATCGTCCGGCGGCGCCGAGCTGGCGTCAGCCCTGCCACTCCCGATGCTGGCCACCTCCACCACCGCCTCAAAGCGCGGGGGATGAGCGCCATGGAGACGGCGCTCACCTTCTATCTCGCCACCGGCGTACTGGGCGCTCTTGGGCTCGCCATCTTCGGGCATCGCAAGATTCTCGACGTCGCCATCGTCCTCCTCGCCCTGGGCGTGTTCGGGCTCCTCTATCGCAACCATCGCCGGCAGAAGCGTGTTGAACCCGGCGCCGTGGCCGGACGACCAGCGGCCGCCGACCATGAGCAGGAGCAGGAGCCTGAGTCTTGGGTCTCGTTAGATCAGGCCCTCCCCGCGCGGCCGTCGCGCATCGATGAGCGCGACTGAGCAGCATCGATTGGGCTCCTGGACGGCGAGCCGCCCTGGGTTGCTATGCTCGCCCCGCCTGACAAGGGAGGTCGCGTGAACTCGGAACGAGGCGACCAGGAGGCAACTCGGGCGCTGGCCCTGGTGACCGGCATCGGCGTGTTGTTCGCAGTGTCGATCGTCGTCGGGGTGGGGCTCGGGCTTCTGGGGTCTCGGCTTCTCGGGGGGAACGCACTGCCGCTCGTCGCGGGCATCGTCGTCGGCTTCGTCACTGGAGGCTTTGGGGTGTACCGCATGGTCATGCGGGTTTACCGCTGACCGGAGTGCGGGCCAACCGCTCACGTTCATGACCGTCCTCGACGACCACCGCCAGCTCGCAGCGGCGACGGTAGCCGTCACGGCCAGTGCGGCTGTCACGATCGCCCTCATCCTCGCGCTCTCCGGACACGTCTCCGGCGCTCCTGGCATTCTCGTTGGTGCCGCTCTCGGAGTCGCCGATGTGCTGCTGTTGAGACGCGCCTTGACCCGCTACGCACGGCGGAGGCGGGACGACGCGCCCGGTCCGCTCACCTCGATGCTCATCAGCCGATTCGCCGTCATCGGTAGCCTTCTTGGCCTGCTCATGGCCGCACGCGGCCTGCAGCCGCTCTCCGTGGTGGCCGGGTTCCTGCTCTTCCCGGTCTCGCTGGGCGGGGTCGCGGTCATCGGCGCCCGTCAGGTCGCCGCGGAGGCTACCCATGCTGCTCGCTGACACCGTCTCCTCGGAGTCCTATGAGCACCCCGTTTGGGGCAGCGGACTCAGCGCTATCAACATCGACACGGTGCGCAACACCGCCATCGCCTTCGGCCTGCTGCTGGTGGTTGCCGTGATTGTGCGCACCCAACTCCAGCGCGAGAGGCCGACCGCGCTGCAGAACCTTCTGGAATGGTTTGTCGACGCGATTCGCGGCCTCATCAATCAGACCATGGGCGAGCGCGACATCCGGCTGGCGCCCATCGCCATCACCCTCTTCGCCTTCCTCATCGTCTGCAACCTGATCGGTCTCATTCCCACTCTCAAGAGTCCTACGAATGACGTCAACACCGCCATGGCACTCTCGCTCTTCGCCATCTCCATGGTTCACTTTCAATCGCTGCGGTTCCGCGGACCTGTGGGCTACATCAGCCATTACTTCAGCGTAGTCACGCCAAGCTGGAAGAACCCCCTGGGAGCGTTTGCCCGGATCATCTTCGCGATCATCGAGATCCTCATCGAGGTCACCAAGCCCTTCACCCTCGCCTTCCGGCTCTACTTCAACATCTTCGTCGGCGAATTGCTCCTGGCCATCCTCATCTTCCTGCTCGGCTTTCTCTCGCCGATCGTCGGAGGCGCCTGGGTGTTCTTCTCAATCTTCGTGGGGATCATCCAGGCCTTCATCTTCACCATGCTCACCATCAGCTACGTCGCGCAGAGCACCGAAACCCATCACGACGACGCATCTCATGGGGCCGACGCGGCCGCCGCCTGATGATGCAGCCGACACCTCACTGGACCAGCAACCAACAGATGGGGGGCACGAGCCACCCCGAGGGAGAACAGAATTGACCGGTCAGGCATTTGTCAACGGTATGTCGATGGTGGCCATCGGCCTCCTCATTGGGCTCGGTGCCCTGGGCGCAGGCATCGGCGACGGTCTCGTGTCGGCCCGCGTCGTCGAGGGAACCGCACGTCAGCCTGAGCTGCGCAGTGCGCTGCTGGCGATGTCGTTCATCTTCATCGGCATCATCGAGGCCGTGCCCATCATCGCTCTGGGCATCGCACTCTTCCTTCTCTTTGCGAATCCGATCAAGGGGTAGCCTGGCTTGCCTCTCCTCGCTCTCGCCTGCAAGAGCAACCCGGAACAGCAGTGCTCCGGTCTGCTCGACTTCAACCTCACGCTGCTGATCCAACTGGGCATCTTCATCGTCACCGCGACCCTGCTCTGGTTCCTGGTCTGGAAGCCGATCGTGGGGGTCATCGAGGACCGGGAGCGACGGATCGCCGAGGGTACGCGGGCGGGAGCAATGACCGAGGAACAACTCAGCCACGTCGTCGCCGAGGTGGAGCGCATGCTCGGCGAGGCCCGTGAGCGGGCCCGGACAACGGTGGGGGAGGCTCGGCGGGCAGCGGTGGCGGAGGCCGAGGCGGCTCGCTTCGATGCCCGGCGTCAGGCGGGCGAGATCGTGGGGGGGGCGCTCGCCGAGATCGCCGCTGAGCGCCAGGCAGCACTGCGGCAGTTACGCGAGCAGACCGTTGACCTTGTCGTGGCGGTGACGCTGCGGCTCGGCCCTGGTGTGGCTGTGGACAACACAGCGGTGTCGGCGGTGCTGGGCTCATGAGCCTCGACGCCATCTATGCCGTGGGAGCGCTGCTGGTGGGGGCCGGGATCTGGGCTTTGCTCGTCTACAAGGCTCGTGGTTTGGTGCCCTTTGCCAAGCAGAACATGGCGGACCGGCGCACCCTCATCGAGACGCAACTGACCGCCTCCCGGGAGGCGACGACACGGCTCGCCGAGGTGCAGAAGCAGGTCGAGGGGCAGATCCAGGCGGCCCATGATCAGGCGGATGCGATCCTCGCCCGCGCTCACACCGAGGCGACTGCTGAGGCCGAGGATGTGCGGCGCCGTGGGCAGGATGATTGCGCCGCGCTGCTGGCGCGGGCACGTGAGGACATCAGTGCCGAGCGCGATCGCGCCATCAGTGACCTGCGCCGTGAGACCAGCGCTGTGGTGGTTGACGCCGCTGGGCGCGTGCTCTCCCAGTCCCTCGATCGTGACGGGCAGCGAGCTCTCGTGGAGCGTTCTCTTGATCAGCTTCCCCAGGATCGGGGAGGGGCGAACTGATGGCGTTGCCGATTGCGCGCCGCTACGCCGAGGCCTATTTCGCGCTCGCTGCTGAGGCCGGCAAGGTCGATGAGTACGGCACCGAACTGGCCCGCGCTGCGGAGACGCTCGCCAACCCGGAGGTTGCCCTGGCCCTGCGCAATCCCCGCTTGCCGCTGGGACAGCGGAGCCGCCTCGCTCTCGACCTCCTCGACGGCGCTTCTCGGGAGGTCCGCAACCTCGCCCATTTACTGGTAGAGCGGCGCCGTGCCCACACCATCGGCGACATCCTCGAGGCTTACATGGGCCTCACCGACCAGCGTAGCGGCGTCATCCGCATCGAGGTGACCACGGCCATGCCGGTTGACGACCAGCTGGAGGCGCACATTACCGAGACCCTGCACCAACGGTTGGGCAGTTCCGCGCTGATCTCTTTCATCAGAGACCCGGGCATCCTTGGCGGGCTTGTCGTCCGCATCGGTGACCGCGTCATCGATGACAGCCTGCGCACCCATCTGCAGCAGCTTCAGGCCGCACTGGCCTGAGAGGAGAAGACAAAGCATGGCCATTCGCAGCGACGAGATCGGGGAGATCCTCAAGAAGCGCATCGCGTCCTTCGACGCCCCGGTCGTCGATGCCCACGAGGGTGTGATCACCTCGGTCAACGACGGGATCGCGCGCATTTATGGGCTTGATAACGCCATGGCCGGCGAGCTTCTCGACTTCCCGGCGACTGCCGATGGTGAGGCGGTCCTCGGCCTGGCTCTCGATCTCCGTGAGGACGGCGTTGGTGCGGTCATCATGGGACCCTTCGAGCACCTCCAGGAGGGCGACACCGTGCGCACCACGGGGCGCATCGCCGAGGTGCCCGCGGGCGAGGAGATGATCGGCCGGGTTGTCAATCCCCTTGGTGTGCCGCTCGACGCCAAGGGACCGATCGACACCGCCGACACCATGCCTGTCGAGCGCGTTGCGCCTGGGGTCCTCTTTCGCCAGGGCGTGACCACCCCGCTGCAAACCGGCATCAAGGCCATCGATGCGATGTTCGCCATCGGCCGCGGTCAGCGTGAGCTGATCATCGGCGACCGGCAGACCGGCAAGACGGCGCTCGCTCTCGACGCCATCATCAACCAGAAGGGCCAGGACGTCATCTGCATTTACGTCGCCATCGGGCAGCGCAACTCCACCGTCGCCCAGGTTGCGGCCACGCTGGAGCAGCACGGCGCCATGGAGTACACGATCATCGTCTCGGCGACAGCGGCGGATCCCGCTCCCATGCTCTTCCTCGCCCCCTACGCAGGTTGCGCGATGGGAGAGTGGTTCATGGAGAGGGGCCGCAACGCTCTCATCATCTACGATGATCTCAGCAAGCACGCTGACGCCTATCGCCAGCTATCGCTGCTCTTGCGCCGGCCGCCCAGCCGTGAGGCGTATCCCGGCGACGTCTTTTATCTGCACTCCCGACTCCTCGAACGTGCCGCCCGCATGGCCGACGAACATGGTGGAGGAACTCTCACCGCGCTCCCGATCATCGAGACCAAGGCGAACGACGTTTCCGCCTTCATTCCCACAAACGTCATCTCCATCACCGACGGGCAGATTTTCCTGGAGACCGATCTCTTTAACGCCGGCATCCGGCCGGCTATCAACGTGGGCGTTTCCGTATCGCGGGTCGGATCGGCGGCCCAGACCAAGGCGATGAAGCACGTGGCCGGACAGCTCAAACTCGACCTCGCGCAGTACGGCGAGCTCAAAGCGTTCGCTCAGTTTGCCGCTGATCTCGACAAGCGCACCCGGGCCACCCTGGAGCGCGGTCAGCGCATGACCGAACTGCTCAAACAGCCCCAGTACGCTCCCGTGCCGTTCGCACGTCAGGTCGTCGCCATCTTTGCCGGGACCAGGGGATACCTCGACGACATCGAACTCAGCCGGGTGCAGGAGTTCGAGCGCTCGTTCCTCCGCTACCTGGAGCAGAACGACACGGAGATCGAGAAAACCATCACCGAAAAGAAGGCTCTCGATGAGGAGACGCAGAAAAAGCTGGACGGGGCCCTCGCCGAGTTCAAGAAGGGGTTTGCGGGCTAAGCATGCCGAGCCTCAGAGACATTCGCCGGCGGATCAAGTCGGTCAAGAACACCGAGAAGATCACCAAGGCCATGGAGCTCGTCTCCGCCGCGAAGCTGCGGCGCGCCCAGGACCGCATGCTGCAAGCACGGCCGTACGCGGACGAGATTACCGGGGTGATGGCCGAGTTGATGCGGCGAACTCCGGAATACAAGCATCCCTTCCTAGTGAAGCGCGAGGTGAAGCGGCGCACGATCATCCTGGTCACTGCCGATCGCGGCCAGGTCGGGGCGATGAACAGTAGTGCGGTCCGGTTCGCCGTCCGCGAGAGCCAGGGCGCCAGCGTTCCGGTCAGCTTTGTCACCATCGGGCGCAAGGGCAGGGACTCCATCCGCCGCCTCCGCTGCGACCTCATTGGTGACGTCAGCCAGTACGGCGACCGCCCGCGCGTCCGAGATCTGCTGCCTGCCGTGCAGGTGGCCATGCAGCAGTACGAGGCGGCCGAGGCCGACCAGGTCGACGTCATCTACACCCGCTTTATCAGCATCAGCCGCCAACAGGCGACTGTTCAGCGGCTCCTTCCCGTTGAGCCGCCGGTGGATGCGCCACCTGCGAGTGCCGATTTCCTCTACGAGCCCGAGCCCAAGGACGTCCTGGACGCCCTGCTGCCGCGTTATGTCGAGTCTCAAATCTACCGCGCCGTGCTGGAAAACGTCGCCAGTGAGCAGGCGGCGCGCATGCAGGCCATGCACAATGCTTCCGATAACGCCAGGGAGTTGATCACGGATCTCAGCCTCACCGCTAACCAGGTGCGGCAATCAACCATCACCACCGAACTCATGGAGATCGTCGGCGGCGTCGCCGCCCTCGAAGGCTGATTCGTCGTGGTTCGGAGATAGAAGGAACACATGGCAGTCGCAGAGAAGACCAGCACAGGAGCCGTCGTCCAGGTCATTGGACCGGTCGTCGACGTCGCGTTTACCGGCGACCGCCTGCCTGACATCCTCATGGCTCTTGAGGTAACCCGGCCCAAGGACGAGCCGCGGCTCGTGCTCGAGGTGCAGCAGGATCTCGGCAACGGCGTTGTCCGCACCATCGCCATGTCCACCACCGACGGGCTGCGGCGCGGCGACGAGGTCACCAACTCCGGCGCGGCGATCCGTGTCCCCGTTGGACCCGAGACGCTGGGTCGCATGTTCAACGTCATCGGCGAGCCCATCGACAACAAGCCCGCCCTGACCGGACGGACGCTGCCGATCCACCGCAAGGCGCCGCCGTTCTCTGAGCAGGACACCAGTCAGCAGATCCTTGAGACCGGAGTCAAGGTCATCGACCTTATCTGCACCTTCTCCAAGGGATCAAAGATCGGCCTCTTCGGCGGGGCTGGGGTGGGGAAGACGGTCATCGTCCAGGAGATGATCAACAACATCGCCAAGGAGCACGGCGGTCGCTCGGTCTTCGCTGGTGTCGGCGAGCGCACCCGCGAGGGCCGCGACCTCTACTCCGAAATGGAGGAGTCTCAGGTTCTCGACAAGACCGCACTCGTCTTCGGCCAGATGAACGAGCCGCCCGGCGCTCGCGCTCGGGTCGCCCTCACCGCGCTGACCATGGCCGAGTATTTCCGTGACGAGGAGGGCGCCGACGTCTTGCTCTTTGTCGACAATATTTTCCGCTACACCCTGGCCGGAGCTGAGGTCTCGGCGCTGCTCGGCCGTATGCCCAGCGCCGTTGGCTACCAGCCGACGCTGCAGACGGAGATGGGCGACCTGCAGGAGCGGATCACCTCGACGAAGAAGGGCTCGATCACCTCGGTGCAGGCCGTGTACGTGCCCGCCGACGACTTCACCGACCCCGCGGTTGCCACCACGTTCGCCCATCTCGGGGCTACCGTGCACCTGGACCGGGCACTCACTGAGATCGGCATCTACCCCGCAGTCTCGGTCCTCGATTCGACAAGCCGCGCCCTCGATCCTACTGTCGTTGGTGAGGAGCACTACCGCGTCGCCCAGGGCGTGAAGCGGGTGCTCCAGGAGTACCGGGAACTGCAGGACATCATCGCCATCCTCGGTCAGGAAGAGCTCTCCGACGACCAGAAGCAGACAGTCGCCCGAGCTCGCCGCGTCCAGCGCTTCCTTTCCCAGCCGTTCTTCGTGGCCTCGCAGTTCACCGGTCGCGATGGCAAGTACGTTCCCCTTGCTGAGACCGTCCGGGGATGCGCCGAGATCCTGGACGGCAAGCATGACGACCTTCCCGAGGACGCTTTCTACCTGGTCGGCACCATCGATGAGGCGGTCGCCAAGGCGCAGGAGATTGGTGGTGAGGCGACCGGCGACGACGGGGGAGACGACAAGACCTGATGGCGAAGATCCAGCTCGAGCTCGTGACCGCTGAGGGGCGAATTCTCAGCCAACCCGCGGACTTTGTGCGGGCGCCCGGTCTGGGCGGTGAGCTCGGCATCTACCCGCGCCACATCCCCCTCCTCGCCCCGCTGAGGACGGGAGAGGTGAAGGTGGTGAACGAGGGCCACGAGGAACTCATCTTCGTCGCCGGAGGGTTCCTCGAGGTGCTGCCCGATCGCGTCGTGATCCTTGCAGATGATGCCGAGAAGGCCGAGGACATCGATCCCGCGCGCGCCGAGGCGGCGCGCCGCTCTGCCCAGGACGCGCTTGCGCAGAACGAGGGCGACGCTGATGCCGCAGCGGAACTGGAGCGGGCACTCTTCCGGCTCCGGGTCGCGGACATCCGACGACGTCACCAGCGTCCTCAGCGCCCTTCCTGATCCCCTCTGCGCAGGCCGGCGGCGTACGCTACTGCGCCGTGCCCGACTCCCTCCCCGGCCTCAACCTCGACACTCTCCGTCGGTTCCTGGACCCTCACGTGCAAGGTATCGCCGGGGATCTGTCGGGCAGCCTGCTCCCCGGAGGTCGCTCCAACCTCACCTACGAGGTCACCGATGGCGCCCGGCGCTGGGTGATCCGCCGTCCCCCTCTCGGCCATGTACTCCCCACGGCGCACGACATGAGCCGGGAGTGGCGCGTGATCAGTGCCCTGCAGCCCACCGACATCCCCGTCCCCGCGACCATCGCCTTCTGCGACGACCCGGACGTGCTCGGCGCGCCCTTCTACGTTATGGAGTTCGTCGAAGGACACGTCGTTCGCGATCGGCTGCCCCGGGACTTTCCCCGCACCGCCACCACCCGCGCGGTGATGTCAGCCGCGCTCGTTGAGACGCTGGCACAACTTCACACGATCTCTCCTGACGACATCGGTCTCAGTGACTTCGGCCGTCCCGAGCGGTTCCTGGAGCGACAGGTTCGTCGCTGGTGGCAGCAGTGGGAGGGGTCAAAGACGCGGGAACTCCCTGCGATCGAGGAGCTCCATCGCAGGTTGGAGGCGGCAATCCCACCACAGTCACCGTCGGGCATCGTTCACGGTGATTTCCGGCTGGACAATGTCCTGTACTCTCCGCATGATCCCTCCAAGATCGTCGCCCTCCTCGACTGGGAAATGTCGACGGTTGGTGATCCGCTGTGCGATCTTGGACTCCTCATCGTGTATTGGCCCGACAGCGCCGATGACCCCGCGGTCACCGCACTGCACGCGGGGGGGCTCTGTCTCGATGACGGGTTCTACTCACGGGCGACACTCATCCACGAATACCAGGTGGATAGCCACCGTGACCTCTCCAACCTGGAGTGGTACATCGCCCTGGGCTCGTACAAGCTGGCGATCATTGCTGAGGGGATCGCCAAGCGCCACGCCATGGGCATGACTGTGGGTTCAGGGTTCGAGACCATGGCGGAGGCGGTCCCGCTCATCGTCGAGAGCGCTCTGGAGCGCGCAGCCCATTCCGGCATGGTCGGGCTGCGCGCCGGCTGATTTCGGGGGAGCAGCTCATGGAATTCTCGGAGTCCCCGCGAGTGCGTGAGATGCGCGAAAAGCTCGTCATCTTCATGCGGCAGCGCATCGTCCCCGCCGAGGAACGCTACTGGAGTGAATTCTCCGCGGAGAGGATTCCCCATCACATCTCCGCGGTGATGGAGGAGCTCAAGGCGGAGGCGCGAGATCTGGGCCTCTGGAACCTCTTCCTCCCCGACGAGAAGCGCGGCGCCGGCCTCTCGGTTGCGGAATACGCTCCTCTTGCGGAGATCACCGGGCACAGTTCCATCGCACCAGAGGTGCTCAACTGCTCAGCGCCGGACACCGGGAACATGGAAGTGCTCGCTCTCTTCGGCAGCCCGGAGCAGCAGGCGCGGTGGCTGCTCCCCCTCCTGGAGGGGGAGATCCGCAGCTGCGTCGCCATGACGGAGGCGGCGGTGGCGAGCAGCGATCCGGTCAACCTGGCCACGCGCATCGAGCGCGACCGCGAGTCCTATGTCATCACTGGCCGCAAGTGGTGGACGAGCGGTGCGGCACACCCCAATTGCCGCGTTGCCCTCCTCATGGGTCTGACCAATCCTGAAGCAGACCGGCACCAACGCCACAGCTTCGTCCTAGTTCCCATGGACCACTCCGGCGTGACCGTCCATCGCCAGCTTTCCGTCTTTGGCTACGATGATCCTGGAAGCCATTGTGAGGTGAGCTTCGATGAGGTGCGGGTTCCCCGAGGAAATCTTATCGGCGCTGAGGGCCAGGCATTTGCCATTGCCCAGGCGCGGCTCGGCCCTGGCCGCATCCACCACTGCATGCGCGCCATCGGGATGGCCGAGCGGGCGTTGCGGCTCATGGTGGAACGGGCCACCTCGCGCGTTGCCTTTGGCAAGCCTCTTGCCGATCAGGGTGTGATCCGCGAACAGATCGCGTTGTCGCGATTGGAGATCGATCAAGTCCGCCTGCTGTGCCTGCAAGCGGCCTGGCAAATGGACACGCAGGGGACCCGCGGGGCGGCGGTGTCGATCGCCGAGATCAAGGTTGCCGCGCCCCGGGTGGCCTGTGCCGTCATCGACCGTGCCATCCAGGTTCATGGTGCCGCGGGTGTCGGCCCCACGTCCCCGCTGGCAGGGATGTACGCCTGGGCTCGCGCCCTGCGCATCCTCGACGGCCCCGACGAGGTCCACCTTCAGTCGATCGCAAAGCAGGAAATTCGCGCCCCCCGGGGGGACCCGAGGACCCCCTAGGTAGGCAGCAAGGGGTTGGTTGAAGTCAACCACTGTCCGTGCAATGTCCCAACGTAGGCACCAGGATCAGTCCATGGGCGGCCTGGAGGATGCCGGCGATCGGCGGACACTGGGATCCCAACTGGGCCTCGGGGGCCGAATGCCGTCGACACTCGCCGATTCCGCTGCGCTTGGCCGCGGGCCCCTCAGTCCCTGCGGCCGTGCTGTCGTCGACCACCACAAGCGCGCCCTGCTCATCGCACCGCGCCTGACCGCAGTGGTGCGATCTGCCGCCTTCGGAAGCCATGAAGGGCGCCTGCGAGACCTCGAACACCGTGTGAAGTCGCTCGCGTCCCTGCTGCGAAAGGTGCGCGACGACTGTCTGGAACTGGATCTGTCTCCAGACGACGCGATCGAGAGGATCCGGGATGGCATTCGCTATACCGTCGAGTTCGAATGTGAGACCTTCACGTTCGACGTCGCACGTTTCCGCGGAATCCTCCTGGAGCAAGGAGTGCTTTGCACCAAGCAGATGAATATGTTCGTCGAAGGCAACCGTTACATGGCCGTGCACGATGAGTTGCGGACGGATGGCGCTTTTCCGTTCGAGGTGCAATACCACACGGAAGAATCACTCGCCGCCAAGCGCTGGTCGAGCCCCCTGTACAAGGTGGTGCGGGATGTCAACGCCCCTCTCGAGGACCGGCTCGCGGCCTACGACACCATCGTCGCCTGGACGAGGGACAACGTGACGATACCGGAGCGAGCTTTCCTCCTCGGCAAGGACAAGCGAACCACCCGGCCAGCGCCCAGGCTGTGACGGTGGGGATTCACCATTACGCGATCTTCGATGACGACGACGTCACTCACGCGCCGCGCAATCTCTTCCTGGTGATCCGCGAGCCGGGCGTTCTCGTTCTCGCGATCTACGACCGCGCGGCGAAGCGCTGGGTCGAGCATCCCGCCCTCCTCGAGTACCTCGAGGGTGAGAAGGCGGACCGTTGCCTCCCTATCGACGCTGCCACCGCAGCAAAGCTGGCCGCGCGCTTTGGCACCCGCCTCCCCGACGCCGATGCGTTGACGGCGCTACCGCCTGCCGACTGAGTCCGCGCGGTCACTCATCGCAACGCGGGGTGCAGCGATAGCGGCTGGAGCCGCGAGACCAAAGGGGTTGCTCAGGCGACCGTGATGGCGTCACTGAGGTAGACGTCTTGCACCGCGTTGAGCAGTTCGATCCCCTCGCTTGTGGGCTTCTGGAATGCCTTGCGTCCGCTGATGAGTCCGGTGCCACCAGCGCGCTTGTTGATCACTGCGGTGCGGATCGCGTCGCCGAGGTCGCCCACACCCTTGGACTCTCCGCCCGAGTTGATGAGTCCGGATCGACCCATGTAGCAGTTGACCACCTGATAGCGGGTCAGATCGATGGGGTTATCTGTGGTCAGCTTGTCGTACACAAGCGGGGAGGTCTTGCCGTACTTCAGGGCGGTGTACCCCCCGTTGTTGGTGGGCAGCTTCTGCTTGATGATGTCGGCCTGGATGGTGACGCCGAGGTGGTTGGCCTGGGCGGTGAGGTCGGCCGCGGTGTGGTAGTCGGTGCCGTCCTGAAGGAAGGCAGGGTTGCGGAGGTAGCACCAGAGGATTGTTGCCATGCCCATCTCGTGGGCCTGGGCAAAAGCGACTGCGACCTCCTGGAGCTGTCGGGTCGCCTCGTCGGAACCGAAGTAAATCGTGGCACCCACCGCGACCGCACCCATGTCCCAGGCTTGCTTGACGGTGCCGAAGAGAACCTGATCGAACTTGTTGGGATACGTGAGCATCTCGTTGTGGTTGAGCTTGACAATGAAGGGTATGCGGTGTGCCCACCTCCGCGCCACTGACCCGAGGACACCAAAAGTCGAGGCCACCGCGTTGCAGCCGCCCTCAACCGCGAGTTCGACGATCTTCTCGCTGTCGAAATACGCGGGATTGGGTGCAAAACTCGCACCTGCGGAATGCTCGATGCCCTGATCGACGGGCAGGATGGAGAGGTAGCCGGTACGCGCCAAGCGTCCGTGCTCAAAGAGGGTCGTGAGGTTGCGCAGCACGCGGATGGGACGATCGCTTGCGGTCCAGACCCGGTCGACGAAGTCGGGGCCGGGGAGATGCAACTGGTCTCGCGAGATCGTCTCGCAACGGTGCTCCAGCAGGCTGGAGGCATCCTCACCGAGGAGCTCCTCGATACGCGCTAGCGCGGGTCGCGTTGCCGTGGCCATGGTCACCTCCGATTCCTATTGCTGCGAGTCTGCCCCATCGAGCCGTGGTGGCGCGGCCAGGAGGTCTGAGCGGAGGCCGGAACCCGGCCTGCTGGGCTACCGTTAGCGGCACATGGACCTCCTTCGCATCCAGGGCGGCGAGCGTCTCGAGGGCCGCGTGGCGATCTCGGGAAGCAAGAACGCCACCCTCCCAGTCATGGCCGCCGCGCTGCTCACTGATGAGCCCGTCGAGCTCGTCAACATCCCCGACATTGAAGACATCGATGCCATGGCGGAGATGCTCCGTCATCTCGGGGCTGAGGTCGAGTCGCGACCAGAGGGTCACTGGCGAATCCATGCCGCCGAGGTGAGGGCTGTGGAGGTCGGACCCGACCTCACCCGGCGGATGCGCGGCTCCTTTCTGCTGCTCGGGTCCCTCCTGGCCCGGGCGGGCGAGGCTGCCATCGCCAAGCCGGGTGGTGATGACATTGGCATGCGTCGCGTCGAGCAGCACCTCGAGGGTCTGCGCCTGATGGGGGCCGACGTCGTTGAGGAGCGCGACACCTACGTCGCTCGCGCTAAACGCCTGCACGGAGCGCACATCTATCTCGACATGCCCACCGTGACGGGGACCGAGAACCTCATGACCGCCGCTGTCCTCGCGGACGGCATCACCGTTATCAGCAACGCGGCTCGCGAACCGCACGTGTACGACCTCGCCCGCTTCCTCGTGGGCATGGGAGCGCGGATCAGCGGTGCCGGGACCGAACTCGTCGTCGTGGAAGGCCGGCCTTCGCTGCTCCATGGCACCACCCACAGCGTCACTACCGACTACATCGAGGCGGGCACGTACATGGTCGCTGCCGCTGCCACTGGTGGCGATGTCAGCGTCGAGCGGATGCGTCCCACCGACATGCGCGCTCTGACCAACAAGCTTCGCGCTGCCGGCTGCGACGTGGTCGAGGGCGCTGCGCACGTGCGGGTGCGCGGCGGAACGGTGCGTCCCACCGACGTCACCACGTGGCCGCACCCCGGTTTCGCCACCGACCTGCAACCGCAGTTCGGGGCCCTGATGACCCAAGCCAACGGTACCAGCGTCATCAGCGAGGCTCTATACGAGAACCGCTTTCGTCACGTGGGACTACTGCGGAGCATGGGGGCCCACATCAGCGTCGAGGGTCGCAGCGCGATCATCAATGGACCTCGCCGTCTGCGCGGATCCCGAGTGGCCGTCCCTGACATCCGCAGTGGGGCCGCTCTTGTCATCGCGGGCCTCTGTGCCGAGGGTGTCACCGAGTTGGAGCATGTCTTCCACCTCGACCGTGGCTATGAGCAGTTGGAGTCGAAGCTGCGCGGGCTCGGGGCTCGGGTGGACCGGGTGCGCGGCATCAGCGAATCACCTGGGCAGCGCGATCTGAGCGGAGTCATCGGCGACTGAGCCGACTGGGAGTGGCCATGCTCGGCAAGAAGCTGGCGATTGATCTCGGCTCATCAATGATCCGGGTGGCAGTTCGTGGCGAGGGCACCCTGTTCGCCGAGCCCGCGATCGTTGGTCGTCGTCGCGGTGGCGGCCCGGCCGGCATGGGCCTGGCGGCGCTGCACGCAGCGGCCGATGGCGACATCGAACTGTTGCGGCCGCTGCGGGGAGACGGGATCATCGATCCGGCGGCGCTCGATTCGCTGCTGCAGCAGGCGATCACCCGCAGCGTGGGGCGGCAGCGGATCTTCCGACCCGACATCGTCATCGCGGTGAGCCCGGCGCTTCCCGACGAAGCCCGGCGTCAGATCCTTGCGACCGCGGCTCGCCAGGGTTCGCGCACGACATATCTCATCGATTCACCGCTGGCCGCCGCGCTGGGAGCAAGCCTGGCCCCAGGGGGCCGCGCTCATGCAGTCGTCGACAGTGGCGCCGGCACTGTCGATGTGGCGACAATCGCTCACGAGGGGATGGTGGCGCACGTCAGTCTCACCACAGCGGGTGAGCATCTCCGCGCAGCGGTCATCGCCCGTATCCAAGAGCGCCATGGGTCGGGTATCAGCGTGGCTACGGCCGATGATGTGGTGGCATCGATTCTCTGTAGCGGCCAACATGAGGAGCGCCGGATGACCGTTCCGGTTGACAACAGCGAACCGCTCACCGTCTGCTCACCGGAGTTCACCGACATCGTCGCGGATCACGTCCGGCGGATTTCCGAAGCGATCCAGCAGGTCCTTGACGAAACGCCGGCAGTGCTCCGCGCTGAGATCTCGGTTCAGGGCGTCATTCTCGCCGGCGGGGGCGCCCGTCTCGAGGCTCTCGATCGAGCTCTCCAATCCGCTGTCGGGGAGACCGTGCGAGTGGCGTCTGACCCCCAGCAGTGCGTACTGCGCGGCGCCGCGGTCGCAGCGGAGAACCTCGACGTCCTCAGGCGCAGCTTCATGTACATCCGCTGAGAGGGGTTGTCACACCCCGTCGGTTTCGATGGCCGCCAGAACATCTTCCACGCGGATTCGTTGTAGCGAAGGCCGTTCGGAGCCCGACGGGGACACCCGGGCCAGCGCCTGAACCATCCGATGCTCCACCCCATACGGGCCGCGCCGTCGACCTGAGGTCGGACCGAAGAGCCCCACGGTCGGGGTGCCGACACCGGCAGCGAGGTGGAGAAGGGGCGAGTCGGCGCAGACGAGTAGGTCGCAGAGCCCAACGAGGGCGGCGGTCTCAATAACACCGAGGGTTCCGGTGAGGTTTGTGTGTGCCGCGGCGGTATCGACAACGGATCGCTTGACGATCTCCTCATCGGAGGGGGCACCGACAAAGACGATGCCGGCGGCATGGCGCGTGGCCAGCTGATTGGCGAGATGCGCCCAGCGCTCCTCACCCCATCGATGTCGCGGGCCGCGCCAGTCTTCGTCGCTGAAACCATCACCGGGTGCCAGGGCCACGAGCAGCCGGCCATCGGCGACCCCGCTGGAGTGCAACTGGACGAGTGCCCGCTGGTGGGCGTCCTCCCCCAACTCGAGGCGGGGCGCGTGCCGCTCCATGGCCACGCCCAGGAGGTGTGCGAGGCGCAGCCAGAGGCCGGCAGGATTCTCGCTGCCGGGGTCGCGCTGGTGGTCGGAGAGCAGGACCGTTGTCAGTCCCCCGGCCATCCCCAGTCGTTGGGCAATGCCGGTGGCGTAGGCGAGGAGACGCACCCGGGCGGCCCCGCTGCAGAGGATGGCGATGTCGACGCGTCGGCGTCGCACGCGCATCCAGTCGCCGATCCACGAGCGGAGGCTCCAGCGGGTCGCCAGGCTGGGGAGAGCAAGGACCTCACCAACTCCGTGGAGATGGGCCGCGAGGTCGGCCGCACCGGGCGGGCAGGCGAGGATGATTTCCGCAGCAGGCAGCGCTTCCGCCAGCGTTCGTATGAGTGGCGACGCCTGGAGCGTCTCCACTCGCCCACCACTCACCAGTACCAGCAATCTCACGACCCGAACCCTAGCGGGAGACAGCACGAAGGTGGCCTCTGGCCAGCCTCTGCGATCATGAGCACCACATGCCCAGCCTTGCCGGACGCGACCTCATCTCCCTCGCGGATCTCGACGGTGCCGAGATCACCCGGATTCTCGACCTGGCCGCGGCGGCAAAGGCGGGTGCCGACCTCGGGCGGCCGCTGGACGGCCGGCACGTGGCCATGGTCTTCCAGCGTCCCAGCAACCGCACTCGGGTGAGCTTCGAGGTGGCAGTGAATCGACTTGGGGGGCACCCCATCCCGCTCTTCAATAGCGAGATCCAGATCGGCGAACGCGAGTCCACGCTGGACATCAGCCGCATCCTCGACCGCTACATCGACGGCGTCGTCGCCCGGCTGGTGTCGCACCGCGACCTTGAACTGTTTGCCGAAGCGGCGCGGGGGCCGGTGGTCAACGCCATGACTGACCGGGAACACCCCTGTCAGGTCCTTGCCGACTGCCTCACCGTCCGAGAGGTCGTGGGCCATCTCGAGGGAGCCCGGGTCGCCTACCTTGGCGACGGCAACAATGTCTGCACCTCCTGGATCTATGCCGCCGCGCGGCTCGGCATCGAACTCCGGGTCGTCGGGCCGCGCGGCTATGAGCCGTCGATGGCGGTGCTCCGGCGTGCCAAAGACCTCGGTGCCGACAGCAACATCCGGTTCACGTATGACCATACCGAGGCGCTTCACGGTGCCCAGATCATCTACACGGACGTCTGGACGTCGATGGGCCAGGAGACGGAGCAGCAGCAACGGCGCGTTGACTTCGCCGCGCTCCAGGTCAACGATGAGCTGTTGGCGCTGGCGCCTGACGCGCGGGTGATGCACTGTCTGCCCGCCCACCGCGGCGAGGAAATCGTCGACTCCGTCCTTGACGGACCGCGTTCGATCGTCTTCGACCAGGCGGAGAACAGGGTCTGGGTGCAGCAGGCGCTTCTTGCATTGCTCTTCGCGGACACGTCCGGCGCCGCGTCGCGGCGGCCTGCGGCGGCGGAGCGGCGGCCGTGACCGATCTGGTCCGCCAGTTGCACATCTTCTTGCAGAACGTCGGCTGGCGCGATGTTGTCGACGTGATCTTCGTCGCGGTTCTGCTGTATCAGCTCTTCAAACTCATCCGCGGTACCCAGGCGGTACAGCTCCTCGCCGGCCTCGCCGTTCTCTTCATCATAGGCGTCGTCGCTCAGGCGCTCCACCTGCGCCTGCTCGAGTTCATCTTCGCCAATGGCGGCCAGGCCATCCTCATCGCCGTCATCGTTCTTTTTCAGCCGGAATTGCGCCGTGCCCTCGACCAGGTGGGTCGGTTGGGTCGCGTCCGTGGGTTTGTCGGGAGCCATCAGAGCGGGCACTTGGCCGAGACCATGATCCGAGAGGTCCTCCGCGCCGCTCTGAGGTTGTCCGAGCAGCGAACCGGGGCACTCATCGTCTTCGAACGTGAGACCGGTCTGGAGAATGTCGCCGTCAGCGGCGTGCGCATTGACGGTGACGTCACCGCCGAGATGCTCCTCACCATCTTCTTCGAGGGCTCTCCGCTCCACGACGGTGCCGTCATCATCCACGACCGCCGCCTGGTGTCGGCCGGGTGCGTGCTCCCACTCGCGGAGGCGATTCCGGGGTCAGGGCGCATGGGCACGCGGCATCGGGCGGCGCTCGGTCTGACCATCCAGAGTGATGCGGTAGTGCTCATCGTCAGCGAGGAGACCGGCCTCATCTCTGTCGCCAATCAGGGCAAGCTCTTCCGCGGGCTCGACGATCAGAAGCTCAAGGAGATGCTTGTTACGCTGGTGTCGGGCCCGGTACGCCGTCGTACGGTGAGCCGCGCCTTCTCCAATGGCCGGATCGCCGCCGCGCTGGGGCGGAGGCCGACCCCGTGAGATTCGCCCCCGGCTTCGTCACCCGCAACCTCGGACTGAAGGTACTCGCCACTGCCCTCGCAGTGGTGACCTGGGCGGGGGTTGTGTACGCAGCGAATCCGCCGGGCATCCGCACCATCCTGATGACGGTGCCCCAGGACTCCACGATCCTGCCCCCGGGGTTCGTGCTCACCCATCCGCTCGCCGATATCCCGGTCCGCATCGCCGGAACCGCGGACCATCTCAATTCCTTCGAGAGATCGAGCCTGCAACTCAAAGTCCATTACGAGCGCATTACTCAGCCGGGCGCCTATGACATCCCCATCGACCTGCATAACAGCGATCCCAGCGTCGAGCTTGATCGCCCACCGACGACCGTGGCAGTCGATACCGACAAGCTCGACACGATGTCACTGGCGGTTCAGGTTGTCCCCGCACCAGGCCCCCCCGCCGGTTACGCCATAGGCACGGAGGTCGCCGACCCCGCCAAGGTCACGGTGACCGGGCCCCACAGCGAGCTGACCGGTATCAAGGCGATGGTCATGGTGAATCTTTCCAACCAGAAGGCAAACTACGAACGAGGAGGGGAGATAGTCTTTCTCGCTGACGCCCAGGGCCGTCGCGTGCAGGACGTCCACGCAGAGCCACCGACGGTGGGTGTTCTCATCACTATTGTTGCCAACACGACGGCGCGGGTGAGCGCGGTGGTGCCACCGATACGCGGGGTCGTTGCCCCGGGATACCAACTGGGGGGGATACGTGTGGAGCCCGCCACGGTCACCCTGACCGGACCGCAGGACATCCTGAATGCTGACGACATGGTGAGCACGGATCCCGTCAACGTTGGCGGCCTAACCGCGGACCGCACCTTCACCGTGACTGTCAAGAAGCCCCAGGACGGGGTGACGGTCAGTTTCGAGCGCATCACTGTGCGGGTGACGGTGACGGCGTTGCCCACTCCGGCACCGACGCCCACCCAGACCGCAACGCCGTCGCCGCCCTCGTCCTCGCCTTCGCCTTCGCCTACCCCGCCGTAGCCGCGGTGCGGCGGCGCACCGCCTGCAATACCTCGGAGGGGTGGCGTTCCGCATTCACCGACGGCCATACCTCGACGATGTCGCCGTCGGGCCCGACGAGGAAGGAGGTACGGGTGAGCACCGGTAGGATCCCCAGCATCCGACCGACGCCGTACGCGGCGGCGATGGTGCGCTTGGGGTCCGATGCCAGGGCGAAGGTGAGGTCGTGGCGGGCCTGGAAGCGGCTATGCGCCTCCCAACTGTCAGTGCTCACCCCGAGGACATCCGCCCCGCAGGCCGTGAGGTCGTCGAGGGAATCGCGCAGGCCACATGCCTCGGCGGTGCAGCCACGCGTCTGATCCTTGGGGTAGAAGTACACGAGAACATGGTGGCCGCGAAGTTCGGAGAGGCGAACGCTGCGGCCGTCCTGGTGACGAGCCTCGAAGTCGGGGGCGTGGTCGTCGATGCCGAGCATGTTTTCCTCCGGGGGGGGCGAGGGTGGCGTGGCGGCCAAGTAACCTGCCGGGCCCAGTATCGTTACTTCTGCCATGTGCGGAATTATCGGCTACGCTGGATCCAGGCCCGCGGCTCCCGTTCTTCTCGATTCTCTGCGCCGCCTCGAGTACCGCGGCTACGACTCTGCAGGGGTCGCAGTTCTCGATGGTGACAATGGGGGGCGCCACTCCATCGTCAAGAGCGATCGTAAGGTCGACGATCTGGCGCATCGCTTCGAGACTGACGGGATGCCGAGGGGACACCTCGGTATCGGCCACACACGCTGGGCCACGCACGGCCGCCCGACCGTCGTCAACGCTCATCCGCATCAGGATTGCACCGGCCGCATCCAGCTGATCCACAACGGCATCATCGAGAATTATCGTGAGTTGCGGGCTGAACTGACCAGCCGCGGCCACACCTTGCAGAGCGAGACCGACACTGAGGTGGTGGTTCACCTCATCGAGGAACTGTATGACGGCGACCTTGCTGCCGCCACCCGCATGGCGCTGCGCCGCGTTCACGGCGCGTATGCGCTGGTGATCATCTCCGCCGACGAGCCGGAGACCATCATCGGCGCCCGGCTCAATGCCCCGCTGGTGGTCGGGCTCGGGGAGGGTGAGGTGTTCATCAGCAGTGACATCACCGCACTGATCCCGTATACGAAGCGGGTCCTGCTCATCGGTGAAGGTGAGATCGTCCAGGCCTCGCCCGCCGAGACCGTGGTCACGGCTCTGGATGGCAGTGTCGTCGAGCCGCGGATCATCACCGTCGACTGGGAGGCGGAGCAGGCCCAGAAGGGGGGCTTTCCGCACTTCATGCTCAAAGAGATTCACGAGCAGCCGGAGGCCCTACGCAGCTGTCTGCGCGGCCGCATCGGTGGCAACGGCCACGTGCACCTTCCCGATCTCGCTCTCGACGACGAGGACCTCGCTCAGCTGCGGACGGTGAGTATCGTGGCCTGCGGCTCCGCCTGGATCGCCGGAACCTATACGAAACATGCCATCGAGCAGCTGGCCAGGCTGCGCTGCGATGTCGAGCTCGCCAGCGAGTTCCGCTACCGGGATCCCATCGTCGACGAGTCCAGCCTCATCATCGCCTTCTCCCAGTCCGGCGAGACTGCTGACACCATTGCCGCCATCCGCGAAGCGAAACGCCGCGGTGCCACGATCCTTGCCGTCACCAACGTGGTCGGGAGCGCTCTGGCGATGGAGGCCGACGCGGTGGTGTACATGCAGTCAGGGCCAGAGATCGGAGTCGCCGCTACCAAGACCCTGCTCAATCAGCTTGCCTGCGGTTTGCTGATCGCGCTGCGATTCGCGGAGGCGCGTGGCACCCTGGACCACGATGAGCATGAGCGTATCGGCACCGAACTCGCTGCGGTGCCGGAGCATATCGAGCGCTGTCTCGAGTTGCAGCCACAGCTTGCCGAGATGGGCCAGCGTTACTCGCACATGCACAATGCCATCTACGTCGGCCGCGGCGTCAACGTCGCCACCGCGCTGGAGGGCGCGTTGAAAATGAAGGAGATCAGCTACGTCCACGCCGAGGGATACGCTGCCGGCGAACTCAAGCATGGACCGATTGCGCTTCTCGATCCTGAGCTCCCCGTAGTGGCCATCGCCACCGCAGCGCAGACTCTGCCGAAGATGGTCAGCAACATTCAGGAGGTCTGCTCTCGTGAGGCGCCGGTGATTGCGGTGGTGACCAGCGGTGACACTCAGATGGACGGCACGCTGGCGCGCGACCTCATCGCCGTTCCCGCGTGCGACGAGCTTGTTTCACCGCTGGTGAACATCATTCCCCTGCAGCTCTTCGCCTATCACGTTGCCGTGGATCGGGGTTGCAATGTGGACCAGCCACGCAATCTGGCCAAGTCGGTCACCGTCGAGTAGCCTCGGGCGATGGCAGTTGCGATCGGCGTCGACATCACCTCGATTCAGCGCATCGCCGGCGTCCTGCAACGCCGTCCTCGATTCGCCGAAAAGATCTTTACCGCGACTGAGCGACGCCGCTGTGGTGCCAAGATCGAGCGATTTGCCAGCCGCTGGGCGGCCAAGGAAGCGGTCAAGAAGCTTTGCGGCAGTCGGGGGGTGCCCATCCCGACCTATCGCTCGATCGAGGTCGTCAATCGTCGCGGCGGCGCTCCCATGATCCGTATCGGAGGAATGGACACCGATATCGCCCTCACTCTCACCCACGATGCCGGGCTCGCCATTGCCGTGGCGGCCACCGCCGACGACGGGCTCTGGGGCGCCCCAGCGCTCCCCCCACCGCCCGGCCTGCGACTCCCCGAGCGTCCCGCCGACGGGCATAAGGGCACCTTCGGAACAGTCACTCTGATCGCCGGGTCGCCGGGAACCGCCGGAGCGGCTGTGCTTGCTGCCCTCGGTGCCGCCCGGGGCGGAGCTGGCAAGGTGCGGCTGTGCGTTCCGGACGCCATCTACGCCACGGTCGCCCCCATGTGCCTCGAGGTGATGGCCCAAGCCCTTCCGGTCGACGAGAACGGCACCACTGGGCTGGGTCGGCGGGCGGTTGCCGCCCTCCTCGACAAGCAGCTTGGCGACGCCTCCGCGGTGGTGGTCGGGCCCGGCTTGGGGCGTGACCCTGGGACGGAGATGGCGCTCGCCGACCTGCTCCCTGCCATCACAACCGCGCCCCTTGTTGTGGACGCTGATGGCCTCAACATCGCTGCCGCGCAGGGGTTCGATTGGCATCGCTGCAATAGACCGGTGGTGATCACGCCTCATCCCGCGGAGATGGCTCGGCTGGTTGGCACTGACATCGGCGCAGTACAGGGTGATCGCGATGGCGTCGCTTCCCGGTACGCCACGCAGTGCGGCGTCGTGGTCGTCCTCAAGGGCGCGGGGACGGTCGTTGCCGCCCCCGACGGCCGCACACATGTTGACGGTCATCGCACCGTCGCCCTGGCAACGGGCGGCACCGGTGACGTCCTCGCCGGTCTCTGTGGGGCCATGCTCGCTGGTGGTCTCGATGTCTTCGACGCCGCGGTCGCCGCGGTGACCATCCATGCCGAGGCGGGGTGCATCGTCGAGTCCCAGCGGGGCCGGGCGGGGGGCTTGGCGGGCGACGTCGTCGACGCGCTGCCCGTCGCTCAGGAGCGGCTGCGGCGGACCCTCGAAGGCCTGCGCCCGGGGCGGGGGTCGGTGGGGTGAAGGTGTTGCCTAGGCAATCCACAGGTGACCTGGCGGTCCGGGCCCTGCCCGGCCCCGGAGAGCCCATGAAGTGGGCGGAGATCGACCGGGGCGCCATCACCGGGAACGTGGCCGCTCTGACGCGCCATGTTGGATCCAACGTCGCGGTCATGGCCATGGTGAAGGCGAATGGCTATGGGCATGGCGCGATCGCGGCGGGCGAGGCTGCACTTGCCGGAGGGGCCACCTGGCTCGGCGTTTCCTCCGCGGAGGAGGCCATTCAACTCGTGGATGCCGGTCTGCAGGCGACGGTGCTCACCGTGGGGTGGACGCCTCCCAGCCAGGTCGAGGCGCTCGTCCGGCGCGGGGTCCACCTCACCGTCTACGATCCCGCCTGCCTCGATGACATCGTCGCGACGGCACGAGCCGCTGGCCGGCCGGCGTTGCTCCACATCAAGCTCGACAGCGGCATGGGTCGGCTGGGCGCTCGTCGCGAGGTCGTGCCCGCCCTGGTCGAGGCGCTGCGCCGAGGCGGGGACGCGGTGGAACTCCGCGGACTCTTCACTCATTTCGCCGATGCCGATGGAGCCGATGTCGATTTCACCGAGGTCCAGCATGCCCGGTTCCTCGAGGCTGCCACCGCGCTGCGGCAGGTCGGTTCCGGCGCCCTTCTCCACTGTGCCAACTCGGCGGCGACCCTGCGCTTGCCCCACATGCATCACGACATCGTCCGTCCCGGCATTGCCATCTACGGCTACGCGCCCCCCGCGTGCGGCGGCATTGTTGACCTGCGTCCGGCCATGTCACTGCACTGTTCGGTGACCCTGGCGAAGACTGTGCGGGCCGGCGATTCCGTGGGCTATGGCCGCACCTGGGTGGCTGAGCACGACACTCTGGTGGCAACGCTTGCCTGCGGCTACGCGGATGGCATCCATCGTGCCCAGTCGAATCGTGGCGTCGCTCTCGTCGGGGGCGTACGGGTCCCGTTCATCGGCCGGGTGAGCATGGACCAGATCACCCTCGACATCAGCGATGTCGAGGGTGTGAGCATCGGCGACGAGGCGGTGCTTTTCGGCCGCCAAGAGTCAGCCGAGCTTGGTGCCGACGAGGTTGCTGCCAGGATCGGCACCATCTCCTACGAGATACTCTGCGCTGTTAGCGCCCGCGTCCCCCGCGTCGTTGTCTGACCGAGGCGCCGTCTCAGGGGTGGCCGTAGACGAAGCCCTGGAACACGTTGGGGTCATTGGCCACCACGCGGTAGTCAACACGATTCCATCCGCTCCAATTCATCTCCGAGAGCCGGAACGATCCCGCAGGGATGCCGTCGGCGGGACCCACGGCCTCGACGTAGACGACGTGGCCCACAGAGCCGGCGCCGCCGCGACCTGGCCAGTACACCCCCACGGCTCCCGCGGCCGGGGTGTGTCCGACGCTGTAGCCATACTTCGCAGCCGCGTAGTACCAATCCTTGGCGTTGCCGATCCAGGGGATGCAACGACGCCCAGCGACGTACCAGGTGCACTGGCCGTAGCCGAAGTGATTGCCGCAGGAGCCTCCGCCGGGTGGGGGCGTGTAGCCACTGGAGCCAGGCACGCTGCCCGTGGCAGGGAGGCTGCCCGTGGCGGGGAGGCTTCCCCCGGCGAGCTGGTTGTCGATGTCGGCGATCTGCGCGGCGAGGTCGCGAGCCGGTCCGTTCAGCGAGGCGGCGAGCTGGTTGCGCTGACTGACAATGATCATCAGCTTGTTGGCGTCGCCGGCCAGCTGTTCTTGGAGAGCGGTGGTCTGGGCGAAGTCGCTCTGGAGTTGGCGTCGCTTCGTCTGGAGATCGGCCTGCTTGTGGGCCAGCGTGTTCTCCAGCGACTGAATCTGCGCGGTGACGCGGGTGGCCCCGTTCAGGGAGTCCATCGCGGCCGAGAAGTCCTTGGCGCTGAAGACCGCGGTCATGACCGAATCGTTCTGGGCGGTCTCGTAGGTCACACGGGTGATCTGGGCCAGCGACTTGCGCGCCGCCGCCGCGGTCGCCTCGTCAGCCTTCACCTCAGCGTCAAGGTTCTTCAGGTCCACGTTGAACTGATCGATTTGATGCTGGGCATCGAGGACCTTCGCCTGCCCCGCGTTGTAGGCATCCTCAGCCACGGTGAGCTGGTCGTGGGCGCTGGTGCGACCCGATCGAACCGCAGCGAACTGCGCCACGAGCTGGGCGCGGTGGGCACGGAGCTGGTCGGTCTTGGCGTCGGCTTGGGCCGGGACTGTGCCTGCGGGGATGCCAGCGAGGACGGCAACAGCGGCCAAGGTGATCAGGAGTGCGCGGCGGATCCCCCGCAAAATCTGTCCTCCAGGACATCGGTGATCGGATAGCCTCGGCGAGACGGCGCCTCAGGCCGATGAGTCACACAGCGGCCCACCATACGGGCCCGACGTCGCGGCGGTCAAATCGAGGCGACACAGTTGCACTCAGGTTTGCTCGGCGACCGAGCCGCCCCTCACCTTCCTACAGTGACCACATGACCAGGCCGCCCGACTCTGCTGCCCGTCGCTTCGATGCTGGCGGAGCCACGCTGACATCGATCGGCGAGACGAGCCTGCTCAGTCTCCTCGTTGGTCGCTCGCGAGCGTCCCGGCCGGTTGCACTCGAGGTGCCGAGTGGCGACGACGCGAGCGTCTGGGCACCGACCCCCGGCCACTGTGTGGCGGTGACTCAGGACTGCTTGGTGGAGGGTGAGGACTTTCGGCGCGGGTGGATCAGTCCTCGCCAGCTGGGCCGCCGGGCGGTGCATGTCGCAGCCTCTGATCTCGCCGCCACCGGGGCCTGGCCACGGCTCTGCCTGGTCACCCTGGGCTTGCCGGCCATGACCGAGGTTGACGACGTCATCGCCCTCGAGGATGGACTCTGCGAAGCCGCCGCGGCTCTGGGGATGACCGTTGCCGGCGGCGACGTCAGCGACGTCGCCTCTGTGATCGTCATTGACGTCACCGTGGTGGGGGAGGTCGAGCCGGGTCGTTCTCTACGACGTGACCGAGGCCGTCCCGGTGACGTGCTGGTCGTCACCGGCCATGTGGGCCGGGCCGCCGCCGGGCTGCGCCTCCTTGAGGGTGAGCAGCTGGTGGCGTCGGAGGAAGCGCGGGCGGCCTGGGTTGCGGCCCAGCTGGCGCCCCAGGCCCGGATCAGCGAGGGACGAGCATTTCTGGAAGCCGGAGTGGCCTGTGCCGGCGACCTCAGCGATGGTCTTCTCATCGATGCCACCCGGACGGCGGCCGCCTCCGGTTGCGCCGCCGAGCTCTGGGTCGAGGCCCTCCCAGTGGACGCGGAGTTGCGTGCCGCGCTTCCCGACGAGTGGCTGCAGGCGGCCGTCGGCGGTGGCGAGGACTTCGAGCTCCTCGCCGGCGTCGCTCCCTCTGCCATCGTCGCTCTGACTCGCTACTGGTCGCAGGAACTCGCCCCCCTGACCATCGTTGGGCAACTCACTGCGGGGGTGGGCGTTCGCCTCCTGGAGCGCGAGGGCGGTGCCCTGGTCGAGCCTCCGCCGTCGCTCGCTCGTCACTACGCACCATGACCGCCACACGTCGCCTTGTCGATGTCGCCGCCACCGAGGCGTTCGGTGCCGAGATTGGCGCGTTGCTAGGACCCGGCGATCTCCTGTCGGTCGACGGGCCGCTCGGCGCTGGCAAGACCGTCCTGGTCCGCGGGCTGGCCCGCGGTCTTGGTCTCGACCCGCTTGCGGTCCGCAGTCCCACCTTCATGCTCCACCACGTCTATGGACGTCCGCCGCTGCTTCATCACGCCGATCTCTATCGGCTCGGACCCGGCGCTGCAGTCGCGTTCCTCGACATCGACTCACTACTGGTCGAGGCCCCGCTCGCGGTGGAGTGGGGGAGCCTTGCGGAACTCTCGGAGTGGCGTCCCCTGCGGATCGAACTCGACATTGTCGGAGAGCGCCAGCGGATCGCTGATGTCGATCCTCGCCTCGCTGCGCGGCTGACCCGGACCGTGATCGCGCCATGAGCGTCCTCGCGATCGACACCGCCTCGCGGGGACGGGTCGTCGTGGTCGTTGCCGATAGGCGGGGCGGGATGCTTTCCGGCGGATGTCGGAATGGCGCCGCCGTCGAGCTCCTCGCCATCGCCATGCGCGAGGCGGCGGCCAGTGATGTCGACGCTGTCGTCTGCGTCGTTGGTCCTGGCAGTTTCACCGGGCTGCGTGCTGGGCTGGCCGCGGCGGTTGGGGTTGCTCAAGCCACCGGCGTCCCCCTGCACGGCGTGTGCAGCCTTGACGTCGTTGTCGCGGCGGCGGCCCTCGAGACACCGGGTATGGCGTCGCTCGACGCGGGCCGCGGGGGACGGTACCTGAGGGAATATGCAAGGTCTGGCCACGAGTGGGCGCCGATTTCGCCGCTCCGCCGGCTGGCCGGTGATCAGGCGCCACCCATCCCGTGTGCTCGGCTCGAGGATGTTGCGGGGCATGCTCACGCCGCGGGGCTGGCGGCGATCGTTCCCGGCGCGCTCACCTCCCCGGCCCTGGATCTGGCCGGCATCGTTGCCAACTACGTCGACTGATCATGGGAACTGCGCTGAGGGTCCCGTATCATCGGGGTGATGCAGGTCGCGCCGCGTCTCGCCATCGAGCACATGCGCCACTCGGACATCCCCGTGGTGCAGCACATCGAACGTGAGATCTTCATCTCCCCTTGGCCGAAGAACGCCTACGCCGCCGAGCTCTCTCAGAACCGCCAGGCTCACTACATCGTTCTGCGAGATGGCGAGGAGCTCATCGGCTACGCGGGGCTCTGGAAGGTCGTTCACGAGGCCCACATCACCACGATTGGGGTGCGCCCTCACTCCCAGCGCCAGGGCTACGGCACCGTGCTGTTTGCGGCCCTATTGCAGCGCAGCTACGAACTCGGGGCGCGCTGGATCACCCTCGAGGTGCGGGCGACCAATGCGTTGGCGATTCGACTGTATGAACGTTTTGGTTTCCGAGCCATCGGCCAGCGTCGAGGCTATTACACGGACAACGGCGAGGATGCCGTGATCATGTGGAGCGACTCGCTGCATGCGCCGCGTTTCAAGGAACGATTTTGCGACATTCTCACGAGTATTGACATCATCGGTATTGGGGCACCTCCACCACCCGAGTATCCCCAGGGTTGAGCCGGTGCGGCGCGCGCCCGCGCTGATCGGGAGCAACGGGTCATGGCTGCCCCCCGTCATCCTCGGTCCGGGGCACGAGAGGCAGTTTGCTCGGGTCCACGGATACTCCGAGATCGGCAGGACGCAGTGGCGCGGAGAGGTCGGCGTCGAGCACCAAGGAGCCGAGTTGCACGCGCCGAAACGTGATGCCACGGTTCCGACAGGCCTGTTCCAGCCGCGCGATGTCTGGAGATCCCTGCACGAACAACCAGCTGGGATGCTTGGCCTCGTCGGCAGCACGTTGCAGCCCGGGAAAGCCCACGTAGCCGTTGTACTCGGCCATTGGTAACCGCTCGCTGCTGGCGAACAACAGCGGCCGTGACAGCCAGTAGTCAGCGTAAATGGCCTGGAGACGCTGTTCCTCCAATGCCGGAACCAGAGAGGCCACATCGGCGGGGACGACGGGTCCCGCGACCGTGACGTTATCGAGGCGAGGCGTTCGGACCGTTGTCACCGTCTCGACCATCAGCCACGCCGCCAGCATGACGATGGTCACACCCCGCCAATGGCGCAGCGCGACGACCCCGCTGACGACAAGAGGGGCGGTCAGCGGCAGCAGATAGCGGGGCTCGCAGGACACAGCGTTGAAGCTCCCGATGGTGACGCTCGCGATGGAGATGGGGGCAATGATGAGAATGAGGTCCACCGGCTCCAGTGCCCCCCACCGGCCGTGCAAGGCACCCCATAGCGCTTCGCGGCGGGTCAGCGCTGCCCCCATGAGAAGGAGCAGCACCAGGCCGGCAGCGAGCTCCGGCGGGATTGTCCGGACGGGGGCGCAACTGCGCTGGCTGCCCGCAAAGATGGGCAACGCTGAGACCAGGACCTCGTGGACGGCGTGACGGATCCCGGTTCGCTGGCGGGGTATCCCGGTGAGGCTGCCCCACTGGTGACTGGCGTTGTACGCCAGCCAGGGGGGCAGGCCGACGACCGCTCCGACCAGTGCAAGAGCCGCCCCTCGGCCGAGCGAACGCCACCCCATGACCGGTCCACGGAGCACCAGCGCCGCTGCGCAGGGAATGATCACCACTGCGAGCAGCGGCGTGGTCCACAGCGCGACGCCTCCGATTAGCCCCAGCAGGCACCAGTCGCGCGCCTTTCGACGGCCCCGCCAACCTATTCGCACAGTCAGCAGCAGCAGGGCGGCCTCGAGCGGTACCACTTCGCCGTAGGCCCACTGCGAGCGAACGGTGAACAGCACCGCGAAGAGGGGGAAGACTGCGGCTAGCCCTGCGGCGGCCAGCCCGTCAACATGTCGCCCCCACAGTGACCGCCCCAGTGCGTACATCAGGAGCACCGTGACAGCGCCCAGGAGGCTCATCGGCAGCCGCAGGGCCAGCGTGGTGGGACCCAAGACGGCGACAAAGGGGGCGACGATGTACACCCCGGCCGCCCCCAGGTAGTGAGCGTTGCTCTCCATCGTTATGAGGTGGCCATGGAGCAGCCTCAGCGCGGCAACTCCGAGCGTTGCCTCATCCGCCTCCGGCGGCTGTAGGAGGCCGAGACCCAAGCGAAGCAGGAAGCTGAGCGCCATCACGGCGGTCACCTGGCCGAGCCGCACAGCCCTGCCGGCAGGGGCGTTGATCGCCTCTCTCACATCCCCGTCCTGTCGGTCGTCCACGCCGTCGAAGCCTGGGACTCTATACTTCGGAGTCGTGGGGGGCAGTGCGCGGGCAAGAGACGAGGCGGCGAAGGCTTCCCGTCCGGCCACACCCAGAACCCCGGGGTCGCCGCCGAAGGTCGTGGTGATCGGAGCCGGACCCGCCGGCCTGACGGCCGCCTACAAACTCTCCCAGGCAGGCGTTCCCTGCACCGTGCTGGAGGGTGATGCCATTGTGGGAGGCATCAGCCGCACGGCTGAGCGGGAGGGGTGGCGCTTCGACATCGGTGGTCACCGGTTCTTCACCAAGGTGCCCGAGGTGGAGGCGCTCTGGCATGAGATCCTGCCCGACGAGGACTTTCTGATGCGACCGCGGATGAGCCGCATCTTCTACAACGGCAAGCTGTACGACTACCCTCTCAAGGCCTCGAACGCGCTCAAGAATCTCGGCGTCATCGAAGCCATCCGCTGCGTGCTGTCGTACATGTGGGCGCGGGTCCATCCTCCCAAGGATCAGACCAAGTTTGAGGGCTGGGTGGCCGCCCGGTTCGGATGGCGGCTCTACAACCACTTCTTCAGGAACTACACCCAGAAGTTGTGGGGCGTCCCCGGCAGCGAGTTGGAGGCCGATTGGGCGGCGCAGCGCATCAAGGATCTCTCCCTCCTCTCAGCCATCACCAACGCGATCAGGCCGAAGCGGACGGGGAAACAGATCACCTCCCTCATCGAGGAGTTCCAGTACCCCAAGTACGGCCCAGGAATGATGTGGGAGGCGGCCGCTCGCAAGATCACCGAGGGTACGGGCAGGATCATTCTCGAAGAGAAGGTCCGAACTCTCCACTGGGAGCAGGGCAAGGGCGTCACCAGCGTCACCACGGTGGTGACGGGCGGTTACGGTCCCGGTGCCGGTGCTCCCCACGGCACGCGCACTGACATCGGTAGCGAGCATCTTCACACAGGCGATGAATTCATCTCCTCGATGCCGTTCTCGTCGCTGGTCAGCTCGCTCGACCCTCCGCCTCCGTCCGAGGTGCTGGCGGCGGCGCACGCGCTGAAGTATCGGGACTTCCTCACCGTCGCCCTCGTCGTCCCCGAGAGCGCCGGGTTTCCTGACAACTGGATCTACGTGCACTCGCCCGAGGTGGAGGTGGGTCGCATCCAAAACTTCGGCTCCTGGTCACCGTATCTCGTGAAAGAGGGAAAGACTTGCCTGGGGCTGGAGTACTTCGTGACCGTCGGCGATGCCACGTGGAATCGTTCGGACGAGGATCTCATCGTCCAGGCGAAGCGGGAACTTCGCGAACTGGGGCTGGTGAAGTCCGCGCAGGTCGAGCGTGGGTTTGTTGTCCGCATGCCCAAGGCGTACCCGTATTACGACGCATCCTACAAGCGCAATATCGAAACCATGCGCCACTGGATCGCGGCGAATACGCCGAATCTGCATCCGGTGGGGCGCAATGGGATGTTCCGCTACAACAACCAGGACCACTCGATGTTCACCGCCCAGCTGACGGTGCAGAACATTCTTGAGGGCACGCACCACGACGTCTGGGATGTCAACGTCGAGGAGGACTATCACGAGGTGTCGGCCGAGGCGCGCCCCGTCGCATCCCCCGTCAGCGCCGCCCGCTGAAGGTGGAGAGGTTCCATCCGCCATGCCCAATGTAGCTCGATGCTGAGTGCGTTGCTTTCCCCCAGGACACTGGAGGAGAACGCTGCGTCGCCGGAGGTCACCGTTGTTCCGGGCCACGCAGCCTCTGGTGCGAGTCTCGCTGAACCGCTGGTGGCGCCGCCACCGCGGCGGCGCTGGACGCGCTGGTGGGAGTACGGCGTTGTCGCCATGTACGCCGGAGTGCTGACGGCGATGCTGCCCCTGCACGAGCCCTGGTTCGACGAGGCGCAAGCGTGGCTGATTGCCCGCGACGCGTCACCGCTGGATCTGCTGACCACAAGGATGCGTTACGAGGGCTCGCCGCCGCTCTGGCACCTGCTGCTCATGCCCGCCGCGAAGCTGAACCTGCCGTACATCTCCATCAACGTGATTGCCGCGCTCATCTCGGTGGTTGGGGTGTTTATCTTTGTCCGTCGCGCCCCGTTCCCCGCGCTGGTGCGGGTGCTGTTCCCTTTTTCCTTCTTCATCCTCTATCAGTACGGGGTGGTGGCGCGGAGCTATTGCCTGCTCGCTCCGATTCTGTTCCTGGCGGCTCATGTCCACTCTCGCAAGCTGGAACACCCCTGGCGCTGGAGCGCGCTCCTGGCTCTGCTCAGCACCGTCAGCCTGCATGGTCTTCTGATCGCGGGTTCGCTGCAGCTCGTCCACCTGCTCGACCTCCGCACACGTTGGGGGGAGCTGCAACCGGCGCTTCGGCGCCGCCACATCATCGCTCTGGTGGGGTTCGGCGTGGTCGCGGCGGGAGCGGCGTTCACCATGCGTCCGGCGGGCGACCTCGCCGCCGCTGCAGGCTGGAACTTCGACCTCTTCCATCTAGCGCGGACCGCCCCTCTCAACCTCACCCATGCGATAGCGGTGAATGTGGTGTCGGTGGCGGTCCTGGCCGTCACCGCCTGGTGGTTGCAGCGAACGCGATCACTCCTCGTCTTCATCCTCCCCACCACGGCGCTGCTGCTGCTCTTCTCGTTGAAGTACCTCAACGTGTGGCATGAGGGCATCCTCTTTTTGGTTTGGGTCTTCGCCCTCTGGATCGCCTTCGAGCGCGATCGCGTCGCGCCGGCTGCCACTCCATCCCCGTCCCACCGGCCGGCGCTGGCGATCACGGCGGCAATGGTTATCACTTTGCTCATCCAGGGCAACTGGACGATCAACAGCATCCGCTACGACGCGGGCAACAACTACTCGGCCAGTCGGGACGTCGCCCAGTACATCAAGGACAACGGGCTTGACCACCGCCGGGGAGCGGCGCTCAACTACAGCCTGGTCGCCATCCTCCCGTACTTTCCCGACAATATCTTCATGAACTTCAATCAGGGTCATCGGCCGTCGTACTGGCGGTGGTCGACGAGCTCCGGTCTCGTCGACGATCCGACGACGTTAATAGCGACGCGTCCCGAGTACATCGTGGTGGGCGTCAAGTCGTCGACCCAGAAGCTGGTCTGCCTTCCCGGGTACCGGGTGGCACGGACATTCACCGGTGGCGTTTACTGGCAGAACCGCGTCGTCGAACCGGAGTCGTACGTCCTGCTGGTCCCCGCCGCTTTCGGATCGCCCACCTTCTGCTAGGCACGAACCTCATGCGCTCGCCGGGGACGCTGCTCGCCATCGAGACCTCCTGCGACGAGACCGCGGCCGCCGTCCTCCGTGACGGTCGCGAGGTCGTCAGCTCGGTGGTCGCTTCGCAAATCAGTCTCCACGAGCGGTTCGGAGGCGTTGTCCCCGAGCTCGCCGCGCGGGCCCATCTGGAATGCATCGCCCCCGTCGTGGACGAGGCACTTCAACACGTCGGTGGATGGGAGGGGATCGATGCGGTGGCAGTGACGCGGGGCCCTGGACTCATCGGTTGCCTTGTCGTCGGCACCGCCTATGCCCAGGCGGTGGCGGCGGTCCGAGGTCTGCCGATTTGCGGCGTTTCCCACATGGCAGGCCACGTGTACTCAGCCTGGCTCGCCGACCCCAAGCTGGAACCTCCCTACGTCGCGCTGGTGGTCAGCGGCGGTCACACCGACACCGTGGAGTTGCGAACCCATGGTGACGCCGTTCGTCTGGCGAGCACGCGCGACGACGCCGCCGGCGAGGCCTTCGACAAGGCGGCGCGCATGCTCGGCCTGGGGTTCCCGGGTGGGCCCGCAGTGGAGCGAGTTGCCGCCGAGGGTGATGAGGCGCGATTCCCCCTGCCACGGACGCGTCTCGAGGATGCCTTCTCCTTCAGTGGGCTGAAGACGGCGCTGCGCTACGCGATTCGCGATCTCGGGGCGGATGCCGTCGACGCCGGGGGCGCTCCCGCCGACCGTCGGGTTCGTGCCGACTTGGCCGCGAGTTTTCAGGCCGCCGCCGTGGCCCAGCTCGTCGACGGCGCCGAGGCTGCGGTGGAACGCACTGGCGCCGTCAGCCTTGCGGTGGTCGGCGGCGTTGCCGCGAACCTCGCACTCCGTTCTGCCGTCGAGCGGCGATTCTCCGGACTCAGACTGAGCATTCCCCCTATGTCCCTCTGCACCGACAATGCGGCCATGATCGCCGCAGCGGGGTGGCACCGATTCCGGTGCCACGGCGCGGACGCCGCGTTCGATGTGGACCCGAGTCTCGACGAGTACGCGTGATCGAATGACGCACGGGCTCCAGTCAGCACGGAGAATAACGGGGGGATCCCCATGGCCAGGCTCAACCTCGAGCGCGTCTACGACATCACCCCGAGCGTGCTGACCAGCATCCTCGGGGCTCGTTGCCATGCCCGCTGCGCCGTCTGGCCAGAACTCCCCGACATCATGCCCGGGGTAGACGCCGCGTTTCTTCCTCGCCAGGCGCTGGCTGCCGTTCATCCCGTGGTGGCAGCGAAGGAAGAAGCCTTCTGTGAGGGCGAGTACACCAGCGGCCGGCTCGGCGATGACCGCAACGAGCGCTGGAACCACAAGGTTGTGACCGGCTTCATCGACGCGCGCCTGCACGCCTGCCTCCATGGCGCCGGGCCCGAAGATGCAAGCCTTGCCGAACTGGAGTGGACGTCCTATCTGCGGTATCCGCAGGCATCGATCATCAGCGAAGGAGTCGCCGAGTGCCTCGTTGAGATCGTCCGTGACGACTACCGCAGTGAGGTGGGCCTCGTCGCGGTGGATGCGCGCCTGCTCGAGGCGCGCCCTATCCGCATGCATTTCTCGGCCCATGCGCAGACCGTTCTCGATCTCTGTTCAGAGGTTGCGACCGCCCTCGGCACCACGGTCCGCAGTGAGCTCTGCGGGCTCGCTGCGGACGGCGCGGGACAGATGGCGACGTGGCGCCTGGCCATGCGCTGGTCCGCGGCCCAGCTCTTCGGTGACCCGCATGTTCTGGCCAAGCCTGGCGCGATCCTGGATCTCCGCCGGTCCCTGGAGAACACCCTAGCGGGCCTGCGCCAGGACTGGGTGGATGTCAACGGCCTCCAGGGGCGATCGGACAACGAGGTGGGGGCAATGTGGGCGCGCAGCTCGGTGCGCGACTTTGCCGACACCATTCGTCGTATCAAAGCTGGTCCCGAGGGCCTGCCCGACATCAACGTCTTTGCCGCCCAACTGACGGCTGCCGCCGTCGCTGCTCAGGAGGACATGGAGCAGAACCTCAACCAGGTGAGCTCAGCGCTCGAGCAACTCATGGCCATGAGCGGGGACGAGGAGCCCCCGAGCGGCGGTTAAACCGCACCCACCCCTCGTGGCCCTGGTCCGCCCTGCTACGGTTTCGGCCATGGGCGACGCCAACTCTGGGATCCGGTGAGCGACACCGCTCGTGAGGCCCGCCGCATCGCCAACGGGCTCCTTCCGGTCGAGCGCCGTCTCGAACTACCCGCTCTCGCTGACGTTGAGGCAGCGATGGAACAACTCCGGTCCTTGCAACCGCTCGACGCCCACGACGAGATGGCCATCGGCGAGGCCGGGGAGATCCTCCTGCGCTTCCGCGACGCCGTCCAGGACTGAGCCCGACGACGCGTACCATCGGGACATGGCGCTCGATTCCACCACTCAGGCGCCCCTGAGCGACACAGCGCAACGCTACCTCGAGACGATCTACTACATCGTCCATGAGGGGGGAGTGGCTCGACCCGGCCGGATCGCGGAATGGATGGGGGTGAGCGCCCCCACCGTCAGCGTCACCCTGCAGCGGCTCGTCCGTGACGGCTGGCTCGAGGTGGAGAGCGATCGCAGCGTGCGTCTCACCGATGCCGGGCACGCCGCTGCCTCGCGCATCGTGCGCCGGCATCGGATTCTCGAGCGCTGGCTCGTCGATGTTCTCGGTCTCGACTGGGCCACCGCAGACGAGGAAGCCGAGGCCCTCGCCCAGGGGCTCTCTGATCTCGTCCTCGAGCGACTCGATGCCCACCTTGGGAAGCCGGCGACGTGTCCCCACGGCAATCACATCCCCGGTCGCGGCCAGAATCCCGCCGCCCTGGTCAGCCTCGCCGCCCTCTCCGAGGGGGCAGGGGCCACGGTGGTGCGGGTCTCCGAGGTCGCGGAGCACGACGCCCCGCAGTTGCTCGACTCCCTGCACACCCTCGGGCTGGTTCCTGGAGCCGTCGTCGAGGTGGTGGCCACGGGTGATCCCCTCAGCGTGCGGCGAGGCGACCGTCAACTGGCGGTGCCGTGGGCGGTCGCTGCCTGTGTCTGGGTGGAGACCTCGCTCGGGTGACCCGGTTGCGCCTCTGGCACTCGGTTGGGTAGAGTGTTAGCAGTCGTCTCAACCGAGTGCTAATTCTGGAGGTCCCACCCACGTGGCCTTGAAGCTCCGTCCCCTCGCCGATCGCGTCGTCATCAAGCCCGCCGACCGTGAAGAGGTCACCAAGAGTGGCATCGTTCTCCCCGACACCGCCAAAGAGAAGCCTCAGGAGGGCACGATCGAGGCAGTCGGGACCGGTCGTTTCAATGAGCGTACCGGTGAGCGCATCAAGCTCGATGTCAGCATCGGCGACCGCGTGATGTACGCGAAGTACGCCGGCAGCGAGGTCAAGATCGACGATGTCGATTACTTGATCCTCGGCGAGAAGGACATTCTCGCCGTCGTCGCCGCCAACTAGTCCCCATCCGCGACGGCGCGGGTCGAACGCCGGCCCGCGCTGCCCGCTTCTTCACCTCGTACGCACGAGTTTTTCGGAGGTCGGCGACATGCCCGCCAAACAACTTCGCTTCGATCACGATGCTCGCCATCTGCTTCAGCACGGTGTCGACCAGGTTGCCGACGCCGTTGCCGTCACGCTCGGCCCCCGCGGGCGCACTGTCGTTCTCGACAAGAAGTTCGGGGCGCCCCTGATCATCAACGACGGGGTGACGATCGCCCGGGAGCTTGAGTTCGCCGATCACTTCGAGAATATGGGCGCGCAGTTGCTCAAGGAGGTTGCGATCAAGACCAACGACGTCGCTGGTGATGGCACCACGACGGCGACGGTCCTGGCTCGGGCCATGATTCGCGAGGGCCTGCGGCAACTCACCGCCGGAGCCTCATCGATCGAGATCCGTCAGGGCATGCTCGCGGCGCTGCAGGCGGTTGTCGCCGCGGTGCGCAAGCAGTCGCATCCCATCAAGGGTGACGACGACATCGAGCGCGTTGCCACGGTGAGTTCCGGTGACCCTGAGATCGGTCGCCTCCTTGCCCAGGCCTTCGCCAAGGTCGGCCGCGATGGTGTTGTCACCATCGAGTCGAGCGATGGCATCGAGACCGATGTCGAGGTTGTTGAGGGCATGCAGTTCGACCGCGGCTACATCTCCGCCTACCTGGTCACAGACCAGAAGGAGATGGTTGCCGAGCTCGAGAACGCCGCCATCCTCATGACTGACGCCAAGATCAGCGCGGTCAAGGATCTGCTGCCCTCTCTGGAGCTCGTCGTCAAGGAGCGGACTCCGCTTCTCATCGTTGCTGAGGATGTCACCGCCGAGGCGCTGGCAACCCTGGTTGTCAACCGTATGCGCGGCAGCTTCACCGCAGTGGCGGTAAAGGCTCCGGGCTTCGGGGATCGCCGGAAGGCCATGCTCCAGGACCTGGCGACGCTCACCGGTGGGACAGTCATCACCGAGGAGGTCGGGCTCAGCCTGGAGGCGGTACGTCCCGAGCATCTCGGCAAGGCCAAGCGCATCACCGTCACCAAGGAGGAGACCACCATCGTCGGTGGCACCGGCACCAAGACGCAGATCGAGGCGCGTTGCGCCGAGATTCGTGGCCAGATCGAGGAGACCGAGTCCGACTGGGACAAGGAGAAGCTCCAGGAGCGTCTCGCTCGTCTCAGCGGCGGCATCGCCGTGGTGTCAGTCGGCGCAGCCACCGAGGTGGCCATGAAGGAGCGCAAGGCCCGTGTCGAGGATGCCCTGCATGCAACCCGCGCTGCGCTCGCGGATGGGGTCGTCGCCGGCGGTGGCGTTGCCCTGCTTCGGGCCCGCTCCGCTCTCGATGCGCTGAAGCTCGATGGAGACCAGGCGGTTGGTGTGAGGATCGTTCGTCGGGCGCTCGAGGATCCCGTTCGGGTCATCGCGGACAATGCAGGTCTCGAGGGCGGCGTCGTCGCCCGCCGCGTCGACGACCTCACCGGTGATCACGGGTTCAATGCCGCCACCGAGGAGTACACCGACCTCGTCAAGGCGGGGATCATCGACCCCACCAAGGTGGTGACCACGGCGGTGACCAGCGCCATCTCCATCGCCACCATGGTGCTCACCACCTCTGCGCTCGTCGCCGACGCACCCGAGCCCGACGCCGGCGACGATGCGGCTGCCGGGGGGGGCCACTCGCACGGTGGCGGCGGTATGGGCGGCATGGGTGGCATGGACGACATGGACTTCTAAGAGTCCCGTTTCCTTGGCTTCTGAGGCCGCCGCGGAACTCCGCGGCGGCCTCGTCGGTTAACCTCCCCATGATGGTGAGGGAAAGCTGATATGTGCGGGATCTGCGGGTTCTACGGCCGTCGCGATAGCGCGCTCCTTCGCGACATGACTGCTGCGCAGCTGCATCGCGGGCCCAACGGTGATGGCTTCCACGAGACTTCCGCGGCCAGTCTGGGCTTTCGCCGGCTCTCGATCATCGACCTGGCCACGGGTGACCAGCCGATCTCGACCGATGGCGGCCGGCTCACCATCATCTACAACGGCGAGATCTACAACTATCGCGAGTTGCGCGCTGATCTCGAGGCGCAGGGCCGCACCTTTCAGACCAGTTCTGACACCGAAGTTGCGCTCCACGCCTTCGCCGCCTGGGGACCAACCGCCTTTTCGCGCTTCAACGGAATGTGGGCCCTGGCGCTGCTCGACGAGCGCGGAAGTGAACCGCGCCTCATCCTCTGCCGTGACCACTTCGGCATCAAGCCGCTCTTCTATGCGCAGCACGACGACCGTGTGGTCTTCGCGTCGGAGATCAAGTCAATCCTTCAGGATGCGACGTTCCCGCGCCGCGTCGACGAGCAGCAACTCTACGAGTACCTGGCCTGGGGACTCTACGACCACAACGACCTGACATTTTTCGCCGGCATCCAGCAGGTGCCGGCGGCGGCCTACGCCGTCGTTGATGGTGGCGGCGTCAGCGTGCATCGATACTGGGATCCCGTCCTCAACGAGGACGCCGATCCCGATCCGGCGGAGTTCCGCCGCCTCTTCACCAAGGCAGTGGAGCGACGGCTCGTCGCTGACGTACCCGTGGGAACGTGTCTCTCCGGTGGGCTCGACTCCTCATCGATCGTTTGCGTCATGGACCAGCTGCTCGCGGCGAGGGTTCCCGATTCGACGTCACTGGGAGGCCGACTGAAGACGTTCTCCGCGATTTTCCCCGGTGATCCCATCGATGAGAAGCCGTACATGGACGCGGTGCTGGCGGTGACCGCGGCCGATCCAACGTGGGTGAAGCCGACCTCGGAACAGTGGATCGAGGAACTCGAGGCTTGGATCTGGTTCGCCGAGGAGCCGATGGTCAGTACAGCGCCGTACGCGATGTGGTCGGTGATGCGGGCGGCGAGTGAGAAGGTCACCGTGCTGCTCGACGGTCAGGCGGGTGACGAGCTCCTCGCCGGCTACGTCCCGTACCAGTACGTCTACCTGCGCCAGCTCCTCCGCGACAAGCGCTACGTTGACTTTGCTCGGGAGTCCGCCAAGGCTCTCGATACCGTCGGTCCCCTGGTACGACGCCGGCTCTGGGAGCGGCGGCGCGGAGTGCGCGTCCCTTCGCTGCTCCGCAAGACCTGGACGCGTGAACTGCGCACCCCCTGTGATCCACGCATACAGGACGACCTGAAAAAGCGGCTGCTCCAGGATCTCCAGACCTTCAGCCTGCCCTCGTTGCTGCGCTATGAGGATCGCAACTCGATGGCGCACTCCGTGGAGTCGCGGCTGCCCTTCCTGGATCAGGAACTCGTGGAATGGATCCTTCGCCTGCCCGCATCGGCTCTGGTTGGTGGCGGCTGGAGCCGTGCCATCCTCCGTGACGGGTTCCGCGGGCTTCTCCCGGAAAGGGTGCGGACGCGGCGCAAGAAGATCGGCTTCACCACGCCGGAGTTTCGCTGGTTCCGGCAGCAGCGCCCCGCCATCCAATCGCTGATGCGCTCGCCCAGTTTCGCCTCCCGTCCTTTCTGGAATGCCGAGCGCGTTGCCGACGCATTTCGCGTTGCCTGCGCCGGCGGCAGCGAGGAGTCGATGTTCTTCTGGCGCGCCGTCAATGTCGAAATCTGGATGCGTTTGTACATTGACTCCCAGGCACGCTCTCTGGATGACTCAAGCTGGCATCTCGGCTTTGTTGGTCGCGGTGACCGTGCCGCCGCCCCTGGTACCACCGCGCAACCTCTGCTTGCAGCTGTGTCGCCCAATCCCGGACGCCATCTGCTCATCCAACGTGGCGCGCAGACGTGGGCACGAATTCCTGTGCGGTCGTCGCTGGTGAGGCCCGGCGACGACCTGGGCCGCACCTTGATCGATGCGCTCCGAGGTCTGGCTGAACGCGGCGTCCAGCTCGAGGATGGGGACGTCGTTGCCCTCAGCGAGAAGGTGGTGTCGATCACCCAGGGCCGCTCTCTGCCCATGGACGAGATTGCGGTGACGCCTCTGGCTCGCCTGCTCTCGAGGTTTGTGAGTCGAGTACCCATCGGTATCGGCCTTGGCCGTCCCCAGACCATGCAACTTGCCATCGAGGAAGCGGGCGTTCCCCGCATCATCGCCGCCGCCGCCGCTGCTGCGGTCACCCGCCCCTTGGGGGTGCGGGGCGTGTTCTACCGCGTCGCCGGCCCGAATGTAGCGGCTATCGATGGACCGACAGCGCACACCATCCCGCCGTACAACACCCATGCCTCGAAGGCGCCCGAGGACGCCGATCGCGTTGCGGGGGAGGTCGCTGGCATGCTGCTGAAACGCAGCGGAGTGGACGTCGACGTCGCCGTCGTCGACACCAATGACCTCGCGGCAGACATCCTCGGGACCAGCCGCAGCATCGATCGTCCCGCGTTGGGGGCGCTCTTCGCCGACAACCCTCTGGGTCAGACGGATGAACAGACCCCGTTCGCGGTGCTCCGCCGCATTCGGTCACTGCCGCAGAATGGCGAGCGCGCTGCCGTAGAAGATGGTGAGGCTGTCAGACTCGGGTAGCGTCGGGTTGGCAAGAGGAAGGTCCCGTGCGCTGTGGTCTCAGGGTGTCACGGCGAAGATCATCCCGGGGGTGCGCGAGGCGTTCCTATTCCTGCTCTCCCCAGCGGGGCCGCTGCATATCACCACTGAGCCGAGCATGGGCGCGGCCTGGTTGTAACCGGCCACCATTTCCGTCCTGTTAGTCTCGATCCATGGCTCGACCCGTCCGTATCGCCGCCGCCCAGTACCAACTCGCCGTCGGGGATCTGGAGGCCAACCGTGCTGCGGCGGTGCATTGGGCCGACCGTGCTGGAGTGGCCGGAGCCCAACTCGTGGTACTGCCTGAGCTCGCTTCGAGCGGCTATGTCTTTCAGTCGGAGGCGGAGGCGGAGCAGCTCAGCGAGTCCATCGACGGGCCCTTCACCGATGCTCTCCTCGCCGTTGCCCGGGCCTACGACCTCCACGTCATCAGCGGGCTCAATGAGCGCGGTGGCGACGGCCGCTTCAACTCCGCAATCCTGGTGGGGCCGTCGGGCCATGTTGCCACGTACCGCAAGGTCCAACTCTTCCACGACGAACGGTCATGGTTCCGAGCGGGCGACGGCCTCCCGATCGTCGATCTCCCATTCGGTCGCGTGGGGATGATGATCTGCTTCGATATCTGGTTTCCCGAGGTGGCGCGCGCCCTCGCTCTCGCGGGCGCGGAGATCATTGCGGTCCCGACGAACTGGGTGGCATCGTTCAAGCGCACTGTCTACGACGCTCAGGGGTACATCCAGGGCAACTACATGGCCATCGCGGCCGCGGCGGCGAACGGCACTGTGGTCGCCTGCGCTGATCGGGTGGGCACTGAGCGGGGCACGAGCTTCCTTGGTAACTCGCTCATCGTCGGGGCCGACGGCTGGCCGGTTGCCGGTCCCGCGAGCGCGTCCGAGCCGGAGCTGCTCGTCGCCGATGTCGACCTCGACTCCGTGGAGGCGGCACGCCAGCGCACCCCGCGCAACCACCTTCTCGATGACCGTCGTGAGGGCGCCTACCGCGCTGAGCTGGTCGACGCGCCACACCGAGGAGTGGCACCGGCCTCGTGACCCGAGCGTGACCGTCATCGATCCACTGCTCGCCACCCTGAATCCTGCCCAGCGCGAGGCGGTTGAGGCTCCTGATGGGCCGCTGCTCATCTTCGCCGGCGCTGGAAGTGGCAAGACGCGGGTGCTCACCCACCGAATCGCTCACGTCATCGGCGCGCGCGGCGTCCGCTCCAACGAGATCGTTGCCGTGACGTTCACCAACAAGGCGGCGCGGGAGATGCGCAGCCGGGTCGAGGAACTCTTGGGTGAATCGGTGGCGGGGATGTGGCTGGGTACCTTCCACGCCATCGGTGCCCGCATCCTCCGCCGCGACGGTGATGCCATCGGCATCCCCTCGACGTTCTCGATCTACGACGAGGCTGATCGGGTGTCGGCGATGCGCCGAGCCATCCAATCGATTGGTCTCGATGAGAAGCGCTTCCCCGCAGCCAAGGTCGTCCACCAAGTCAGTGCCGCGAAGAACGAGATGCTGACCGCCGCCGAGTACCAGGCCAAGGCTCTGGGATCCTACGAGGCCGAGGTCGCCAAGGCGTACCGCGCCTACGAGGCGGAGATGAGCGCCGCCGCTGCGCTCGACTTCGATGATCTGCTCATGCGCCCGGTGCAACTGCTCCGCGATGTGCCCCCTGTCCTCGAGCACTATCAGCGGCGCTGGCGGCACGTCTTCGTCGACGAGTACCAGGACACCAACCATTCCCAGTACCTGATGGTGTCGCTGCTGGCGGCGTCGCATCGCAACCTCACGGTGGTGGGGGACGATGACCAGTGCATGGTGGCCGGGACAGCCGTGACGCTCTCCGACGGCAGTACGAGATCGATTGAGACGATTCGGGCCGGTGACACGGTTCTGTCTGCCGCAGGTAGCGGAACCTTCCGGCCGGCACAGGTCATGCGCTCCGTCCGGCGTCGGGCACGTGGGGAAGTTGTCAGGATCCGCACCGCAGCCGGTCGCGAGGTGGTCAGTACGCCCGAGCACACGCACTTCAGCGGGTACCGGCCTGGCCTTGAGCGCAACCACCGACCACAGTCGCGCAACAGCAGTCGCCGCAACATCGTGGTCACTCTCTGTAGCGACAAGCGTGGCGCTACGCCGATGCACCGACTCTCCGTTGTCGGCAACGACGAGACGGGGGCGATGACAATCCGCCGGCTGGGGCTCTCGGTGCGGCCGTCACGGAAGGGTGGCCAGAGCTGGCGTCACGAGACAGCCGCGAAGGACCTCGGGGCGGTCCTCGCGACCGCGGAGCGCTTGAGAGTTGCTCTGGGCGGTCACATCGTCCAAGTGGCCCGCCTCGGTCACAACCTCGCTGGATACTGCGGCTCGAACTCGCTTCCGCTGGTTCCCGCAGCCTCAGTCCATCCGGGCATGGTCATGGTTGACGCTGATGGCGGCTGGGACGAGGTTGAGAGCGTCGAAAGGCTGCCATATGACGGCGATGTCTATGACATCGATGTGCAGAACACGCACAACTATATCGCCAACGACATCGTTACCCATAACTCGATCTATCGCTGGCGCGGCGCGGACATCCGCAACATCCTCGAGTTCCGCCGCGACTATCCTGACGCTCAGGTGGTCACCCTGGAGCAGAACTATCGCTCCACCCAGCAGATTCTCGACACCGCCCACGCTGTCATCAGTCGCAACACCGGGCGCGCCGCCAAGAGGCTGTGGACCGAGACTAGCGGCGGTGAGCCTGTTCGCCTCATCACGGTGTACGACGAGCAGGAGGAGGCGATGGCGATCTGCAGCGAGATCGAGAGCCTCATCGGGGGCGGCTCGTCCTCGCTGGCCGATTGCGCGGTTCTGTATCGCACCAACGCCCAGTCGCGCGCTTTCGAGGAGGTGCTGCTGCGCCGCGGAATCCCCTACCGGTTGGTGGGAGGCATGCGTTTCTACGAGCGCCGCGAGGTCAAGGACGTTCTCGCCTACCTGCGGCTGCTCGCCAACCCCAGGGACGCAGTGTCCTTCGGCCGGATTGTCAACGTGCCCCGCCGTAAGATCGGGGACAAGACGGTGAGGGAGCTGGAGAAGGTCGCCCGGCGCAAGAGGATCTCGCCGTTCGAAGCTACCCAGCACCTGAGCGGTGAGGCCAGCATGACCCCGGCGGCGGTGCAGTCGCTCACCCACTTCTTTGAACTGGTCGAGAGCCTTCGCGGCCTGGCGGCGCGGCTGCCCGTGCCTCAGCTCGTCGATCGGGTGCTTGCCGAGACCGGCTATCAGTCGATGGTGCGCGACGGGACCCCCGAGGGCGAGGAACGTTGGAATAACGTGCTGGAACTCGTCGGCCTGGCCGGCGAGTACGCCGACATCGCCGCGCCCGAGGGGCTGCAGCAGTTTCTCGAGAACGTCGCCCTGGTCAGCGACGTCGACACCATGGACGACAACGCCCAGGGGGTCACCCTCATCACCCTGCACCAGGTGAAGGGCTTGGAATTTCCTATCGTATTCATGGCGGGCCTTGAGGAAGGGCTGCTCCCCCATGTCCGGGCGCTCGAGGAGGGCGACGAGGGGATTGCCGAGGAGCGCCGCCTCACCTACGTCGGGGTCACCCGTGCCCAGCGCCGCCTCTACCTACTGCACGCCTACCGTCGCCACCTCTACGGCGCCGCCCACCTGGCTGAGGCCTCGCGTTTCCTTGCCGAGATCCCTGCCGAGCTTCTCGACGTGCGCCGACGACCCGGTGGCCCGAGCCCGGTGGCGCCACGGACCCCCGGGGCTGTCCGCGATGCCGTACACGCTCATGCTGTTCGCGCCAATCCCGTGGAGAGCGCGCCACAGCGGTACGGGCAAGGTGACCGTGTCGAGCATCCGAAGTTTGGCTCGGGCACCGTTCTCAAGTCGACGATGACCCGCTCCGGCGAGGAGGTCGTCATCAAGTTCGACGACGCCGGGATGAAGATCTTCGCGGTGGCTGACGCGGTGCTCTATCCTGCCAGCTGACCCACGCGAGTGGCCCGTGCAGGGGCAGATCCGGCACCATGCCACCCCGTGGAGACGAACCAGGGGCGCATCGAGGTCGCCGGGCTGACCAAGAACTTCGGCGGCGTCCGTGCCGTCGACGACCTCAGCTTCAGCGTCGAGCCCGGCTCTGTGACTGGATTTCTCGGCCCCAATGGAGCTGGGAAGACCACCACCCTGCGCGTGGTCCTCGGCCTTGCCTCTGCTGACGCGGGGACGGCGACCATCGGCGGTCGTACCTATGCACGTATTCCTGCCCCGGGCCGCCTTGTCGGCGCCGTCCTCGAGGCCACGAGCTTCCATCCCGGTCGTACGGCGCTCAATCACCTTCGGGTGTACTGCGCCGCCGCCGGGGTCCCCGATCAGCGGGCCCACGAGGTCCTCGATATCGTCGGCCTCGCGCCAGCGGCGAAATATCCGGTGCGCGGATTCTCTCTGGGTATGCGCCAACGGCTCGGCCTCGCCACAGCGCTCATTGGCGACCCTCGCGTTCTCATTCTCGACGAACCGGCGAACGGCCTGGACCCCGAGGGCATCGTCTGGCTGCGCACCACCCTGCGTCATCTCGCCCAGGCCGAGGGCCGCACAGTCCTCGTCTCCAGTCACGTGCTTTCCGAGGTGGAGCAGACGGTGGACCGCGTCGTCATCGTGGCCCATGGGCGCTTGGTGCACGAGGGCACACTCGGCGAACTTCGTGGCGAGGGCAGCATCGGTGTCCTGGTGCGGACGCCTTCTCCAGATGTCCTCGCTGCTGCTCTGGCGTCGCTCGGGGCGGTGGTGAGTCCCGACCCGGATGGAGGCTTGCGGATCGTGGGGGTGACCCCGGCTGTCGTTGGCCATGCTGCGTGGCAGGCCCAGGTCGAACTTCACGAACTGCGAGAGGCGAGCTCGAGCCTGGAGGAGATCTTCCTTCAGCTCACATCCGAAGGTGACGGTGCGCCTCCGCCACCACCGGCAGCCATCGATTCGGGAGCGTCGGCATGATCCGGCTCATCCGTGCGGAGATTCGCAAGCTGCTGAGTACCAAGCTTTGGTGGGGGATGCTTCTCGGCGCGGTGGCATTCTCCAGCCTCGGGGTGGTTGCCCAGATCGCGTCCAACGGAGCCCCGGGGAACCCGCAGCCAGCGCTGAGCGCCGCCTCCACCCAGCAGCAGATCCTGGCGTCCGCCGTCGGCGGTTACATCTTCTCTCTCGTCGTTGGCGTCATCCTGGTGACCTCCGAGTTTCGCCATTTCACCTCGCGTCCGACGTTTCTCATCGAGCCCCGCCGGGGACGCGTCATCGTGAGCAAGTTGCTCGTCGCGTTGGGATTGGGCGCGCTCTACGGCATCGTCTGCGTGGGTGTTGCGGTGGGCATCGCCGTGCTCTGGCTGAATGCCAAGGGCGTCACCATCCTCTGGTCCCAGGCGGAGTTGACACGGATCCTTCTGGGAGCCATCGCTGCGGTGGCGATCTTCGCCGTCGTTGGCGTGGGCATTGGTGTGCTCCTGCGCAACCAGATCGCCGCAGTGATGGTCTCCCTCGCCTACCTGCTCATCGTCGAGCCGCTGCTGCGCATCATCCCCGGCGTCAAGGAGGTCTATGAGTACTTCCCCGGGGCAGCGGCTTCGGCGATCACCGCGGCCCGCGCCGGCACCAAGGTCCTGGAGCCGTGGCAGGGAGGCCTCCTCCTGCTCGGCTACGGCATGCTCTTCGCGATTCTCGGGTGGGTCCTGACGCTGCGGCGCGACATCCCCTGACGTGATGCCGAGCGAGAGTCCACCAGTCGAACCGTAGACTTCGGGCGTGGAAGACTCCGTCGCCGACCTCTCCGCACTCCGGGAGCGCCTAGACTCTGTCGACGCCCAACTCGTCGATCTCATCGCCGAGCGATTCAACGTCATCGCCTCTGTTGCCGCTCAGAAGCAGGGCTCAGTGGCGGCCATTCGCGATCACCAGCGCGAGCGAGAGGTGTTGGAGGGCGTGGAGCGGACGGCGCGTGCGCGCGGTGTTCCCGTTCCGTTGGTGCGCCGCATCTTCGAGGAACTGCTCAGCCAATCCGTCATCCGCCAGGCCGCCGACCTCCGTGGCGCACGCGGCGCAGAGGTGCGGGTTGGCTTCCAGGGCGTCGAGTTTGCCTACAGTCACCTCGCCGCCCAGAAGTACATGTCGGGACGTCAGCTGGACGGTTCGCTCACCGGCTTTCGGAGCTTTGCCGCTGCCGTTGATGCTCTTCTGAGCGGCGACCTCGACCTCGTCGTCGCTCCCATCGAAAACACCACCGCGGGAAGCATCACCGAGGTTTACAACCTGCTCCGCGAGCGAGAACTCTCCATCGTTGGCGAGGAGACCTGGAAAGCTGATCACTGCCTGGCGGGGGTGGCCGAGGTGCCGCTCTCAGCCCTGGAGCGCATTCTCTCGCATCCCATGGCGCTCGACCAGTGCTCGGAATTCATCCAGTCGCTACCGCATGCCATTGCGGTGCCTCACTTCGACACCTCTGGCGCCATGCGATTCGTCGCCGAGCAGAGCGACGCTGCCCAGGCGGCGATCGGCTCGGCCCAGGCAGCGGATGCAGCGGGGCTGGTGATCCTGCGCCGATCGGTGGCCAACCAGGAGGAGAACCACACCCGGTTCGTGGTGCTCGCGCAGAGTCCGGAAGCCATCGATCCTCGCGTTCCCTGCAAAACGAGTCTCATCATCGGCACCCGGCATGAGCAGGGCGCACTGCTCCGCTGCCTGGAGATTCTCTCCGGCAACGGCCTCTCCATGACCAAGCTGGAGTCGCGACCGCGACCAGGACGGCCGTGGGAATACATGTTCTTCATCGACATCATGGGTAACATCGCCGACCAGGCGACGCTTGACGCGCTTGATGAAGTGCGCAGTGCGGCCCTGCATCTCAAAGTGCTCGGCAGTTACCCGGCGACCGCCACTAGTGCCGAGCCCCAGACGGGGCGGGTACCCGCCGGCGGGCATCCGCGTGCCGCCGCCACGGTCGCCGCCAACGCCTCCCCCCGGTCGGCACCCGCAGTCAAGCCGTCGAAGAACTATCGATTGGCGAGTCGCGCGACGCGACCCCAGGATACGGTCATCCGTGTCGGAAACACTCTGGTGGGGGGGGATGGCTTCGTGGTCATGGCCGGCCCCTGCGCGGTCGAGTCTGCTGAACAGGTGGATGCAACCGCTCGCGCCGTCCGTGATCTCGGCGCCCACATTCTCCGCGGTGGGGTCTTCAAGCCGCGGACGTCGCCGTATGCATTCCAGGGCCGCGCGTGGGAGGGTCTGGACATGCTGCACGCTGCGGGGCGCGCTCATGGGCTGCCGATCATCAGCGAGGTAATGGCGGTGGAGCAGGTGGCGCGCATGACCGAGAAGGTGGACGTTCTCCAGGTCGGCGCTCGCAACATGCAGAACTTCGACCTTCTCCGGGAACTCGGCAAGGTTGACCGCCCGGTACTGCTGAAGCGTGGTCTCTCCAGCACCATCGAGGAATGGCTCGGCGCCGCCGAATACATCCTTTCTCACGGTAACCAGCAGGTCATCCTCTGTGAGCGGGGTATTCGCACCTTCGAGAGCGCCACCCGTAACACGCTGGACCTCTCGGCGGTCTGCGTGCTCAGGGAGCGCACTCATCTTCCGGTCATCGTGGATCCCAGTCATGGCACCGGATACCGTCCCTACGTCGCGCCCATGGCGCGGGCTGCGCGGGCTGTCGGCGCCCATGGCGTGCTCATCGAGGTCCATCCCGACCCCGATCATGCTCTCAGTGACGCCGAGCAGAGTCTCTCGTTCGCGGATTTCGCCGAGTTGATGCGGGGCCTCTCAACTCTCGGCTGACGTCGGCCGCGTCAGCGTTGCGATGTTGTCGACACTGGACAAGCGCCTCCGCGCTGTCGGGATGGTATCCACGGCCGAATGACCCGGGTTGATGAGTTGGCGCCAGAAACTCGACGACATGCGCTGCCCTCTGCCCAGTCCGTAGGCCGAGGAGGCCCGATCGGGCAGGAAGTATGTCCCGAATGCAAGGTCGTAGAACGGGAACAGGCCAGCGAAGTCCTTGTCAAATCCCTCCACCTCCGCAGTGTGATGCCACCGATGGAAGGCTGGGGAGGCGATGACGAATCGAAGCGCACCGAAACGCCAACCGACATTGGCGTGCAGGAAGAGCTCGTAGAGACCTAGGACGATCACCACCAAGGGCAGCGTGGCCGCCGACGAGAACCCCAGGAAGTACAGCGGCGCCATTTCGATCGGCCCCTTGAGGATGACTTCCAGCGGATGGATCCGCGTCGCTGAGAGCCAGTTCAAGTCCTCGGGCGAATGATGGATGGCATGGACCGACCAGAGCCGTCGACTATGAAGGCAGCGATGCACCCAGTACTGGAGGAAGTCGCCGATCAGCAGCGCCTCGATCATCTGCAGCCATAGGGGCTGCGTGTTGACCATGGCAGTCGGATGGTCGGGGAGCACGCGGATAATGAGCGCGATGCATACGAAGGTGGTGATATCAGCAGCGAAGCGTGAGCCATAGCCCACGAACCACCAGCACACGTCGGCCCTGCGCTCCCGCTGGCGCCACTCGCGACGGACGCTCTGTTCCGGAGAGACGTGTTCCAGAGCGGCAAAGATCGTCGCGACGAGTGCAAACGACACGATGGCCATGATGGTTGCCTGTAGTGCACCCGGGGTCATGGCGGTGAGGCTGAGTGCTAACGAGTAGGTGAGGCCGGCGAGCACAGCGAGGATCACCACAGCAGCTGCGCCACCCACCAGCCGTCGGTTCAACCGGGTAGCAGGAGGGGTCGGCCCCGCGGCCGTCGGCGTCGCGTTGAGACCTCTGAGCACCATGGCGCAATCGTCGGCGATGCTTATCCCGCTGTCGTCAGGTCAACACCTGAGATCTGAGTCCGGATCTGCTCAGTCGGATCCCGTGGTGTCGACGGTTCGGCGCATCAGTTCGCGTCGGGAGTTGATGCCCAGCTTGCTGTAGACGTGCTGGAGGTGGGTGTCGACGGTCTTGCCGGAGACGAACAACTGCCCGGCGATCTCGGCATTGCTGAGCCCTTCTCCGGCCAGCCGGGCGACCCGCGATTCTGCGGCGGTGAGTTCGCTGCCACCGCTGCGGCGACGGCGGCGTCCGCCCGCGAGCCGCAACTCCTCCGCAGCGGCGGCCCCGAGCCACTGGGCTCCAGCGCCATCGGCGGTCGCCACTGCCTCGGCGAGAAGGGGGCGGGCGCGCACAAGTTGCCCGCGGCGGCGCCAGTAGCCGCCGTACTCAGTGAGCAACTCGATGCGCTCGAGGGGAAGTGGTGCTGGCACCGCGAGCGCTGCCTCCCAATGGTGGGCCGCCGCGTTGTCATCAGACGCGATGTCGGCGATCAGCGCGCGACCGCGATGCGCCATGGCCAGGGGCCACCCGCACCGTAGCTGCCTCACGGAGTCCATGCGGTCGATGACGGCGGTCAGCGCCTCGACACGCCCGGCGGCTGCGTATGCCGTCATAGCGGCTCCCGCCCAGGGGACGAGGCACGGTTCAATGATGCCCAGCTCATCTGCCAGTGTCTGGGTCGCGTCGGCGTGCGCTGTCGCCTCGGTGACGCGAGCGCCCCTCAGAGCCTGCCGCATTGCGGTGAGATGCAGCCAGAGTGTGGGCAACCATTCCTGTCGCTCATCCGCCAACCGCTGCCCCACGGCGGCGCGCGCTGCGGACTCCTCGGTGCGCCCCAGGTGGAGCAGGATCTCGGACTCGAGCGCGGCGGCAAATGGCACGCTCCCGGGGGCCATGTCAGCGAGTACCCGCACTCCGGCAGCGCGGTTCATTGCGTCGGTGAGAAGGCCCTGACGCAGCAGCGAGGAGGCGTGGGTTGTGGCGATCAGGCCCATCATCACCGGATCCGAGGAAAGCTCGACCCACCGGTACGCCGTGGCCAGGGCTTCGGTTGCGGCGTCGAAGTCTTCCGCGCAGATGGCCGCGCTGCCGAAGAACGCCAGCGACGCGGCGCGGTCGGTCAGGCCCTGAGACATGACGACATCGGCACCCTGGCGGGCCGCGTCCAAGCCCGCAGGATCGCCCGAGAGGAGAGCGTGCAGGCCCCAGGTGAGATCGGCTGCGGCTATGACCGGCGTTGCCGCACTGGTGGCTGCAGTAGCCCGTGCTCTCAACGCCAGCGGCAAGGATCGCAACGGGCCACCCGCGAACAAACTGACGGTCGCCTGCTCAAGTGATACCTCGGCTGCGACTGTCACCAATTCATCCGCGGAGCCCGCGACGGCCTCTTCATAGCGACGGTCGCTCTCCGCGATCTCGCCGAGAGAGAAATGAGCACGGCCCAGCATGCGCAGCGCGTTCATCCGGACGCTGGACGTGACTGCTCCGCCGGAGAGGATTCGGTGACAGAGGTCCATGGTGGTTGTGGGATGTCCCGCAAGCACTTCCGACTCGGCAAGAGTCATGAGCTGGGCTGGGGAGGCACGTTCACCTGCGAGGCGGACCGATCCGCGGAGCAACCGACATGCCGTGGAGACCGCGCCGGAGCGCAGCGCATCGGTGCCCGCACCCTCGAGTGTGCCGATGGCAGCGGCGTTCCCGAACAGATCGCCGAGCACCGCCTGCTCCGCAGCCTCGGCCCGGGCACCGAGTTCCTCGAGGATCCCGAAGGCACGTGCGTGCATTCGTTGACGTGAAGCCATGGGGATGCTGTCGTAGAGCGCTTGTTGAAAGAGTGGGTGCACGAATTCCAGGTGGTCTTCCGACTCCGCGCGGATCAGTCCGTTGGTGGCCAGGGCGGCGACCGCTTCGTCGATGTCGCTGTCATCCACTCCGGCCAGACGCCCGGCAATGCCACCGCGAAAACGCAACCCGAAGACCGCGGCGGCTTGGGCGAACCGTCGCCCCTGTTCGGAGAGGCCGGCAAAGCGCGGAGTCAGCAGTTCGTACTCCCCCTGGCCGGGTTGGGGAAGTTTCCCTTCCCGTTCGACGAGCAGGGCCGCCTGCTCCAGCAACAGCGGGTTGCCGGCAGTGAGTTGCCACGCTCGGGCATGCATCTCCGAATCCACCTCCCGGCGGGCGCGCCGGTCGAGCAGTTCCCCAGCCGCCTCATAGCTGAGTGCGTGAAGGCGTTCCTCCGACACGTGCCCGTCGGCACGCATCGACTGCATGGCGTCCAGCGCTGCGGGAGGCCAAGGACGCATGGTGACGATGATTCCAATGGGCAGTCTTTCCAGCCGTCGCGCGACAACTCCGAGGAGCGCGAGCGAGTCGGCATCCGCCCAGTGCAAGTCATCAACGGCGAGGAGGATGGGCGCCTGGGCAACGCTCTCAAGCCAACGGATGACGGCATAAAACAGCGCAGCTCGTGCGTCTGTCACTCCCGCGTTGGCGGGTGACGTGTCGGCAAGTGTCGCCAGCGGCGAATCCCCACGGACAGCGGTCAGCGCCTGATGCATGACGCCGAAGGGCAGTGCCGTCTCGGCCGGGTCTCCGTGCCCGCTGCCCAGCTGGAGACCCATGTCCTTCGCCTGGCGTCGGGCTGCCTCGAGCAGCGTCGTCTTGCCGATGCCCGCATCGCCAACGATGGAGAGCATTCCGCCATGGCCGCGGGCGGCTTCACCGAGCAGTCGCTCGACTGCCTGGAAAGCCGAACCGCGCTCGAGAAGCGCTCCTGGGTGTGAGACCTGAGGCATTGGCTCAGGATGCCGGTAGGGGGAGGCCCGGCTGCAGTCGTCACCGGATTGCGGCGGCAGCTCTGCTCTAGTGACGAGGTGGAGATAGTCGAGTCCGCAGGGATGATGCTCGCGCAGCGCCATGACGGCTCAGCGCTTATCGCGCTGGCCCTCGGCGAGATTCTCGGCGACGCGGGCCCCGCCGAGGCGGCGGTTGACTGCCGCGACCGTTCCGGGGGCGATGCCCCCGATGAGACTGCCGACGCGGAGGCCCAGAGGGGCCACATCGACCTCGCCACGATTGCGCTCGATGGCCCGGACGACGGCGGTGGCGACCTGGGTCGGGGTGCGGGTGCCCACCCCTCGGGGAAGCTCGACACCCGAGTCGGCGAACATCCCTGCGTCCCTGATGAACCCCGGGTAGATGACCGACACCCCGACACCGTGGGGGCGCAGGTCCTCGCGCAGAGCGATGCCAAATCCCCGGAGGCCAAACTTCGTCGCCGAGTAGAGCGATGCTCCGCCCGCCGCCACCTTCCCGGCCAGCGACGAGATGAGCACGATGTGGCCCGAGCGCCGCGCCGACATGGCAGCGGAGAGCTCGCGGCTGAGGAGAATGGGCGCCCGCAGATTCACCGCGAGGGCGCGATCGATTTCCTCAGCAGTGAAGTCGGTGATCAGACCGGAGCTCGGCAGCGCGGCGTTGGCGACCAGAATGTCGACCCGACCGGCCTCGTGGATCAGGGTGGCGATGCTGGCAGGGTCGGTGAGATCGGCGGCGATGGTGGTGGCACCGAGTTCGCCAGCGAGGTCGCGGAGGATCTCGGCACGGCGGGCGGTGAGGGTGAGCCGGGCACCCCGGGCCGCGAGAGCCCGGGCGATGGCCTGGCCGATGCCACCGGTGGCTCCGGTGAGCAGAACTCGTTTGCCGCGCATGGATCGCCTCCTTGTGGTCCGGGACGCACGCTGAGCCCGCTGTGGGCCTGACCGTGACGATAATGCCCGTCCGTGAGCCGCTCTGGTGTCGAGACGATCCCCGAGAAGGCGCGAAGCCGCGCTGATGAACTGCGTCGCACACTCGAGCATCACGGGCATCTCTACTACGTCCGCGATCGGCCCGAGATCGAAGACGCCGAGTACGACCGGCTCTTCCGAGAGCTCATCGACCTGGAGGCGGACTATCCGGGTCTGCAATCTCCGGATTCACCGACCCAACGGGTCGGCGGAGCACCCTCCGGCGCATTCTCGAAGGTCCGGCACCGGGCGCCGATGCTCTCTCTCGGCAATGCCTTCAGCATTGCCGAGGTCGACGCCTTCATCCGCCGCGCCCAGCGGGTGGTGAGTGAGATCGACGCTTTCATTTGCGAGTTGAAGATCGACGGCCTAGCCCTCTCTCTGACGTACCGCGACGGTGACCTGGTTCAGGCGGCAACTCGGGGCAACGGGGTCGAGGGGGAGGACGTCACCGCCAACGTACGTACCATCCGCGCCGTGCCCATCCGGTTGCGTACGACAGGCGGGGAGATGCCCCACGAGTTCGAGGTGCGCGGCGAGGTCTACATGCCCAAGCGCTCCTTCGCCGCCCTCAATGGCCAACTCGAGGAGCAGGGAAAGCAGCCCTATGCGAACCCCCGAAGTGCGGCAGCCGGCGCGGTGCGCCAGCTCGATCCCGGAGTCACCGCTCGCCGCGGTCTCTCCACGTTCATGTACCAATTGGACCCTCCCGGTCCCGCCCGCTCCCAGGGCGATGTTCTTGAACTCCTCCGGAACCTCGGATTCCGAGTCAATCCCAACGCTCACGCAGTCAGGGCCGCCGCCATCGGGGAATACCTGGAGCACTGGCAGGATGCCCGTCATGAACTCGACTACGAGACCGACGGCGTCGTCATCAAGGTCGATGCGCTGGAACAGCAGGCCGAACTCGGCGCTGTGTCGCGCTCGCCGCGATGGGCGATCGCTTACAAGTTCCCGCCGGAGGAACGAGAAACCAGACTCCTCGACATCATCGTTCAGGTGGGCCGGACCGGAGCGGTGACGCCCGTTGCGGTGCTGGAACCGACGCTCGTCGCTGGCAGCACGGTGCGCCGCTGTACCCTCCACAACGAGGACGAGGTGGTGCGCAAGGACGTCCGCGTCGGTGACATGGTTGTCCTCCACAAGGCCGGCGATGTCATCCCCGAAATCGTTTGCGTCGTCCTCGCGAAGCGGCCGGACGGAGCCCAGCCTTGGCGGATGCCCGAAAGCTGCCCGGCGTGTGGCTTTGCGCTCGTCCGCGAAGAGGGTGAGGTTGTCCGGCGGTGCAACAATCCCCTCTGCTCGGCGCAGCGTCTCGAGCGGATCATGCACTTTGCGTCGCGTGGCGGTCTGAACATCGAGGGACTGGGGCCGGCGATCATCGACGGCCTTGTCGACGCCGGCTATGTCAGCGATGCTGCCGATCTTTTCCAGGTCACTCGGGATCAGCTGCTCAGTCTCGACGGATTCGCCGAGAAGAGCGCTGACAACCTCGTCCGCAGCATCGCCTCGCGGCGAGTGGTTCCGCTGCCGCGGCTGATCAATGCCCTCGGCATCCGCCACGTCGGAGATCACACTGCGACCGCGCTGGCCGCCCATTTCAGGGCACTGGAACGGATGGCCGCGGCCACTGAGGAGGAACTGGTCAACGTGGATGGCATTGGCGCCACCGTGGCCCATGCTGTTGCCACCTGGTTTCAGAGCGACGAGAGTGGCGAGCTCCTCCGCCGGTTGCGCGCTGCCGGTGTCGACGGGGAACCGATGGCCCACGGCGACGGGCCCTGGGCGGGCCAGAGTTGGGTCCTGACGGGCAGTCTTCCGGGGATGCCGCGATCCGACGCCGAGGGGCGGATTCGCGCCCTCGGGGGCAACCCCAGTTCCAGCGTCAGTAAGAAGACGCACACCGTGGTCGCCGGTCCCGGGGGCGGGACCAAGCTGGGGAAGGCGCAGCGGCTGGGTGTCCGGGTCATCGACGAACCCACGTTCCTGGCCGAGATCGAGGCCTCCGAGCGGGCATGACCGGGTCGCTCCCCGAGCTGAGCCGGTGTGACGACCACGCAACGTAGAGTTCAGGGATGGCGATCACGGGGAGAGCAACACGGCTCATCGACAACCCTGACCTGCTGCGCGCGCGACTGCGCGCGGCCCCCTCGGGCGCGGGCGTCTATGTGATGCGCGACCTGGCGGGCCGGGTCGCCTATGTGGGCAAGTCGGCGCTGGTGCAGAACCGCCTGCGCTCCTACTTCACGGGCGTGGGATCGCACCCCGACCGCACCCGTCGGCTGGTCCACCAGGTTTTCGACTTCGAAGTCATCGGATGTGCCAACAGCCGCGAAGCGCTCATCCTCGAGAACTCGCTGATCAAGCAGCACCACCCGCGATACAACGTTCGCCTCAAAGATGACAAGAACTATCTGTATCTCAAGATCCCGCGCCCCGGCGCGGCCGACCATCACGCCCCGGGGACCGCTCGAGAGAAGATGCGGCCGGTTCGCGGCGAGGCCGGCCAGCGGGCAACTCAGTTTCCCCGCCCCTACTACACACGCCGGGTACAGCGCGATGGCGCTCGCTATTTTGGGCCGTACACGAGCGCACAGTCACTGCGCGGCACGGTGAAGTCGCTGCGCGCCATCTTCCCCTTCCGGACCTGCAGCGACGAGATCTTCCGCCGCGGCCAAGTGTGCCTCGACTACCACATCAAGCGCTGCTCGGGCCCCTGTGAGCAGCGCATCGAGCCCAATGCCTACGCCGAGTTACTCGAGCAGGTCGACATGTTCATGGACGGGCGCAGCAGCGTGCTCATCTCCGCACTTCGTGAGCAGATGGGCCACCTCTCGAAGGAAATGAACTTTGAGCAGGCGGCGCGAGTCCGCGACCGGCTGCGGGCCATCGACCGCATCAGTGAGCGGCAGAGCGTCCTCAGCGGCCGGCGTGGTGACCACGACTGTGTGGGCATCGCTATCGAGGCCGGGCGCGGGCTCGCCGCCGTGCTCACCGTGCGACGAGGCAAGGTCATCGGGATGGAGACGCACGAGATCGAGGGTGTCCTCGATCAATCACCTGGCGAATGTCTGAGCGCATTTGTTGCCCAGTACTACAGCGGAGCGCCGCTCATTCCCCGGACTATTCTCGTGTCCGAGCCACTTGACGATGCCACTGATCTGAGCGTCCTGCTCGCGGAGGAGCGGGGGCGCCCGGTCGACGTCCGTCGTCCCCAGCGTGGCGAGCTCCGACGCCTCGCCGAGCAGGCCCGAACGACGGCTCTCACCGCCCTGCGCCAGAAGCGGATCGTCGAGGACTTCGACAGTGATCGCACCGAGGCCCTTCTCGATGATCTTGCTCAACAGCTCGGTCTCACTGACCCACCCCGGCGTATCGAGTGCTACGACATCAGCAACACCATGGGGACGAACTCCGTCGGCTCCATGGTCGTCTTCGAGCAGGGGCGCCCCAAGCCGGGCCACTACCGACACTTCGGCATCAAGACGGTGGAGGGTTCCAACGATTTCGCGTCGATGGAGGAGACCTTGCGACGCCGGCTCACCCGCTATCTCCGCAGTGCGGCGACCGGTGATGACGTTCCCGTTGATGATCCGGCCGGCGCCAACGGCACTGCACGGCAGGTTCGGGAGGTCGCTCTGGGTCCAGGGCGCCGCTCCGGGGAGGAGAGTTTTGCGACACTGCCGGATCTCATCCTCATTGATGGTGGGAAGGGTCAGTTGGGAGCCGCTCGGCGAGTTCTCGTGGCGGCCGGTCTCGGCGACGTCGCCGTCTTCGGTCTGGCCAAGCGCAACGAGGAACTCTTCCGTCCCGACACGGCTGCGCCGATCATCCTTCCCCGGGAATCGCCGACTCTCTTCCTCGTCCAACGGGTGCGCGACGAAGCGCACCGCTTCGCCATCACCCACCACCGGGCCAAGCGCGGCCGTACCGCCGTCGCCAGCAAGCTCGACATCATCCCCGGGTTGGGCCCGGCGCGGAAGCGCGCCCTGCTCCGCCGCTTCGGTTCGGTCGAGCGTGTTCGTGACGCATCGCTCGAGGAGCTCGCCGAGGCAGTGCCGCGGGGGGTTGCACTGCGCGTCAAGGAACTGTTGTGAAGCGGATCTCCACGTGTTCTTCGCAACGCGCATATCCCACCTGACGGTAGATCGAGTTCCCGTACTCCTCGACGTCGGTGCCGCGGTGAATCTGCATGACCGTCGATTCTCGCAGGGGTGCAGCGCCCCTACAATCGCCCGGTGACGAGTTCAGCCGCGGCCTGGATCCTCACCGGCATGAGCGGTGCGGGCAAGGCCACTGCCGCGGCGGCCCTGAGCCGAGCGGGCGCAGCAGTGCACGACAACCTCCCGGTGGCGCTGCTGGTCTCCTGGGCGGCCTCAGCGCGTGAGGATGCGGCTGTCGCCATCGTCGATGCTCGGCAGAGCGGCGCGATCCGGGATCTGGTCCCGCCTGAGGGCGTTCGTGTTCTGTTCCTTGACGCTGCCGATTCTGTTCTGCTTCGTCGAAGTGCGGAATCCACGGCTCCGCATCCTGGGGCGGTGGCGGGGGGTGGGCTTGCCGCCGTGCGCACCGAGCGTGGACTCCTCACCGCTCTGCGAGCGGCGGCTGACACCGTCATCGATAGCAGCGAGAGCACCCCGGCTGACCTTGGCCGTCGTGTCGTCGATACCGTGCTTGGCGCGGGTAGCACGCCGGCGTCGATGCACCTGAACCTCTCATCCTTCGGATACAAGTTCGGTATCCAGCGCGAGGCCGACTGGGTGGTCGACGTGCGCTTTCTGCGCAACCCCTTCTGGGATCCGGAACTGCGCCCCCGGACCGGGCTCGAGGAGCGGGTCCAGCGCTACGTGCTCGACGATTCAGCCAGCGGCGAGTTCGTGGGCCGGCTGGTATCCCTGTTGCGCTGGCTGCTGGGGGAGTATGCCGCCCACAACCGGGGCCATCTCCACGTTGCCTTCGGGTGCACCGGCGGCCGGCACCGCTCCGTGGCGATCGCCGAAGAGATGGGCCGCAGGCTCGAGGACGAGGCGGTGGCGGTGAGGATTCGCCACCGCGACGTCGAGAAGCCCGATCCCCGATGACCTCGACATCGTTTACCGAGCGGGTGGTCGCCGAACTCGCTCCTCACCTGCCACCGCTGCAGTGCTGCCGGAGCGCCCTCGTCGAGGGCATGCGTCGAGCCACTCCCGGTGACGAGGTCGTCAGTACCCGGCGGGTGGCGGCGAGAGTCGCGCTGGCGGCATTCCACGCCGACGGCGTGGATGCCCACGTCGAGGTACGGGCAACGGCGCGCCGGCCTCACTACCTGGTGCGAGCCACCGCCGGCGCCGCCTCGTCACGCCGGCTCTGCTGCCGGCGGACGCGGCTTCGAGGCAATGTGCTGGCGGCGGGCAGGCTGAGCCGGGGTGATGCAGCGCCCCATGCTGAACTGCCTGCAGGTGACGGGGCGGCGGGGACGGCGATCCTCGCCGACTGCCGGGCCCTGGGCATTCCCGCACGACAAGTCAGGCGCGGCGGTGCGCTGCTCGTCACCGTGCGGTCCGCGAGCGGCGTTGCTGTGCTGCTCAGTTCCATCGGAGCCCAGAGCGGTCGGCTCGAGTTCGAAGAGGGACGAGTGGTCCGCGAGGTACGCGGGGGGGTGAACCGGCGGCTCAATGCCGAGACGGCGAATCTCCGTCGCAGCGTCTCCGCAGCGATTCAACAGATCGAGGCAATTGCGTCACTTCGACTCCACTCCGAGGGGTGGGATGGGTTGCCCCCGGCGGTGCGCGAGGCCGCAGAACTCCGCCTGAGGTCTCCCCGCGACGCACTGGAGGGACTCGCCGCGCAGGCGGGATGCAGCCGGTCCGCAATGGCGGACCGGCTGCGCCGCCTGCTCCGAGCAGCGAACGCGACCTCGGACGCGTGCTAACGTCGGGGGCCCCAACCACCATCTTGCATCGAGGAGTCGCGATGCCCGTCAAGGTCGGCATCAACGGCTTCGGCCGGATCGGCCGCAATGTCTTCCGCGCCGCGCTTCACAAGAACGCTGACATCGACATCGTCGCCGTCAACGATCTGACAACGCCAGCCACGCTGGCCCATCTCCTCAAGTACGACAGCATCCTGGGGCGTTTCCCCGGGACAATATCGGCCGATGGCGACACCATCACCATCGACGGCAAGTCACTCAAGGTGCTCGCCGAGCGCGATCCGGGGCGGCTGCCCTGGGGCGATCTTGGCATCGACATCGTCGTCGAATCCACGGGATTCTTCACCGACGCCACCAAGGCTCACGGGCACATCGATGCGGGCGCGCGCAAGGTGATCATCTCGGCTCCGGCGACCAACGAGGACATCACCATCTGCATGGGGGTGAACCACAATGCCTACAACCCCGCGGAGCACGACGTCGTTTCCAATGCCTCGTGTACGACCAACTGTCTGGCGCCGGTTGCCAAGGTGTTGCACGAGGCCTTCGGAATCGAGACCGGCCTCATGACCACGGTTCATGCGTACACCACCGATCAGGCCATCCTCGATGCTCCACACACCGATTTGCGCCGGGCCCGTGCCGCCGCGGTGTCGATTATTCCCACCACCACCGGCGCGGCCAAGGCGGTGGCTCTGGTCCTCCCCGAGCTGAAGGGAAGGTTCCATGGCATGTCCTTGCGAGTGCCGGTGTCCGATGTCAGCCTCGTCGATCTCACGGCAACCTTGAGCAAGTCAGCGAGTGCCGATGAGATCAACTCGGAAATGCGCGAGGCAGCCGACGGCTCCCTGCAGGGCATTCTCGCCGTCACCGACGAGGAGTTGGTGTCGGTGGACTTTCTTCACGATTCCCATTCGTCCATCGTCGACGCCAAGTCGACGATGGTCATCGGCGATCGCAGCGTCAAAGTGCTCGCTTGGTATGACAACGAGTGGGGGTACTCCAACCGCATCGTTGACCTCATCACCCACATGGCCGGGCGGCTCTAGCCTCGTCCCGATGGAGAAGCAGACGATCGACGACATCGAGGTCGCCGGGCGGCGGGTTCTCCTCCGTGTCGACTTCAACGTCCCCCTGCGCGACGGGAGCATCATCGACGATCGCAAGATCCGCGAGGCGCTACCGACGCTCCGGAATCTGCGCGATCGCGGCGCCCGCATCGTCGTCATCACCCACATTGGCCGTCCCCAGGGTGTCGTCGATCCCCAACTGAGCACGGAACAGCTTCTCGGCCCGCTTGCCGCGTTGCTGGGCGCCGAGGTGGGGCACGTGCGTGGCGTCGTCGGTGAGGAGGTTGAGAGCGCGATTGGAGCTCTTGAGGCTGGCGGGATTCTCATGCTCGAGAATGTGCGCTTCGAGCCCGGCGAGGAGCGCAATGATCCCCAACTGGCGTCGCGGCTGGCTCGCCTCGGCGACGTGTTCTGCAATGACGCCTTCGGAGCCGCCCATCGCGCCCACGCCTCCACCGAGGGAGTGAGCCACCACCTGCCTGCGGTCGCCGGGTATCTCATGGCCCACGAACTGGAGATTCTCACCTCTGTGCTCCACGACCCGGAGCGCCCCCTTGTGGCAATCGTTGGCGGATCGAAGATCTCCAGCAAGATTGGAATCATCGACCACCTTTTGGACACCGTCGATACGCTCTGGGTGGGGGGCGCCATGGCCTGTACGTTCTATCGTGCTCTCGGCGAGGAAACGGGTCGCTCCCTTGTCGAGGAGGACTGGGTCGAGCGTGCGGGCGCGTTGTATCGCGGCACCGGTTCCCGCCGCGGAGACCTCCGCCTTCCCGTCGATGTGGTCATCGCCTCCGTACCCGACGGCTCGATGCCGACCCGCGTCGTCTCGTGGAAAGAGGTGCCCGCCGACCAGATGGTCGTTGACGTGGGGCCGGAGACGGTCGCGTTGATGGCCGCCGACGCTGCCGGCGCCTCCACGGTGGTGTGGAACGGCCCGCTTGGCATCTATGAGGTTGCCGAATTTGCCCGCGGCACTCGCGGTGTCGCCGTAGCGGTGGCCGAGAGCCGGGCGTTTTCGGTGGTCGGCGGCGGTGACCTCGGTGCGGCTCTCGAGGCCAGCGGAGTTGAGGGCAGGATCGGCTATATCTCCACTGGGGGAGGAGCGACGCTGGAATTCCTCGAAGGGCGTGAACTTCCCGGAGTCGTTGCCCTCTGTGACCGCGTCGCGGTGTCATGACCATCAACCGGCCGCGCCCGATGGTGGCGGGCAACTGGAAGATGAATACCACCGTGACCGAGGGCATCGAACTCCTCACCGACGTGCTTCAGCAGGTCGATGGTTCGGCGGCGGAGGTGGTCGTGTTGCCGCCGTTCACTCATCTCGTCCCCTTCGCCGAGCAACTCTCTCTGGGGACGGTGATCCTGGGCGCCCAGAACTGCTATCGGGAGATGTCGGGCGCGTACACCGGGGAGGTGTCTCCGCGGGTCCTCCGCGACCTCTGCAGCGTCGTGCTCCTCGGTCACTCCGAGCGGCGGCACATTCTCGGGGAGAGCGACGAGCTCGTCGCCGCCAAGATGACGGCGGCTCGAGCCGTCGGTCTGCGGGTGATTCTCGCAGTGGGGGAGACCCTCGAGGAGCGCGACGCCGGATCCACCACGGTCGTCATCGAGCGTCAACTCCTGAGCGCCCTAGAGCGGTGTGATGATCTCGGTGGGGGTGCCCTGATCGTCGCCTACGAGCCGGTATGGGCCATCGGCACCGGTCAGTCGGCGACGTCGGCGCAGGCGGAGGAGGTGTGCGGTCGGATCGCAGACCAGCTGACCGCGAGCATCGATGATGCCCGCGCCGTGCCGATCCTCTATGGGGGGAGCGTCACCGTGGCGAACGCCGCCGAACTCTTCGCGCAGGAGCATATCGATGGCGCTCTCGTCGGAGGGGCCAGCCTCAAACCCGACGAATTCTCTGGAATCGTGCGCGCTGCCGGGCAGCGCCTGCGGGCGGGGTCGGGGTGAGCCTTGTCGGGCCGCTCGTGCTTCTGATCATCGACGGTTATGGGTACAACGCATCGACGTTCGGCAATGCCATCGCCACCGCACGGACCCCGGTGATGGACATGCTCACGGAGCGCTGGCCCCACACCCTGGTGGCGGCCAGCGGTGAAGCCGTCGGCCTACCGCCCGGCCAGCAGGGCAACTCCGAAGTCGGTCATCTCACGATCGGAGCCGGTCGGGTCATCTTCCAGCCGCTGTCACGGATCACCCGTGCGGTCGAGGACGGCAGCTTCCTGGAGAATCCCGTCCTGATTGCCGCAGTCGACGCTGCCCTGCGTCGCGGTACCGCGCTTCATCTTCTGGGCCTGGTCTCACCGGGAGGCGTGCATTCTCACCAGGATCATGCTCTGGCGATCTGCGATCTCGCCCATCGCCGCGGCCTCGACCGCGTCTATGTTCATGCGATGACCGACGGCCGTGACGAGCCGCCGAGCAGCGCTGCCGAATGTATCCGGCAATTCGAACTCGGGCTCACCCTGGCCGGTGCCGGTCGTGTCGCCTCGGTGAGCGGACGGTACTTTGCCATGGACCGTGACGAGCGCTGGGATCGGGTGGAGTTCGCCTACCAGACCATCATTGGGGGGGCAAATCCCCGCGCCACCGGTGCTGCCGGCTACGTCGAGGCAGAGTACGCGCAGGGCCGCAGTGATGAGTTCATCCTCCCCGCGGCGCTGGTCGGCGCTGATAGCCTCGTCAACACCATTGCTGACGGAGATTCCGTGATCTTCTTCAACTTCCGGCCCGATCGCGCCCGGCAGCTCAGTCACGCGTTGACCGATAGGAAGTTCGCCGGGTTCGTGCGCAGCCGGGTGCCGCGCGACCTCCATTTCGTCACCTTCACCGAATACGCAGCTGGTCTGCCTGCGCATGTCGCCTTTCCTCGCGAGAACGTCGTTTCCGGCCTGGCGGAGGTGGTGAGCGCAGCGGGCAAGAGTCAGTTCCATGTTGCGGAGACCGAGAAGTACGCCCATGTGACGTATTTCGTGAATGGAGGCCGCGAGGAGCCCTTCACCGGGGAGCAGCGGCTCCTGGTGCCCTCTCCGAAGGTGGCCACCTACGACCTTGCCCCCGCGATGGGCGCCCTTGCCGTGACCGATCAGGTTGTGGCCCGTCTTGGCGAGTACTCCGATGCGCTGGTGATCATCAACTATGCAAACCCCGACATGGTCGGCCACACCGGCGTCTTGGCGGCGACAGTCGAAGCGGTGGAGGTCGTCGATAGCTGCATCGGCCGGGTGGTGGAAGCAGCGCTCGCCAGCGATGGGGCTGTCCTCATCACCTCAGACCATGGGAACGCCGAGCACAAGATCAATCCCGCTGACAATTCGCCGCTGACCGCCCACACCACGGCACCGGTGCCGGTGGTGCTTTGCGGAGCAGGGGCGTCGCCGCTGCGCGACGGCGGGGGCCTCAGTGACGTGGCGCCAACCGTTCTCGATGTGCTCGGCATCGCCCAGCCGGAGGTGATGACCGGGCGGTCGCTCCGTCGCCGGTGAGCACGAGTGCCGCGGTGTCGGTGAAGCCCCTGCTGCGTGGGTGGCTCCACGCAGTGGCCGCTGTCTGGGCCGCGGTTGGGCTGGTCGTCCTGGTGGTGCTGAGCCGCGGCGACATCACGAAGCTCGTGACCCTGAGTATCTACGGCGTCGCCCTGGTGCTGCTATTCGGGGTCAGCGCCGTGTATCACATCCCCAACTGGTCCCCACCCAGGCGTCGGGTGCTGCGCCGCATCGACCACGCCAACATCTTCTTGCTCACCGCGGGAACCTACACGCCGGTGGCCACCGTGCTCCTCCGGGGTGGGTTCCGGGTCGGCATTCTGGTGGCAATCTGGTCAGTATCGGCTGCCGGCATCGTCCTCACCGCCGGCCTCATCCCCTCACACCGTCGGCTCCTGGCCCTCATCTACGTGGCATCGGGCTGGATTGCGGTATTCGTCGGCCCCCAACTCATCGCCGCCGGTGGAACGGCCACGCTGCTGCTCCTCGCCGGTGGTGTTCTCTACTCCCTCGGTGCGCTCGCCTACGCTCTCAAACGACCGCAGATCATTCCCCGCGTGTTCGGGTACCACGAGGTCTTCCACCTTGCGGTGGTCGCCGCCAGTGTCTGCTTCTACGTCTTCATGCTCGTTGCGGTGGTCCCGCACTAGACACTAGCCAGTCAGCCCCGTGACCGGGCCATGCCGAAGTTCGCGCACTCCTCGCAGACGGACGCAGGGATGAGGTGAACGCGCATGAGAACATCGAAGATGCGACAGCCGATGCAGAAGGCGAATACCGACTCCAGGGTTGCGGCAGCGCCCACCATGGCCACCAGTACGAGGGCGGCAGCGTGCTGACCGACGACGAAGTAGAGGAGGGCGGCGGTCACCGTGAGGATGGCCCCGATCCCCTGGGCGAAGCGCTTCGGTGGTCCCGGCACCGGGCGGGGAGCCAGCGGCAGCACCGGGGTGATCACCCGAGTGACGAGCTGACCGAGTGGGCTCAGCGTCGGGCCGGTGGCCACGCGGGCGACGAACCCGTAGGCGAGGGGGACGAGGAGGAGCGGCGAGCCGGTGAGCAGTGTGGTCCAGGCGGCCACGGCCACAGCGCCGGCGACGAGGCGCGCCGAGACCTCGTTGACCGGGTTGGGAAAGCGGAACAAGTTCTGCATATCCATGGGCCTCGAGTCTGACACATGGGCGACATTTTCCGACCTCAATGGTCGGGTATTTCTGAGGCATGCCGCGCGTCCAAGTTCGAGGGGCGGCCTATGCGCTGGCGGCCCAGTCGGCCTCCACCTGCGCGTCGATGAGGCAACCCACCTCGGGCGCACTGGGCATCTCGATGTCGAGCTCGTGGTTGGAGCGGAAACCTGCGGTTGACCAGTTGGCGCTGCCCAGGAGCACCCGGGTGCTCGTCGGCGACGGCGACCTTGGCGTGGAGCTTCTCCCCGTGGCTGCGGTAGCGGCGGACGGGAACCCCGGCCGCGCGCAGTGCTGATTCCGCCGCGTCGCTGGGACGCTGGTCGGGGTCGAGGAGCACGCGAACCGTCACGCCCCGCGCGGCGGTGCGCTCGATGGCGTGGACGATGCCGGTGTCTGTGAGGACGTAGAGGTCGAGGATGAGCATCCGTTGGGCGGACTCGATGACATGAAGGGCGAGCGGCCTGATCTCTGCTGCGGGTTCGGTGGTGGCAACAACCACGGCCGGATCCATGATCGCGGTCGGAACCACAGCTGGGCGTCCAATGGTGACGAGATCGCGCGCGTACACGCGCTCGAGGTTGGCGACCACCGGACCACGGAGTTCCACGTCGAAGTCATGGTTTGCGAAGGACCCCGAGCCCCAGTTGATGCCGCCCATGACGGCAACACTCGTGTCAACGAGGAGGAGCTTGACATGGTCGATCATTCGCGCCCGCACCGGGTAATCGAGGACATCGACACCGCCGCCGCGAAGCCGCTGCTCGGCGGCAACGCTGACGTCGACGGTGGGATCGATGATCACCGTGACGGCCACTCCCCGGGCGTGGGCGGCGAGCAGTGCGGTGACGAGATCGGCGCGACCTAGCTCGTACATCTCCAGCTCGATGTGGGTGTGGGCTTGGTCGAGCAGAACCCGGATGCGATCCGCGGTCGGCTCACCCCCATGCATGAGCGTGACCCAATCTGGTCCCACGGCCGTTGTGGAGGCGATGTACGGTGGTGAGGGCAATGCGCTCTCGCTGCCAACGCTGGCGGGGCCAGCGCAGGAGGCGAGGAGGAGAGTGATGAGGGCGATCCCGGTCATACGCATGAGCCCACGATACCACAATAATGTGTAGGTCTGCGAACCGGGCCGCCATGCTCCACTGGCTATACTCCGAGATCGTATCTCTGCCTGGAGGCCCGCTTGCGTGAAGACACTCCTCCCCATCGCACAGGACGTTCTCGCCGTTCTGGTGATCCTTGGCGTGTTGCTGCAGACGCCCAAGGCGACCGGCCTGGGGGGGACCATCGGTGGTGGTGGCGTGGAATCGGGCGGTTACCGGCGGCGGCGTGGTATCGAGCGCGGCCTCCTGCGCGCCACCGCAGTCTTCATCCTTCTCTTCGTGCTGATCTCGATCGTGGAGACGTACATCCAGGTCAGCTGAGCCGCAGGCCTCGGCGGCGTATCGAGGTCGTGGCCGCGGTCGGCCTCGGTGCCATCGGCGCGGTGGCTCTCAGCACCCTCCTCATCACCCACGCGCGTCCGGCCGCTGTCAAGCCCGAGTACCGCGAGGGATTGGTGGCTGCCCACCGACCCCTCTCGCTGAATCCGCTGGTGCAGGCCGGCGACACCGCTGTCCACGACCTGGGAACGCTGCTCTACCGCCGCCTCCTGCGACTCGACGGCCGCGCCTATCCTGTCCCCGATCTGGCCAGCAACGTGGTCGTCAGCACTGACGGCCTCACCTACACGCTGACACTGGCGGGGAACCTGGTCTGGTCGGACGGCCGACCTCTCACCAGTACCGACGTGCTCGCCACCCTCGCCTTCGTACAGTCCCCCGCTGAGGAGGACTCCGCCCTGCGGGTGTCGTGGTCGAAGGTGAAGGTGGCAGCCGGGGGGGGGGAGAATCGGGTTCTCGTCTTCACCCTGCCGGCACCCCACGCCGCGTTCGCGGTCATGCTCACCGACCTGCCCATCCTCCCTCTGGCCGGGCGAAGTGCCACCGAGCTCAAGGGAATGCCCGGGCACGCCACCGAGCCAATGGCGACGAGTGGGCGGTATCGGGTGCTCTCCGCCGACGCCACCACTGTGAAATTGGATGGCAATGAGCACGCCGGGGGGAGCCTCCTACTGCACCGGTTGGAGATGCGATTGGTGAGCGGCATTGACGAGGCTGCGCGGCTCCTCAATGAGGGAAGTATCGACGCTGTTATGGCGACGTCGCCAGCGGAGCGTGCTCGGGTGTCTGGCGGCGGCCGGACCGTCACCGCAGTGCCAACGTTCCGCTTCGTCGATCTCGTCTTCAACGAGCATGCGCCCACTCTCGTCGACCCCGTGGTGCGCCGAGCCATCGCTGTCGCCCTCGACCGGGCCACCCTGGTTCGGGTGGCGGGTGGCGTCGGGCGTCCGCAGTCAGGTCCGGTCCCCCCATCCATCGCTTGGATCGGCCCGGCTGCGCCGGCTCCCGGCTCGCTTGACGCTGCCGCCGCAGGTCTCGCCGCCGGTGGGTGGGCGGGGGCTCCCCGAGCCAAGGACGGCCAGCCATTGACTCTGCGCCTCAGCGTCCCTAACGTCTCGCCGCTGCCCGACGTTGGGGCCGAGGTGGCGAGGCAGCTGGCTCCCCTTGGCATCGTGGTGCAGGTCACTCCCGTGAAAGCCGAACGTTTCCTGCCCGACGTTCTCGGGTCGCGCGCCTTCGACATGGCGCTTGCCGACTGGGACAACAGTGCCGATCCAGATGTTTCATCGTTCTGGCGTTCCGACGCCGTGCCACCGCGGGGGTTCAACGTATCGGGCGGCGCGCCCGACTACTTCTTGGACCGGGAGCTCGATGGTTTGACCACGCTGAGCGACATCGATCAGCGCCGCCAGGCGATCGCCCACGTTGAAGCCCAACTCGCCGATGATTTGCCCGCCGTCTTTCTGTATACGCCGGAGGTCAGCTTCATCACCCGCGCCGATCTCGCTGGTGTGACAGTGCCGAGCAGCGCCAATCGCTTTGCCACCGTGGCGGCCTGGCATCACTGAGTCGAGAGGCGCCTGATAGGATCGATTGTCCGTGCCGGGGTGGTGGAACTGGTAGACACGCAGTGTTCAGAGCGCTGTGCTCGTAAGGGCGTAAGGGTTCGATTCCCTTTCCCGGCACCATTTTGGGATCGGCGATCGGCGGTGTGAGTCCGGGGCTGTCTGCCCATGTCGCTCAATGCGCTATGCGAGCCCCACAGGTTGGGACGACGGCTGCGACTCAACATCGCCGCAGCCCCGACAGTTGGAGTGATCACCCCTGCGGGCAGCGACCCGAGGAGACCTCGGTGTTGCTGCTGCGGCCCTGCTGCAACGCGGGCGTGATCTCGGCCACGGACAGGGCGTAGCCGACCGCATCGTCCTGGTTGGGTGAGGAGCCGAAGGTCAGACCGATGACCCTGCCGCTCAGGTCGAGGAGCGGGCCCCCGGAATCCCCCGGAATGACCCGGGCCGAGATCACCACGATGTTGCGGGTGAGCCTGCTGTTCTCGTAGTAGATGTTGTAGCCCCTGGCGTCTTCGACGCCGCGCACTGCGGCCGGGTACAGCGTTTCGGCGCCTCCCTGGGGATAGCCGATCCCCGCGGCCGGCTGCGCGACGGTGGCAGGATCCGGTGCCAGCGGCAGGGGTGAGAGGGCGGCACCGGGCACCTCGAGGATGGCGATGTCGACGTCGGAGTCGAAGAGCACGAGGTGCGCGGTCAGGGTACGACCGTCAGGAATGTCGACCTCGATATGGTCAGAACCGGCCACAACGTGGGCATTGGTAACGAGATGGTCGGCCGTCAGTGGCCAGGCTGAGCCCGCCTCGGACCCGGAGCACTGGGAATTCGAGGAGGATGCGATGACCCTCGACACCGCGCCGTACGCGCGCTGCACACCCGGGGTGCGCTGTTCCGCGGGGATGGGTTGGGGTGCCAGATCGCTACGATTGAAGCTGGCGAAAGGGGTCACCTGATCGCTGAGGAATCTCCTGACGTTGGCGGCGAGCGGAGGCTGGGTGGGCCCGACTGTCGCCAGAGCCCGTTCAATGGCGGAGTCGCGGACCTGCTGACTGACCCACGGCGTCTGCCCGTCAACGAAGACGAAGGCGAGAAACCAGGCGGTGAAGATCACCCCGAATCCCCCGGCCACGCTGCCCGCAATCGAGTCCCAGCGACGAAAGCGGCCGCGCACGGTGCGAGTACGAAGTCGGAATCCCACCGCGGTGCCGATGCCTTGGATGATGAGGACGCTGCCCAGGAACACGCCTGCTGCCACAAGCGGCCGCGCGCTGTTTCCGCGACCGCTGGCGAGCCACTGCGTCACCGGTGGCGCCAGCAGGGCACCCGTCACCGAGCCGACGATGAGCCCGATCGCGGAGAGGCCGCCCCAGGTGAGGCCCCGGCGGTACCCCGAGTAGGCGAGGAGGGCCACCAGCGCAACGAGGATGACGTCGAGGATGTCCATGGCTGCGGGAAGTCTGAACGCTGGGGTCCACCGCGGGCGTTGCCCGGTCGCGTCGCCGCTATGCTTGCGGCATTCGGGGCGTGGCGCAGTTGGTAGCGTGCCAGCTTTGGGAGCTGGAGGTCCCCAGTTCGAGCCTGGGCGCCCCGATCAACTCTGCCTGGGCCGCGGCCGGCTTAGCGGCGGCGGGCGACGTTGGCGCCGATCAGCGAGAGCACGCCGAGACCGGCTGCGAGCACTGCGTGCTTGTAGTGGATTCCGGTGCCCGATGCGAGCAAGGAGGTTTCCTGCGTCGCGTAGAAGATCGCCGCCGCGAAGAAGAGAATCGCGATAACGACGAGGGCAATGGCAAGTTGGCGGCCGCTACCGGTGCGGGTGTTCGTCTGCATGTGTGTGTCCTCGTGGATCAGTGGATGACGATGAGTGCGGTGACGCCTAGGAGGGCGCAGTAGGCGGCATAGGGGTCGAGACGACCCACGCGGAAGTATCGGACAAGGAACCGGGCGCTCGCGTAGGCGGCCAGGCCAGCGACGAGGGCCCCGACGATGTAGGTCCCGAGGTCGGGAGCCCCGGCGAGGTTGGGGACCTCGAGAACGCCGGCCGCGAGGATGATCGGCGTGGCCAGCAGGAACGAGAACCGCAGCGCCTCCTCGTGGCGAAGTCCGGCCACCAGACCGGCGGCCATGGTGGCCCCAGAGCGGGAGATGCCGGGGAGAAGGGCGAGGATCTGCGAAGCGCCGATGACCATTGCCGAGCGCACGGTCATGGTGTCGATCGAACCAAAACGACCTGCCTCGACACTCGCGTCTCGCCGCGTGATCCCCGCCCTCCGCTCGGCGCGGCGCCGGAGCAGTTCGGCTCCGAGCAGGAGGCCGCCGTTGACGATGAGGAAGATTGCCACCGTGCGGGGCGCTGCGAAGAGTGCCTGAAGGGGCTTGGCGAGGAGGAAACCGATGATCCCCGTGGGAACGGTGGCGACCACGAGGAGCATCGCCAGCCGTTCATCCGGACCGCTGATGTCGCCGCTCAACGCCCCGCGCACGAAGCCGCGGGTGATGCGCACCCACTCCGTCCAGTAGAGGATGACGAGGGCGGCAGCAGTGCCGAGGTGAAGCAGCACCAGGAAGGGCAGGAAGCTGGGATCGGTCTGTGACACTCCAAGGCGGAGAAGGGGCGGGACGACCACTGCGTGCCCGAGCGAGGACACCGGAAAGAGCTCGGTGGCCCCCTGGAGGACTCCGTAGAAGAGGGCGATGGCCAGCGACACGGAGGGAGCCTAGCGCCTCGCCGTGATCTGACGCGGTGGTCGTCGCGATTCCTGTACAACTCCCTGGGGCGCCGTTGCCGCGCCCCCAAGGAGGTGTCGCCGTGGCAAGAGAAGAGCGCGACCCGTGGTCGATGCAACGCATGGTCGCTCGTGCCCGACAGGCGCATGAGACGATGGTCGAGCAGCTCGATGCAACGTCGCGGCGGGTTGCGCACCTCGGACAGATGCTCCGTCGCATCGAACAGGCGATCGTTGAGAGCGGCGAGGAGAGGTCGACGTGGGAGGGTTCTCCACCCCGCCCGGCGGATCGCCGTCCCGGTGCCGGGCGCGGGTCCGCAGACAAGCGGCGCCCTGGCGCGGGCGCCAAGCGCGGTATGGCGGGTGGCGTCAAGGGCCCTGCAACGGGGGCTGGCGGTCGCGGGCCCGGGAACGGAACTCGTCGCGCAGCATCCCCGCGCGGATCCAGACGTGCGCCCTCGGGTGGCGACCGGCGGAACGGAAGCGCCGGACGCTCGGACGCATCGCGAGGAAAGCGCGCCCGATGACCACTGCGGCGGGACGGGCTCCGGTGCGGGTCGTTGTCCACCCCCTTGTCGAGCACTCCCTAGTGGCGCTGCGCTCCGTCGAGACCGAAACCGACAGCTTCCGGCGTCATGCCCGGTTGATCGCGCAGGTGCTCGCCCTCGACGTTCTCGAGGACCTGCCAACGCGTGAGGTCCCAGTGCGCACCCCCATCGAGGAAACGACCGGGAGGGTGCTCGACCGGCCCGTCATCCTCGTCCCCGTCCTGCGTGCCGGCCTCGCGCTGCTCGAAGCCATGAGCGACTTCGTTCCCGGGAGCCGAGTGGGGTTCGTTGGGCTGGAGCGTGACGAGACGACGGCCGTCGCCCGCAGCTACTACCAGAAACTGCCGCCACAATTGGCCGGCACCGAGGTCATCATCCTCGACCCCATGCTTGCCACCGGTGGTTCGGCACTTGCCACCATCGAGTTGCTCCTCGAGCAGCGTGCCACCAGCATCCGCCTGGCCTGCGTGGTGACTGCGCCCGAGGGGATCGAGGCGGTGCTCGCCGCACATCCCACTGTGCGCATCCACACGGCGACCGTTGACCGCTGTCTCAACGAGCGCAAGTACATCGTTCCCGGTCTTGGCGACTTTGGAGACCGCTACTTCGGCACTGTCTGACGGGCCACCGTCGCTGAGAGTGGCCAGACGCGGAACCGGGGCGGCGCATCTGCGTGGCTCCGCCCCGTTTCCTGCCCCGGACTGCGATCAGTCCTTGACCTTGTTCGCGGCGTCGTCGATCTTGTCCTTGACCTTGTCTCCGAACTGCTTGACCTTCCCAGCACCCTCCTGACGGTCGCCTTCGTGCTTCAACTCATGGTCATCTGTGAGATCACCGGCCGCCTGTTTCACTTTTCCGCTGGCTTCGTCGAATTCACCACTCATAGGAGTCCTCCAAGTAAGGTCTGGGGCGACGCTGCATATTATAGCAACGCTGACACAAGATCACTCGCGCGACATTCCCCATGGAGACAAGAATGACCGGCGATTCTGACGCCATGAGGTCCCCACAGTCGGGGAGCACTCGCACCATGGTGGAGAGCGGCGGGATCCTTGCCGCAGGGCACAGCGAGAAGGGTCCGATCCGCACTGAGAATCAGGACCGCTTCGCCGCGTTTGCCGCCGCCAACGGCGACGTCGTGATCGTCATTGCAGACGGGATGGGCGGCCACGCCGGGGGTGCCGAAGCGGCCGACGCCGCGGTGAGTGCGTCGGCGCTCATCCTCGCCGGCCCCGGCGATCCGCGGCCACGGCTCGGAGGCGCGGTGGCAGCAGCCGACGCCGCGGTGGCACAGCTCCGCGACCGCATTGGCGATCACCCGGGAACCACCCTGGTCGTCGCCTGGGTGAGCCGTAGCGGGGCTCTGGTCGCCAACCTCGGCGACAGCCGCGCCTACTGCGTGCGCGGCGGGTTGGCGATTCCGGTCACCGCTGATCACAGCTGGGTGGGCGAGCAGATTCGGGCGGGCCTGCTTCCCGAGAGCGCTGCTCGCCATGACCCCAAGCGCAACATCGTGACCCGCGCCGTCCTCGGCGAGGCGATGGCTCCTGACATCACTGAGGTGGACCTCCTTCCTGGGGATCTGCTAGTCCTCTGCACCGACGGCGTCTGGGAAGCTCTGAGCGATGAGACCATCGCGGCCACCGTCATGGCAGAGGCGCCCATCGTCCAGCGCACCGACTGGTTGGTCCAGGCCGCGATCGACGCCGGTTCCCTGGACGACGCTACCGTGGTCGCTGCGGAAGTATCCCGGTGACGAGCTGACTGCGCATCGACGCGCGACCTCCGGCTATCATCGCCAGCCTCGCCGTCTCACCCACGCGGATGCGGCCGGCACCGTCGTCGTCCGAGCACACATTCTCCAACTATGGCCCGCTTCTACGCCCAGCTCTGCACGCTTCTCTTCGTTGCCCTCGCCGTTGGCGGGGTCTTTCTCGGTGATGCATCGCACGTCGTCAACGGCCAGGCCAATGGCAACCTCGGGAGCATCCAGCTTCACCTGACCTACGTGCGAGACGCACTCGACGTCGTTCTCGTGGCGGCGCTGATTTGGATCGGCTTCCTGGCCCCCCGGCACGCCGGCAGATGGGCGATGGGGGCAGTGGGCGCATTCCTCCTGATCCTCGGCATCGCCGGCTTCGTCGTTGGCGACACCGATGCGGGAGGCCGCGCCATCGCCGGCCTGCACTTCCCCACGGCGATGAACATCCTTGACACCGTCGTCGGCGTCCTGGGTCTGCTCGCCGCTCTCGGGACCGTCGAGGACGAACTCCCGGCCTCGATCATCCGCGGCTAAGAGGGCCGCCCGACAGGACTAGTGGCGACCGTTGCCTTCGCTGTGAATGCGTACGTTGCCCTCGATGACCGCACCGTCATCGTCGGTCTCCGCCGAGCGACGGGCGCGACCAAGTTGCTCGCGGGCGAGGCTGGCCGCAGCACCCGCCATCGGAGCGACCTGGCGGACCGTCTTCTCAGCAACTCCATAACCCTCGCGGGCGGCGCGTCCGAAGCCGGCGAGCTGGGCACGGGTCTTGTCGCCGGTCTGGGGTGCGACACAGAGTCCAACGACGGTGCCGACGACCGTGCCATGCACGAATCCGCGGATGTAGCCCATCTCGATCTCCTTCCGATGATGTTGAGGTTTGATGTTGACGTTGCCCTCACCGTACCAGGCGGGACCTCGGTTGCTGCGACCGGGCGATCCCTCAGGTCGTAGCCGTCGTAGCCCAGGGGCCATCGGGGATGATGCGCAGACGCTCGACCGGACGGCCGTTGATGAGGTGCTCCTCGACGATCTCGTCCACATCCTGAGGGCGCAGGCGGCCGTACCAAACGCCCTCGGGATAGACGATGAGGATGGGGCCCTGATGATGCTGCTGATTGCAGCCCATCCTCGTGGTGCGCACCCAGCCGAGCCCACGCTCCTCGACAGCGTCGCGGAGGCGCTGAAGGATCGCCTCCGAGCCTTGCCCGCCGCAGTGGTGGCGGCCGGCGGTGGTGCAGACGAAGACGTGGACGTTGTGTGGGGTCACCACCCTATGGTCCCCCAGCGTGGCATGCTCCCGGAGTGGACATGTGCTTTGCGTTCTTTGCCGACAGCGCGACGGTTCCCCCCGACGGCAAGCTCTATGTGCTGGGTGGTGGTTTCAGCGCCATCGCCCTTCCCCAGTTGCCGGGACGGGCAAGCTTTGCCGTGGTCGCGGGTTTCCGATTCCTCGCGGCCGACGTCAACGCCACTCACACTGTCGAACTCCGATTCGTTGACGCGCTGGGCAAACTCGTCCTTCCGGTGGCGAACCTGCAGTTCCAAGCCGCGGGTGCTCTGCCGGACGGCCAGCAGCAGGTTACGGTTAGCACCGTGACGTACATGAACCCGACATTCGGTGAGCCCGGTCAATACAGCGCCGGATTCTGGGGCGGGGATCGGCTTCTGCAGAGCCTGCCTTTGGTGGTCGCCGAGCAGCAACAGCCGGTCGATTCCAGCGTGACCCACCGGCCCAATTGATCCGCGACTAATACTCGTAAAAGCCGCGCCCGCTCTTCTTCCCGAGATAGCCCGCGGCGACCATCCGCTTGAGCAGGGGCGGTGCGGCGTAGTCACGGACGGCGTATTCCTCGTACAGCGCATTGCAGACGAAGAGGGCGGTATCTAGGCCGATGTAATCGAGAAGTTGCAGTGGCCCCATGGGGTGACCACAGCCGAGGTGCATTCCTTCGTCGATGTCCTCCCGGCTCGCGAATCCCGACTCATAGAGACGGACCGCGCTGGTGAGAAAGGGGATGAGTAGGAGGTTAACGATGAAGCCGCCGCGGTCCTGGGCCACGATGACGCGCTTGCCGAGACGTTCACCAAATGCCTTGGCCGTCTCGAAGGTCTCGTCGCTTGTGGAGATGGTGCGCACCAGCTCGAGCAGTTGCATCACCGGTGCGGGATTGAAGAAGTGGGTGCCGATGACACGTTCCGGCCGACGCGTTGCCCGGGCGATCTCTACGATCGGCAGCGCTGAGGTGTTCGTGGCAAGGATGGCAGTATCCGTAACAATATTGCCGAGTTTGCCGAACAATTCCATCTTGTCGTCGAGCCGCTCGATGATGGCTTCGATGACGATATCACAATCGCCGAGATCCTCAAGGTCGACACTGAAGCTCATGCGTTGTCGGATTGTCTGGCTCTCCCCGTCGCCGAGCTTGCCCCGTTCGACAGCGCGGGCGAGCGACCGCTCCGTGCGCGTGCGACCACTCTCCAGTGCCTCGGCCCCCGCCTCGACGACCCGTGTGGTGAGGCCATTGCGAGCACAGACCTCGGCGATGCCCGAGCCCATGAGCCCGGCGCCGACGACGCCAACCGTACTGATCGCTGCCATGCGTCGCTCTCCTCGTCCAGTGTGGTCTTGCGGGAAGTCTGGCGGAGGCCACGGGTGGTGTGGCGGCCGGGCTTGCCCTAATGACGGCCTCTGCCGGTCCGGGCCTACCATTGCCGGAGATGTCCGATCCTGCCGCGTCCGCTGTCGTCGCCCTGCTGAGCGGCGACCTGATCTTCGGCAGTCATCTGCAGGCCGCACTGGCGCCAGGCGGCATCGCGATTGCCAACGCGAAGGACGCCGACCTGCTTCCGGACAGCCAGGTCGTGTTTGTCGATCTCAACAGGGATGCCGACGATCGGCTTGGAGCCATCTCGCGCCTCCGCGCCGCCAATCCCCAGCGCACCATCGTCGGCTTCTGTCACCACGGCGCCAGCGATCTCCGGCGCCGCGGCATGGAGGCTGGCGCAAGCAGCGTCATCGCCAATCGCTTTCTTGGTGAGGCCGCCATCCGCTTGACCCAGGCCAATGAACTCGCTGAGCTGCTCCCCGGCGATGACTGACGCGACCCTACCTGACGACATCCCGCGCTCCGCCGTTGACCGGCGTCGCGAGGAACTCGTGGACATCCGCCGCCAGCTCCATCGCCGCCCCGAGCTCTCCGGCGAAGAGCGGGCCACCGCTGCATTCGCCGCTGAGCGCGCCGCCGCCCTGGGATTCAAGGTTGGCACCGAGATCGGTGGCACCGGCGTCGTCGCCGACCTGGAGAACAGCGAGGGCCCGACGCTCATGCTCCGCGCTGACATGGACGCCCTTCCCATCGTTGAGCGCGGGGCCGGAGGGCCGGTGCGATCTGAGGTCGACGGAGCGATGCACGCCTGCGGACACGATGGCCACGTCTCCATGGCCCTCGCCGCTGCATCGGTGCTTGCCGAGCTTCGCGAGCAGTGGAGGGGACGGCTGCGGCTCTGCTTTCAACCTGCCGAGGAGACCGCCAGCGGCGCCATGCCGATGATTCGCGACGGCGTCCTCGATGGCGTCGACAGCGTCCTTGGCATCCATCTCTGGTCTCCGCTCGACGTCGGCCGAGTTGTCGTCAACCCTGGCCCGATCTTCGGAAGTGCCGACGACGTGACCATCCGGGTACGGGGTCGCGGCGGCCATGGCGGCCTGCCCCATACGAGCATCGACCCTGTGGTGTGTGCGGCGCAGATTGTTCTGGCACTGCAGACGCTGGTTTCGCGGGAAACCGCGCCGGTCCAGCCGGCGGTGGTGACCATCGGCCGAATCGAGGGCGGCACGGCGTTCAACGTCATCGCTGAGGAGACGCTGTTGCGAGGCACGGTGCGGGCGGCGCTCCCCGAGGAGCGCGACCGCCTCATCAGCCGCGTCGAGGAGATTGCTCGCGCTATCGCTCACGCCCATCGCGCGGAGATCGAGTTCACCCGAGGCCCGGGATGCCCGCCCGTGGTGAGTGATGCCGGCGTTGCCGAGGTGGTACGCCGCGCGGCCGTGGGGGCGGTGGGGGAGGAGGCGGTCGATATCGGCCAGCTCATCACCGTCGGCGATGACGTCGCCTACTTTCTCGAGCAGGTGCCGGGCTGCTATTTCCTGGTGGGAGCGGGCGATCCCTCGCGTCCCGAGCGGGCGCCCCACCATCATCCCGAGTTCGACATCGATGAGCGGTGCCTCCCCATCGGCGCCGAGGTGCTCACTCGCGCCGCTCTCGACGTGTTGCGGTGAGTTCTCCGATTCCTCGGCCCGACCTGGCGCGGCGCTTTCCCGACAAACCCGATCTCTCGCCGCGTCCAGCCGCGACCTCTCGCATCGTGATCAGCGAGGTGATGGAGATTCAGCACGCCAATAATGCCGGCTACGTCCATGGGGGAACGATCATGCGCATGGTCGATACCGCCGCCGGCACAGCAGCGATGAAGCATGCTCGCCGCCGCGTTGTCACCGTGTCAATGGACGACATGAGCTTCCTCGCCCCCGTGTTCATCGGCGACCTCGTGACCGTGCAGGCGATGGTCAACGATGCCCACCGGACCTCGATGGAGGTGGGCGTCCGCGTCGACGTCGAAACCGTGCCGACCGGCGAGACCCGTTACGTGGCCAGCGCCCACTTGGTGTTTGTGGGTCTCGACGCCCAGGGAGCGCCCGCGCCGGTCCCCTCGGTCATCGCCGAGACAGACGAGGAGCGGCGCCGGCAGGCCCAGGCGCGAGTGCGACGCGAACACCGGCTGATCCGCAAGGCTGCCCTTGCCGCGGCGGGCCGACACCACCGTCCAGAATCGCGCGAGGCGCATGCTAACGGTGATTGAAAACTCGGACGGCGAGCGACCAGAGCCGCGTCTCCCTCAGTCGGAGGATACTCTCTCCATGAGCGGTCTTCTTCGTGCCAGCAGTCTTGGCGCTGAGTCCGGCCAGCTGTTCGCCGTTGGTACTCCCAAGCTCCTCGGTGGCGTTCGTCCCGCCGCGATCATCGTCATCGGTGAGGAGGGCCATCGCTGTTCCATCCTCACCGCCGCAGGCAGCGAGGATCTCCATCGCAAGCTCTGCCAGGGTGCCACGAACCTCGTCTCGGCGGCGCCCAAGACGGGGCGGGTCCCCTTTACCGCCTCAGCCGTACTCGACGATCTTTCCCGCCACCTTCCGCGGGGCTATCGCATCGCCAAGCCACGGCCCGTCGATCTCCGCGATGTCCATGGCACCGGGCGCATCCTCTTTGATGCCGAGGTGGGGGGGGCGGCACTCGACGACGACTTCGAACTCCGCCGTGGAGTCGCGGCACCGGCAATGCGGCAGTCCAGCCCGAGCCCCGGGTGAGGCGGCCGGTGACCGGCATCATCGAGAATGCTTCGGTGACCGAAACCTCGCCGCTGCAGGCCCGCGATGCCGGCATTGAGCGGCCGACTGCCCGTCAATTCGTCCGCTTCGCCTTCCATCGGGTCCTCCCCGAGTGGCGTCGTCGCTCCGCCGCTGAGCGTGCCGCCGACCGTGAGGAGGTGGCGGCGATCGTCGACGACATTGCCGCGCGCGATGGCGTGCTTCTTCGCAGCTACAGCCTGGTGGGAACACGCGGTGATGCCGACCTCATGTTCTGGATGGTCAGCGAAGACCTCGATGACCTCCACGAAATGTCCGCTCGCCTCAATGCCGCCTCGATGGCCGGCTACCTGGAGTCGCCGTACCACTACTTCGCAATGACCAAGCGCTCGACCTATGCGGAAGCGCATCGGCACAGCGATGGGCGTCCGCAGGAGGGACGCAGCAGTCGGCTGGTGGTATCGCCAACAGGTCGCCGGTTTCTCTTCGTATATCCGTTTGTGAAGACGCGCGCCTGGTATCGCCTGAGCCAGGACGAGCGGCAGCGCCAGATGAGTGAGCACATCACCATGGGTCACCGCCATCCGAACGTGAAGATCAACACCACCTATAGCTTCGGGTTGGACGATCAAGAATTCGTTGTCGCCTTCGAGAGCGATTCGGTGAGCGATTTTCTGGATCTGGTGCAGGAGATGCGCGGGAGTGAGGCCTCGACCCACACGGTGCGAGATGTTCCGTCGTTCACCTGCATCTCCATGGGCATAGCTGAGGCACTCAGCGCGCTCGGTTAGCCCCGGGCGGCTTAGTTCTCCTGCTCGGTGGGACGCACCAACAGTTCATTGACGGCGACATGACGTGGCCGGGTCACGATGTATCCGATGGCATCCGCGATGTCCCTGGACTCCAGCCGTTCGATGGAACCAAACCGCTTCTCCATTGCCTCGCGGATCTCTGGCCGGTTGTGCCCAGCGAGTTCTGTGCTCACCGCTCCGGGCTCGACGAGCGAGACACGAACGTGTCGCGCCGAGAACTCCTGCCGAATCGACTCCGAGAAGGCGCCCACGCCGAACTTGGTGGCGTTGTAGACGCCGCTGCCGCTGCGGGCGACCCGGCCGGCAACCGAACTGACGTTGACGAGGTCGGCAACCCGTCGCGGTGCCGTCTCTGCGGCACGGACGAGGTGGGGGAGAGCAGCGTGAGCGCAATGGAGCACGCCGAGGATGTTGATCTGAACCATCCGCTCCCACTCCTCGAGTGGTGCTTCCAAGGCGGGGCCGAGGAGCATCACTCCAGCATTATTGATGAGCAAGTCGAGGCGCCCATGGGTGTTGACCGTCTCTTCGACAGCGGCACGAGCCTGTTGCGGGTTGCTGAGGTCCGCCTCACAGACGTGGGCGCGACCACCGCCCGCCGTGATCTCCCTAGCCAGCGCTTCGAGCCGTTCGCGGCGGCGAGCAACGAGGACGACGAGGGCGCCGTGCTCGGCCAACGTGCGTGCCGTGGCATCCCCGATCCCGCTTGATGCGCCGGTGACGAGGGCAACAGTGTCGGTGAGAATGGGGCTCATGGGAAATTCTCCTTGAGTGGATGGCCTCATCGTCCTCGTCGGACCACCCGGCCCGGGGAAGTCCCGGTATCCTGGCACCGCGAGCGGGAGTAGCTCAGCTGGTAGAGCGCTAGCCTTCCAAGCTGGATGTCGAGGGTTCGAGTCCCTTCTCCCGCTCCATCTCCCTGCGACCACACCAGGCTGCCGCCAGAGCCGCCAGAATAGGATGCAGATGAGCACAACCATCAGCCCATACCTCCTCTACCGCGACGCCGAGGCTGCGCTCGGGTGGCTGGCCGCCGCCTTCGGCTTCCAGGAGACGATGCGACTCGCCGACGAGGCCGGCCGCGTTCACCACGCCGAAATGGAGTTCGACGGCGGCGTGATCATGCTGGGCTCGCCGGCCGGCGATTTCCGGACGCCTCAGGAGGTTGGTAGCAGCACTCATCTGACGCACGTGTACGTTGCCGATGTCGACACCCATCACGCCCGAGCGCGCGACGCTGGAGCTGGGATTCCTCGTGAGCCCGCGAATCAGTCATATGGCGAACGGACCTACGAAGCCGTCGATCCCGAGGGCCATCGTTGGTATTTCGCTCAGCGGCTGGGCTGAACCTCCGAGCCCTCACCGTGCCGACGTGTCGCGAGCATCGACTAACCATGGGTGCCGCCCGCCCGACGCCCGCTGCGGGACGAATTTGCCGACGGCCGGCATGTCGAGTCCCGTCAGGCGCGCGGCTCTGTTCGGCTGACCTCGTGCACGAGCCAGCCGTTGCGTATGGTCTGGTGGAGAGGTTCCAAGGGCCTTCACGAGTCTAGGACGCGCCCTCCGGAGCGGATCTCCAGGTTCGCATCGGCCCACCGGGTGGCATAGTGGCAAGCATGGCCCAGGTCCACACCGCCGAAGAACACGAGGACCCGCTCGTCGATCTCGTCGCCCTCATGCTCACTGAGCTTGGTGATCCGCCGGCACGCGAGGGTTTGCGACGCACCCCTACCCGAGTGGCCGACTCCCTCCGCTTCCTCACCGCCGGTAGCTCGCTTGATGTCAATGATGTCATCAATGATGCCATCTACCACGAGGACTACTCGGAGATGGTCGTGGTCAAGGATATCGAGGTGTACTCGCTGTGCGAGCACCACCTGCTCCCATTCTTCGGCAAGGCACACGTGGCCTACCTGCCTCGTGGTCGCCTCGTCGGCCTCAGCAAGATTCCGCGCATCGTCGACGTCTTCGCCCGCCGCCTTCAGGTGCAAGAGCGGCTGACAACTGAGATCGCCAACGCCCTGCACAGAGTTCTGAAGCCGCATGGCGTCGCCGTGGTCATTGAGGCGAGCCACCTCTGCATGATGATGCGGGGCATCCAAAAGCAGAACAGTCAGGCGGTGACCTCGGCGCTCACTGGCGCCTTCCAGAACGACGAGAAGTGCCGATCCGAATTTCTCGAACTGATCGCTCCGCGACCCCGATGACGGGACCGCTCAGCCCGTCCCCAGCAGATTGACGTCGACGCCGAGCAGGGCGACCCCGATGCCGAGCATGGCAACGCCGAGGACGAGGTGGGCCCAGCGGATGACGGTGCGTTTGGGCATGACGCGGCTGATAACGGTGACGGCCATGATGCCGAGTCCCGCCGCAATCAGGATCGTGGCAGGGACACCGAGCAGTCCAGAAAGGAAGCCGCGCATCGCTTCGAGAGCCTAGCGGCACCCGCCGTCCTCCCGCCGCCTCGGTACCATGGACAGATGGTCGTCGCCCTCAGCACCGTCCCCTCGTCTCACCTCAGCGCCATTCTTGCGACCGCTGGGGCGCCAAAGTGGCGGGCGCGCCAACTCCGCGACGCCGTCTGGCAGCCCTGGCTTCGCAACATCGACGAGATCCGTCAACTGCCGGCCTCACTGCGCGCTGCACTTGCCGATGAGGTCGACTTCATCACCGCCGCCATCGCCACCGAGAGTGAGGCCGACGAGGGGATGACGGTAAAGCTCCTGTGCCGTCTCAACGACGGCCAGACGGTGGAAACCGTGGCAATGGAGAGCCCCGAACGGCAGCGGCGCCGCCGTCGCGCCACCATCTGCGTCAGCAGCCAGGTGGGTTGCGCGGTGGGCTGTCCGTTCTGCGCCACCGGTCGCTTGGGCCTGCTGCGCAACTGCACGGCGGCAGAAATCGTCGACCAGGTACGGCTGGGCGCTCAGGCTTTCCATCGCCGTGGCCTCGGTCCGGTCACGCACATCGTCTACATGGGCATGGGTGAGCCGCTCGCCAATCTTGACGCGACGATCGCCTCGGTCAGCCACCTGGCCAAGGATGCGGGGATCAGCCCTCGCCGCATCACCGTCTCCACCAGTGGTGTGGTCCCCGGCATCGATCGGCTGGCCGCCGACGCGCCTCCGGTGACACTGGCGATCTCCCTGCACGCCGCCACCGATGAACTGCGCAACCGATTGGTGCCGCTGAACAAGGCCCATCCGCTGGGCGAACTGATTTCCGCCGCACAGCGCTTCATCAGCGCCACCGGACGGCGGATCAGCTTCGAGTGGTGCCTCATCGGTGGAGTGAACGACTCCGTGGAGCAGGCGGACAAACTTGCCGACCTTGCCCGTCGCCTCAACGCGCACGTCAACGTCATCCCCATGAACCTCATCGAAGGCTCTTCCTGGGGTCCTCCGCGGCCAGAGCAGACCCGTGCCTTCCTCAATCGGTTGCGCACCGTCGCCATGACCGTGCGCGATACCCGGGGCGGTGACACCGATGCTGCATGTGGACAGCTGCGCGCCGCGCTTCCCCAGCGCCGCGAGCTGAGGAGTAACGGCACACTCGGTCCGCCCCGCAACCCGGTCTGATGCGCATTGTCTCGCTGCTGCCGAGCAGCACGGAGATTTGCTTCGCGATCGGGGCCGGGGAGGAGCTTGTTGCCGTCACCCACGAGTGCGATCACCCAGATGGAGCGCGGAGGCTGCCCGTCCTCACCTCCAACGCCCTGGACCACGACGGGAGCTCGGCAGACATCGACCGCCATATCCGCGTCGCGTCCCATGCCGGATCGTCGATCTACCACCTCGCCGCGCAGCGCCTCGCCGACCTCGACCCCGACCTCATCCTAACCCAGGAGCTCTGCCATGTCTGCGCGGTGGCCTATCGCCAGGTGGAGGGTGCTGTCCGGCAACTGCCTGGCGACGTCCCCGTCCTTTCCCTGGAACCGCGCACTCTTGGCGAGGTCATCGATACCATCGTCACCGTCGGCAGGGGCACTGGTCACCTTCAGGCTGCGGAGCAGGTCGCCCGGAGACTGCGCACCCGCATCGCAGCCATCGCCAGCGGACGCCAGCCGACGGCGCCACCCGGCGTTGCCTGCATCGAGTGGACCGACCCGGTGATGACCGGCGGCCATTGGGTCCCGGACATGGTGGCCGTGGCCGGCGGCCGCGACCTTCTCGGCGTCTCCGGTGAGCCTTCGCGGGCCACCCCGTGGGACGAGGTCGTCACCGCTCGGCCCGACGTCATCGTTCTCATGCCCTGCGGGTTCGGCCTCGAGCGCACTCTGGAGCGCGCAGTGGAGATCACCCAGCGCTCCGGCTTCGCCGATCTTCCCGCCGCCCAAAGCGGCAGGGTGATTGCGGTTGACGGCTCGAGCTACTTCAACCGGCCGGGCCCGCGACTGGTCGACGGCATCGAATTGCTCAATGCGGGGCTGCGGGCGAGCCCCGGCGACCAGCTACCCGCTGGGGCCGCCTGGGTCCCTGGCGCTCTCAGACGGTGATGACACTCTGAGGCCGCATCTGCGTCAACGTGCCGGCTTGGCCTCGGTGCGGATGCAGCGGGTGCAGAGGGTGAGCTTGAGGGTGTGACCGCCCTGGAGGATCCGGGTGGCATGGAGGTTGGGCAGGAACCGGCGACGCGTCCGCACCTTGGAGTGACTGACGTTGTTGCCGGACATCGGGCGCTTGCCGCACCGATCGCACTTCTGGGACATCTCTCCGCTCTCTCCACTCTTGCTCCGCGGCTGAACACTCGGGCCGCGGCCGCATACTAGAATTGCGCCCGCCTGAGTTCGTGGGCAACCCGCAGATTGCCTCATCGATTCGGTCGCGAGGATACCACAGGGCCTCCGGTGGCTTATGGGAGTGACGTGAACAGCAAGGTGCGCACCGAGGGGCCCCTCACCCGATCAGGATCCCTCGGGTCCATCGAGGTCTCACCTCGGGTCGTCGCCTCCATCGTCGGCCACGCCGCGAACGAGTCCTACGGCATTGTCGGGATGGCTGCCCGCGGCCTTCGCGATGGCATCGCCGAGCGGCTCAACCGAGAGAACTCCCACCGGGGGGTCAACGTCACCGTGCGCCAGGGCGGAATCCATATTGAGCTCTACGTCATCGCTCAGTACGGCACCCGGGTCAGCGAAGTCGCTCACAATCTCATGAGCGCGGTGAAGTACTCAGTGGAGAAGATGCTTGGCATTGAGGTCCTGGCGGTGAACGTCAACGTCCAGGGCATCCATATGGAGGATGAGGGTGGCAAGCGCTGAGCCCGCGCCGGTGACCGTGCTGCGCGAGCCAGTCCATGCCGTGGGTGGTGAGCAGCTGCTTCTCGGCTTGCGCTCCTCCCTGTCGTGGTTGCAGGCAAATCAGGACCAGGTGAACGACCTCAACGTTTTCCCCGTGCCCGACGGTGATACCGGTTCCAACATGTATCTGACCCTGCGCTCGGCGGTGGAGGAGGCCCAAAGCGCTGCTGAGCCGGAGTCGGCGTCGTCGGTGATGCGTGCCGCAGCGCACGGCTCGTTGATGGGCGCCCGGGGCAACAGCGGTGTCATCCTTTCGCAGATCTTCCGTGGCTTCTCCCAGGCGCTCGCGGACGCCCAGCGTATCGATGCGCAGGCCGTCGCGGCGGGCCTCGGTGAGGCGGCGCGCACCGCCTACAAGGCGGTGATGAAGCCCACCGAGGGCACCATCCTTACCGTAATTCGTGAGGCCGGTGAGGCCGCACAACGGAGTGCCCGCCAGTCGGACGACATCAGTGTTGTGCTCGAGGCCGCAGTGCGTGAAGCGCACGCCGCAGTGGAACGGACCATCGACCAGCTCCAGGTCCTCCGCGACGCCAACGTCGTCGATGCCGGAGGTTTCGGGTTGGCGGTCATCCTCGAAGGCTTTGCCCGCGCTCTCAGTGAGACCCAGGGGGCCCAGCCGGCGTTGGTCACCCCGCGGCGTCGCGCCGGCGAGCCGCGAGTGCGCCTGCCGTTTGCTGCAGATGAGGCGGTCGTCGCCGACCTGGCTCCCTCCCCGCGGCAGGGCGCTGCCGCAGTGGCCGAGCCCGAGGAGGGATGGGGGTACTGCACAGAGTTCCTCATCAATGGACCCGGCCTCGACGCTGCAGCCATCCGGGACGAACTGGGTCCGATGGGCGATTCAGCTCTCGTGGTTGGTGATGCTGATCTTGTGCGCGTCCACATCCACACCGCCGACCCTGCAGCGCTGATTGCCATTGCCTCGCAGCGCGGAGGGCTGGCGAAGCTCAAGGTCGAGGACATGTCGGGCCAGCACCACGATGTTCTCGAGCGGGCCGATGCTGCTGAGGCTGCGGCTGCGGCTGCTCCCCAGACCCCGACTCCTGCGCCGGTCAAGCCGCTCGCCGTCGTCAGCGTCGCTCCGGGGGAGGGGTTCCGGGAGATCCTTAAGTCGCTCGGCTGTGACGTCGTCGTGGAGGGCGGACAGACCATGAATCCGTCCATCGAGGACCTTCTCACCGCTGTCCGGGCAAGCAACGCGGAACAGGTGATCATCCTCCCCAACAATGGCAACGTCATTCTCACCGCGCAACAGGTCGACGCTATCGCCGAGGGCGTTGACGTCATCGTGGTGCCAACGCGCAACCTCCCGCAGGGCATCAGTGCACTCTTGGCTCTCTCCAGCGACAGCGATGCCACCACAAACGCTGCGGCCATGGCCGATGCTATTGCCCGCGTCAGCGCCGTGGAGGTCACCCTGGCGGTCCGGGCAACGACCTCGAACGGGCTGCAGATCCGCAAGGGCGAGGCGATCGCCATCATCGATGGCGAGATCGTTCAGGTTGGTGAGACCGTGGAGGATGTCGTCGTCACCGCCCTGGGCAACCAGGAACCGTCCCCGCAGCTCGTCACCGTGTACTGGGGGAGCGAGGTCGACGACGCCCGGGCGGCCCGGTTGGTGGAGCTACTCCGCAACCAGCATCCCACGACGGAATTCGAGGTTCACCGCGGCGGGCAGGACCACTATCCGTATGTGCTTTCCCTGGAATGACCGTCAGCCTCGTTACTGACAGCACCTCTGATCTCACCTCCGAGGACGCCCATCGTTTTGGCATTCGCGTGGTCCCGCTCACCGTGCGCTTTGGTGACGAGCAGTTCAAGGACGGCGTGGAACTCGTTGCCTCCGCGTTCTACGAGCGGTTGCGCAGCGGCGACCATCAGCCGTCCACATCGCAGCCGTCGCCGGAGGCGTTTGCTGCGGTCTACCGGCAACTCCTCGTGTCCGACGATGATGTAGTCATCTCTGTCCACATCACATCGAAGCTCTCGGGGACACTGCAATCCGCGCACCTAGCATCGCAAGAATTCGGGGACCGGCGGGTTCGGGTGATCGATTCGGGGACCGCCAGTGGCGGTCTCCAGGTGCTGCTCTTTGCCACCCTCGAGGACATCGTCGCAGGCAAGAGCGCAGACGACATCGTGACGGCGCTCGAAGGTCGGATCAACCGTACCGGGATCTACATGCTCCTCGATACCTTGATCTACCTCCAGCGCGGCGGTCGCATCGGCCGGGCCCGGGCGTTCCTCGGCGGCATGCTGAAGGTGAAGCCGCTGCTCGCATGTCACGATGGGGAGATCACGCCGGTGGCGCGCGCTCGCAACGAGCAGCAAGGCGTTGATCTTCTCTTCGAGAAGGTGGCCGCGGTCGGCGAGTTGGAGGCGGTGGCGGCCTATCACGCGGACAATTCAACGAAGCTTGGCCCACTGCGAGCACGCTTGGCCGGGGCCTATCCGGAACTGACGATCCGCAGTGGTGAGATCGGCCCCGTCGTGGGCACGTACGTCGGCCCCGGCACGGTGGGCATCGGCTATATCCGCGCGGCGGCTCCGGGCTGAGCGGCGCTCTCGCTCGGGTCAGATGGTGGCAAGCGTGAGCACGGGGGGTGCCGGGCTTCGCGCCGACACTGCGGTCGGCAGGATCTTCGGAATCGGCCACCGCCAAGTGCAGCTCATGAAGAAGCTCGGCATCGAGACCGTGAGTGACCTCCTCACGCGAATGCCCCGTCGCTATGAGGACACCACCGAGGTGACGCCGTTGGCTCACTTGACGCCGGGTCGGCAGCAGACCGGGCGAGTGCGGATCCGCAGCATTGTCGCGTTCTGGAGCCCGCGACAGAAGAAGCAACTAGTCGAGGCGACGGTTGAGGATGAGAGCGGCGTTGCCAGCGCAGTCTGGTTCAACCACCGCATCACTCGCGGTCTCACTCCGGGCATGGAGGTGCTCCTCGCTGGCAAGGTGGTGCGGTCGCCCAACGGTCTCAGTTTTCAGAGCCCGAAATTCGAGCGCTCTCGATCCGACCAACTCCATGTCGGACGCCTGGCTCCGGTGTACTCGGAAACTCAGGGTTTGAGCTCACGCCGGCTCCGTGAACTCATCGAGCCCTTGCTGCCCCTCACTGACGAGCTACCCGACCGCCTTCCCCCCAGCGTCCGCGCGAGTGAGGGACTGCCGCCACTCGGTGAGGCGTTGCGCTCCCTCCACTCGCCCGCCAATCTCAATGATGCCGAGGCCGGCAGAGAACGTGTTGCATTCGAGGAACTCTTCCTACTCCAGGTGGCGGCCGAACGCGCTCGGCGCCGCCGACTCTCCTCGCAGGGAATCGAGATCGCTTATGTCATCGAGACTGCTCGGGAGTTTGCCCACTCGCTGCCGTTTCGCCTCACCGACGGCCAGCGCGTCGCAGCCCACGAGATTCTCACCGACATGGCGGACCCTGGACCCATGAACCGGCTGCTCCAGGGCGACGTGGGCAGCGGCAAGACGGTGGTCGCCGCCATGGCGGCGCTGATGACCCACCGGGCCGGGCGACAGACCGCGGTGATGGCGCCCACCGAGATCCTCGCCCGGCAACACTTCACGACGCTGGAGAGCCTGCTCGCGCCTCACGACCTGCCACCGCGGCTGCTCCTCGGCAGCACGTCGCAGCGGGCTCGTCGCGAGATCCTCGACGGCCTTGCGGGTGGACAGGACGCGCTCATTGTCGGAACTCACGCGCTCATCGAGGACGAGGTCGTGTTCGCCGATCTCGGCCTTGTCGTTGTCGATGAACAACATCGTTTCGGCGTTGCCCAGCGACAAAGGCTGCGCCGCAAAGCCCAAGCCATGCCCAACTTCCTGGCCATGTCGGCGACGCCAATCCCGCGCTCTCTGCATCTCACCCTCTACGGAGACGTCAACGCCAGTGAACTTCGCGAGATGCCCCCTGGGCGGCAGCCGGTGCGCACCCGGGTGGTCCCGCCCTTCGGTCGCGATGAGGCTTGCGCTTTCATCCGTACCGAGATCGCCGCCGGACGCCAGGCCTTTGTCATCTGTCCGCTCATCGAAGAATCAGACAAGCTGGGCGTGAAATCTGCGACCGCTGAGTTTGAGCGGCTCTCTCGCGAGGTCTTCCCCGAGCTGCGGGTGGCGCTTCTCCACGGACGGCTGCCCGCGCGCGAGAAGGAGACGACCATGGACCGGTTCGCCTGCGGTGAGAGCGACATCCTGGTGGCGACGTCGGTCGTCGAGGTCGGCGTGGACGTGGCCAACGCCACCATCATGCTCATCGAGGGCGCCGAGCGTTTCGGCCTGGCCCAACTCCATCAGTTCCGGGGCCGCGTCGGGCGCGGCCAGCACCGCTCGCATTGCCTGCTCTTTCAGGGAGCAATGGATGTCGAGGGATCACAGCGGCTCGAGGCGCTGGCGAGCACGGAGAGCGGGTTCGACCTCGCCGAGCTCGACCTCCGGCTCCGCGGCCCCGGCGATGTCGTGGGTCTCCGCCAGCACGGGCTGCCGGAGATGATGGCTGCCGACCTGCTCGACATCGCCATGCTTCAGCGCGCCCGGCGGGCTGCCGTCGCCTGGCTCGACAATGATCCCGACCTCACCGCCCATGGGCCGCTGCGCGAAGCGATGCACGGCTACCGCGCCGTTTTCGACCTCGACTGATCCCATGGCGGAGACACGCATCACCGGCGGAGCCTGGAGAGGTCGCGTCATTCCCACGCCGGGGGGGGCGCAGGTTCGACCGACACGGAGCATGGTGCGCGCGGCGCTCTTCAACATTCTCGGGCAGAACATGGATGGTTGGCGGATCGTCGACCTCTACGCCGGGGCTGGTTCGGTGGGCTTCGAGGCGCTCTCCCGCGGTGCTGCCCACGTCCTTTTCGTCGAGCGGCATGCGGGAACGTCGCGACTCATCGCTGCCAGCGCTGACCGCTTCGGCTGCACCGATCGCTGTGGGGTTGTCACCAGCGATGTCATCGCCTGGCTGAGGCGCCAGGAGACCCTCGTCGCCAATCTCGTTTTTCTGGACGCTCCGTACCGGGACGAGGAGCTGACGAGAGCCCTCGGGCGTCTTGGAGATCTGGCCCCGGAACTTGTGGTGTGCGAACATCACGCCGCCCGGCGGCTTCCCGACCACCTGGGCGAACTGCTACAGATCCGTCGAGCGGTGTACGGGCTGACGGCACTGACGTTCTTCCGTCGGGAGGGGGAGACCGGCGAACCGTGACCGAGAGGGTGGCCCTGTACCCAGGCAGTTTCGACCCGGTGACGCTCGGTCATCTCGACATCCTCGAGCGCGCCTCACTGATTTTCGACCGTGTCGTCATGGCCGTGCTGCGCAACCCCGGCAAGGAACCGCTCTTCACCGCTCTGGAGCGCATCGAGCTGATCCGTGACTCCGTTGGAGAGCTTGGCAATCGCGTGGAGATCACTGCCTTCGAGGGCCTCACGGTGGACTTTGCGGAGAGGGTAGGGGCGACTGCCATCGTCCGCGGGCTGCGCGTGGTCAGCGACTTCGAGAACGAGTTCCAGATGGCACTCATGAACCGACGCCTCAATCCCCGCGTTCACACCGTGTTTCTCATGACCGCCTTCGCCAATGTCTTCATCTCCTCGTCGATCATCAAGGAGGTCTGCCGCCTGGGCGGTAGCGTCGACGAGGTCGTTCCCCCCGCCAGCGCCGCAGCGATGCGGACCAAGTTTGGGATCACCACATGACCGACACCCACGTCCCCGCTCCGCCACCTATCCCCGACGCCTCGGTCATTGACCTCCTCAATGCCGTGGAAGCGATGGTGGGAGAGAGCCGCCGGCTCCCCTTCACCGCCAGCGTTGTTGTCAACGAGGATGAGATCGTCGACCTCATCGATCGTGCCCGCCTTTCCCTCCCTGATGAGGTTGCCGAGGCGAAACACACTGTCGACGACCGGGGGCGGATCCTCGAGGCTGCGGACGAGGAGGCGCAGCGGCTCACCGAGGCCGCCGTGGCCCACGCTGATGCCCTCCTCGCTGACGCTACGTCGCGAGCGGAGCAACTCGTCGCCGATGGCTCGGCTCGGGCCGAGCAGCTGGTCAACAGCCACGCCGTCCTCGCCGAGGCGCAGCAGCGTGCCGTCGCGGTCGCCGCTGACGCCGAGACCGCAGCCGCCCAGGTCACTGCGGAGGCCGACGGCTATGCCCGCGAAGTCATGGCAACGCTTGAAGAGCACCTTGGCAAGGCGATGACCACCGTCCGCAATGGGATGGCCGCCCTCCCCAAGCCCCCCAAGCGGCGACGCCACTGAGGCCAGAGTCGGCCGCCGTCCCGCTACCGAGGGCCCCATTGAGATCGGACTGAGCGGGCGACTATACTGGCGTTGTTGGCGCAGCGCCTCTATCGCGCGCCCGTCCAGTCCCGGAGTTCAACGCATGCCTCTCCCCAAGCAACGAACCAGCAGCCGGCGCCGCGATTTCCGCCGCTCTCATCACGCATTGGTCCTGCCCACGCTGAACCCCTGCCCCGCGTGTCGGAAGCCCCGGCGCCCCCACCGAGTCTGCCCCAACTGCGGTCACTACAGTGGCCGCGAGGTTGTGGTCACCGAGTAGCGGTCGGCCCGGCTCCCCCTGTGCCTCGCATCGTTCTCTGTTTCCCTGGTCAGGGAAGCCAATCGCCGGGAATGGCCGACGGTCTTGTCGACACCGAGATTGGAGCCCGTCTGATCGCTGTAGCGACCACAACCGGTCTTGACCTCGGTTCCGCGTTGCGCGGCGACGCCCAGGGCCTGCGTCCCACCGAGATAGCCCAGCCCGCGCTGTTCCTCACTGAGGTGACGCTGGCAGCGGCGCTTCCCCACGATCTCGACATCGTTGGCGTGGCAGGTCATTCCATCGGGGAGTACGCGGCCTGCGTCGCTGCCCATGCGCTTACCCCGGAGACGGCGATGGCACTGGTGATCGAGCGCGGCCGGGCCATGGCGGCCATGCGGGAGGGCACCATGGCTGCGGTCATCGGGCTCGATGTCGCCCGCGTGGACGCGATATGTTCTGGTGTCACCGGGGTCGTCGTAGTCGCCAACGTCAACGCACCCGGTCAGGTAGTGATCAGCGGAGCAATCGATGCTGTCCAAGGCGCCTCGGCCGCTTGCCGGGAGGCCGGTGCCCGTCGTGTTATGCCCCTCGATGTCAGTGGCGCTTTCCACTCTCCCCTCATGGCCGAGGCCGCTGCTCGTTTCGCGATAGCGCTGGCGCAGGCCCCGTTGAGCGATCCCGAGATACCTGTCGTCGCTAACCTCGATGCTGCGGCGGTCCGCGATGCCGAGGGGATCCGTGAACGCCTCCGCCGCCAGCTGGAGGCGCCGGTGCGCTGGATAGACACCGTGGCAACCCTGCGCTCCTTGGGGGCGGACGTCCTTGTTGAGGTCGGCCCAGGATCGGTGCTCTGTGGCCTGGTCCGGCGCATCGATCCCAGCTTCCACACCCTGAGTGTGAGTACCCCCACCGACGCGGCGGCGCTCCCCGGGCGGCTCGGAGTGGCCGTGCATGGTTGAGCGGCCGCTCGCCGGGCAGGTGGCGCTGGTCACCGGGGGGACGAGGGGGATCGGCCGAGCCACCGTGCTCGCCCTGGCGCAGGCGGGGGCCGATGTTGCCATCGCCTTCACCAGCAACCCCACCATCGCCGCGGAGGTCGCCCAGGCCACGGAAGCGCACGGCGTGCGCAGCGCGACGCTTCCGGGTGACCTCGCCGCCGTCGGCGAGGCCGGGCAACTCGTCCCCAGGGCCATCGAGGCTCTGGGGCGCATGGATATTGTGGTCAACAACGCCGGGATCACCCGCGACAACCTGGCGCTGCGGATGAGCACGGCTGATTGGGATGCCGTTCTCGCCGTGGATCTCACCGCTGCATTTCACGTGTGCAAAGCAGCGCTGCGTCCGATGTTGAAGCAGCGCAGCGGACGCATCGTCAACGTCGCCAGCATCTCCGGTGTCAGTGGTAACGCTGGGCAGTCGAACTATGCGGCGGCCAAGGCCGGGCTCATCGGGCTCACCAAGTCACTCTGCCGCGAGGTCGGGTCCCGGGGCATCACCGTCAACGCGGTGGCTCCCGGTTTCATCGCCACCGACATGACCGCCGACCTCGGCGACGATGTTCGCGATACCGCGGTCGCAACCATTCCCGTGCAGCGCCTCGGCACACCCGAGGAGGTCGCTGCGGCAATTCGCTTCCTGGCTTTGCCGGAGGCCTCGTACATCAGTGGCTGCGTCCTCCACGTTGATGGGGGCCTGGGGGCCTGATGCCCGGACAGCCATCCCCAGAGTCGGGAGAGATCGTGCCCGACACACAGGAGAGCAGCCGCAGGGGAGGCCCCAGTCGCCTCGCGCCTCCCCGGGTGGCCGCCGAAACCGTTCCCACCCCCCCGGCTTCTCACCAGGGTCCAACTCAGATGGTCGATGGCGCATCGGGACGGTTCGCGTTCCGTGCTCCGGACGCTACTGTTTCCGCAGATCCGGCGGTGGACACCGCCGCCCCAGCAACACAAGGGAGCACCGATGCCAGACCTGACCTTCGACCGGTTCAAGACGATCGTCGCCGATCAGCTCGGCGTGGAGCTGGACCAGGTGACACCGGAGGCGAACTTCGTCGAGGATCTCAACGCGGACTCCCTCGACCTGGTGGAGCTGATCATGGCCTTCGAGGAGGAGTACCAGATGGAGATCAGCGACGAGGACGCCGAGAAGATCATGACGGTGGGCCAGGCCTGGTCGTACATCCAGGAGAAGGTCGAGGCGGTGAGCAGCTAGACGTTTCCGCTCCGGCAGTGCCCGTCGACCCCGTTGGCAAGCGACCGCCACGGCGCCGCTCCGGGGCCCGCGGTGCGACCACGACGCCGTCTGGGCCATCCGGCCCTTCCGTCGCCACCCGAGCTCCCGGCACGCCCGCGGCCGGGGCGGGGGAACCAATGCCGCGACACACGTCGCCGCTCGAGCCCGAGGAGCAGGCGCAGCTCGACGGTCTGCAAGAGCGTCTCAGTATCAGCTTCCGCCGCTTTGCTCTGCTGCGTGAGGCCATGACTCATGCGTCGTGGAACAACGAGCGGGGAGAACTCAGCGCTCCCGGTCACGACAACGAGCGTTTGGAATATCTCGGCGACGCGGTGCTGGAATTGGTCGTTGGGGAATACCTCTTCCGCCGCTTCCCCGCATACGACGAAGGACAACTCACCCAGCTTCGCGCGGCGCTTGTCAACACGGTGTCGCTGGCGCGACTGGCGGAGCGCCTCGGGCTCGGAGAGGCCCTGCTCCTCGGTCGTGGCGCCGTCAAGACAGGGGCCCGCCAGTTGCCGTCACTTCTGGCCAATTCTTTCGAGGCACTAATCGGTGCCATCTTCCTCGACCAGGGCTATCGCGTGGCCACTCGGGTGTTCCTGCAGAACATCGGCGATCTCGCCGACTGGACCGACGAGAACCACAAGGGGCGGTTGCAGGAACTCGGGCAGGAGCGCTTCTCCGTTCCTCCTCACTACCGCGTCACCACGGTAGGGGGGCCCGGGCACCAGCGCGAGTACCACGCGACGGCAACCCTCGAGGGTCGCCCATACGGCGAGGGCCGCGGGCCCACCAAGCAGGCCGCCGAGCAGGCCGCCGCGCACGCAGCGCTCGAGTGCCTTCAGGCCGTCGGGGCCGAGCCCAAGGGGACGACATCGCGCGCTGCCGGCGCGGCTCGGGTGGCGGCGCGGGGAGCCGCGGCGGAGCCGGCGCGGGTACGTCGCCGGGTCACCGAGGTGGCCGCTGATCGCGGTGCCGGTGGACGGGGCGGCCGAGATGTTCGGTCCGCAGAAACGCCGGCGGCCAGTGCCGGGCGCCGCGGCATTCTCGGCACCATCCGCGCCGCCGCCGAGGCGCTCGTCGGTCGGCAGCGTGATCCCGATCCACCAGCGGAGCCCGAGCCCAAGAAGCGCAGCCGCCGGGGCCGTCGGGGCGGACGGGGCCGGGGCGGCTCCCGCCCGTCCGGTCCCGCCCCATCGTGATCCAGTTCGCGGCGAGTACCATATCTTGTGGTGTCGAAGGCGGGAAACCCTAGATGTTGACGTGACCCCGGCAATGTGCGGAGAATCGTCCGGATGAAGCTCTCCCGGATCGCCATCAGCGGGTTCAAGACGTTTGCTCGCCGTGAGGAGATCGTCTTCGAGTCTGGGCTCACCGCCATCGTCGGTCCCAACGGGAGCGGCAAGAGCAATCTCGTCGACGCCATCCGCTGGGGCCTCGGGGAGACGAACGCGCGTGAGTTGCGCGGTCAGCGCATGGACGAGGTGATCTATGCGGGCGGTGACGGCCGCGGTCGGATGGGCGTCGCCGAGGTCGAGATTGTCCTCGACAACGAGGATGCCCGGATCCGCCTCGATGATGCTGAGGTCTCAGTGGTCCGTCGCCTCGTTCGAGGAGGTGAGATCGAGTATCGGTTGAACGGCCAACGGACGCGACTGCGTGACGTTGAGCGGCTCCTTGGGATCACCGGGCTCACCCAGTCCGGGTATGCCGTGGTGGCGCAAAACGACATCGATGCGATCATCGAGGCGACGCCGCGCCAACGACGGGCCCTAGTTGAGCAGGCCGCTGGCGTCCGCTTCATCCGCGTCGCCTGCGAGGACGCTCTCCGCCGCGTCGACAACGCAGACGTCGTCGTCCAGCGGCTCTCCGACCGCCTGGAGGAGTGCGAGCCCCATCTCGCCCAACTCACCGTCGATGCGGAGGCTGCGCGGGAGGCCCGCATCCACACGGATCGTCTCGCCGACTTGCGCGGCAGCCTGGCCCGCGAGGAGTGGCGCGCTGCTCGAGCCCAACTGCGCCGGGGCCGCCGTCGCCTGGAGACGGCACAGCGCCGGCTCGAGGCGGCTACCGACGCCGAGAGTGCGTTTCTCGTTGAGCTCGGTACCGAGCGTGACCAGCTTGATGCCGCCCGTGCCCAGCAGCGGGCCGCCGCAGCGGCGCTGGAATCCGCACGCATCGACGCAGAGCGTGGCGGCGGTGAGGTCCGGCGCCATGCCGACCGCCGCCGCAACGGCGTTCTGCAGCGCGCGGCCGCCCGTCTGGAGGTTGCCGCAGCGACCCGTGAGCTGACCGAGGCCGGCCTTGCTCGCCGTGAACTGATCGGCTCGGATGCCGGTGCTCGAGATCGCGAGGTTGAGCTCACTGCGAGGCTTGCCGAGTTGGGTGCTGAGCAGCGGCTCGCCGAGCAGACGGCCGCCGCCGCAGAGACGGAGCTCGACGTGGCGGACCGGGCCGTCGCCGCCGCCATGGAGATGAACCTCCGCGAGCAGGCTGCAGCGCGGCAGTTGACCGCGCAACTCAGCCTCTTCGACGAGGCAGCGCAGACTCTGGAAACCGAAATCCGCGCGGCCGGCGAACGTGCGACCAAGCTGGCATTCGTCGCCGAGGCGCTGCACGTTCGCCGCCGCGAAGCCCTCGATGCTGTCACTGCTCTCGGCGCCCGCCTCGAGCGAGCCGCCGCCGCCGTTAGCGAAGTTCGCAGCGATGTGGTCCTCGCTGAGACTGCGCTGGGGGAGCGTCGCGAGGTCAGCCGGGAAGCTCTGGCTCGCGCTGCCAGCCTACGCGGCCAGGTCGCCGGGGCGCTGGGCGGCGACGGGGCCATCGCCGCCGTCGCTCGCGAGCTGGGAGCGGTGCGGCTCCTTGACGCCATTCGAGTTCGCGATCCCGGCGACGCGGCAGCGATCGAAGCCGCTCTCGAGGCGCATCTCGGCGCCTGGATCGTCGATGACGTCGATGGGGCCGTCCCCCATCTCGCTCGTTCTCCCATCCGCGAGGAGGTTCTCGCCGCCGGCGCCGACGCGCCCACGTCCTCGGCTGTGGCTGGCGCGGGACTGCGGCCCGCGCTTGCCGGTGTCGAGGTCGCTCCTCGGGCCGCCGCCGCGGCGTGGCATTGCCTGGGTGACATCTGGCTGGCGGCCGATCTCGTATCCGCCCGCGCCGCCGTGGCTCGTTTCGGCGGTCGCGCCGTGCTTGCCGACGGGACGGTGGTGAGCAGCGCCGGGCTTCGTGGCGGCGGCCGTCGCGGCGAGACCCTCGAGCTGGTCGCCGCCGAGGGCGTGGCCCGCGCCGCTGCCGTGGCAGCGGAGGAGGCCGAGCATCGGGCTGCCGTCAGCCTCAAGGAAACGCGTACCCAGCTTCGCGCTGTCGACTATGAGTCTGAGGCGGCGTCGAGGGAACTCGCCCAGCAACGCAACACGCTTGGCGAGGTGGACGCGGCGGTGATCGCCGGCAGTGCCGCCGCGGAGGCGGAGCGGGTCCGGGTCAGCCAGTTGCGCGGTGAGCTTGCCCGTCGCAGTGAGGATTCCAGAGCTGCCGCCGAGGCTGCCGCCCGAGCGCGAGCAGACGTCGAGGAGGCATCCACCGCCGAGGTGGCGGCGCGAGAGGAGGTTGCGCGGGCTCGCGGGGCTGTCACGAAGCGGCGCAGGGAACGCGAGAGAGTCGAGGCTGAGATCCGCAGCATTGACACTGAGCTTGCCGAGATCCGCCGCATCGCCGACGCCGCTGAGCAGCGCCGGATCGAGGAGGAGCAGCGTTGGCGGATCACCGCGCAGCACCTTGCTGGCGCCCAGCAACGTGTTGCTGCCACCGAGATCGAGATCGTGGCCGCGATCGTCAGGGGTCGGGCCGCTGCACGTGCCGCGGCCACGGCGGCCCGCGCAGTGGTCGACGCATTCGACGCCCTGGAACGCACCGCACCGGCGGTCATCAGGGCTGACATTCAGGTGGCGGCCCGAGAGACTGAGCGTGGGGAGATCCGCGTCGTGGTGGCGCGCGCTGAGGACGAGGTTGCCGCTGCGCAGCTCGAGGTGGCCGACGCCGGGGTGCGGGTGGGCGAGCTCGCCGAGGTCATGCGTGACGAGGTTGACGACGAGGTGAGCGAACTGGACACAGAAGCGGCAGAGAGAGCGGAGCGGGAGATTGTTCGGTTGGAGCGGCGTGTCGCTGCCATGGGGCCGGTGAATGCCCTTGCCATCGAGCAGCTGGTGGCTCTCGAGGAGCGGTCTGCGCACCTCCGCTGCGACCGCGATGATCTCCTTGCCGCCACCGCCGCCATACGCTCGCTCGCCCGTCGGCTTGGCGGGGAGGCTACGGAACGCTTTCACTCCGTACTCAGCACCGTCGGCACGCACTTTGCCGCACTCTTCGGCGAGCTCTTTCCCGGAGGGCGCGCCAGGCTGGGTCTCGAGGAGGTCGCATCGAGCCATCACGAGAGCAGCACGCTTGATCTCCGTGTCGAGGAGACGCTTGGCGTCGAGATCCTTGCCCAGCCCGCCGGCAAGCGGCTACAACCGCTGAGCCACCTCTCCGGAGGGGAGCGGGCGATGACCTCGCTGGCCATGGTCTTCGCGCTTCAGCAGGTCAACCCCAGTCCGTTCTACGTTTTCGATGAGGTCGACGCTGCCCTCGACGAGAGCAACGTACTGCGCTTCACACGGCTGCTCAAACGCCTATCGTCAGAGCAACAGTTCGTGGTCGTGACGCATAACCACGTGACCATGGCTGCTGCTGACGCACTCTACGGAGTCACCATCGACAAGAGCGGGGTGAGCAGTGTTCTCAGCGTCCGATTCGCCGCTGCGGAGATCCCCACTGGTGACGTTCTCGGCGTCGCCACTTCGCCTTTGCGCCGCGTAGCCTCGTGACTCCGGCGCTCGTCCCCCAGCCCCGCCGGGAGGCATGGTGGAAGCGCATGTCGCGCCGCATGGATCGGGCGTCGCTCTCCTTCAGCGAGCAGGTGCGCGATACGGTCTTGCTGCGGCGCGACCTGGACGACGACTTCTACGACGACCTCCTCACCATCCTGGTTGGCGCCGACTGCGGGATGGCGGTGGCCGAACGATGCGTCAATAATCTCAGGGAACGGGTGAAGGAGGAGCGCATCTCCACGCCCGAGGAGGCAATCCGCGGTCTCAAGGCTGAGATGCTCAACGTCCTCTCCACGCGTCAGCGCCGCCTCAACATGGACGCGGTTCCCGCAGTTGTGGTCGCGGTTGGCGTCAACGGCAGTGGCAAGACGACGACGCTGGGCAAGTTCGCTCACCGTCTCCATGAGGAGGGAAGAACGGTCCTCATCGCCGCCGCCGACACCTACCGTGCCGCGGCGGTTGATCAGATGCGGATCTGGGCGAGCCGTGCGCACGCTGAGATGGTCGCCCACGGTCAATCCAACGCCGATCCCGGAGCGGTCGTTTTCGACGCGGTGCAGGCGGCCATCAGCCGCCATGTCGATGTGCTTCTCATCGACACCGCCGGACGGCTGCACACCAAGGCCAACCTCATGGCCGAGCTCACCAAGGTGCGCCGCGTCTGCGAGCGCCTGATTCCCGACGCGCCGCACGAGACCCTACTCGTCGTTGAGGCGCCGACCGGTATGAATGCGATTGCCCAAGCCCGCGTCTTCAACGAGGCGGTGAGGCTCACGGGGATCGTTCTCACCAAGCTCGACGGGACCTCACGCGGGGGAACCGTTCTCGCCATTGAGGAGGAACTGGGCATCCCGGTGAAGTTGGTGGGGATGGGGGAGGGGATCGACGACCTCAATGTCTTTGATCCGCAGGCGTATCTCGACGCGCTCTTCCACGGTGTCCTCGAGGTGCCGGCTGTTCCGGGCTGACACGGTCGAAGTGCTAATCTGTCCAGGCCTTGGCCTTGACAGCCGCGTCCCGCTCCATCGAACTCGACCGGCATGCCCGGCTGCAGCGGCTCCTCGACGTCTACGGCACTCTGCTCACAGAGCACCAGCGGGAGGCCTGCCGACTTCATCTCGAGGAGGACTGGTCGGTCTCCGAGCTTGCCGAACACCTCGGGGTCAGCCGCAGCGGGGCGCATGACCTCGTCCGGCGTGGCATCACAGCCCTCGAGCGCTACGAGGAGCGCCTGGGTCACGCCGCGGAGCTAGAACGTAGAGAGCAGGTGGAGATGGAACTGCGTACGCTGCTCGGCGATCGGGTGGAGGCTCAGGGCTGATGTTCGACTCCCTCACTGACCGGCTCGGTGACGCTTTCAAGTCCTTCTCCGGCCGGGGTCGTCTCACCAAGGAGGAGGTCGACGCCGGTCTCCGGGAGGTGCGCCTCGCTCTCCTCGAAGCTGACGTCAACTTCAAGGTCGCGCGCCAATTCGTTGACCGCATCCGCGAGCGCTGTGCGGCAGCGGAGATTCTCGAATCGCTGACCCCCGGGCAACTGATCGTGAAGATCGTCAATGAGGAACTCGTCGAACTGCTCGGTGGCGAACAGCGCAAGATCGCCTACCAGTCGCAGCCGCCGACAGTGATCATGCTGCTGGGCCTTCAGGGCAGCGGTAAGACCACCTCGGCAGCGAAGCTCGCTCTGGCCACGCGCCGTGAGGGACATCGACCGCTCCTTGTCGCCGCCGACATCTACCGCCCCGCCGCGGCCCAGCAGTTGGAGAGGCTCGGCAGAGACAACCAGATTCCCGTGGCGATGCCCGATGGCAAGAGGTCGCCGCCGGAACTCTGCAAACGTGGCGTGGAGGAGGCGAAGCGGTTGAACTGCGACGTCGTCATCCTCGACACCGCCGGTCGGCTGCAGATCGACCAGACCATGCTCGACGAACTGAAGGAAGTGCGTCGCAGGGTCAAGGTCGCTGACGCGCTCCTCGTGGTGGACGCCATGACCGGTCAGGAAGCGGTGAACGTGGCCCGGGCCTTCGAGGAACAGATCGGCGTCGACGGGGTCATCCTCACCAAACTCGATGGCGACGCCCGCGGCGGCGCGGCGCTCTCCATGAAGCAGGCCATCGGCAAACCGATCCTCTACTGCGGCGTCGGCGAGAAGGTCAGTGAGCTGGAGACCTTTCAGCCCGACCGGATGGCCTCGCGCATCCTCGGGATGGGCGACGTTCTCACCCTCATCGAGCGGGCTCAGGCCAGCGTCAGCGAGGAGGAGGCTGAGGAATCCGCAGCCAAGCTCCTCGAAGGCCGTTTCACCATGGACGACTGGCTGCTGCAGATGCGCCAACTTCGCAACATGGGACCAATCGAGGGCATCCTCAAGATGATTCCAGGGGGCCGCGAGATGATCAGGCAGGCCGGGGCGAGCATGCCCACCGAGAAGGATCTCGGTCGCATGGAGGCGATCGTGCTCTCCATGACCCGCCACGAGCGTACCCATCCCGACATCGTCAAGGGGTCGCGCCGCAAGCGGGTAGCCATCGGCAGCGGCGTTCCCGTCGCCGAGGTCAACAAAATGCTCAAGGGTTTTGAGCAGACCCAGACGATGTTCAGGACTCTCGGTGGCAAGGGGGGGGGCAAGGGCATGCGCGGTAAGGCACGCATGCTGCAGCAGCTGAAGAACATGGATACGTCGAAGCTCGACGGACTTGGCTTGGGAAATCCCGAGGAGTTGAACCGGCAGTTGTCGGGGCCTCGGGCCAACAGCAAGAAGAATAAACTCAAGGTCAGATAAGGAAAGGAGAGGTTTTGGTCAAGATTCGCCTGAAGAGGGTAGGGACGACGAAGCGGCCCTTCTATCGGATTGTCGTCGCCGACTCCCGTAGCCCCCGCGATGGACGCTTCATCGAGGCGCTGGGCACCTACGATCCGCTGCCCGCGGAGCGCAAGGTGGAGCTCGATGCCGACCGAGTCCGCGAGTGGTTGCGGCGGGGCGCCCGCCCCAGCGACACCGCCCGCGACCTGCTCGTTGCTCAGGGCATCCTGCCCAAGGGCTCGCGTCCCCTGCGGCCCGCTCCCGTCACCGACGCTCCGGCGGTGGAACCTGCGCCGCCGCCGACAAGCGGTGACGGCCAGCCCGAGGCCGAGGAGACCCCGGCGTGACCGATTACGTCGACCTCACCCGTTTCATCGTCGAGGGTGTCGTCAGTGACCGTGGTGCCGTCGAGGTCACGGAGATTCCCCGCGGCCGGACCACCATCATCGAGGTGGCTGTTGCCGACGCCGATATGGGCAAGCTCATTGGCCGTGGTGGCCGCAATATCGACGCTGCTCGCGCGGTAGTGCGCGCCGCGGGTCTGCGCGGACACCAGCGGGTTCAGCTTGAGGTCGCTGAGGACCAGTGACCAGTCGCCCCGCTGTCACGCCCGCCCTCATTCGCACCGCTGTGGTGCGACGGTCGCATGGCGTCCAGGGCGGTGCTCGCGTCGAGGTGCTCGGCGACGATCCCCATCGTTTCACCGCGGGGCTGCGCCTCACCGTAGAGGACACCGGCGAGGAGTTGACGGTTCGCTCTACGCGGGTGATCGCACCCCACGAAGTGCTGCTGTGCTTCCGCGGACACGCCACACCTGAGGCGGTGGAGAAGCTCCGCGGGCAGTATCTCTGCGTATATCCCGAGAGTGTCCGGACGCTCCCCGAGAGCGAGTGGTTCGTCTGGCAACTGGTGGGATGTACCGCTGCGGATACCGCAGGGACGCGTATCGGCCTCGTTTCCGACGTCGAACCGGGATCGGTCCACGACACGCTGGTTGTGGATACCGGTGCTGGAGAGCGTCGCTTCCCCATGGTCGGGGCGTTCATCTCCGGCGTTGACATCGAGAGGAGAGAGGTCACCCTGACCCCCTGGGAGGAGGACGCGTGACGCGCTTTGACGTTCTCACCATCTTCCCCGAGATCTTTCCCGGTCCGTTGGGTATCGGGGTTGTGGGGCGTGCCCGGGAGCGTGGCGACATCGAACTGCACGTCCACGACCTCCGCGCGCACACCGACAATCGCCATCGCCAAGTCGATGACATTGCCTTCGGCGGAGGGCCCGGGATGGTGCTGAAGCCGGAGCCGATCATCCGGGCGGTGCGCGCCGTACGTGTCGCAGTCCCCGGTATACGTTCGATCCTGCTTTCCCCGCAGGGTCGCATCCTCACTCAGGATGTCGCTCAGGAGTTGGCCGCGAGCAGAGCGTTGCTGTTGGTCTGTGGGCGCTACCAGGGCGTCGATGCCCGGGCGCGTGAGGAGATCGGTGAGGAACTCTCCGTGGGGAACTACGTTCTCAGTGGCGGCGAGGTGGCGGCGATGGCGGTTATCGAGGCCGTCGCCCGGCTCATACCCGGCGTCGTCGGTGCACCGGAGTCGCTTGGCGATGAAACGTTTTCAGAGACAACGGGTGGCGGTTTCGAAGCACCGCTCTACACCCGCCCCGCCGAGTTCGAGGGGAGGCAGGTACCCGAGGTTCTGCGCAGCGGCAATCACGCCGCGATCTCCGCGTGGAAGCAGCAGCAGCGAGAGGATTCAACCCGTCGTCACCGGCCCGATCTGCTACGGTCCGCGGCAACTTCTGGAGGTAGGTCGTGAATGTCATTGATCTCCTGCGTCGTGAGCAGGAGAAGAAGGAGGTCCCGGTCCTTCGACCCGGAGACACCGTGCGGGTGCACGCCAAGGTCGTCGAGGGAACCCGGGAGCGCATTCAGGTCTTCGAGGGGATCGTCATCGGTCTCCAGCGCAAGACGGGGATTGGCGCCAGTTTCACCGTGCGTCGCATCGCTTCGCACGGGGTTGGTGTCGAGCGCACATTCCTCGTGCACTCTCCGCGGCTCGACAAGATCGAGGTGTTGCGTCACGGTGACGTGCGCCGCGCCAAGCTCTTCTATCTCCGTGACAAGGTCGGCAAGCGGGCCCGCATCCGCGAGCGCCGCAACCCCGTGGGCGGCGATGTCATGGTGCGTCGCTCCGGTGCCGCTCCGGACGAGCAGGTGCTGGTTCCCGACGAGGATCTCGCCGAGGCCCGGTCTGACGCGGTGGAGGAGACGTTGACCGAGGCGGATCCCGCCGCGGTGCGCGCCGACGCGGAGGCTGAAGCGGCCGCGGTGGGCGTCGAGGGGGAGCACGCCTAGGCCCTCCGGGGAAGCACGAGGGGCACCGGCGGATCGCGTGCGCTCCAGCAGGGAGCGCGCGGGTCCCGCTGGTGAGGCCGCCGCGGTGGCGTATCTCCGTGAGCGTGGCCTGCGCATCCTCGATCTCGATTGGCGCTGCCGGCTGGGTCAGGTCGACATCGTCTGCGAGGATGGCGACGTCCTCGTCGTCGTCGAGGTCAAGGCGCGTCGCAGTGCTGCTTTCGGTCCGCCCCAGGAGGCGGTGGACTGGCGCAAGCAGGAGAAGCTGCGGGCACTGCTCCACGCCTACATGGCTGCGACCGGACGGCGGGGGAGGCGTTGCCGGATCGACGTCGTAGCCGTTCTGCTCGACGCAGATTTGGATCCGTTGCGGATTGACCACATCGTGAGCGCTGTCGGTGGGTGAGGTCGCGTGCAGCGTTTCCCGGACCTTCAGGGCTTCGCCCCGTGCCCCGCTTCGGACCATAGGATATACTGTGATGTATGACTGCGACTGCTATGAGTTGCGCTGTGCTCGGCATCAGCGGTGTCCCCGTGCTGGTGGAGGCTGACGTCGCCAACGGGCTCCCCAGCTTTACCGTGGTGGGCCTCGCTGATCGCGCCATCTTTGAGGCCCGGGAGCGGGTGCGGGCAGCTCTGCGCAACGCTGGGTTCGGGCTCCCCGCGCAGCGGGTGACCGTCAATCTGGCGCCGGCGGAATTGCCCAAGGAAGGCTCTGGATTCGATCTCAGCATGGCCTTGGCAATTCTGTGCACAGAACGCGAACAGCTCCGGCTGGACGGCATTGCCTGTATCGGCGAACTGGCCCTCGATGGCAGGGTGCGGCCCGTTGCCGGTGTCCTGGCGATGGCACGTTGTCTGGCGGCTCATGGGGTGCGGCAGCTCCTTGTCGCCGCTGAGAACGGGGCCGAGGCCGCGCTGGTCGACAGGCTCCATGTAGTTGGTGTCGAGCATCTCACCGGCGCCGTCGCGCATCTCGAGGGACGCGTCGAACTCCCGATGGCGACGCCGATGAAGGCCACCACGGGCGCGCCCGAGCCCGACATTGCCGAGATCCGCGGTCAGGCAACGGCGAAACGCGCGCTTGAGATCGCCGCCGCAGGTGGACACAATGTCCTCCTACTCGGGCCACCGGGCGCAGGCAAGACGATGCTGGCTCGGGCCTTTGCCTCGCTCCTTCCGGATCTCGAGCCCGAGGACGCCCTTGAGGTCGCCGCCCTGTACTCCCTGAAGGGACGCCTGGCCGACCGCTCGGCCACGAGCTTGAGGCCACCGTTCCGGGCTCCCCATCACTCGGTTTCCCGCGCCGGGTTGGTCGGCGGTGGCAGTGGCCTGGCTCAGCCCGGCGAGATCTCCCTGGCCCATCCGAGTGTTACGCTTTGACGCATGATGACCCCACCCGCCGAAGCCGAGCCGGAGGCGGCGCGCGGCGTCGCCGCGATCTACGTCCGGATCTCCGATGACCGCGAGGGCGCTGGACTCGGCGTAGCTCGGCAAGAGGAGGATTGCCGCCCTCTTTGTGGACGGCGGGGCTACCCACAAGAGCGCATCCGGGTGTACTCCGACAACGACATCAGCGCGTTCAGCGGCAAGACCCGACCGGAGTACGAACGGCTGCTCGGGGACATCACGGCCGGCGACGTTGGTCTACTGGTCGCCTGGCATCCTGACCGGCTGCACCGTTCCCCGATTGAGCTGGAACGATTCATCACCATCGTTGAAGCGGCCGGGGTCACTATTGAGACGGCTCGCGCTGGGGTGCTTGACCTCACCAAGTCCACCGGCAGGATGATCGCCCGGATCGTTGGTGCGGTAGCGCGCGGAGAGAGCGAGCACAAGAGCGACCGCGTCCGCCGCAAGATGAAAGAAATCGCGGAGGCAGGCACATTGAGCGGCGGCGGCACCCGTCCCTACGGCTATGACGACGATCGCAAGACGCTCCGCGACGCCGAGGCCGAGGTAGTGCGCGAGGCGGCGAGACGCGTGCTCAATGGCGAGGCCATCCGCTCGTTGTGCCGAGATTTCGAGAAGCGCGGCGTCGCCACCGTCAAGGGCGCGCCATGGACTCCAACGGTGCTCCGCAACTTGCTGTTGTCGGCGCGTATCAGCGGGCGTCGCGAGCATGGGCGTCGCGAGGCTCACACCCGATCGAGCCGACTTGCACCGATCACCTCGACGACCGTCGAGTGGGCGACGATCATCAGGCCCGCTGACAGCGATGCTCTCCGTCGGCTGCTCTCCAACCCCGCGAGACGTGCCGCGTGGTCAGCGGGTAGGACACACCTTCTCGGCGGCGGCGTCGCGCGTTGCGGCATCTGCGACGCTCGGTTGGTGTCACGTCCGGCAGCGGCCTGGCGCGACAGCGAAGGCAACATCGTCCGCGCTGCCCGTCCCTGCTACATCTGCGCGAAGGGGCCAGGATTCCACGGTTGCGGCGGCATTCGCGTCGGCGCTGACGAACTTGAGTCTGACGTCATCGAGCGCGTGCTGATCGCCGTCGACGACGGCGCACTGGACCGCATCCTCGACGCCGATACCGACACGGCTCAGAGCGAGGCGCTGCATGCTGTCGCTGCGTTGGAGCAGGAACTCAACGGGCTGGCCACCGCGTTCGGCGCGGGCGAGTTCTCGCGGTCTGAATGGTCCGCCATGCGTGTCGGCATCAACGACCGGCTGGGACGCGCACAGCGGCACTACGACGAACTCCGCGGTCGCGAGTCGTTGCACTGCACCCCCCGTCCCTTGCGGTCGGCATGGGACAAGTTCGACGACCCACAACGGCGCGCCACCATCCGCGACCTCATCGCAGAGGTGCGTGTCGCACCGGCCACGAGAGGGCGCAACACATACGACCGTGCGCGCGTGCGCGTCATGTGGCGCGTCTAGTTTCTGAGCTAGCGCGGCCTTGAACGGAAAGTCCGCAGTAAGGCAGGCGCGTTTGACGAGCCGACTCGGATCGCGCTATGCTGCACGTAGCTAATTCGATCAACGTCTGCACAGTCCAGATCGCCGCTCGCTCCAGCATCTCGCTGAGACTTAGACGATCCTGAAGTCGAGATCCGTGACAGGCAGACACCTAGCGAGGTGTCGCCGTGTCCGATTTTTCGCCATCCAGACTTCGCGCTCGCCGCGAGGCCGCAAATCTAGCGCGTGAACATCTAGCGGTCGCGTGCAACCGCAGCGTGCAGGCGGTGTATCGCTGGGAGACAGGACGCGGCACGCCGAGCCGTCCGTCCATCGTGCTCATGGCGCGCTGCATCGGTTGCAAGGTTGCTGACCTTCTGTGCGAGCCGTCCGGGGTGGCTTCATGAGCGTCGCGGCCCGCGTGCCCGATACGGACGAACTCCGTCGCATGGTTGCAGCCGAGCGCGATTCGCAGGGGCTGCCTCTGACGATCCAAGCTCCCGCTGCACTACACCAACTGGCCGAGCGAATTCGATCCGTAGGTGAGCCGCCTACGTCTCATCGACGGAGGAAGGTAGCGTGAAGGCCCGGGTGCGGAGACACCCGGGTCATTCGCGGCACGAGAAGTTTAGCGAAATCGTCCTGACCTCAGCCGGTGATCGGTGATGGGGCGCATCAGAAGCACGCCCGCGCAACCCTCGCCTTCCGTCAGCGAACCACGAGCTCGTGCCGATGTCTCGTCCGAGACGGGGGAGCCCACACCGATCGATTGGCCCGAGTTCTGGAAAGAGGAAACTCAGTCCGGCGAGTACGTCATCGACCAGATCGTCCCCGAGCACCGCCAGGTCGCTATGTACTCGGAGCCGAAGGAAGGCAAGTCGCTGCTCGTCCTCGACGTCGTTGCTGCGCGCGCGAACGGTCGGCCCTACCTCGGAGCGACTGAGTCACAGGAACAGATCGACGTCGTGTACATCGACCGCGAAATGACCGCTGACGATCTGCGCGAGCGGCTGACTGACCTCGGCTACGGCCCAGACAGTGACCTCAGCCGCCTCCACTACTACCAGCTCACGTCGCTGAAGCCGCTCGACACCGATGCGGGCGGCAAGCAACTGCTGGAACTCGTCCAAAGGCACGCTGCGTCACTCGTGGTACTCGACACGATGGCACGCGTCGTTGAGGGTGACGAGAACGTCGCCGACACGTATCGCTCGTTCTACAAGCACACGGGATGGCGTCTGAAAGCCGAGGGCGTGGCCCTTTGGCGGCTGGATCACGCTGGCAAGGATGCGAGTAAGGGTCAGCGCGGCTCGTCCGCGAAGGTGGATGACGTCGATCTGGTGTGGCGCTTGGAGACGTCGAAGGACCGTACAGAGGTCACGCTGACACGCACGCACTCGCGATTGAATTGGGTGCCGGCAAAGGTTGTGCTCCGTCGCGAGGAAGAGTCGGAGCTGCGTCACGTGCTGACGCCACACCAATACGTAGCCGGGACTCACGATTGCGTGAAGGCGCTCGACGATCTCGGGGTTCCCTTGGACGCCACCGGAACGACCGCATTGACCGAGCTTCGCCGTCACGATCTGGGACGTCGCAAGCAGATCGTCCTAGACGCGTTGCGCTATCGGAAGACCCGCGAATGAGCCGGGAACCAAGACCGATTCTGAATACGGAACCGCTCCCGTCTCTTGGGGGTTCCTCGGGAACCAGGAACGGCTGGGAACCGTTATCGATTTCAAGTACGGAACCGATCGCGGAACCACTCGGAACCGGGGTAGCGGGAACCAATGCAACCCCTACTGAAAGGGGGTTGCAGTTCTGGTCGCGTCCCGCGGCTTGGGGAGCAGCATCGTCAACCGCGACTAACGCTAGGGCTCCCCACAGGCGATCGCACCAATCGCAAAGGGTGGGTTTCCGATGACGGTTGACCTGGACACTGCCGAAGCGTTGGTCGCCCATGCACGCGAACACGCAGCGCTCGCTGCCGAGACTGCCGCGACGCGCGCCGAGCTCGAAGCCCTGGCGCGTGTTGTCGCTCAACTAGTCCGTCTACAGCCGGACGCGGTCCGGCACGCGATAGCAGCAGAACTCGACCAACAGCAGGAGGTCACATGACGCAGCGAAAAGATTGGCCGGACGAAGGCAACGATCCACCCGCGTATGACGCGGGTATCGGCGATCGCATATTTGTGCCAACACGACTCCTGGCGCTCGACCAGCAGATGGTCGAGGTGACGGAGGTCGATCGCACAACGGGCGAGGCACACACCGAGAAGATGTTTCACGTCGTCGTTCCTTCGGCGTGGAGACGCGCCGCCGAGGTCCGCGGTGACACACCACGTCGTGATTCAGAGAAACAACGATGAGAAGCGACGAACTCGCTCGCAGACGCCGCACAAATGAGGCTAACGAACGCCTTGCGCAGACACTAGCGGCCGATCCCGATGCGCGAAGCGCGAGCGTCGAGGTTCACGCCTTCGCAATCGACATCACGACTGGCGATGTGATTGCCGACACTCCAGAGTTGCCTCACGACCGTAGCTGGGTCGATACACCGGTTGGGGTGTTGATTCAGACGACTGTGAGCGACTTCACCCGGAAGCCACAGCAACATCATCGTTTCCCGGAACTGAACCGGCTGCTCCGAATAGTCCTCGGGTCCATCAGCGGGTCGTCAGGGCTTCACGATGTCGAATCACGACGAGCGAAACTCGGCCCGCTAGCCGAGGCCGACAGAAGGGATCGACGCTGGGCGAATGCCGCGATGATGTCTGAGTTGAAGAAGCTCGCTACGGCGCGTGAGGGCGAGCGCAACTCGATGCTCAATAACGCGGCACTGGCACTTGGCGAGATCGTCGCGGGCGGTCTATTGACGTACGAGGGCGTCCGAACTGCGTTGACTGCGACGGCCGAGCAGATCGGACTTGAGGACGCCGAGATCAGAATGACCATCGAGAGCGGGATGCGAGCGGGCAAGTTGCATCCGCGCAGACCGCAACAACAACGTCAGTCGCGCATCGTGCGCAGAGGGAGATAGCTCGATGCCTACCCCAACACCAGAGCCGCAACCAACTCCGCCGCCCGCAGACGTTCCCGCTCCGCCTACCAGCGACCCACCGGAGCCGAGAGAGGGCAAAAGGTACTCAGACATCGTTGCGAAGCTGTCGGAGCGTGAGCAGAGGCTAGCGGCTGCTGAGGCTCGCGTCGAGGCGCTTCACAGGCGCGAGATCGAGAGACTTGCGTCGGCCGCACTGTCGGAGTCCGGCGACGTTTGGCTCGATGGCGTGGAAGTCGCTTCGATGCTCACGGAGGCGGGCGACGTCGACCCCGACAAGGTCACTGCAGCGGTTCAGGCGATCGTCGGCAAGCGCCCCGGAACGAAGCGTCCTCAAATGCCGAGGCCGTTGCCGGGTGGAGGGCAGCAGGTGGTGCCGACGGGCGGGCCAGGTATCTCGTTCGGTGATGCGCTCGCTCGCAGGGGCCTAGCACAACCGAGCCGGGGGGAGTAGGCTTGTCACTGAGATCGCGACACAAGCCGGGATGGCCGTCGCAATCGGGTGAGCCGGGATGGCAGACCCTCAACGTCTAACGACACGAGGTAACTGTCATGCCAGGCTCTTTGGTACCGCAGACGAGCGGATTCGGCTATCAACTCACAGCCGAGGAATGGGACGCGATCATCTACTCGCCGCTTGTGGGGGACTCCGCCGTTCTGTCGCTGGAGTCGATCCACTCGCACTCAATCAGCGGGCCACTCCACTTACCCACGTTGGACGTTCCCGTGAACCCGACCACGGCCTTCCATGCGGCAGGCGACGAGATCATCCCGGTGGCTGCGACCACAAACGAGGTTGTGCTTTTCCCGCGGGGACTGAAGGGCCTGAAGATCATCGTCCTGATCTCCAACGAGACTATCCGCAGCGCGGCAGCCGATCCGCTGAGTGCCGCGACCGAGATCATCACCAAGCGACTCACGAAGGTGGTTGACACCGCGTTGCTCGCAGGCAACTCCGGTGCGGGGATCACTGGACTTCTCCCGCTCGCCGGAACAACGATCGACGCGAGCAACACGACCGTATATCCAAGCGGTTCCGGTCTCAACGTGTTCACCGACGCCCTCACGACTTCGCTGGACGCAGCCGCAGACCCCGACGTGTGGTTGGTCAACACGCGGACACTCGGCGTTCTGATGAAGCAGAAGGACTCGCTCGGCCGTTCGCTGCTAGTTCCCAATCCTTCGCAGCAAAGCACCGACATGCTGTTGAGCCGTCCTGTCGTGCCGACGCCGAACATGCCGCTCGGAACTGCTGCCCTCATCGATTCGTCACAGGTTCACCTGGGCGTCGATTTGGAAGGGCAGGCGTTAGTTCTCGCCGAACGCTATGCGGAGTTCGACGCGATCGGTCTGCGCGTTGTCAGTCGTTTCGACGTTCAGGTCATCAACAGCCCAGGCGTCGTCGTCATCACTGGACTCGGGCCAGCGGCCTAAAGGTAAGCAAGTAGGTGCGGCTTCCGTTGGTGATGCTTCGGGAGCCGCGTCTTTCCTTCTTGCCTGTGTCGTTGTGCTCTCGCGAAAGATGTTCACGACGGACGCGTAACCGCGTGCATACGGTCCTCGGAGCTTCACCCCGGATCCGCTTCGTCAGGGCGGGGTGGGGGCATGCCGCGGACGCAAAATCCGTGCGGGCCGACGGCCTCAGCAGCCAAGAGCCCGTACCGAGATCCCGAAAACGTCGAGGGGTGGGTTAGGCTGATCGTATGAGAGGAAGGCGCCCCGCCCCTGTCGAACTCAAAGTCTTGCGCGGCGAGACGCGTCCGTCGCGGGTGAACCGCCGCGCCCCGAAGCCGCGAACGGCTACCCCTACACCGCCGCGTGGGATGCCCGCCGGTCAGCGACACATCTTCTGCGAGGTCGCCGCAGAACTGGAGGGGATGGGGTCTCCTGCGGGCCAGATGGAGCCCTCCTGGAAGTCTTCGCGGGGATGGTTTGGCATCACCGGCAGGCCCGGACGGACCTCTCGACCGGCGGGTACACAACCACGAATGCCCGCGGCGGCGAGGTATCGCGTCCGGCGTGGCGGGTGTACCGGGACACGGGACGGGAGATCGCTCACCTGTCGGACGCCCTGGGCCTTTCGCCGACGTCGCGCAGTCGCATCGTCACCGGAAAGGACGAACCCCTGGACGAGCTCGACAGGCTGCTCTCCGGCGGCTAGCTCGCTGCCTTTCGATCTCAGATCGCCGCAGGGCTGGATGTACGCCACAGGAGGCCCGGAAACGGCTCAGACGGGCTTTATTTGCCGTCTGAGCGGCTATCACGTCTCCAGCGACGTAGGCGGAGTCGGAAATCGATTCTAGGAGCGGCGGCTCCGACGGCAAGCGCCCTGGGGAGCCCTAGCGTGCTGAGATGCCGTCGAGCCGATGCTGCTCCCCATCGCATCTCGGCCGTCTGAGCCTGAGCAATCCGTATCCAACCCTGGGCTAGCATTACGCGGCAATGCCCGATCCAAAGCTATCCATTCCTCCGTATCACGTCTTCATGTGGCCCGCCCTCCAGGCGACCAAGGCCCTAGGGGGGTCCGCCACGGTCAGAGAGATGACTGAGAAGGTCCTCGAAGACGAGGCCTACTCCGAGGAGTTGCAGGCAGTGCCGCATGGGAACGGCCGGATGTCAGAACTCGAGTATCGGCTCCACTGGGCGCGGACTCATCTCAAAGGAATTGGCGCCCTCGTCAACAGCAGCCGGGGGGTATGGGCGATTACCGATCACGGCCTGGCCCTCGACGAGAAGGCGACGGAGAACGAAAACAAGGCATGGCGTGCCGATCTCCTTCGGCGTCGCAAGGAGCGGCGAGCAGTCCCCGTCGAGGAAGAGGCTGACGAACAGGCGGAAGCAACCTGGAAAGACACGCTGATCAGTCGGCTGCTCGAACTTCCGCCCGACGGGTTCGAGAGGCTTGCTCAACGCATCCTTCGCGAAGCCGGATTTGTCAACGTGACCGTGACGGGCAAGAGTGGCGACGGAGGCATCGACGGCGTAGGCGTCTACCGGTTATCGCTCGTCAGCTTCCCCATCTACTTCCAGTGCAAGCGCTACAAGGGCTCTGTGTCCTCCGCCTCGGTCCGTGACTTCCGGGGCGCCATGGCGGGGCGCGGAGAGAAGGGCCTGCTGATCACCACGGGCAGCTTCACTCGTGATGCACAAAACGAGGCCAGTCGTGATGGAGCGCCACCCGTGGAGTTGATCGATGGCGAACATCTCTGCGACCTGCTCCGTGAGTATGGCCTCGGGGTGGACGTGGTGCAGCGAATCGAGGAGGACGTGCGAATGAACGCAGGATTCTTCAATGAATACGATGGGGGCGCACGTCACGAGGGGGACCCACTCCAGCGGCCTGGCTGCTGAGGGGTCGGGGGACGACGCGCTCAGAGCTGTGGATCGGCCGCCGATAGTCTCATGCGTCAACGTTGCACGCCCTCGCACGGCGGCGTTCTCTTCCTCGACGAGATCTGCGAATTTCCCCGCGCCCACCTCGAGGCGTTGCGCCAACCGCTCGAGGAACACCGCATCGTCATCGCCCGGGCGCGCGGGTCGGTGGCGATGCCCGCTGAACTCACCCTCGTGGCCGCAGCCAATCCGTGTCCCTGCGGTCATCTCGGGGATCCCACGCGTCTCTGCCGCTGCGATGCCCGTCAGCTCAATGCGTACCACCGTCGGCTCTCCGGTCCGCTTCGCGATCGCATGGATCTCAACGTCGCGGTTCCCCGAGTCCCCGCGGATGCTCTCCTGGCAGCCCGCGCACCGGAATCGTCGGAGGCGATCCGTGCTCGGGTCAGCGGCGCTCGGCAACGGCAGGCTGAGCGCGGCGGGCTCAACCGGCTGCTCACCGGCGACCGTCTCGTCGTCGCCTGTGCTCTGCAGCCGGCCGCGCGCCGGATGCTGGGCCGGGCGGGCGAGCGTCTGGGTCTGTCCGCCCGGGGGTACGTTCGCGTCCTTCGAGTCGCGCGCACCATCGCTGACCTGCATGCGTGCGATGCGGTTGCCGACACCCACCTCGCCGAAGCCCTGCGCCACCGCGGTGAGACGGCGGTGGCGACGTGACCGGCCGTCGCTGGTTACCGCGCCACGGCGAGGGATGGCCGCCCGAACTGGAACACCTGACGCAGCCTCCTGCGGGACTCTGGCTGGACGGCTCGGGGCGGCTCGGCGACCTGGGCGTTGCCGTCGTCGGCGCGCGACGGGCAACGCTGGGAGGTTTGGAGATCGCCCGCAGCATCGCTACCGAACTTATCGGGCTCGGCGTCACTGTCATCAGTGGCTTTGCGCGCGGCATTGATGCGGCGGCTCATGGGGGAGCACTCGACGCCGGGGGAGGCACGGTTGCCGTGCTCGGCTGCGGCCTTGACATCGACTATCCGCGAGAGCATGGCGGGCTTCGCGAGCGCGTCCGCGCCGGTGGCCTGCTGGTCACCGAGTATCCGTCGCAGCGAACTCCCGAGGGGTTCCTCTTTCCCCGGCGGAACCGCCTGATCGCAGCTCTGGCCAGGGTCGTCGTTGTCGTCGAGGCCACGGAACGCAGCGGGGCTCTGAGCACCGCTCGCTGGGCGGCCGATCTTGGTCGTGAGGTGCTCGCCGTCCCCGGCTCGATCCGCGCCGAGCAGCACCACGGCTGCAATCTCCTCATCCGCGATGGTGTCCGGCCCTACCTCGGAGTTGAAGACCTCGTCGAGTCGATCCCTGAACTCGGTCTCACCGTTGTCCCGGCAACGCGTGCCCAAGGTGGTCGCACCGCACTCTCGGCACCACTGCGCACCCTCCTCGACCGCCTTGGCGCGGATCCGATCCACCCCGATACGGTGGCTGCTCTCCTCGGCCTCGATGCTGCCGAGACTGCAGCCCGGCTCTCTGCTCTGGAACTGGCCGGGGCAGTGCGGAGCTTGCCGGGAGGTTTGGTGCTCCGGGCCACCGGGTGATCATGTCGGGTCTAGAGTGAGAGGGAGATGAGCCCCGAGGCCCTCCGAGAACCCGCTGTTATGATCGGCCGGCTCTGCCACCGATCGACCCGATCGCACCATTCAGCCCCGGCACCGAGAATCCCATGCCCAAGAGCCTGATCATCGTCGAGTCGCCGAGCAAGGCGCGCACCCTCGCCAAGTTCCTTGGCGCCGGCTATACCGTCAAAGCCTCGATGGGGCACGTCCGCGACCTCCCCAAGTCGAAAATCGGCGTCGACGTCGACAACGGCTTCACCCCCGATTACATCGTGATCAAGGGGAAGGAGAAGCAGATCAAGGAACTCCGTGACGCAGTGAAGAAGGCTGACGTCACCCTGCTCGCCGCCGACCCCGACCGCGAGGGAGAGGCGATTGCCTGGCACCTTGCCGAGGCCCTGAATCTGAAGAATCCTGACCGTGTGGTGTTTCACGAGATCACCAGTGCGGCGGTCGGTGCAGCTCTCAAGGATCCCCGGAAGATCGACCGCGACCTCGTCCACGCTCAGGAGGCGCGCCGGGTGATCGATCGTCTCGTCGGTTACCGCCTCAGTCCGTTGCTCTGGCGCAAGGTTCGCAAGGGCCTCTCCGCGGGGCGAGTGCAGTCGGTGGCGGTGCGCCTCGTCGTCGATCGGGAAAGTGAGATTGCGGCGTTCATCGCCAAGGAGACGTGGTCCCTGGACGCCCTGCTGCGCAAGCAGGAGAGCGACTTCCGGGCACGATATCTCGGCCGTCGCGCCACCGCCGAGCCTGAGAGGGCGGAACTCGGCACCCAGGCGCAGGCATTGGAGATCCTCGCCGCCCTCAACTTCACCGCGCTAGAGCCGCGGACCAAGGAGGCTCTTGGCCCGGACGGTGAGGTGCGTCGCAGCAACAGGCAGCCGACGCTGATCGTTGATGCGACGCGCGACACTCAGCAGCCGCCGTTCGTCGTCGAGGGGGTGGAGAGCAACGAGATCTCTCGCAACGCGCTACCCCCGTATACGACGAGCACCCTGCAGCAGGATGCCAGCACCCGGCTGCGCATCTCGCCTCGCCGCACCATGAGCATCGCCCAGCAACTCTATGAGGGAGCGGACCTCGGCAGCTCTGGACCGGTCGGTCTCATCACCTACATGCGAACGGATTCGACGCGGATCAGCGACGTGGCCCGCGATGCCGCAGCGCAGCACATCGCCCAGACGTACGGCGAGGGCTACGTCCGCAAGGGCCAGCCGAAGGCGAAGAAGGGGCCGGCCACTCACAACATCCAGGACGCCCACGAGGCGATCCGTCCCACCGATGTCCGCCGTACCCCGGCGCAGATCGCCGATCACGTCGACCCCTCGCTGCTCCGGCTCTACGAACTCATCTGGCGGCGATTTGTCGCCAGCCAGATGGCGGCAGCGCGCTTCCTCAACACCCGCGCCACCATCGTGGCCGGTGACCACGCTTTCCGAGCCACTGGATCGGTGCTGAAGTTCGACGGTTTTCAGAAGGTGTGGAAGCGCGGTGACGACGACAAGGAGAAGGAGGAACGCCTCCCCGCCCTCAACGTCGGAGACTCCCTGCCGTGCGGGCAGGCGGTTGCTGAGCAGCGCTTTACCCAGCCACCGCCTCGCTACACCGAGGCTTCGCTGATCAAGGAACTCGAGGAGCGTGGCATTGGCCGACCCTCGACATACGCGCCGACCATCGAGGTCATCCAGGAGCGCAACTATGTGCGCCAGGAGGAGCGTCGTCTCCATCCCAGCGCTCTGGGCACAACCGTGGATAGTCTGCTCCGCGAGCACTTTCCCGACATCGTTGATGTCGATTTTACCGCTGGGCTGGAGAAGAAACTCGATGCCGTCGAGGTGGGGGAGCGGGCCTACGAGCCGACTGTGCGGGAGTGGTATGACCCCTTCAACGCCACCGTTGAGAAGGCCGAGACGGACATGCAGCGGGTCAAAGTTCCGGTGACGCCGACGGGGGAGATGTGCCCGGAGTGCGAGATCGGGGAGCTCGTGGTCCGCGAGGGCCGCTTCGGCGAGTTCACGGGCTGCTCGCGCTATCCCGACTGCTCATACATCAAGGACAAGAAGGTGTCCGCGACGACGGGGGAGGACTGTCCTCAGTGCGGCAAGCCCTTGGTCGAGCGGCAGTCGCGTCGCGGGCCGTTCGTTGGCTGTAGCGGCTACCCGACCTGCCGATACATCAAGCCGCAGGAGGGGGCGCAACCTGCCGACGGTCCGCCACCGGCCAACGAGGAACTCGGCGCCTGCCCTGACTGCGGCAAGCCGATGGCCCGGAAGTCATCACGGCGTGGGAGCTTCGTGGGCTGCACCGGTTATCCCGGCTGCAAGTACATCCGGCCGGGGACGACACAGGCTGTCGCCGGGCCGCCCGCGCAACCAACCGGCGACGCCTGTCCGGACTGCGGCAAGCCGCTGGTGACGCGTCAGGGTCGTTTCGGTCCCTTCGTCAGTTGCTCGGGCTACCCGGGCTGCAAGTACCGACCTCCAAAGGGCGTCAAGGTGGGCGCCACCACCACGTGACACCGCGCATGCACGCCACCACCATCGTCGCGGTGCGTCGGGGCGGTGAGGTGGCGATCGGCGGCGATGGTCAGGTCACCGTTGGCGACGTGGTCATGAAGCACCGGGCTGCCAAAGTGCGCCGACTCCATCGCAACACCGTCGTCGCGGGGTTTGCCGGCGCCGTTGCCGACGCGCTCACCCTCTTCGACAAGTTCGAACAGCAGCTCGATCGGCATGCCGGCAACCTCCTGCGCGCGGCCGTGGCACTGGCCAAAGAGTGGCGAGCCGACAAGTACCTCCGGCACCTCGAAGCAATGCTCATCGTCGCCGACGCAGAGAGTCTGCTGCTGCTCTCTGGCGACGGCGAGATCATCGAGCCCGACGACGACATTGCGGCCATCGGTAGCGGCGGTCCATATGCCCACGCCGCCGCCAAGGCACTGGTGGAGAACACCGACCTTGCCAGCGCCGAGGTCGTCCGCCGCTCCTTGGCGATCGCAGCGTCGCTCTGCATCTACACCAACGCGCAGATCACGGTCGAGACGCTGAGCGGGGCACCGCAGGTGCCGGAACCAACTCCGGTGATCGAGGCGCCGACATGACCGATGCCCTGGGCCAGCCTTCGTCGCCGGTGGCGGACGATCTCCGGCCCCGGGAGATCGTGGCGCGGCTCGACGAGTACATCATCGGCCAGGACGCGGCCAAGCGCGCCGTCGCCGTGGCATTACGCAACCGAGTCCGGCGCCGCCGTCTCCCCGACGACATGCGCGGCGAGGTGCTGCCCAAGAACATCCTCATGATCGGGCCCACCGGCGTGGGCAAGACTGAGATTGCCCGCCGACTGGCGCGTCTCACCGCCTCCCCCTTCATCAAGGTCGAGGCCACGAAGTTCACCGAGGTCGGGTACGTCGGCCGGGATGTCGAGGCGATCGTCCGCGACCTCCTGGAGACAACCATCACCGAGGTCCAGGATGGTCGCATCGCCGAGGTCGAGGATCAGGCCAAGGCTGCCGCTGGTGAACGCGTGCTCAGTAGCCTCGTCGATGGGGAGATGTCCAAGCGCCCGGCAGCATCTCCGATCGTTGCCACACCGGATCCTGCTGAACCTGCCAAAAAGGACGAGGAGCGCCGCGCGCGCCTCCGCCGCCGGCTCGGTCGACAGCTCGCCGCCCAGCAGCTGGAGGAGCGCCTCATCGACATCGAGGTCGAGGAACCTTTCCAGCCGCCCTTCGAGGGGATGACCGGGAGCGGCATGGAGGAGATGGGCTCCTCTCTCTCCGACTTCTTCTCGCAGATGGCTCCGCCCCGCAAGCGGGCCAAGCGCATGACCGTCGCTGACGCCCGTGTCGCCCTCACCCAAGAGGAATCCGACCGGCTCATCGACATGGATCGCGTCTACGACGATGCCATCCACGATGTCGAGGAGGCAGCGATTGTCTTCATCGACGAAGTCGACAAGATCTGTGGACCGGCGTCGGATCACGGGCCCGACATCAGTGGCGAGGGTGTGCAGCGCGATCTCCTGCCACTTCTGGAGGGATCCACCGTGCACACTCGCTACGGGGCGGTGCACACCGAGCACATCCTCTTCATTGCTGCGGGGGCGTTCACGGTGGCCCGGCCGAGCGACCTCATCCCCGAGTTTCAGGGCCGCTTCCCCATCCGCGTGGAACTCAGCTCGCTGACCGAGTCCGACCTACGCCGGATTCTCCGCGAGCCCAGCAATTCCCTCACCAAGCAGTACGCGGCGCTCTTGGGCACTGAGAACGTCGTCCTGCTCTTCCCCGATGACGGCGTCGCCGAGATCGCTCAGCAGGCGTTTCAGGTGAACGAGCAGGACGAGAACATCGGCGCCCGACGACTCTTCACCATCCTCGAGAAGGTCCTCGAGGAGGTGTCCTTTGCTGCTGAGGACCACGTGGGAAGGGAGATCGTGGTCGACGCCAAGATGGTGCAGACCCGTCTCGAGGGGCTGCTGCGCAGCGAGGATCTCCGCCGCTACGTTCTGTAGTCTCCTGCCCGCAAAGCGCTCTGCTACGATGCGGCCATCTCACACGCTCGGTCAACGCGTGTCCGCGGGTCCCTTTGGGTGCGGTCACGACCCGAGCGGACGCACCAACCCATCCTGGAGGCGCCGCCATGCCGGCAGCAACCCTCCGCCAGTTGCTCGAGGCCGGAGTCCACTTCGGCCACCAGACCAGCCGGTGGAATCCCAAGATGCGCGACTACATCTTCACGTCGCGCAATGGTCTGCACATCATTGACCTGGAACAGACCCAGAAGCTTCTGGATGTGGCCTGCACGTTCGTGCGCGATACCGTCGCTGGCGGCGACAAGGTCCTCTTTGTGGGAACCAAGAAGCAGGCTCATGACGCTATCCGCGACGCCTGTGCCCAGACCGGTCAACCCTACGTCGTCCACCGCTGGATGGGCGGCATGCTCACCAATTTCGGGATCATTCAGCGGCAGCTGAAGCGGCTCGTTGAGCTCCGCACCATGCATGCCCGGGGGGACTTCGAGCGCATGAGTGGGAAGGAGGCGAATACCTCTCGCGACGATCTCGATCGTCTCGAGCGCAACTTCGCCGGCATGGTGGACATGAAGCGCCTGCCCGGTGCCGTCTTCATCATCGACTGCAAGAAGGAGCGTCTCTCGGTCACCGAGGCGAACAAACTGAACATCCCGATTGTCGCCATCGTGGATACCAACTGTGACCCCGACAAGGTGCAGCACGTCATTCCTGGCAACGATGACGCCATTCGGAGTTGCAAGCTGGTGGTGAGCGCCCTCGCGGAGGCGATTCTCGAAGGCCAGCGCGCCCTCTCCGAGCGAGAGATGGAGGAGAAGGAGAAGCGGGAGCGCACTGAGGCCGAGGCCGCTGCCCGCGCTGCCGACGAAGCCGCCGCCGCGGCAGCGGCAGCGGAAAAATCCGAGGGCACCGCCAAGGTCGAGGAGGCGGATTTTGCCGGCGCCGCTACCGGTGGAACCGAGGAGGAGAAGTCCTAGTGGTGCCCTCAGTCACAGCGTCGCAGGTCAAGGAGCTCCGCGAGATGACCAGTGCGGGGATGATGGACTGCAAGCGCGCGCTCGAGGCCACTGAGGGCGACGTCGAACGCGCCAAGGACTGGCTGCGCGAGAAAGGCCTGGTCAAGGCCGCCGGCAAGTCAGGGCGCTCCACCAACGAGGGCACCGTCGAGGCATACGTGCACGCCTCCGGTGGCCTCGCCAAGCTCGGCGTCCTGGTCGAAGTGAACTGTGAGTCGGACTTCGTCGCCAAGACAGATGATTTCCGGCAGCTGGCCAGGGAGCTGGCCCTGCAGGTTGCCGGCATGTCGACCACTCAATATGTCGGTCGTGACGAGGTGCCCGCAGAGTTGGTTGAGCGGGAGATGAACGTCTACCGCGCCCAGATGGCGGGCAAGCCGGACAACATCATCGAAAAGATTCTCACGGGCAAGATCGACGCCTTCTACAGCGAGGTCTGCCTGCTGGAGCAGCCCTGGATCCGCAACGAGGGAGGGGGCAAGAAGAAGGTGAACGATCTCGTCCAGGAGGCAATCGCCAAGCTCGGTGAGAACATCTCGGTGGCTCGCTTCGCGCGCTTCCACGTGGGTGAATCTCGCAGCGGCATCAGCAGCAGCGAGACGACCGAGGGATGAATGCCGAAACGGCGGCGGTCTCAATGACGGAGGCGACGCCGATTGGCAGCAGCGCACCGGTGTTCTCGCGCGTCATCCTCAAGCTCTCTGGTGAAGCGCTGCTCGGTGACGCTGTGTACGGCATCGACCATGGCACGGTTCGTCGCATCGCTACTGAGATCAGTCGCGTCCACGAGCGAGGCGTGCAGGTCGCCATCGTTGTGGGTGGTGGCAACATCGTCCGGGGCATGGAGGCAAGCCTTCAGGGTCTCGACCGAGCCACCGGCGACTACATGGGGATGTTGGGCACCGTCATCAACGCGCTGGCACTTCGTGATGCCGTCGAGCGTGCCGGCATGCAGTGCCGGGTGCAGACCGCGATCACCATGCAGCAGGTCGCAGAACCGTTCATTCCCCGGCGAGCAATCCGCCATCTCGAGAAGGGCCGGGTCGTCATCCTGGCTGGCGGTCACGGCAGTCCGTTCTTCACCACGGACACAACCGCAGCTCTCAGGGCCGCCGAGATCGGTGCCGACGTGCTCCTCAAGGCCACGAAAGTGGACGGCATCTACACGGCCGACCCTCTGAAGGATCGCAGTGCTACGCGTCTCAATCACCTCACCTATCTCGAGGTGCTGAACCGCGGGCTCACCGTCATGGACAGCACGGCGCTGACCCTCTGCATGGAGAACAAGACCCCGATCATCGTCTTCGATCTCCACTCTGAGGGGAACATCGAGAACGTCATTCTCGGTGCCGACATCGGCACCCGGGTCGACAGCGGAGAGGGTGGCCGGTGAGCGAGCGCAGCAAGAGCGAGGAGGCGCTCGAGCAAATCGAGGAGCGCCTCGTCGAGGCAGAGGTGCGCATGGAGAAGTCCGTCGAAGCTCTTCTCAAAGAGCTCACCAGCATTCGCACGGGTCGCGCCAATCCTTCGCTCGTCGAGCGCCTGCAGGTGGACCTGTACGGCATCGAGCAGCCCATGCAATCGATCGCCAACATCAGCGCTCCCGAGCCTCGACTGATCGTCATCAAGCCGTATGACAAGACGGCCATCAGTCCCATCGAGAAGGCGATCCAGAGGGCGGACCTTGGCCTCAATCCCAGTAACGACGGCCAGATCATCCGAATCGCTATTCCTCCTCTCACCGAGGACCGCCGTAAGGACTTCGTGAAGGTGGTCAACTCCAAAGCCGAGGAGGGGCGCATCGCGGTGCGCAACATCCGCCGCGACGAAGTCGAGCACGTGCGCAAGGTGGAGAAGGACGGCCATGTTAGTCGGGACGAGTTGGAGCGGTCTCTGAGCGAGATCCAGAAGATCACCGATCAGTTCACTGGTCGAGTCGACGACATCGCCAAGAAGAAGGAGGCTGAGATCCTCGAGGTCTGAGCCCGGCGAGTCGCCGAAACGACACCGCGGCCAGCGCCGTTCTCAGTCAGAAGGATGCAGCGTCCCCCCGTCCCTGCCGCGATCCCCATGCCCGACCAGGCCAACCTGCCGCGGCATATCGGCGTGATCATGGACGGCAACGGTCGCTGGGCAAAGCGTCAGCATCTGCCGCGGGTCCTCGGCCACCGCGCCGGAGTGCGGGCGATCCGCCCGGTGATGGAGGCCTGCAATGCCGCTGGCGTTCACATCCTCACGCTGTACGCCTTCAGCACCGAAAACTGGTCGCGACCGCGCCGAGAGGTGACCGCGCTGATGCGGCTCTTCGAGGAGACCATCGACTCCGAGGTGGGAGAGCTGCACGAAAACGGCGTTCAGATCCGTGTCATCGGTGATCGCAGCCGGCTGAGCAGCGGGCTGTGTGAGAAGGTCGAGGCGGCCGAGGACTACACGTCAGGCAATATCAGGGCCATCCTCAATGTCGCCATCAATTACGGAGGGCGTTCGGAGATCGTCGCCGCGGTGCGAGACCTCGCCAGCGGCGGTGCCGACCTCACCGAGCTCGATGAGATGACGCTCTCCGGAGCCCTGTACACGGCAGGTCTGCCCGACCCTGACCTGGTCATTCGCACCGCCGGGGAACTGAGGGTGAGCAACTTCATGCTCTGGCAGATGGCCTACGCTGAGCTTTTTGTCACCGACGCTCTCTGGCCTGACTTCGGGCCTGCGGACATTGACATTGCTCTTCGTTCATTTGCCTCGCGCCAGCGTCGCTTCGGCGCCGCCGAGCCACCTGTTGTGGCTGCCACGACCGAGTCGCGGGTTGGCTGAGCCGGCCGCCAGGCGATCGGTTCGACGTATGGACCTGTTGCCGCGTGTTATCTCGGCGGTGGTGCTCATCCTCGTGGTTCTCGGCGGCCTGGTTCTCGGCGGCATCGCCCTCGATGTGCTGGTGGCTCTCGCGGCTGCGGTGGGAGCATTCGAACTCCGTGGACTACTCCGTCGCCTCGTTGGCCTCGAGCCGCAGCTCTGGCTGCTCATCACCGTGGCGGTGTGGACGTCGCAACGCGCCATTCTTCCTGGGGCCGCCGGGAGCCTGGAGTACATCCTGTCGGGCGCGATCGGCGTCGGTCTCCTGGTGGGTCTCGTCACCGTGACCCCGTTCTCCTCCTGGGCGGCATCTCTCGCCGGCGGCCTCTACCTGGGCGTCGGTCTCGGCAGCCTGCTGGGCATCGCCCACTACCGCGCCGGCGATGCCCGCTTCGACCTCGTGCTCATCGCTACTGTGATTGGCTCGGTCGTGGCCTGTGACACCCTCGCCTATTTCACCGGTTTCGCCCTTGGGCGCCACCCCTTCTTCTCCAGGGTGTCGCCGAGCAAGACTGTCGAGGGTGCGGTGGGCGGTCTCTGCGGGGCCATCGCGGTGAGCATGGCGATCGGGGTAGCTGTGATCGGCCTGGATTGGTACTGGGCGGGTGCGATGGGGGCCGTGATCGGCATCTCCGCGCAGGGCGGCGACCTGGCGGAGTCAGCGCTGAAACGGCAGGCGGACGTGAAGGACTCGAGCAACCTCATTCCCGGCCACGGCGGTGTGCTCGATCGTCTCGACAGTCTGCTGCTCGTCGGTCCGGCGGTTCTCTGCTTCCTCCATCTCATCGGCACGCCGGCGTGAGCGGACGGCGTCGCGTCGTCCTTCTCGGGGCTACCGGCTCGGTCGGTACCCAAGCGTGCGACGTCATCGCTCGGCATCCCGACCGTTTCGAGCTCGTCGGCGCCACCGCCGCCAATAACGCCCGCGGACTCGCCGAGGTCATGGAGCGATTTTCGGTGCCACGCGGCGCCCTGCTCGAAGCCGGGGTCAGGGCCTCCACGGGCCTCGCCTCGTCTGTCGGGGTGGGCCTCGATGCCATCTGTGACATCGCAGCTCTGCCATCTGATGTCGTCTGCGTTGCCATCACCGGAGCCGCCGCCCTGCGGCCCACGCTGGCCGCCATCGGCGCGGGCCGGACGGTCGCGACCGCGACCAAGGAGGTCCTGGTCATGGCCGGAGAGTTGGTCACCCGCCTGGCGGCGGTGACCGGCTCGCGCATTCTGGCTATCGACAGCGAGCACTCCGCGCTCTGGCAGTGCCTGCGCGGGGAGCGGGCGGATACGGTGCGGCGACTCATCCTCACTGCCAGCGGCGGCCCATTCCGGAACCGGGATCCTGCGACCTTCGGCTCCATCACCGCCCCAGAAGCGCTGCGCCATCCCACCTGGAAGATGGGACCGAAGATCACCATCGACTCCGCGACGATGATGAATAAGGGCTTGGAAATCATCGAAGCCCACTTCCTATTCGAGGTCGATTACGCACGAATCGACGTGCTCATCCACCCAACCTCGATTATTCATTCCATGGTCGAGTTCTGCGACGGCGCCACCATGGCGCAACTCGGGCATGCCGACATGCGCGTCCCCATCGCTCTGGCCCTCAACGACGGCGCTCGTCTGAGCGATGTCGCCGCGGCTGTCGATCCCTTGGCCGTGTCCCCACTGGAACTGCTCCCCGCCGACCCCGGGCGGTTCCCCGCGGTGGCGGTGGCCCGAGCTGCGGGAGAACAGGGCGGGGTCGCACCAGCGGTGCTGAACGCGGCAAACGAGGTGCTCGTCGACGCCTTCCTCCGCGGGGCGTGTCGGTTCAATGACATCGTCCCTCTCGTCGAGGAGACGGTGGTGACCGCGGATCACGTGATCGAGCCCAGTCTCGAGGACGTCGTAGCTGCTGACGCTTGGGCCCGCATTCGGGCGACGGAACTGCTCACGGTGCGGAGCACGCATCACTGATGGCGACCGTCGGCGGCGTTCTCACCTTCGTCCTTGCATTCGTAGTGCTCATCACAATTGTCGTCATCGTCCACGAGGGTGGCCACTACGTCCTCGCCAAGCTCTCGGGCATCCGAGTGGACGAGTTTGCCGTGGGCTTCGGCCCCCGGCTGCTGAGGTTCCGACGCGGCGAGACGGTGTACGCGGTGCGGGTGCTGCCGCTTGGCGGGTTCGTGCGTATGGCGGGAATGCTGGGCATCGAGGGGGAGGAGGACGCTGGCGCGCGCAACTTCTACCGAGCATCGCTGTGGAAGAAGATGCTCACTGTCCTTGCCGGGATCATCTCCAACTTCATCCTCGGCGCAATCTGTCTGGCCATCGTCGCCACGCAATCGATACCGTCGGGTGTGACAGCTGCCGGGCCCGCAGATCGTGCTGGCGTGCGCAGTGGTGACACCATCATCTCTGTCAACGGCATGACAATCGATTCCACATCGACGGACGCGGCTGCGAGTTCCCTCTACAGCGCAACGCTCAGTTCCAACGGTCTGCCCGTACCGGTTGTCCTTCAGCACTCGGACGGCAGCAGCGCGCGGGGAACGATCACTCCCCACCTCGTCGTGTACACGGGAAGCGGCTGTCAACGAGAGTCGGTGGGTGTCACCCAGATCGATGGCCATTCCGTGGGAAACGGTGATCCGGCAAGGCTCCTCACTGGGCACACGATCGGCGGAGTCATCGAGAGCAGCTACTCGGCAGCTCGCGGCCACCAACCGCTGGACGGGTTGCGTCTCGACAACGTGAGCGACGGGGGGACTGACGGTGATGGCCTGCATGGGGCCTGGCGCATCGGATATTCGCCGGGTATTCCCAGCAAGTCGCCGCTATCCGCCATTGGGGCCGGCATCAGTCACGTTGCCGGTTTCATTGGCGACACTGCCCGGGGGCTGGCCGAGGTGGTCGTCCATCCCAGCTGTGCCCAGCAGTTCAGTGGCCCGGTGGGAATCGCCTCAGCTGCCGACGACTCCTTTCGAGCCGGCGCAATCCCCTTCATCAACCTCATCGGGTTGATCAGTCTCAGTCTGGGCTTCGTCAATGTCCTACCAATCCCCTTCCTGGACGGAGGGCGCTTCCTCTTCCTCGTCATCGAGGGGATCCGGGGTCGCCGCCTCGACCCCAAACACGAAGCCGCAACCTACGCGGTGGGGCTGGCGGTGCTTATCCTAATTTTCGTGGCCATTACCCTCAGCGACATCAACAACCTCTCCGCGGGCGCGAGATGATCCCAGCCAATCGCCGACGCACCGTCCCCGTCCGCGTCGGTGACGTCGTCATCGGTGGGGCGGCTCAGGTCTCCGTCCAGACGATGACGAAGACACAGACCGAGAATGTATCCGACACCCTTGCGCAGATTGATCGGGCGGCACAGGCGGGTGCCGACATCATTCGCGTCACCTGCGATACTCGCGAGGCGGGGCTCGCCCTGCGCGACATCGTTCGCGGCTCGGCGCTGCCAATTGTCGCCGATATCCACTATGACGCCCCGCTCGCGCTCATGGCCCTGGACGCAGGCGTCGCCTGCCTGCGCCTCAATCCGGGCAACATCACCGACCAGGTGAAGGTGCGTGACATCGCATCGGAGGCCAAGTCCCGAGGCGTGCCGATCCGCATCGGCGTCAATGCGGGAAGCATCCCCAATCGCAAGGGATTGGAGCGCGGGCGGGGGGGCAGCATCAACGATGTCGCCGGGAATATGGTCGAGGCGGCGCTGGGTCACATTCGCATTCTCGAAGAGCTCAACTTCACCCAGATCAAGGTGTCGCTGAAAGCGAGCGACGTGCTGACCAACATCGCTGTCAACCGCAAGTTCGCAGCGTTGGGGAATCGCTACCCGCTTCACTTGGGCCTCACCGAGGCCGGCCCGGTGACGCAAGGGAGCATCAAGAGCGCCATGGGCATCGGCATCCTCCTCAACGAGGGCATCGGTGACACCATCCGCGTCTCTCTCGTCGGCGAGCCCGAGGAAGAGGTGAGGGTGGCCCGGCAGATTCTCGCCAATCTCGACGAGAAGGGGAGTGGCCCCAATCTCATCGCCTGCCCAACGTGCGGACGCCTGGAGATCGACATGTTCCCTATGGTTGAGCGCGTTGAGGAGGCGCTTCAGGGTGTGAAGCGGACCATCAACGTGTCGGTCATGGGCTGCGTCGTCAACGGGCCCGGCGAGGGAATGCACGCTGACATCGGTATCGCCGGTGGTCGTCAGAAGGGGATCCTCTACAAGGGTGGCAAGGTCATCGCTTCCATGCCGCAGGAGCAACTCATCAGCGCACTCGTGGAGGAATTGCGAGCCATTGCCGCTGAGGACGAGCGCCTGATTGCCGCGGGCCAGCCGCTGCCCGAGGGTGTCGGCGAGAGAGGCGACAAACGGCCCGTTACGCCGCTGCCCCTCGTCTGATCGGGGCTGGATTGGAGATGCAGGCAGATATACTCGGCGGTTCATGGCTGAAATGACCACAGCAAAGTTGCAGCACATCGCCCTGCAGTCCGAGGACTTCGACCGTTGGTACACCGATGTCATCCGCCGCGCGGAGCTCGCGGACTACGCGCCGGTGAAAGGCTGCATGGTCATCCGGCCCTACGGATACGCGCTTTGGGAGAACGTGCGCGACGCCCTTGACGCGATGATCAAGCGGACCGGTCACGAGAACATGTACTTCCCACTGCTCATCCCCGAGAGCTTTCTCCAGCGCGAGGCCGACCATGTCGAGGGGTTCGCGCCGCAGGTGGCCTGGGTGACCCATGGCGGAGAGAAGAAGCTCGAGGAGCGCTTGGCGATCCGGCCCACGAGCGAAACCATCATCTGCTCGATGTACGCGAAGTGGATCCAGAGCTATCGCGATCTGCCGGTGCGCATCAACCAGTGGGCCAACGTTATGCGCTGGGAGAAGCGGACCCGTCTCTTCCTGCGCACCACTGAGTTTCTCTGGCAGGAGGGTCACACCTTCCATGAGACCATCGACGAGGCGGCATCGGAAGTCGACACCATGCTCGAGTGTTACCGGGAGCTCGCCGAGGAATGGCTGGCCATTCCGGTGATCCGCGGGCGCAAGACCGAGTCTGAGAAGTTCGCCGGATCCAAGTACACGCTCTCCATCGAGGCGATGATGTCGGACGGGTGGGCGCTCCAGGGGGCGACATCCCACCATCTCGGTCAGAACTTCACCAGGGCGTACGGGATCTCGTACACGGATCGGCAGAACACCCAACAGAATCCGTATCAGACGTCGTGGGGTCTCTCGACGCGCATCATCGGTGGCGTCATCATGGCCCATGGTGATGACGCTGGCCTGGTGCTACCTCCACGCGTGGCACCGGTTCAGGTCATCGTTGTTCCCATTACCCGGAGCAATGACACCGAGGGCAGCCGCCTCGTCGACGACGCGGTCTCCCGGATTGAGGCGGGCGCCACCGGCGTGCGGCTCAAGGTGGATCGTCGCGAGGGGATCCGACCCGGCGAGAAGTACGCCCATTGGGAGCTTCGTGGGGTGCCGCTGCGCGTGACCGTCGGACCCAAGGACCTTGCTCAGGGGGAGATCACCGTCACCCGGCGGGTTGACGGCGAGTCATGGACCCTCCCCCTGGATGCTCTCGCAGGTCAACTGCCGCAGCTTCTGGAGGATGCCCAGTCACGGATGTTGGCGCGGGCCAAGAGCGCGCTCGCCCAACGCTCGGTCGAGGTGCGCACTCTCGACGAGCTCACCGCGGCGTTCGAAGAGCGCCCCGTCTTCGCCAACGCCCCGTTCTGCAACGCTCCCGCCTGCGAGACCAGGGTCATCGCCGCGGTCCACGCGCTGACGATCCGCAACCTCCGTGGTGATCGCGATGGGGAGGTGGGGGTATGCATCGCCTGTGGCGAGGAGTCACGTCATGTTGCGGTGCTGGCGCGCGCCTACTGAGCCCTGGCCGAATATCACCGGGTTCCTGGGTAGACTGATCTGACGATGCCGTACGCTGAATTGGCGGCGAAGACCGCCTATCTCTCGGATACCGATCGGGACGCCCTGCGGCGTGCGTACGAGCTTGCGAACCGAGCACACTCGGGTCAGTTCAGGCTCTCTGGCGAACCCTACGTCGAGCACCCCCTTGCCGTGGCTGGGTTGCTCGCGGAACTGCGGCTCGACCCCGACACATTGGTCGCCGCTCTGCTCCACGACACGGTCGAGGACACGGACGTCACCCTCGAGGACCTCCGTCACGAGTTCAACGAGCACGTGGCCCGGCTCGTCGAGGGAGTCACCAAGCTCGGCAAGATCCACCTCCATACGCGGGAGCAGGCGCAGGCCGAGAACATCCGCAAGATGCTGGTCGCCATGGCGGAGGACATCCGCGTTGTCCTCATCAAGCTCGCGGACCGGCTCCACAACATGCGCACAGTGGCAGCGCACAAGCCGGAGCGGCGGGAGCGAATCAGTCGCGAGACGCTTGACATTTACGCGCCGCTCGCTCACCGGCTCGGCATCTGGCAGATCAAGGCCGAGCTCGAGGACCTCGCCTTCGCTCAACTCGATCCCGACAACTACCTAGCTGTCGAGGCCAAGCTTCAGAGCCGAAGAAATGAGCGCGAAGCTTTCATCCGCGACGTCACGGAGATACTCGAGCGCGAGTTCGAACCGCTCGAGGTACACGCGGAAATCAGTGGCCGGCCGAAGAACGTCTACTCCATCTACGAGAAGATGCATCGTCAGCAGAAGGAGTTCGACGAGATCTACGACCTGGTCGCCATCCGCATCCTTGTCGACACCGTCAAGGACTGCTACGGCGCACTTGGCGTCGTTCACTCGCTCTGGAAACCGATCCCGGGCCGGTTCAAGGATTACGTTGCCATGCCCAAGGGCAATGGCTACCAGTCCCTGCACACCACGGTGGTATCGCACACGGGCGAGCCCATGGAGGTGCAGATTCGCACCCACGACATGCACCACACGTCGGAGTACGGCGTCGCCGCTCACTGGCATTACAAGGCGGGCGGAGCCGGGCAGACGCGCTTCGACGAGCGCTACGGATGGTTACGCCTGCTCATGGACTGGCAGAAGGAAGTGATGACTGCCGAGGAGTTCGTCGACACGGTGAAGGTCGACATCTTCCAGGACGAAGTCTTTGTCTTCACCCCGCGCGGCGATGTGCGCTCACTCCCCACCGGGAGCACGCCGGTCGACTTCGCCTATCGCGTCCACACCGATGTGGGCCATCACTGTATCGGCGCCAAGGTCAACAGTCGGATGGTGCCCCTCGATTACCGTCTCCAGAACGGCGACATCGTGGAGGTGCTGACGACCAAGGCGCATCATGGACCGTCGCGAGACTGGCTGACCTTCGTCAAGACCAGTTCGGCCCGGGAAAAGATCCGGAGCTGGTTCAAGAAGGAGCGTCGCGAGGAGAACGTCCAGAAGGGACGGGAACTCCTCGACAAGGAGTTCCGACGCCTTCGCCAGACATCTCTGAGCAGCATCAAGGACGATCGCCTCCTCGAACTGGCCAAGGATTTCAAGATGAATACCATCGACGATTTCCTGGCCGCGCTTGGATACGGAGAACTCTCCCCACGCGGGGTTGTGCTGCGGTTCAGCGATCGCGAGGCACCGACGACGGACGACCACGGCCTCTCCATCCCGTTGACGAGTACCCCGCGGCCCAGCGGTCAGGTCCAGGTCCACGGCATTGGCGGCATGGTGACGACGATGGCACAGTGCTGCAAGCCGGTTCCGGGTGAGCCGATTCGCGGCTACGTGACCCGCGGCAAGGGCGTCACTGTCCACCGCGCCGCCTGCTCGAACGTGCGCCTTGCGCCCGACGCTGATCGGATCGTGGAGGTGGACTGGGAGCGGGATGGCCGGCAGGTGTACCCCATCAACATCAAGATCGAGGCATGGGATCGCACCGGCCTCCTCCGCGACATCGCCGCGGTGATCGCCGAGTCCAAGATCAACCTGTCGGGTGCTGACGTCCAGGTGTACGACGACAAGACGGCAGTCATCTCCACCATTGTCGAGATCCAGAACCTGACCCAGCTCAGCCGTCTCATGGAGCGCCTCGAGGCGGTTCGCGATGTGCACACGGTTGCGCGGGACACGGGGTAGCGGTCAACTCCGATACTTGCGAACGCTCACCGCGTCAAGGTCACGCTGCACGGGTGGACAAGGCTGCGGCACGGCCACTACCGAGGGCAAGGTGACCGTCGGCTTGTTCGCCAACATCGGGGTTGCGTGGCGCAATCGGAGGGCCGTCGCTGTCCAGAGAGCGTTGCCCGGTCGCTCGGCACGGAGATGCCCACGCGAGCCAACAGCCCGTGATTCCCGAGGCGGGCGAGAGCCCTCTCGAGGACACCAGTCGCGGTCGCGGGCCGACCATGAACGAGGTCACCCTCGTCGGACCGCTGGTCAGCGGGCCCGCCCTCCGCCGCACGGCCAGCCTAACCGCTGTCGCGCACCGGCGCATCGCGGTGACCGAAGGCGAGTCGTTTCGCATGAAGGAGGCGAAGTCGCGAGGAGGTGATCGCTCACCGAAGACCTGACACCGCCGACGTCATGGCCAGGGGCGCGGATTTCTGCTTGGCCATAAGTGCGGACTTCCCGATGGCCATTGACAAAGCTGCTACAGTCCCCCGGAGACAGCGTGTGGGGGCCTCAGGTGCAGTGCGGTCGTTGCTTCGAGAAGGTGGCGTCACTGAAGCACGAGAATCCAACCTTCCACGGCGATAGCATGCCGGACTTTCCGCCGGGAACGGAGGCGGCGCTGTGACCCGGGCTCGAGATGTCGGCGTCATCCTCACCCTGGTGGGAAGCGTGCTGCTCGCCGCCTGCGGTGGCTCGGGAGGCGGCAGCGGTGCCACCGCCACCCCGGGTCCCCATCTGGTGACCCCCGTCGAGGCCATGGCCGCGCTCAAGAACTGGGACAAGGTGAGCACGACAGCGGGCCAGCAGCAGGACGCCACCCTAATGAACACGGTGGAGACACCGCCGCTCGCAACCGTTGACGATGCTGGCGTTGAGGCCACCAAGAATCTCGGCAAGCCCCCGGATAAGGCCCCAACCAGCTCCGACCTGAAGGTCTGGGTTCCTCACCAGTCCAGCTATCCCGCGTTCTTTCTCGGCACCATCAAGTACACCAGCGCCAGAGGCGTCAACGTGTACCTGGTGTGCTTCATCAAGGTGGACGCCAAGGCTCCGTGGCTTGCCAAGTGGCAGTCCGCCGTCCTCGCCAACACAGAGCTCCCCAACGTGGCCGTGGGCGTCGACGGATACGCGGAGCTGACCAGCCCTGCCGACGCCAAGAGTTGGGTAATGGATCAGACCGAGGTCAGCGGGGCGCTGGTGAGCTACCTCAACTCGGCCATCGCCAACGGGGCCCCCACCGACCCCACCAACCTCACGGCCAACGTCCAAACCCGCGGAGTCGCCGACAACCTGGCCGCGGAGGTCAAGAACGGGCCTGGGAATAACCAGATCATCGCCTTCCGATTCACGGAGCACCCTGACATCAGCGTTGCCTTCAAGACCGCCGACGGCGGCGCCCTGACCTTCTTCGCTCTCGACCAGACCGAGACCTTCACCGCCACCAAGGGCGGTTCGTTCACCCAGGACGCTGCGCGCAGCGTCTTCGGCCCCTTCCTCGCGCCCGGCGACTATTCCTCCGTAACCGACAAATACATTCTGCTGCAGGCCGCCACCATTCCTCCGAAGACCGCGGGCAAGCTCACCACGATCATGGCCTTCACCGGATACAACATCGCCGCCAGCGGCGGCTAATAGGGGCTGGCGGACCCCTCCCAGCCAAGTAATCCCTGAGGACACCGCGCCTCGATCTATTGCAGAGCATGAGGGCGCATCGGGGATCACACGATGACGACGGAGATCCAGCCGACGCGGTCGGCTTTTGGGGACGAGAAGCGTGGGGCAAGGCGCCGAACGGCCAGTACACTGACCGGCCATGCCTGCGATCACCGCCCCCCGGGGCACCCAGGACATCCTTCCAGACCGCTCACCGCGCTGGGAGTGGATTCTCCGGAGCCACGCTGACCTGGCGCAGCGCTCAGGATACGCGCTCCTGGAGACGCCGATCTTCGAGGCCACCGAGTTGTTCGAAAGGGGAACGGGCGCGGGCACCGATGTCGTCGAGAAGGAGATGTACACGTTTCGCGACCGCGGTGATCGCTCGATCACGCTGCGTCCCGAAACCACTCCGAGCGCAGTGCGTGCGGTCCTTCAGGCCCACCTGGACCAGGAGACGCGGCCGGTTCGGGTGCGATATGCGGGTCCCCAGTTCCGGTACGACCGGCCGCAGGCGGGGCGCTACCGTCAGTTCTGGCAGGTAGGTGTCGAGGCCATCGGCGAGCACTCACCGGGATTTGACGTCGAGGTCGTCGATCTGGCGTGGCGATACTTCCAGAGCCTTGGCATCGAGGGAATCTCGCTGCAACTCAACACGCTTGGCGACCTCGACGATCGCACTCGCTATCGGGCGGCGCTGGTCGCTTACTACACCCCCCACCGCCAACAGCTCTGTGACGATTGCACGCGACGCCTCGAGATCAATCCCCTGCGGCTTCTCGATTGCAAGCGCGATTCTGGACTCGTTGCCGGCGCGCCGGACATCGCGGGGTCACTCTCCGCGCCCAGCCGCGAATTCTTCGAGCGGGTGCAGTCGGGTTTGCGGGGACGCGTGCCCTACAGACTGAATCCCCGACTTGTCCGCGGCTTGGACTACTACGCGCACACCACGTTCGAGGTCTGGCACGAGTCTCTCCAGGGAGCTCAGAACGCGCTCGGCGGGGGAGGGCGCTACGATGGATTGGCCGCCGTTCTGGGCTTTCCATCGACCCCGGGTGTCGGATATGCGCTCGGGGTCGAGCGCATCCTTCATGTGTGCGAGACGGCAGGGCTGGGGCCCAATGCCGCCCAGCGCACTGCAATCACCGTCATCTCGCTTGATGCGGCGTCTCTGAACGTTGCCCTTGGCCACGCCGATCAACTTCGCGGGGCCGGTCGCGAGGCGGTTGTCGACGCCAGCGATCGTCGTCTGGATCGCCGCCTCCGCAATGCCGAGAGGAGTGGATCTCGAGTGGCGGTGATCGTGGGCAGCGATGAGGCTCGCGATGGCACGATCACGGTTCGCGACTTGGTGGGACGCAGCCAGACAACGACGCCCGCCGCCGCATTGGGCGAGCACGTCGATGCCATCCTGCGGAAGCAGCAAAGCGACGCCTGACAATGCGCTGGCGACCCGCGTTGTCGAGCGGCACCTGCGCTACGATGGTGTCGGCTTCCGCCCGGTCGCAGCCATCCCACGTGGCTGGACCAACATTTCCGATGACGGGATCCCAACATCTGGCACTGGCCCTCACGCCTCACGACGAGGAAGGGGAAAGGTGTCCTGCGGGAACCCACCTGGTCCTTGGGCTCAGCCCAGGACGGCGCGGTCGGTGCGGGAGCCGTGACCCTCTGTGATCACAGGGTGCTCCTGATCGGTGACGCTCTCCCCGGCTCTCGTCCTCGCCGTCATCTTCGTACTCCTGGGCGCCCAAGTCACCCGGCTCGTACTCCCCGGCCGCGGCAAGTACTTCTGGACAGTTCTGCTCGCCGCCGGCGGGGTCATGGTCGGCGAGACGGTGGCGGTGGCGCTGCACACCGGCGGCCCTGCCATCGGCCCCCTGCATCCCCTTGCCGAGGGCCTCGGAGTTGCCCTCTTCGAGGGCCTCGGCGCGCTGCTGGTGCGCCCCCCTCGGCACGAGGGTCCGCCATAATCCGAGTTCCCCGGCAGCCTGGAGGACAGCGATGCGTGTGCGTTTCCCCGTCGGCCCCAAGAGCCTACTGGCGGCCGGTGCCCTGGGCGCCGCCGTCGTCTTCTGGCGGGTTCGGGCCGCCCGGCGGGACCAACTCGACCGCGCCTGGGAGGCGGAGATCGCGGGGGCCGTCGACGAGGGTGCCGCTGCCGGTCGGGCTGCGATGCCAGCGAAGGTGCGGGGGTAGTTTGGGCGGCGATCCATTGGGGTAGGAGAACCAGCATGGGACAGACCACGTCCGAGCTCCGCCTCCCCGCCGATCGTCGCTACATCGTTGTCGCCAAACGGGCGGTGGCCGGTTTCGCCAGCGTCGCCGGCCTCCATGTCGAGGCGCTCGATGACCTCGTCATCGCAGTGTCTCAAGCCTATGAGAACGCGATCGTCCTTCTGGAGCGCGCGGCTGGTCGCGGCTATGGTCAGATCCGGATCGTGGTCAACCTCAGCGACGCGGGACTCGAGGTGCACGTGCGTAGCACCTGCTCCCGCGCCGAGCTCGAGGCGGGGCGCGAGGCAGCGTTGGCTGCGGCTGGCGCACCGCTGCACCCTCAGCACGGCGAGCACCACGAGTTGGCGCTCAAGGTGATGGGCCTCTTTGTCGACGAGTTCCGTTACCGCGTCGACGAGAGCAGCGGGGGCCTACGGGTCCGGCTGACCAAGTACCGAACCTCGTCATCGTGACCGGTTCGCCGCCCACCGGGCCCCCGGTGGCGACGGCACCCCGCACGCTGGCCAAGCCTGCGTCCACGCCACAGCGCGAACTGGTCCGGGGCCTCCTGCGGGAGTACAAGCAGACCCGCGACCCGTACATCCGCGACCGTGTCATCGAGCTCAACCAGGACCTCGTGCGCTTCATCGCCCGGCGCTTCGCCAACCGCGGCGAGCCGCTGGAGGACATCGAGCAGGTGGGGTTCGTTGGCCTCATTCACGCCATCGACCGCTTCGACCCCTCGCTGGAGAACGAGTTCAGCACCTTTGCGACGCCCACGATCATGGGCGAGATTCGCCGGTACTTTCGCGATCGTAGCTGGGCGATCAGAGTACCCCGACGATTGCAGGAGAACCTGCTCCGCGTTCATAGCGCCGAGCAGGTGCTGCAGGGCGAACTGGGACGTCTGCCGTCGATCGAGGAGATCGCTGCGCATCTCGGCCTCGACACCGATGACGTGCTCGCTGCTCTCGAGGTCGGACCGGCCCAGCACACGATCTCGCTCAGCGCGCCACCAAGTTCGAGCGAGGACGACTCCGGCAGCCTCGCCGACCGCCTGGGGTTCGAGGACGAGAATCTCAAACGCGTGGAGATGAAGGCGGTTCTGGCGCGGGCCATGGAGCATCTCAGCCCCCGCGAGCGGCGGATCATGGCGATGCGCTTCATCGATCAGCTGCCTCAGGCCGAGGTCGCCAAGCGGCTCGGTATCTCGCAAATGCACGTCTCCCGACTCCAGCGCGCCGCCATCGAGCATCTGAAGCGTGAGTTCGGTGGTACCGAGCCCGTCTGACAGCGCCGACCTGTCGGTCTTGTGAGTTCGATAGAATCAGACGATTCCCCGGCCGGCGCCGTCTCCTGCCCGTCGTCGTCTGCCCATCCGGGGACTCCATCAGCAGGACACCGTGCGCAGCCCAGAGATCCGGGAGCGTTTTCTCCGCTTCTTCGAGGACCGGGGGCATCACCTGCTCCCCAGCGCCTCGCTCATTCCCCACGACGATCCGTCGCTTCTCTTCACCGTGGCCGGGATGGTGCCACTCAAGCCGTACATCAGCGGCGAGAAGGTTTCCCCCACCCCGCGGCTGGCGTCATGTCAGAAATGCTTCCGCGGTTCTGGGCTGGCCACTGATGACATCGCATCAGTGGGCGACTCCACCCACCACACGTTCTTCGAGATGCTCGGCAACTGGTCGATCGGCGATTACTTCAAAGAGGGAGCCATAGAGTTCGCCTGGGAGCTTCTCACCCGCGAGTGGGACCTCGATCCGGGGCGTCTGTGGCCGAGCATCTACCCGGACGACCACGAGGCAGAGCGGCTGTGGACGGGCCGGATCGGGGTGCCCAAGGACCGCATCTGCCGCTTCACTGACAACTGGTGGCAGGCGGGTCCGACCGGTCCCTGCGGCTACGACAGTGAGATCTATTGGGATTGGGGCTCTCCGTGCTCCTGCGGCCGCGCAGACTGCCGGCCCGATGACGAGTGCGGGGGGAACCGCTGGCTGGAGATCTGGAACCTGGTGTTCATGGAGTTCGACCAAGCCGAGGATGGCGCCCGGACGCTCTTGCCCAAGCGCACCGTGGACACGGGGATGAGCCTGGAGCGGATCACCAGCGTGATCCAGAACGTACGCAGTAACTACGACACCGACATCTTCACGCCGATCGTCGCCGGGTTCGAGCGGCGCAGTGCCGGCACTACGGAGACGCCAGATCGTCGTCGAGCGCTCAACATTCTCGCCGACCACGCCCGGGCCGCCGTCTTCCTGCTCTCCGACGGCGTCGTGCCCGGCAATGAGGGCCGCGGTTACGTGCTCCGGCGGGTGATCCGCAGGGCTGCCCTCCACGGCCGTCGGGTCGGTCTCCAGGGTGGTCTGGCCGATGCCGTCGACGACGTCGCCGGCTCGGTGGAGAAGGTGTACCCCGAGGTTGGTGAGCATGCCGGGATGGTCCAGCAGACGCTGCGTCACGAGGAGGAGAGCTTTGCTCGAACCCTGGACGCAGGGTCTGCGCGGCTCGAGGCGCTACTCGACCGGGGCACCACGGTGATTCCGGGCGGCGATGCGTTCCGTCTGTACGATACCTTTGGCTTCCCCATCGAGTTAACCATGGAGATGGCAGCTCAGCGGGGCGCGACGGTCGATCGCTCAGAATTCAACGTCGCTCTCGCCGCTCAACGTGCGTCGAGCAAGGCGGTCGGCGTGCGCGTTGGTTTCGAGAGTGGGCCGGTGCTGCCAACCACCACATTCGTGGGCTACGAGGATCTCCGCGGTGCCGCGACCGTGTCGCGCATCGGCGTCGAGCCAGAACGCGATCGCCTCGTGGTCGGCGAGGAGGACGTGGTCCTCCTCGACATCAGCCCCTTCTACGCCGAGGGTGGTGGGCAGGTCGGAGACCGCGGCGAGATTTGCTGGGAAGGAGGACATGCGGCGGTCCTAGACACTGTCCATCAGGGCGAGGCCCGGCTGCACCGGGTTCGGGTGACCGCCGGCGAGCTGCTCTCCGGAGCCTCTGTCGAGGCCCTCGTCGACGCTGCTCGGCGGGCTCAGACGGCGCGCCATCACAGCGCCACCCATTTCCTCCATCGAGCCCTCCGCGAGGTGCTGGGGGACGGCATCGTGCAGCGGGGAAGCTACGTGGGTCCCGACCACGCAACCTTCGACTTCTCCTTCACCCGGCCCCTGACTGCCCGGGAAATGCGTGATATTGAGGGTCGAATCAACGCCGCCATCCGCCGCAATTTCGAGCGCTCCGTTGACCTGATGGCGCTGAGCGATGCTCGCGCCAGTGGGGCCATCGCTCTTCTCGACGAGAGCTACGCTGAGAAGGTCCGCGTCGTCGACTTTGGCGGCTGGACGCGCGAGCTCTGCGGCGGTACGCACGTGCATCGCAGCGGCGACGTCGGGGCGGCGATCATCCTCTCGGAGTCCTCTGTGGGACAGGGCATCCGTCGCATCGACATGGTCACCGGCGAGGCGGCCGAACTGCACTGGGCAGAGAATGAGCGGACGTTGCGGGAAACGGCCCGTGCCCTGAAGTCGCGTCCCGAAGAGGTGGCGGTGAGGGTGCAGCAACTCCTCGATCAGAATCGTGACCTCCGGCGTCGTCAGCAGAGCGGAGGAGGAACCGAGGTCGTGGCGGCGTTGGCTGCGGCTGAGGTGCACGAGGTTGCAGGCTACCGAGTGGCTCTTGTCGACCGATTCTCGTTGGACACCAACGAGGTCAGTGCCACCATAGATCGCCTCTTCGCCGAACATGTCGCCGGCCGCGGAGTTGCAGTCATTCTCGGTGAGAACGTGATCGCGGTGAAGGTCGGCCCTGATGCGCGCGCCGCAGGTGTCAATGCGGGAGACCTGGTACGTTCCGCCGCGGAGGCATCGGGCGGTCGGGGCGGGGGGCGCCCCGAGTTTGCCCGGGGAAGCCTGAAGGACGCTGCCCGTCGCGGTGAGGCGAGACAGGTCCTCAGTTCTTCCCTTGGTGAGGCTGTGCACCGATGATGCAGCGCCGCAGGTTCCCGCTACTTCGCCGCCGCAATGAGTACCAGAGTCACTTCACGGTGATCGACATCGGTACGGAGTTCGTCAAAGCGCTGGTGGTGAAGCGTGAGGATCAGAACGGCATCGTCGTTGGTGTTGGCAAGGTACGGCAGTCGCTCTCCGACATGCATGCCGGAGCGGTGGCGGACATTCAGGGAGTCATTGAAAACTGCGATAAGGCACTCACCGAAGCCGAGGACATGTGTGGTGCCATCCCTGGGCAGGCGGTGATGGGTATCGCCGGCGAGCAGGTGCGTGGCTTCAGCACCACCATGACCATGACTCGCCCCAACCCCCAGGCGCGCATCACCCAGGCCGACCTTGCCACCGCGCTCCAGGCGGTTCAGCGCCGTGCCATGAAGGAGGCGGTGCGACAGATGTCGAGCGAACTGGGCGTCAGCGAGGTGAATGTCAAGCTCGTCCACTCCACGATCACCGCCGTTCACATCGACGGCTACGCGGTGACCAATCCCCTCGACTTCTCCGGTAACGTTATCGAGATCACCGTTTTCAACACCTTCGCGCCGCTGACCCACATCGGCGCGCTGCAGACCATCGCTCAGGAGCTCGACCTCGACCTCGTCGCCACCGTCGCCGAGCCGTACGCCATGGCGCGGGGGTGTGCCACTGAAGATGTGTACGAGTTCGGCGGGATCTTCGTTGACATCGGCGGCGGTACCACTGATGTCGCGGTCGTACGTCGGGGTGGCATCGAGGCGACTCGGATGTTTGCTCTGGGTGGCCGCTCCTTTACCAAACGCCTCGCCAGCGAACTCGACATGAACCTGGAAGACGCGGAGAAATTCAAGCTTGCTCACACCGATGGGCGGCTCGCCGCGGAGCAGAACGCGATCGCTCACCGGACCGTCGAACCGACCGCGGAGGTGCTCGCCCAGGGAGTGGCGCTCACCCTCGAGGAACTGGCTGGCCGCGAGCAACTGCCGCCGGCGCTCTACCTGGCCGGCGGCGGCGCATCCCTTCCCGAGGTGAGCGAGCAACTTGCCGCCGTCGACTGGACCGAAAGCCTGCCGTTCAGCCGGCAACCTACGATCAAGGTGCTCGGCCCCGACGATGTCCAGGGCGTATTCGATACCACCGGCTTGCTCGTCGGCAGCCAGGACATCACTCCGATGGGACTTGCCCACCACGCAGTGTCTCTTGCCGATGACGCTGACCAGCCGCTCGGCGACCTCATGCGCCGAGTCATGAAAGCCATGAAGGTGTGAGGGGTACTGACTGATGCCTAAGGTTGTCCACGTCGACGGTGATGATGAAATTGCGGAATTGATCGAAAAGATTCGCGCTACTCCGGAGCGCGAGGTGGCGCTCGTCCTCCCACCCGATGCCGCGGTGTTTCAGGCGCCGCTCAACATTCGTCTCCTCAGTCAGTTCGCCAGCAAGGACGAACGGGCATTGTCGATCGTCAGTGACGATACCCGCATACACCAACTCGCCCGCAATGGGGGCTTCCCGGTCTTCGCGTCGGTTGCAGCCTGGGAACGTGGCATCCCCCGCGCCGGCCCTGGCGAGGGTGTCGCGGATGCGCCTCATGCCGGCGCGATCGCGACCGCGCCTCCGCCCGCGATCGCTGCAGCGGCCACTCCGGCGGCACCGCCGGCACCGCCAGGGGCCAGGCGGAGGGTCCCCGCAGTGGCCGAGAAGGCCAGTAGGGGACGGCGCCGTCCCCTCTATTTCGCCCTCATTGGCCTCGGAATCATCGGGCTCTTACTCTTCCTCGTTCTCAGCCCCTCGGCGAAGATCGTTGTCACCCTGAATGCGACGCCCGTCAGTGTCAGCCCCACCATCCAGGGGACACCCGACCAGGCGGAATCCAAGCAGCCTGACCACATTCTTACCCAGGTGGCGACCACCGATGCGAGCGCACAGTTTCAGGCCACCGCCTCGGGCCAGAAGCAGATCCCGGCAACGAACGCAACCACTCAGGTGGTGATCACCATTGCCAATCCCGCCAACCCTTACTGGTCACAGCCGACCAGCAACCCCTTTGGTCTGGCGCCGGTGCCGAAGGGCTATCGGCTCGTGAGCAATACCAACCCTCCCGTCAACTTCCAGGTGTCCCAGCCCACGGTGCTGACCTTCACGAAGAGCAACCCCATCGCCGGTCCGGTGAGCAATCCGTTGCCAGTTGTCTCCCTGGCCCAGGGAAAGGGTCAGAACGTCAGCGCCCACAGTGTGGTCATCTTCGGTCCGGGGGAGGATCCGTGCAGCGATCCTCTCAATAGCTGCACGCCGGGTGTCGATTTCAAGGTTGACAATCCTCAACCAGCGGGCGGTGGCACCGATGCCAAGACCGTGACCGTCGTCAGCGCCGACAACGTCACCGCCTGGAACACCCAGGTCGCGACCCTGCAGAAGCAGCTCACCGACAAGGTGAACGCCGATCTTGTCGCCAAGGAACAGAACAAGGAGGTGGCGACGGATCCCAACGGTGGCGGGAAAACCATTGCCAGCGACGTACAGCCATCGCTACCCAAGGCCGACGATTCGTTCCCGCCGACCCAGATCACCGTTTCTCTTCACGCCAAGGCGACGTTCTACAGTCCTGCCGACGTGCGAACCGTGCTCCTCACCGACCTGCAAGCCCTGGTCCCCACTGGGGATACCCTCATCCCCGAAAAGCTGCAGGTTGTTCAGACGAGCATCATCCAGGCGGGCGATGATGGGCACCTGGCGCTGTCTGTCACGGCCACCGACTACCATCGACCCGATATCCACTTCGAGCAGCTGAAAGATTCGCTCACGGGGAAGAGCCTCGACGATGTGCGCAAGATCATCAGCCACCGTGTGGACCGGGTGCAGTCAGTGGATATCACCGAGACACCGGTCCAGTTCTTCTTCATGCCACTCTTTGCGTCACGGATTCAGATCGACGAGAACTTCGTCACTCCGCCAACCAAGTCGACGCCCTGATGACCCCTGAGGATTCGGGCGTCAGAGTTGTCGGCGTCGATATCGGCACTCGGCGCGTCGGACTGGCGGCAGCAGATCCCACACGGACGATCGCTTCACCTCTGCTCATGATCGAGCGAAACCATCCACAGTTCTGGGCGCGTCTGGCCACCGCGGTGGGCGAGCGTAGGTGCGGCCTCCTCGTCGTCGGGCTGCCGCTCGATCAGTCCGGTGAGGATGGCCCAGCAGCGGAGGGGGCACGAACCTTCGCCGCCGAGGCGGCTCTGCGGCTCGGAGTCGTCGTGGAGCTGAGCGATGAGCGCTTCACCACCCGGCAGGCGGAGCGCTCCTTGATCAGTCAGGGGATGCGCCGGGCTCGGCGACGTCAGGTCATCGACTCGGTGGCGGCAGCGCTCATGCTCCAAGGCTGGCTGGATGCGCAGAGGTCGGCAAGATCCGCGTGAGGGGCGCGCGCGGTCGGATCATCGTCGTCGTCCTCCTCGTAGCGCTCGTGCTTCTTGGCGCGGCTGGTGGTGGTGCCCTCCTCTTCGGTCGCCCCCAGCTGGAGCCAGTCAGCAACAACCATGCAAACATTGTCGCCGTCACCGTGACCGCGGGGGAGGGGCTCGACGCTGTCTCCAGTGATCTCTCCGCCAAGGGGCTCCTCCGGAGCAAGTTCTGGTTCACACTCTTTGCTCGCTTCAAGGGACTGGGCGACCATCTCCAGCCAGGCATGTTCAAGCTCGACTCGGGAATGGGCGCAAGCGCGATCATTGCCAAACTAGAGGGCCCAGCTGACGTTCCCCCCCGCCGCCTCCTCCTCGCCGAAGGGCTGACTGCCGACCAGATGGCCAGCAAGGTCGACGCCGCTCAGCTCGGCGTCACCCGCGAGCAGTACCTGCAGGCGCTGCAGCGTGACCACTTCAATGCTCCCTTCCTGAGCATGCGACCGGCGGGCGTGACGTCACTGGAAGGATTTCTCTTCCCCGACAGCTACACCGTTCCCATGGGCGCCACCGCCCATGACATCGTGCAGATGCAGCTCGATGACTTTTCCCAGCGAGTGCTCCCCGCGCTCTCCCCAAGTAACCCATACGGCAGTCTCGTCATCGCCTCGATACTCGAGCGCGAAGCGAAGTTTGCCGATGATCGCCCGCTGGTCGCCGCGGTCATCAACAATCGGCTAGCCAGGGGAATGAGACTCCAGGTGGACGCCACCGTCGTGTATGGGCTGAACAAGGTGGGCGAGGCGATGAGCGTCTCCGATCGCCAGGTGGATACCGCTTACAACAGTTACCTCCACGCGGGCCTGCCGCCAACACCGATCTCGAATCCGGGGCTCGCCAACGTGCAGCCTGCGGTAGCACCCGCCCGCACCGATGACCTCTTTTACGTCAGCGACACCTGCGGCCACAATCACTACGCCAGGACGGGCGCTGATTTCGAGGCACTGAAGCAGAAGTACCTTGGCACCCCGTGCCCCCCATGAGCGGGGATGCCGCCCCGGTGAGGCTCTGGCTCATTGGCTCAGGTATCCGCCAGTCGCCATCCCCGGCGATGCAGGAGGCGGCGCTCCGCGCCTGCGGCCGCAGTGGTTGGTACCAACTTGTCGATGTTTCCGCCGCCGAGCTACCCGAAGTGCTACTGCGCATGCGAGCGGGTGAGGTGCGCGGCGCCAACGTCACCGTCCCCCACAAGGCGGTCATGGCAAGTGCCTGCGACGAGCTCGTCGGCGATGCGATGCTCTGCGGTGTCGTCAACACCATCACCGTGGAGGGCGGTCGCCTCATCGGTGACAACACCGATGCCGACGGTTTCCAACTCGGACTCTCCGCGAACCAGCTCTGGGTGAAGGGGGGTGCCGATGTCGTCATTGTCGGCGGTGGTGGCGTCGCTGCCGCCTGCGCCCTGGCGCTCAGCCGAGCACCGGCACGGATCGTCCTCACCACCCGCCGCATCGGCCAGGCTGAGGCGGTGCGCGATCAACTCTGGCCAGTCGTGGTCAGCTCAGTGGTGGGGTGGCGATCACCGGAGCTTGCCGATGCGCTGAGATCAGCCTCTCTCGTGGTCAACGCCACCTCGGCGGGCTTGCGGGCAATGCCCTTTTTCATCAGAGACCTCCCTCCGACCTGCGGCGTTGCCGACGTGCGCTACCGGCCGCGGCCGGTGGACCTCGTCGCCGCCGCGCGCGAAGCCGGGCATCCCGCCTGCGACGGACTGGAGATGCTGCTTCAGCAGGGCATGCTCGCCTTTCAGCTCTGGACGGGCGAGGAACCTCCCTGGTCCGCGGCCCGGGCGGCGCTCCACGAGAGGGTTGGCGTGTGACTTGGGGGCTGGGGATCCTCTTCGGCGTCATTGGCGCCGCGGTTGGACTGGGCTCGGGGTGGCTCGCGGTCCTCCTCGAAAGGATGGAGAAATTGGAGGAGGAGGAACGCGAGGAGCGTGAGGACTACGAGAAGGCGATAGCCAGGGACGTCGCGGCTACGCGCGAGAAGGGGGAGAAGCCTCCGAAAGCGCCGCCTTGGCTCTCCGAGCGTTATGGCTGGACCTGGCTGGAACGGACCCTCTCACCGGCGCTCTGCGCCTTCGGGTTCGCCCTCTTCGTCTCTCGTGAGGGCATCTCCACGCTCTCGGTTGAGCACCTTCTCTGGCTGGCGATCTTTGTCCACATCATCGGCTTCGACCTCAAGCACCGGCTCATTCTCAACTGGATTACCTACCCGTCGATCGGTATCGCCCTGATCCTGGCGACTGTCACCCCAGGGCTCTCGCTGGGCCGCGCCGCCACCGGGGCGGTCTGCATCGCGGGATTCTTCTGGCTCTTCAGCCTCGCCTCGCGTGGCGGCATCGGTCTTGGTGACGTGAAACTCGGCGCGCTCATCGGCGCGATCACCGGGCTCTCCTTCGACGGCCTCAGCCACCTCCAAGCGATCAGCGCGGTGATTACGGGGATCTTCCTCGGCGGTTTGGTGGCCTTTCTCTTGCTTGTCACCCGCGTCCGCGGGCTCAAGGACCCGATACCCTATGGGCCGTTCTTGTGCATCGGAGCGACCGTCGTCCTGTATCAGACCCTTTTCACAGTCACCTGAGCGGAGAAGCCAATGCCTACCCAACTGCTCACCGGCGAGCGGGCGATCACCACGGCGCGCCAACACTGGTCGGTGACCGTCCCCGCGGTCTTCGTCGCGGTGGTCGTCATCGTCGCTGTGTCGGTGCTCATGGCCCTGACCCCGAGCGTGGTGGAGGGTTCCAACATCGCTGCCATCAAGGGCACGATCGAACTCATCACCATCCTGCTGACGCTCATCGTGGTCGGGGTGAAACTCCTGCAGTGGCGGAGCGCCACGTTCACGCTCACCAGCCGCCGCATCGTCGTCAGCCGCGGAGTGGTTTCCAAGGTCACCGAGTCGATTGCCTTGGATCGTATCCAGGATACGACGGTGCGTAAGCCCCTCGCCGAGCGGATGATCCACACCGGCGACATCGAGATCGAGTCGGCGGGCCGCGACGGTGTGGAGATGCTCCATCGCATCCCTCGGCCGGACGCGTTCTACAACGACCTGCTTCAGGCCATCGAAGAGCATCGCACCGGTGTGGCAAGCTCCGCACCCACCGCGTCGTTGCCGTCACCGCCGCCGCCACCGCCACCGCCGCCGTCGTCGACCGGAGGGCTCTGAGACTCAGTGCTCAGGCGGTGCGGGGGAGCTGCTCGCGCCGAAACCGGGCAATGCTGGCGCTGGCGAGGTCCCGACAGCGAGGATCGTCACCGTGGCGAACGTCGTCGAGGAGGCGGACCGCGGTCACCGTGTCGCCGTTCATGGCGAACAGGTCGGCGATGCGGAGCAGCCGCTCGGGTGTGACGCGGGGATCGATCATGTCGATCACTCTCTGCTGTCCCAAAGGACACAACGCGGACAGTATGGATTAGCCGATCGAGTGGAATCGCCGTTCGTGGTCAGGGTCACCGGCATAGCCACGAAGTGATCGCGCGCCTCTGGCGCGAGGTCGCACTCGCTCTCTGCTTGCTGTGACAGCTGTCCGAATACAATCGGGCGGTGTTGCGTTATCTGACCGCCGGAGAGTCCCACGGGCCCCAGTTGACGGTGATCATCGAGGGAGTGCCGGCGGGGCTGCCACTCGACGGTCGCCGCGACATCGATCCCCACCTGCGGCGCCGCCAGGGGGGCCACGGGCGGGGCAAGCGTCAGCTCATCGAACAGGACCAGGTGGAGATCGTCGGCGGGGTACGCGGGGGGCGCACCCTGGGCTCACCGATTGCATTGGTGATCCGTAATCGCGACTGGGAGAATTGGAAGGGGCCCATGCAGATCGGGGCGGCCGGCTTCACCCGTAAGCGGGTCACTCGCGTCCGCCCCGGCCATGCGGACCTCGCCGGGATGCTGAAGTACGATCTCGACGACGCTCGCGACGTCCTGGAGCGGGCAAGTGCGCGGGAGACGGCGGCTCGCGTTGCTGCTGGCGCTGTCGCCATCGCCCTGCTGGCGCCCCTAGGCGTGACCATCTCGTCGTGGGCTGAACGGATCGGCGATGTCGTCATCGAGCATCGTGATGACGTCGATAGTCGCGAGGTCGAGACATCCCCAGTGCGCTGTCCGGATGCTGCCGCGAGCGCGCAGATGGTCGCCGCCATTGACAACGCCCGGCAGCGGGGCGATACCCTCGGAGGTACGGCATGCGTCGTTGCCCGTGGAGTTGTGGCCGGGATCGGCACGTACTCGCAGTGGGACCGACGCCTCGACGGCCTGCTCGCCCAGGCGCTCATGAGCATTCAGTCCGTGAAGGCGGTGGAGATTGGTTCCGGGTGTCTGGCGGCGGCGTCGCCTGGTTCCGCCGTCCACGACTCTCCTGCATTTCACGGCAACTCCTTCCGCCATCTCAGCAACCGCGCCGGCGGCATCACCGGCGGTATCAGTAACGGCGAACCGGTCTGGGCCCTCGTCCATTTCAAGCCAATCTCCACTCTGCTTTCTCCGTTGCGGAGCGTCGACGTGCGCAGCGGTACCGAGGTCAACGCTCACTACGAGCGCAGCGACATCTGCGTCGTCCCCGCCGGAGGTGTCGTGGCGGAGGCAATGTTCGCGCTGACGCTGGCGGCTGCCGTGTTGGAGAAGTTCGGCGGCGATGCGATCAGCGAGACGAAGCGGAACCTCCGCGGCTACCGGCGGACGATCCGGCGTCTGCGCCCGTGAGCGCACCGCCCATTGCTCTTGTCGGTCTGCCCGCCACCGGGAAGTCGACTGTCGGAAGGCGTCTCGCCGAGCACCTCGGGTGGACATTTCACGACACCGACCGCGTCATCGCGGAGCGAACTGGGAAGTCCACCGGCGATGCTCTCTCAGCGGTCGGCGAGCCCCGGTTCCGCGAGATGGAGTCCGAGGTGGTGAACGAGTTGCTGCAGGCGGCCCAACCCTCCGTCATCGCTTGCGGTGGAGGCCTATTTGCCGAGCCCGTCGCCCAACAAGAACTCCTCGACCGTGCCTGGGTCGTCTGCCTCGATGCCGACGACGAGACACTGCTCCGTCGCCTCGGCGATGCCGCAGACCGGCCACTCGTGCGCGGCGATCGTGTCGCCAATCTGGCCCGCTGCCGGACCCAGCGGCGCGCCGCCTATGCTCGCGCCCACCTTCGGGTCGACGCCCGGGGCGACCTCGAGAGCGTTGCCTGCAGCCTCGTCAGCCTTGCCGACGCCGCGCGGGTGGGCACAGGTGGTGCCGCCTACCCGGTCATCGTCGAGCCTGGCGCCACCGATTGGCTCGAACGTCATCTGCCCGCTGCCTGCTCCCAGGTCGTGATCATCTGCGATCGGACGGTCAGCGTTCTCGGCCGGCGCCTGCGGTCACGTCTGCGGCAATCAGGCTACCGGGCCCATCTGCTCTCCGTCGCCGGCGGTGAGACCGCCAAGAGCTGGGCGGTGGCGGGACGGCTGCTCGAGCGGGCCGCCGAGGCCGGGATCGGTCGCCAGGATTGCATCGTTGCCGTTGGCGGTGGGTCGATCGGGGATCTTGCCGGCTTCGTGGCCGCCACCCTTGCGCGCGGCACTGCCTGGATCACCGTGCCGACCACTCTTCTGGCCATGGTCGACAGCGCTATCGGCGGCAAGACCGGCGTCAATCTCGCCGCGGGGAAGAATCTCGCGGGTGCCTTCTGGCAGCCCCGAGCCGTCCTCGCCGACCCCACCGTGCTCGATACCCTGCCGCGCCGCGAACTCCTCTCGGGCCTGGGCGAGGTGGCGAAGTACGCGATGATCGACCCTAGCGAGGAACTGCCGGCCATCCTCGATGGTGCCCTGCCCCGATTGCTGGCGTTTCACGTCGAATCGCTGGCTCTGATCATTGAGCGCTGCGCCGGGATGAAGGCGGCGGTGGTCACCGCCGACAGTCAGGAGCAGGGGCTGCGGGCGGTCCTCAATTACGGCCACACCGTGGCTCACGCCCTCGAGGCTGTCGCCGGCTACGGCGAACTGACTCATGGTGAGGCTGTCGCGGCCGGCATGCGCGTCGCCGGCGCCCTCTCGATCGCTCACTCGGGGTGCCCCGAGGGCGACATCGCCTGGCAGAACCGTCTGCTTGATGGCATCGGTTTCTCCCCGACGCCTGCCGTCGGTGTCGATAGCGTGCTACAACGCCTCGGCCACGACAAGAAGGCGGTTGCCGGGCAGCCTCGCTGGGTGCTTCTGCAACGGCGCGGGACGGTCAGACTCGGTGAGGTCGTCGCCGAGTCAGTGGTGCGCCGCGAGCTCATGGAGGTCCTGTCCGGGTGACCCGCATCCTCCTCGTCAACGGCCCCAACCTCGGCCGCCTCGGAACCCGCGAACCCAGGGTCTATGGCCGTTCGACTCTGGATGACATCACCCAGGCGATCGGTCGCCGGGCCCACGAGCTTGATGTCGAGGTGGTCTTTTCGCAGAGCAATCACGAGGGTGCGCTCATCGACGCTATCGGGGAGGAGAACGACCGAGCCGATGCGCTCATCATCAATCCGGGAGGGCTGAGCCACACCAGCGTGGCTCTGGCCGACGCCATGCGCTCGTTTCCGGGCCTCGTCATCGAATATCACATCAGCAACGTCTTCGCCCGCGAGGACTTTCGCCAGGTCATGGTCACCGCGGGGGCGGCTGATGGCGTCATCATTGGGCTCGGCGCCTCGGGGTATGTTCTCGCCCTGGAAGCGGCGGTGCGCGGCGTCGAGGAGCGGTCACAATTGAGGGGCAGCGCATGATCAACGCAGGTGAACTCCGCCCCGGCAACACCGTTGAGCGCAACGGTGACCTCTTTCAGGTACTCAGCTTCAATCACATGAAGATGGGCCGGGGGACGGCGATCGTGCGCACCAAGCTGAAGAACCTCATCACCGGATCGGTAACCGAGGAGACCTTCCGCCCCGAGGAAAAATTTGGTAAGGCGCGCATCGAGCGGGCGGAGGCCCAATACCTCTACAAGGACGGCGAAAACTTTCAGGTCATGGACAGTCACACGTACGACCAGTTCCCGCTCAGTGCCGAGACGATGGGGGAGGCGGCGAAGTGGCTGGTGGAGAACAGTTCGGTGACCCTGCTGCGCTACGACGACCGCATCCTCGGCGTTGACCTTCCCAATGCCATCGAGATGGACGTCACCGAGACCGATCCCGGCTACAAGGGCGACACCGCCAACGCCGCCACCAAACCCGCCACCATGGAGACTGGCGCGGTCGTCGATGTGCCTCTTTTCGTCAACCCTGGCGACCGCATCCGTATTGACACCCGCACCGGCAAATACATGGAGCGTGCCTGATGACCGCGGAGGCCAGTCCCGGGCTACGTCTGGAACGCCCCGAGGGGCGCGCTCAGCTCGGCGTCACCCGAGTAGCCAATGAGGTCGTCGCCTGGATCGCTGCGCTCACCGCGCTCCAGGTCGAGGGCGTCCATGCCATGTATCAGCCATCGAGCCAATCCATCGAGCGGATACTTCGACGGCCGGCGGCGCACCGCGGCGCTCGTGTCCAGGTGCGTGCGAACTCGTCCCTCGATGTCGATCTCTGGATCGTCATCGTCTCCGGGCACAACGTGCAACGCGTCGGTTCCGAGGTGCAGCGGCGAGTGGCGGATGCCATCGATCGCATGCTCGGTCTGGAGATGGCCGCGGTGAATGTCCACATCAGCGAGGTCGTCTTCTCGTGAGCAGGGCCGGCGGACGCCGCCGGCGCGCCCGCGAACTGGCCCTGCGTGTCCTCTTCGAAATTGAGGGCACGACCAAGGATGTGGAACGCGCCTTGGACTATCAGGCCGAGGACACCGGGGCGTCGGCTGACGTCTCCGCCTACGCCCGCGAACTGGTCGTGGGCACGCTGCGCCATGTTGAGAGCATCGACGCCGCCATCTCCGCTGCCAGTGACAACTGGGATCTCATCGATCTCGGAAAAGTGGAACGCGCGGTGCTGCGCATGGGCACCTACGAACTGCTACATGAGATCGAGACCCCACTGGCGGTGAGCATTGATGAGTCGCTCGAACTCTCGCGTGTCTACGCCGGCGACGACTCGGTTTCCCTCGTCAACGGGGTGCTCGCTCGCATCTCCCGCGAGAGAGTCTGATGGCGCAGAGCGTCAGCCAGCTGACCGCGATCATACGCGGTGCCATCCTGGGCTGCCCTGATCTCGAGGACGTGCTCGTCGAGGGCGAAATCAGCAATCTCTCCCAGCCGGCCTCCGGACATGTGTACTTCACCCTCAAGGATGACCGCGCCGGTCTCGGCTGCGTGATGTTCCGGCTAAAGGCCGGGGCGGTGCCATTCCAGCCTCGGGACGGCATGCGGGTCATCGCCCATGGCCGCATCGAGATCTACGACCAGCAGGGCCGCTATCAACTCTACGTCGACCGTCTCGAGCCCAGCGGCGTCGGCGCCCTGGCGCTGGCAGTGGAACAGCGGCGCATCGCCCTCGCTGCCGAAGGGGTTTTCGATGAGCGTCATAAGCGGCCGCTCCCGGTCCTGCCGCGACGCGTTGTGGTGGTCACGTCGCGCAGTGGTGCGGCACTCCGCGACATCCTCACCGTGACCAGGCGCCGCGGCCCCTGCGTCGACATCGTGCTCTCGCCGGCCACGGTCCAGGGAGACGGTGCCGCCGACACCCTTGTGTCTGCTCTGCGGCGCGCAGGCGAGGTCCGCGGTGCCGCGGTGGTCCTGCTCGTCCGCGGCGGGGGATCGCTCGAGGATCTCATGGCGTTCAACGGCGAGCGTGTGGCCCGCGCTATCCGCGCCTGTCCGCTCCCAGTGGTCTGTGGCGTTGGCCACGAGACGGACACCACCCTCGCCGATCTCGCCGCCGATCGTCGTGCTGCGACCCCCTCGGCCGCGGCGGAGATGGTGGTTCCGGATTGCGGACAGCTCCGGCAGCAACTCATGGACCGGTCAGTGCGTCTGGGAATCGCCATCCGCCAGGAGTTGGTGCTCAAGCGCACCACCCTGGACCGGCTGCGCGTTGGGATCGGTCACCAATCGCCACTACGCCGGCTGCCCGGCCACCGCCAGGAGCTCGACGGTCGCGTGGCCCGGCTCCGCGGTGCGCTGCGGGCCGGTGTGACCGCCAAACGCCGGGGCTCGGATGCCGCCGTCGCTCGGCTCGCCCTGCTCTCACCCACACGAGCCGTCGCCATGGAGCGGAGTCACCTCGACGCCCGCCGCCAGCGGCTCCATGCCGCGATGGCTACGGCTACGGTGGCGCGGCGCTCCGCCCTGGTGGGACGGCAGGGGCGTCTCCAGATCCTCTCGCCGCTGCGAACCCTCGAGCGCGGATTCTCGATCACCATCGATGCTTCCACGGGGAGGGTGATCCGGGACGCGGCGACGATCCGCGCCGGCCAGCTGCTGCGCACTCGCATGGCAGCCGGCGAGACCACGAGCCGAGTCGAGGAGTCGACAGCCAGTATCGAACAGATGTACGATGCTGGCCACGACGAGGGCGAGGAGAATCGGCAGCCATGAACCCTGATGACGCCGTCACCACGCTGAGCTACGAGACCGCCCTCGGGGAGCTCGACGACATTATCGGCAAGCTCGAGGGCGGCGCCGTCGCCCTCGATGAGGCCATCACTTTCTACGAGCGCGGCGCCCAGCTGGCGCGCCACTGTGCCCAACTCCTCGATCGCACCGAGCAGAAGGTGAGTCAGCTCGTCATCGGCGGCGGGGGCACGCTGATTGAGCGCCCCCTCGTTGAGGATGGGGCAGCGGTCCCGTCGGTGACGACCACCCCCAGCCGGAATCGTGGTCCCGTTGATCCCGACGAGATTCCCTTTTAGGTCCGTGAGTACGGCTGCGATGTCCCCTCCCGCCGATCGCCGTCTCGATGATGCCATCGTCGCGGCGGGGTTGGCCGACACGATCGATCGTGCCCGCGCTCTCATTGCGGCAGGGTTGGTTGCGGTGGGTGACGCGTCGGGGCGGAGTGCTGATCAGCGTCTCGAGAATGGCGTCTCAGTTCGACTGCGAGGCGCACCACACCCTTGGGCCAGTCGCGGCGGGCTCAAGCTCGTCGCTGCGCTCGATGCCTTCGGTGTTGGCGTGGAGGGGCGCGTCTGCCTCGACGCGGGCGCGTCCACCGGGGGGTTCGTCGACGTGCTTCTCGCCCGCGGGGCCGCGCAGATCTACGCCGTCGATGTCGGGTATGGCCAGCTACTCACCCGGATTGCGCGCGACGAGCGGGTGGTCATCCTCGATCGCACCAACATTCGACTTCTCACCAGCCTTCCCGGTGAGCAGCCCAGCCTGGTTACGCTGGATCTCTCGTTCATCTCACTGCGAGCGGTCCTGCCCAACCTCGCCCTCCTCGCTCCAAGGGCTGACGTTGTCGTCCTCTTCAAACCGCAGTTCGAGGTTGGGCGTGAGGCCGTCGGCCCCGGCGGCGTGGTCACCGATGCGGCGGTCGTGCTCGATACCATTAACTCATTCGTCGCCTGGGTCACAACCACTCTTCCAGCGACGTGCCTGGGACCGGCCATCGAGTCACCGATCTGTGGTGCCAAGGGAAACCACGAGTGGCTCATCCATCTACGTCTCCCCGGAGAGCGGATGTGACCCAACAGATCGGCTTCCTCGTCCACCCCGGTGAACAGGCCGCCACCGAATCCGCGATCGCTCACGCTGTCGCCTGTGGATATGGGGTGTGGACTGCGGTCGCGGATGCTGAAACTCGCATCGAGGAGCAGGCCGCCTCAACCGTTCTGCTGGTCACCGTGGGAGGGGATGGAACGCTTCTCTATGGCGCGCGGCTGGCAGCGCCGCGGAATATCCCCGTGCTGGGGATCAATCGCGGTCGGCTGGGTTTTCTCACCGACATCGAGGTCCCCCACATACCGGCGTGCCTCGACGCCTTCCAAGCTGGTCGCTGTCACCTCCAACGGCGCGCCATGGTGTCGGTGAGTGTGTCCAGCCGAGCACCGGTCGAGCCGGTTCTCGCCCTGAATGATGTCGCGGTGAAGGCGCACGGCGTCAACCTCGTGCGTCTCTCCGTCGACGCCGACGACGAACGCTTCGGTGAGTTCGACGCAGACGGCATGGTGGTGGCGACCGCAACCGGATCGACAGCGTACGCACTCTCTGCGGGTGGTCCGCCCATCGATCCGCGGGTGCGCGCGCTGGTCGTCGTCCCCCTGGCTCCCCATGCGGTGATCACCCGGCCGGTGGTGCTCCCCGAGATGACCACGGTGCGCGTTGGCGTCATACACGGGACCGTCTTTGCCGCGGCCGACGGTCAGTTGTTGGGCATTCTCGGGGACGGGGATGAGATCACGGTAGCGCCGGGGCCGGAGCTCTCCATGGTGCGCTTTGCCGACTCGCCGACATTCCTGCGCCGGCTTCACGACAAGGTGCGTTTCGGGATGCCGTTGAAACCACTGGACCATCGGCCGCCGGAGGGCCCGGCGCCCCTTGAGGTGCCCTGATGACTTGTCTCATCGAACTTCGCTGTCACAACGTCGCTCTTCTTCGGGATGCTCGCGCCGAGCTGGATGAGGGCTTTGGCATCCTCACCGGCGAGAGCGGTTCCGGCAAGTCGCTCTGCATCAGCGCCCTCCGCTTCGTCCTCGGTGGCAGGATCGAGGGAGACCTGATCCGTCGCGGTGCTGATTCCGCGCGGGTGACGGCAGTCTTCGAGCCACCACCTGGGATCAGCGATCTCCTCAGTGCGCACGGTGTCGTAGCCCAGGAACTGCTGACGCTGACGCGTGAGTTGCGCAGCACCCGCAGCACCTGTCGCATCAATGGTTCGCTGGTGGCTCAGTCGCTCCTCCGCGAGGTCGGTGATCTCTGTGCCGACATCACCGTGCAAGGGGCGAGCCACCGCCTGCTGCGCACCGCAGTGCAGCGGCGCCTTCTCGATGACGCCGGTGGTGTCACGGTCGCCGCCCTGCGCGAGGAGATGCGGACAGCGCACGCTCGCTGGCAGCGCTCCGCCGCAGAACTGGCTGCCGCGGAGGCGGCTCAGCGGGAGGACACGGTCGCCGTGGACGCGGCCAGGGCTCTGCTCGCCGACCTCGGCCCGTTGCAACTCCGTGCCGGCGAGGAGGAAGCGCTGGCCGCGGACGTGATGCGTCTTCGCCACGGCGCAGCTATCCGCGACGCTGGGGATCTGCTCTCGGCGGTGATCAGTGGTGTCGATGACGGCGGAGGTGTCGCCGATAGCCTTGCCGGCGCCGTCGCCGCTATTGATGCGTTGCGCGGAGTTGATGCCGAGCTCGGTGCACTCGGCGACCAGGCGGGTTCAGCGGTTGCGCTCCTCCGCGAGCTCGCACTTGAAGCCCGACGTCGCGTTTCCAGACTGGAGATCGACGATCAGCGACTGCTCACCACCGAGCGTCGCCTCGACGAACTCAGCCGAGTGCGACGCCGCCACGGCTCCATCGAAGAAGCCATGGCATCCTTGGAGCGAGCAGAGCGCCTCTGCGGCCTCCAAGACACCGCCGACCTCGCGGCTCTGCAAAGCGCGGCGACGGCGGCCCGCGTCGCCGTGGGGGCTGCCGCCAAGCGGCTCAGCACCGCCCGTGGCGCCGCCGCGCGTGCTCTCGAGAGCGCTGTGGAAGCACGACTCGGACTGCTGGAGATGCCCGAGGCACGGTTCCGCATCGGCCTCAGTCGTACCGGAGTACCCGAGGGCGTGGAGATCGATGGCGACGCGGTGCGGTGCACCGCCGATGGCATCGACGACGTTGGATTCCGCCTCGCTGCGAATCGCGGCGATGTGCCCGTCCCGCTCGGTGATGGACCGTCGGGAGGCGAACTGAGCCGACTGGCCCTCGCACTGGCCGCAGCGGGCGCGGGCACTGCGGAGCCCGTCCTGATTCTCGACGAGGTCGACACCGGCATCGGCGGCGAGACGGCGGCGCGGGTGGGCGATGTGCTCACCGACATCGGTCGTCATCGTCAGATCCTCGCTGTCACCCACCGTCCGGAGATCGCCGCTCGCGCCGGCTGGCACCTCCTCGTCGAGAAGAGCGATGACGGCGCCGAGGTGCAGAGCGTCATCTCGACGCTGAACGACGGGGCGCGGGTCGCTGAGACGGCGCGACTCATGTCGGGGCGGCCCACGCCCGCTGCGCTCGCGCGGGCAGAGGAGTTGCTGCAACACGTCGTGCCTCTGCGGGGTGCTGCCGACAGCATCACGACGGTTTCTGCTGAGCGGCGACGCCGGGAGGCGGGTTGAGGCGTATCAACTTCACCAACTCCGATACGGGAAGGAGATGATGCAAGGGCTGATTCGGGGGACATCATGGCCCAAGGGACCGCGGTCAGTTCGAATCGTACTATTGCCTCGATGACCGAGCCCGAGACCAGGATCGTTCCCGTCACCGGCCCCGACCCCCGCTTTCCCGTCAGCGTTGATGGATTCTCCGGCCCTCTCGAGCAACTCCTGCTGGCCGCGCAACGCGGCGAGGTCGACATTCGTACTTTACCGGTCGCCGAGATCACCGATCAGGTGCGGCAGCAGGTGGAGGGCACCGATCTCAGCGGGGACCTTCGCGATGCCGCTGAAGCCCTGACGCTGATGGCGCGGCTGGTCAGCCTGAAGGCGAGCCGCATCCTTCCCGACGGAGCGACGGAGAATGAGGAGGCCGTTGTCGAGGAGCCAGGTACCGACGCTGGTCGCCGTCTCGCCGAATATCGACTCTATCGGGCCGCCGCCGATGCCTTGCTCGCCGAGCCCGCGGCCGAGGGCGCTCGGAGTTTCCTCGGGCTGGTGGCGCCGAATGTCATCCCCGTCGAGCGGCTGCGGATCCCCCCTGAGCGACTGGCCGCAGCCTTTCGCGACGTGCTTCTTCGCCTCGAGGAAAGCGTCCCCCTCCCCGTTGGCGCGGTCACCTTCTCGGTGGAGGAGAAGGTGGCCTGGCTGCGCGGGCTCATCGAGCGCGGCACCGTCGATTTCGAAGCCCTCTTCGCTGATGTCACCACGCGACTCGAGGCGGTGGCCTGCTTTCTTGCTCTGTTGGAGTTGCTGAAGCGCGGTGAGGCCACCGTCCGCCAGGGGTCCGCCTTCTCATCGATTATGGTGACCGCCGGTGGCTGACCTCGACGATGACGATGACTGGCGGCGCCGCGACGTGGCCATCGATGACCGGGCCGAGGGCCTTCTCGATACCGAGGTGGAACTGGACGACATTGGGCGCGCCCGCGTCCCCCACTCGATTCTCGGGGCAGAACCCGAGGATCTCGCGGTTTTTCTCGAGGCTGTCTGCTTCGCTCTCAACCGCCCTCTACGACTTGCCGAGGCGGCGAGCATCCTTGGTCGCACACAGGCAGCGATCGCCAACGCAGCCGACGCGCTGACCGGACAGCTTCGCGGGCGGGGGATGATGCTGCAGCGTCATCAGGACGAGATCCAACTCGTCACTCGCCCTGAGGTGGCCTGGGCGGTCCACCGCACCCTCAACCCGGAACGCCCCGGCCGGCTCAGCCGCCCCGCCCTGGAGACCCTGGCGATCATCGCCTACCGGCAGCCGGTCACCCGCGGAGTTATGGAGGCAATCCGGGGAGTCAACTGTGATGCCGTGCTGGAGAGTCTGGAGCGACGAGGGCTCATCGCTGAGATCGGCCAGCAGGACAGCCCCGGGCAGCCCCGCCTCTTTGGCACCACCCTGCGCTTCCTCCAGATGGTGGGGCTGGAGAGCATCGATGGTCTCCCCGCCCTCCCCGAGGGGACGACCGTGCCTGATCTCGACGCCAGCGCCTGGTCGGACGCTCTCGAGAAGGAGGACCCGGCTGTCGACCGGGCCGGGTGACGCCAATGAGCCAGGAGCGGCTCAATCGCTACCTCGCTCGCCGGGGAATCAGTTCGCGCCGCGGCGCCGACAGCCTCATTGCCGCAGGGAGGGTGGCGGTGAACGGCCGCTCAGCGGCGATCGGTACCGTCATCGAGGGGGATACGGACGCGGTGGAGGTCGACGGGCGTTCCGTTCCTCAAGCGACCGTCGTAGCCACGGTGATGCTGAACAAGCCGCTCGGCGTCGTCACCACCGTGCGGAATCCCGGCGGTCGTCCCACGGTCATGGATTTCGTTGAGCGTCAACCTGGGCTGGTCCCCGTTGGTCGTCTGGACGCCGACAGCCGCGGGCTTCTCCTCCTCAGCACTGATGGTGACCTGGTTCACCGTCTCACCCACCCCAGTGTGGGCGTGGTCAAACGCTACCGGGTGAGGAGCGATCGCGATCTCGATGAGAACGATCTCTCCGCTCTCCTCGCGGGCGCTGAACTCCACGATGGACCGGCGCGAGCGCTCAGGGCGAGCCGCGCTGGCTCGTCGCTTCGCGACATCGACATCGACCTCGCCGAAGGGCGCAAGCGCGAGGTCCGGCGGCTCTGTGCGGCGCTCGCCATCACCGTCCTCGACCTGCAGCGCGTTGCCTTCGGTCCGCTCCGCCTCGGTTCCCTCGGCGACGGCGCAACGCGGGCCCTGACCGCCGCGGAGTCGCACGCGCTGTATGCCGCCGCACAATTACCGAATCCATGACCATCCCCGTCGCCGGCAAACACTGCGTCACCATCGACGGCCCGGCGGGGAGCGGCAAGAGCACCCTGGGGCGCCGCCTCGCGCTGGCGCTGCGCCTGCCGCTGGTCGATACTGGCCTCGTCTATCGCGGCGTCATGGTCGCCGCCGTGCGTGCCGGTGTCGCCGGGAACATTGACGCGCTGATCGAGCTGGCTCGGACGACACGGATCGAGATCGCCACCAATCCTGACCTTCCCGCCGATGCGCAGGCTCTGATCGTGGACGGTGTCGCTGCCGGCGAGACCGTCCGCGAGCCGGCTCATGCACATCTGTTGACCACCCTAGCGCAGATTCCCGAAGTGCGTGCTTCCCTCCTCGATGCGCAACGGCGACCCGCCGCAGATGGGGGAGTCCTGGTGGGGCGCGACTGCGGCACCGTCGTTGCGCCCGAGGCGGCGGTGAAGCTCTACCTCGACGCCGACGCCGTCGTTCGTGAGCAGCGCCGTGCCATGCAGTTGCGTCGTGACGGACGCGCTGTCGATGCGCGACTGCTCGAGACCGAAGTGCGTGATCGCGATCGCAACGACGCCCCCGCTCTGCCACCGGCTGCCGATGCGGTGCATATCAACACCGCGCGGTACAACATCGAGGAGATGGTGAGGCTGGCTCTGGACCGCTGTGTTGCTGCCGGGATGGCGACGGTTGAGAAAACATGATGTATCGCGCGCTCACCGCACTGATGCGCCACCTGGCAAGCATCGTCCTCGGCGATCTACTCATCGTTGAGGGACGCGAGAATGTTCCCCGCCACCGTGCGCTCCTCGTGGTCAGCAACCACGTCGCCACCCTCGACCCGCCGCTCACCGGGGCGTTCATCCCTCGCCTCGATGTGCACTACCTCGCGAAGAGTGAACACTTCACCCGAGGCTCGACGCGTTGGCTGTTCTACGGGTACCATGCGTTCCCGGTGCTGCGTGGCACCGCCGACCGCCAGGCCCTGAATCATGCCCGCGATCTCCTGCGCCGTGGCCACGCGGTCGTCATCTATCCCGAGGGCGCGCGCTCCTGGGATGGCCGGCTCCGGCGCCCCCATCCCGGCGCGGGATTCCTCGCCCGGCACACCGGCGCAGTGATTCTTCCGGTGGCCGTTTGGGGGACCGAGCACGTCATCACTCGGGAGCGCCTCTGGCCGCGGCGCGCGGCGGTCCATGTGTGCTTCGGGCCGCCCTTCTTCCTTCCCGCCACTGAGCGGGCCGGCCGGCTCAGCAACCAGCGCGCGGCCGACGAGATGATGCGGCACGTCGCCGAGTTGCTCCCCCTGCGGTATCGGGGAATCTTCAACGGCGAGACCGACATCGAGGCGGTGCCGCCGGCGGCGGCATGACCACGGGCCGCGACCTCGTTGCGTTCGACCTGGAGACCACCGGCCTCTCGCCGAAGAGTGACCGGATCATCGAGATCGGGGCAGTGCGCTTCACTGCAGACGGGGACTTCCTCGGTGAGCTCGACATCCTCGTGGATCCATCGATGCCGGTTCCCCTGGCGGTGCAGCGACTCACCGGCATCTCCGACGTCGATCTCGCCGGACAGGCCGCCCCCGTCGAGGCCGCCGCGCAGCTCGCCGACTTTTGCGCCGGCACCGACCTCGTTGCCCATGGGTCGATGTTCGACATGGCCTTCTGCAAAGCCTTGGTCCCCGAGGCCTTCTCCCATCGGGTCGTGTACGACACACTCGACCTCGCCCGAATCCTGCTCCCCCTCGAGCCCGGGCATGGGCTGCAGGGGTTGGCCGCGCGGTTGCGCCTGCCGCACCCACGGCCTCACCGGGCCCTCGACGATGCGGTCGCCACCGCCCACCTGTTACTGGCGATGGTGGCGGAAACTCAGGGGCTCCAGGAGGACACGCGCACGGAGATGCTCCGGGTGGCGGCGCAGGCCGACGACCCCGTGCACGGGTTCCTCCGCGTTGCCGTCGGTGCGACCGCTCGGTCGCGAAGTGTCCCAGTGGCCAGCGCGGCCTCCGCCGAGGCCGCGCCGCCACCGTCGGCGCACAGCGTGGAGGAGCTCATCGGCACCCGCAGTCCCCTCGCCGACCGGCCGGGATACGAGTACCGCCCCGGACAGCTGGAGATGGCCAGGGCGGTGGCCCAGACCATCGGCCGCGGCGGCCGGCTGCTGGTCGAGGCGGGGACAGGAGTGGGCAAGACGCTTGGCTATCTCGCTCCCACCGCTCTCTGGCTCGCTGGGGAACGCGGTCGCCGCGCGGTGGTGGCGACCCACACCGTGACCCTCCAGGAGCAGCTCCTCGAGCGGGAATGGCCCGTGGTCAGCGGCGGGCTCGAGCGCCCGGTTGTCGCGGCCGTTCTCAAGGGCAGGCGGCACTACCTTTCCCGGCGGCGTTGGCAGCGTTTTGTCGCTCGTGGCGACGTCGGGGCTCACGGTCCCGATGTGGAGCGGATCCGCTTCAAGGTCAAGGTGCTGCGCTGGCTGGAGGTCACGACCACCGGTGATCGTGGCGAGCTCCGCCTCACCAACAGCGAGCGCGGGCTCTGGCGCCACGTCGAATCGGTGACGTCGGACTGCCTGGGATCGGCCTGCGCCAACTGGGGCAACGCCCACTGCTTCATGGTTGCGGCGCGCCGGCGGGCGTCCGCCGCGCAGCTGGTGGTGACCAACCACGGCATGCTCCTCGCCACCGACGGCGAGGAGAGTGGGGTCCTCGGCGACCATGGGGCGCTGGTGGTGGACGAGGCCCATCGTCTCGAGGAGGCGGCGACCCGGGCCCGCGGACACAGCCTCGGTGGCGGCGACATCGACCTCGTTCTCGACCGTTTGCCCGACGCCACGGACGCTCAACTGCGAGCAGCCGTTATCGCGGTTCGCGATGCGGCCCATCGTCTTTTCGGCGATGCCAAGGGGACGCTCATCGACCTCCTGGGAGGGCCCGGCGCCGGCAACGGCACTGTCGCCGTCAACGATGCGTTGCTCGAGGACGATCGCATGCAGATCCTGCTGCGCTCCGCCGAACACTCCGTCCAGACCCAGCGCCACGCTGCCGAGCTGTTGCGGGGGAGCGGCGGCGCCATGCTCAGGGATGGTTTCCCCCAGCCGGAGCGCGCCGATGAAGAGGTGCTCCTTGCGGCAGAGGCGCTGGAGGACATGGCCATGGCCATCATCGACGTTCTCCTCACCCAGCGACCCGGGCATGTCGCCTGGTTGGAGTTGCGTGCCGAGCAGGCGGAGTTACACGACGCTGCCGTGGCGCTCGGGAACGAGCTTGGCGATGGCCTCCTCGACCGCGCCCGGGCCACGGTACTGACCTCGGCAACTCTCGCGGTTGCCGGCGACTTCGGTTTCATCCGCGAGCGCCTGGGACTGCAGCGCAACACCGAGGAGCTCATCCTCGAGTCGCCCTTCGACTTCCTACGGCAATCGCTGTGCATCGTTGCTGGCGATGTCCCCCCCTATGACGACCCCGATTTCGAGCGGGTGCTGGCCACTCTGGTCGGCGACATCGCGCACCGCCTGGGCGGTCGGACGTTGGCGCTCTTCACTGGATATTCCGCGCTCCGCCGCGTCCACGACATTCTGCGGCGACGTCTCGATGGCGCTGGCATCGCCCTGCTCGGCCAGAGCCTGGATGGAACTCGCCGGCAGATCCTCCAGAGTTTCCTGTCCAATCCGCGCTCGGTGCTGCTGGGCACGTCGAGCTTTTGGGAGGGGATCGACATCCCCGGTGACGCGCTCCAGTGCGTCGTCATCGCCAAGCTGCCCTTCTTGGTACCCACCGATCCCCTGGTGGCAGCCCGAACCGCGGAGATGGCGGATCCATTCGGAGCGTTCGTCCTTCCCGAGGCCGTGCTCCGGTTGCGCCAGGGCTTTGGCCGGCTGATCCGCTCGGAGAGCGATCGTGGCGCCGTGGTCATCGCCGATCCCCGGATCCTCGACCGCGACTATGGCCGGCGCTTCCTCGATGCCCTGCCCAAGGCGGGCGTCACCCGTGAACCGGTCGCTGCGGTGGCCCACCGGGTGGCCGGTTTCGTCGCCGCCAGCAGGTCGGAGGGGGGACAATCGCAGCGATGAGTGTCGGCGAGATCACCGAGGCGGCAGCGGCTGCCAGCGGCGCCGAGGCTGCGCCGGAGCCGACATCGCTGCGCGACACAGGACCACGCAGCGATGTCGTCGTCGCGCTGGCGCAGATCGCACCCCGTCTCGGCGAGGTGGGTCCCAACCTCCAGCGTCACCTGGAACTCATCGCAGAGGCGCGACGTCGCGGTGCCGACGTCATCGTCTTCCCCGAGCTCTCGCTCACCGGCTACTTCCTCAAGGATCTCGTTCCCGACGTCGCGGTCCGGCTGCAGGGGGAGGAGATCGCTGAATTGTGCGCCGCAGCCCAAGACATCGACGTGGTGTGTGGCGCAGTTCTGGAGGAGGACGATCACCGCTTCTACAACGCCGGGGTCTACCTGGCTGGCGGCGAGATTGCGCACGTGCATCGCAAGGTGTACCTGCCGACGTACGGCCTCTTCGACGAGGGGCGGTACTTCGCCCAGGGCTCCCGCTTTCGCACCTTCGAGGCCGGCGCAGGCCAGGCGACACTGCCTCGTGCCTGGCGTGCGGCGATGCTCGTCTGCGAGGACCTCTGGCATCCCACGTCGCTGTCGCTGCTCGCCCGCCAGGGTATCGACGTCGTCATCGTGCTCTCGGCATCGCCAGGGCGCGGCGTTGGCAAGGGGTTCGCCCTGGGCACAGCGCGCAGCTACGACGCCATGACGCGCACCTATGCGCAGTTGCACACGACCTACCTGGTGTTCTGCAATCGCGTCGGCTACGAGGATGGCGTCAACTTCTGGGGCGGCAGTAGGGTCGTGGATCCCCGCGGCCACGTCGACGGCGAGCCGGCGGGGAAGGATGAGACGCTGCAACTGCACCGCATCGATCTTGCGGTGCTCCGCCGAGCCCGCATCATCAACCCGCTACTCCGGGATGAGCGCCATGACATCGTCGACACCGAGACGGACCGTCTCCGCCGCCGCGCTGGGGATCGAGACTGACGTCGTCACCGACCTTCTGGTGGGATTCCTCCGCGAGGAGATCCAGAAGGTCGGATTCCGGCGTGGTGTCATCGGAGTGTCCGGCGGCATCGACTCCGCGTTGGTCGCTGCCCTGGCGACGCGCGCTCTGGGGCCAGAGAACGTCACCGCGGTGATCATGCCCTACCGGTCGAGCAGCGTTACCTCGGAGCGCGATGCCCGCGAGGTCTGTGCGGCCCTGGGGATCGAGCCGCTCGTCGTCGACATCAGTCCGCAAGTGGACGCCTACTTCGACCGCCATCACGACGCTGATCGCGGCCGACGGGGCAACAAGATGGCTCGGGAGCGGATGTCGATCCTCTACGACCAGTCGTGGGCCAGCGGCGGATTGGTGATCGGCACCTCCAACAAGACCGAGCTGCTGCTCGGCTATGGGACCGTTCATGGCGACATGGCCCACGCGCTCAACCCGCTGGGCGACCTCTACAAGACCCAGGTGTTCGCTCTCGCGCGCAGCCTTGCGCTGCCACGCTCCGTTATCGAGAAGGCACCCTCGGCTGATCTCTGGGAGGGTCAGTCCGATGAGGAGGAACTCGGCTTCCAGTACGCCATTGTCGATCTGTTGCTGTACCACCTCATCGACGAGCGCTGCAGCGGTGCGGAACTGCGAGCGCTGGGGTTCGAGGACGATTTCATCGATGGGGTGAGCCGGCGGGTGCGGGAGAGTCAGTACAAGCGGCGGTTGCCGCTCATCGCCAAGCTCTCGGCACGCACCATCGATCGCGATTTTCGCTACCCCCGCGATTGGGGGCACTGAGGGTCTCACCACGCTACTCGATGGGGATGCCCAGAGCCGGCCGTGCCCGCGGTCCTGATAATGCTCGGCATGGCTGGTCGGCTCACGGTGCTCGCAACGCCGATCGGCAACCTTGAGGATCTCTCGGGACGGGCTCGGCGAACCCTCGCCGAGGCGGACGTCGTGGTGGCCGAAGATACCCGGCGCACCCTGCAACTTCTCCGCCACCTGGGCTTGGAGCGGGAGCTGATGTCACTTCCCGCCTTCGACGAGCGGCGTCGAGTGCCGGCGATCCTCGCCCGGCTCGATGCCGGCGAGCACGTCGTTCTCTGCAGCGACGCGGGCATGCCGGCGGTCAGCGACCCCGGTGCGGTGTTGGTGGCGGCGGCGCACGACCGCGGAGTGCGAGTGGATGTGATCCCAGGTCCCAGCGCCGTCGTCGCCGCGGTCGCGGGCAGCGGTCTTGGCGGAGGCGGAGGCTTCACCTTCCTGGGATTTCTGCCGCGATCACCGACTCGCATGCGGCGCTCGGTGGAAGCCGCCCTTGTCCTCGATCAGCCGGTGGTGGTCTTCGAGGCCGCCGTCCGCCTCGCCCGCACCCTGGAGACGTTGAGCGGGGTGATCAAGGAGCGACCGGTGGTCATCGCCCGGGAATTGACTAAAGTCCATGAAACATTCCATCGCGGCACCGCCGCCGAACTGGCTGTGGCCTTTCGAGCGGCGCCCCCGCGAGGCGAATGCACCATCGTCATCGGAGCCTGACCACGTGCCCGGCACCTTCTACGTCACCGCTGCCATCGATTACACGAATGGCAATCCCCACCTCGGGCACGCCTACGAGAAGGTCGGCTGCGACGTCCTGGTGCGCCATCGCCGCGCCCGCGGTGACGACGCGCGCCTGGTGGTGGGAACTGACGATCACAGCCAATCGGTGCTTCGTGCCGCCCTCGACGCGGGTCGTGATCCCGTCGAGTACTGCGCCGCCCAGGCGGAGATCTTCCGCGGCGTCTTCGAACGTCTCGACATCGGCTTCACCGCCTTCGTCCGCACCAGCAGCACCGAGAACCACCGCAGCACCGACCAATTCATGGCGGCGGTGCACGAGTCCGGAGCCATCTACAAAGGGCAGTACAGCGGCTGGCTCTGCCCCTCGTGCGAACGTTTCTACACCGACAAGGAGCTTGTCGACAAGCTCTGTCCGGTGCATGAGCGTCCCGTCGACTGGGTGGAGGAGGAGAACTACTTCTTCCGGCTCAGTGCCTTCCAGGAGCGCCTGCTCAACCATTTCGACACGCATCCCGATTTCCTGGTTCCGGCTCAGCGGCGCAACGAGATCCTCAACTTCATTCGAGGTGGCCTCGAGGACATCAGCGTTTCCCGGGGCTTCACCGATTGGGGGTTCCCCCTGCCCTTTGACCCCGACCAGGTGGTCTACGTCTGGTTCGATGCACTCCTCGCCTATGTGACCGGAATCGGCTACGCCCGCGACGAGGTTGAGTTTCAACGCTTCTGGCCCTGCGACGTCCACATCATCGGCAAGGACATCACCCGTTTCCATGCGGTGATGTGGCCGGCGATGCTCATGGCCGCGGGACTGCCGCTGCCCAAGCGCGTCCACTCCCACGGCTTCATCACCATGGGTGGGCAGAAGATGAGCAAGTCGCGCGGGATCTTCCTGGATCCGGTGTCTCTTGTCGACGAGTACGGCAGTGACGCCGTGCGCTATGTGCTTCTCGCCGAGGTGCCCTTCGACCGCGATGGCGACTTCTCCATCGAAACATTCATCGACCGCTTCAACGCCGATCTCGCTAACGACTATGGCAACCTGGTATCGCGCACTGAGAAGATGCTGCAGAAGTACTTCGATGGATGCGTGCCGGAGCGGAGAGGGGAGGAGCCCCTTGATCGCGAGCTGCGCGTCCTTGGGGCTGACGTCGTCGCCGCCTATGACGCGGCGATGGCCGAACTCGCCTTCGGCGACGCCCTTGCCCAGGTGCGCCAGCTCGTGGCCCGCGCCAACAAGTACGTCGAGGAGAGCGCGCCGTGGAAGCTCCACTCCGCGGAGGATCCACGTCTCGGCACTGTGCTCCGCGAGCTCCTCGAGGCCATCCGGGTGAGCACACTCCTGCTGCATCCCTTCATCCCGCGGGCCACCACAAGGGTGGCGGAGGACCTCGGCATCTCCCTTGAGGGTGACCTCACCGATGCGCTGCAGCGCTGGGACGTCCTCGAGGCGGGGACCACCATTGCTGTGGGCGAGATTCTCTTCCGGCGCGTCGATCGAGAGGCGGCGCTGGCGCAGTGACGACGAGCCCGGCTCGAGCCCCGCTCGTGGACACCCACTGTCACCTGCAGATTCTCGACGAGCGAGGACTTCTCCAGGTCGGCTTGGAGTCGGCGGCGGACGCGGGCGTTGAGCAGATCGTCTGCGTTGGCCTCAATCTCGATGACAGCGAGGTCTGCCGGACCATTGCTTGCGGGCATCCGGGAGTGTTCTTCACCGTGGGCTGGCATCCTCACGAGCCGGCACCGCCCGACGCCGTGCAGCAGCGCCATCTCGCCGAACTGCTGGCGCATCCCCGGGCGGTGGCAGTGGGCGAGATCGGCCTGGATCTCTTCTTCCGCACCGGGTATCACGAGACGCCGGTCGAGGTGCAGCGCACATCGATGGGGATCATGCTCGACCTCGCTCGTGACGCCCGCAAGCCGGTGGTCATCCATGACCGCGATGCTCATGAGGAGACCCTCGACATGGTCCACCGCTGGCCGGAGGTGGCCGGGGTGATGCACTGCTTCAGTGGTGATGCTGCGCATGGCGCCCGTTGCCGAGAGCGGGGGTTCCTGCTTTCCTTCTCCGGCATCGTCACCTTTCCCGGAAGTGAGGACATCCAGTCGGCGGCGCGCGCTGTCGACCAGGACGGATACGTGGTGGAGACGGACGCACCGTTCCTGGCGCCGGTGCCGCATCGTGGCCGCCCCAACGTTCCCGGCTACGTCGCCGATACGGCAAGGGTGCTGGCCAGCCTCCGCGACGATAGTGAGACCGCAGTTCGGGCCCGGACCACTGAGAACGCTCGACGTCTCTTCGGGCTCAATGCGAGCGATCGGCTTGGCGCCTGAGCCGGCGCCCCCTGACCTGACGGACCCCGCCGTCGTCCAGGGAGTGGCGCGGCGGGTCAGACTCTGGACCAAGCACCGGCTCGGTCAGCACTTCCTGGTCGACGCGGAGGCACGCCAGGCAATCGTCGACGCGCTCGATCCCCAGCCGGAGGACGCAGTCCTGGAGATTGGGCCGGGGATCGGCACCCTCACCCAGGCCCTGGCCGGGCGGGCCGGGAGGGTGGTCGCCGTGGAACTCGACCCTGCCTGCATCAGGGCGGCGGCAATCACCCTGCGGGGGCACGACAACATCGAGGTCCTCCAGGGGGACGCCCTGCGTGTCCGCCCCGCCAGCGCGGGACTTCCGGAGCGGTACCTGGCTGCCGGAAACCTCCCCTACAACCTCACCACCGCTTTGCTCTCCCATCTCTTCGAGGCCGAGCATCCGCCGAGGCGAGCGGTCTTTCTGGTGCAGCGCGAGGTGGCCATCCGCTTGGCTGCCGATCCTGGGGACTGGGGCCTGGCCACCGTGGCCATCCGGTCGATCGCCCATATGGAGCGACTGCGGGATGTGCCTCCGTCGAGTTTCCTGCCACCACCAGCGGTGCACTCGAGCATTATTCGCATGACCCCGGCTGCGGTCCTGTCCGAGGAGGATCGGAGAAACGTGCTCACCCTTGCCCGTGGGGCATTTCAGTTGCGCCGCAAGACCCTGCGCCATGGCGTGGGACGCGCCCTCGGCGGCGATATCGCTCGGGCAATGCGGGTTCTCGATGCTGCTGGAATCGATGCCAGCCGACGGCCGGAGACCCTTGACCTGGAGGAGTGGCGGAGCCTCTCTGCTGCCGTGGAGACAACGGCGTGAGCGCCCTGGCACCTGGCCCGGGGGGCGAGAACGCAGAGCCGCGCGTTGAGCTGAGCCAAACGGCGCCGCTGCATGCCAGCCGCCCCGCCGTGCCGCCGCGCGCCGAGGACGCCGCCGGCTTCATTCGCGTGCTTCGCCGTCGCGACTTCCGCCTCCTCTGGGGGGCGCAGGTCGCCAGCCAACTGGCCGACAAGTTCTTCGCGTTCACTCTGCTCATCGTCACCTACGACATCAGCAAGGCGGCATCCCTGCCGTCGGTTCTCATGGTGGCCTACACGCTGCCCAGCGTCTTTTTCAGCGCACCCGCCGGCGTCTACGCGGATCGCCACGACAAGCGGAGACTGATGTTCGCGACCAATGTGGTGCGTGCCGGCCTGATCTTGCTCGTTCCGGCAACACAGTTCGTTCCGCCGCTCCAGGATCAGGCGTGGCCGCTACTGATCATCACCTTTCTGTTCAGCTCGGTCGGCCAGGTGTTCGCACCTGCGGAGGCGGCAAGTATTCCCTCGCTGGTGTCGCGGGAGCAGATTATGGGCGCGACATCGCTCTTCATGACCACGGTCATCCTCACCCTGGTCATCGCGGTACCGCTTGCCCCGCTCACGATCCGCATCTTCGGTGATGTGTACGCCCCGTTCTACATTGCCGCGGGCCTCTTCGGGTGTGCCGCACTTTTCATTCTGCTCATCGGCGCGTCACTACGAGCGACGCCTCTGGGTGCGGCCACCGACACCCACGTCATCCAGGAGTTGCGCGAGGGGATCGCCATCCTCCGCCATACCCCCGCACTGCGCATTGGTCTCCTCCAACTCGCTCTCGCGCTCGTCGTCGTGTTCACGCTGTTCGCCCTCGGTCCGGCATATCTGAAGACCGAGCTCGGCCGCGACGACAAGGACACCTACCTCGTGCTCATTCCCGCCACCCTCGGTCTCATCGGGACTGCCGGCGTGCTCGGGCAGCGAGCTGTCGGCGTATCGCGGCGGTCGATGATGGCGATGGCGATGATCACCGCGGGCGCCTGCCTGGTGGCCATCGGGGTTGGTCCGCGGATCACCGCCGCGCTCGCCCTGGGTGGGCTCCAGCTCCCCCTCGTCATCGTGCTCTCGCTCGTCTTCGGGATCGCTCTCGGGGCCATCCTCATCCCCGCGTTCACTGTCCTTCAGGAGCGATCGGACCCGGAGACGCGCGGGCGCATCTTCGGCGGCATCTTCACCGTCATCAACGCGGCCATCGCGGTGCCCCTCGTCGCCGCTGGCGTAGCCGCGGACCTGCTCCACTCGGTGGGAGGGGTGCTCGCCGGATCGGGGGCCATCCTCATCGCCCTGGCCCTCTTCTTCCGCGCCCTGGGGTGGTCGTGGTTGGCGGTCCTCGACGAGCCCTAGCTATAGCTGTAGCTAGGGCCCGGGCCCAACGCGTTCGTGGGCTGGCCATCGCGGCTCTGCAACGGGGAGGTCGCGTTGCGGTGGCACCCGCCTGCTGGCGGTTCACCGATGCCACGATCGGGCCACATCGAGCGGACGGAGCGAGTTGGAGGCGACAGGCAGATGCGAGCGATCGTGACGTGCGAGTGCTGCGGCCATCGTCAGGCGGTGGCGCGACCAATTCGCAACCCTGAGTTCTTTCACGTCATCTGCCATCAGTGTGAGGGTGTCCTCCGGGTCGAGGTGACCGACGCTGACCTCGTCGCCGCCCGGGCCGCCGAGCGCGGCCAGCCCGCCGCCGTCTGAGCCGACGAACCCTCGGGCCGGGTCCGGTATCATCCGCCTGACCCAGGGGCGCATAGCTCAGTTGGTACGAGCGCTGCGTTGACATCGCAGAGGTCATAGGTTCGATCCCTATTGCGCCCATTCTTTCCGCCGGTTCGTCGTCGCCAAGAGGGAACCGGGGGCCAGGCGAACGGGGCAGAGCGAGGCTGAGGCGCTCTGCTCATCCGCAAGCGGCCCGCAGGTGGCCGTCACAACAGTTGCGCACAGGCAACCGGGCGTCGCCGTATTCCGACCTCAGAGTTGTCCACAGAACACACAGGCAGTCAGAAGAGAGACTGTGTACAAACAGTGTCATTGGGCACGGAAATCTCGCCCCGGATTCGGTTGACAGCCGCTGAGAGGCGAGGACTAGACTGCCGGTACATGAAAGGGATGCCTGCACAGTCGTGCCCCGCGAGCGCGCTGCGTCTCTGCGTGCGCGGAGGCTGCATGAACCCCGTGAAAAAGCGTACAGCAAAGTACTGCAGCGTTCAGTGCTGCGCCGGCGATCCCGAGCGCCACCGTCGCCTCCGCACGCAGGCGACGAAGGGTGCGCGACGCAGCGTGTTGCCGATGGTGCATCAGCTGTCTCTGGGACTTCCATCCGCACCGCAGAACCCCGAGGCGCAGATAGCCACTCTGTGCGATGGGCGCGAGGATTTGCCGCAGGGAATGTCGCGTCTGTTCGGCTGAATCGCTGGGCTGCGTTGTTGGTAGCGCGCTTCGCTAGAATGGCGCGCCATGTCGCCTGAGGAAACCGAGGACCACGCAGAAGCAGGCCTGCCCGTCGACGCCGACGGTGAGCCCACCCTAGAGATCCTGCGCCACAGCGCGGCACATCTCATGGCCGCCGCTGTCTGCGAAGTCTTTCCCGGCGCCCAGTACGACGTAGGTCCGGCCATCGAGGATGGGTTCTTTTACAACTTCCGGCTACCAGAGGGCCGTCACTTCGGCGAAGGAGACCTGAGTTCCATCGAGGCGGTGATGAAGCAGTGGGCGAAGAAGCGTCATCCCTTCGTCCGCGAGATCCTCGATCGCCAGGAGGCGCGCGAACTCTTCAAGGGCATAGGGCAGAGCTTCAAGGTTGAGATCATCGATCGCATGCCCGAGGATATCGACAGGGTGAGCGTCTACCGCACCGGCGACTTCGTTGATCTCTGCCGGGGACCCCACGTTCCCGACTCCGGGTGGCTCAAGTCGGTGAAGCTGCAGCGAGTCGCTGGCGTGTACTGGCGTGGTGACGAGCACAACGAGCAGTTGCAGCGCGTGTACGGCACCGCCTGGTTTACCAAGGACGAACTGCACCGCTACTTGGAGCGGCTCGAGGAGGCTCGCAAGCGCGACCACCGCCGCCTCGGTGTCGAGCTCGATCTCTTCTCCTTCCCAGAGGAGATCGGCTCGGGGCTTGCTGTCTTCCATCCTCGAGGGGGGCTGGTGCGCAAGCTCATGGAGGACTACTCGCGGCAGCGTCACGCGGCTGCCGGCTATGACTTCGTCAACTCGCCGCACATCACCAAGTCCGATCTCTTCGAAACGTCGGCGCACCTGCAGTGGTTCTCCGACGGCATGTTCCCGCCCATCGAGCTTGACGAGGGTCAGAAGTATTACCTCAAGCCGATGAATTGCCCCTTCCACATTCTCATCTTCCGCAGTCGGAAGCGCAGCTATCGGGAATTGCCCTTGCGACTCTTCGAGTTCGGCACTGTGTACCGATACGAGAAGTCTGGCGTGATTCACGGCCTGACCCGTGTTCGCGGAATGACCCAGGACGACGCCCACATCTTCTGTACCAAGGAGCAGATGGGGAATGAGCTGCGCTCTTTGCTCACTTTTGTCCTCGACGTGCTCCGCGACTACGGACTGAGCGACTTCTACCTGGAACTCTCCACCAAGCCACCCGGCAAGGGGATGGGCACTGATGAGGAGTGGACGGAGAGTACTGAGGCCCTGCGCCAGGCCGCGTTGGCGATGAAGTTGGACCTCGTCATGGACGAGGGAGGCGGCGCTTTCTACGGTCCCAAGATCTCGGTGCAGGCGCGCGATGCCATCGGCCGCACCTGGCAGTTGTCAACGATTCAGGTCGACTTCCAAAATCCTCAGCGCTTCGATCTCGAGTTCATCGGTGCCGATGGCGCGGGAGGGCGTCCCATCATGATCCACCGCGCGCTGTTCGGCTCGGTGGAGCGCTTCTTCGCCGTCCTCTTGGAGCACTATGCCGGTGCCTTTCCGCTATGGCTCGCACCCGAGCAGGTGGAGATCGTCCCGGTGCAGGACGATGCCGAGGATGTCATCGCTGCCTGCGACCGCCTGGCGCAGCGGCTCCGCGGCGCCGAGCTGCGGGTGAGTGTGAACGACAAGCCCGGCGAGCGCATGCAGGCGCGCATCCGCGATGCCGAGAGACGCAAGGTCCCCTATGTCATCGTGCTTGGCAAGCGCGACGTCGAACGCGGGGACGATGTGATCACCGTGCGAAATACGCGCGAGGGGTCCCAGAATGCTGTCGCGGTTGCTGACTTCGTCGCTCAGATGAGGGTGGCGCTCAGCCGCCGCGGCTGACCCGCAGCGTCGAGCGACCTCCTGGTGGCCGGTCGCTTTCGCCCCCTGACCCAGCTGGTCGCCGCTCTTGGCGTTGCCGACCCGACGGTCGCGATCAGCGCCGGTGAGGTGGAGGTCGATGGGTTGGTCAATCGCAATCCGGCGGCCCGGATTGCCGCCACCGCGTCGGTTCGGCTGCGTCGTGGGCAGACGCTACGGGGCGCGGTCAAGCTCAACGCCGCCCTCGATGGGTTTGCCATCGACGTTTCCGAGCGGATTGCCCTGGACGTTGGCGCCGCCGCAGGAGGGTTCACCACCGCCCTACTGGATCGCGGGGCTGCTCGTGTGTATGCCTGCGACGCTGGCCATGGGCAGCTCCGCGGCCACCTCTGTCAGGACTCCCGCGTCGTCAACCTCGAGGGCACCAATGTCGCTGACCTCAACACCCACCTCGTCCCCGACCCTCTGGAGATTGTGACCGTCGACGTCTCCTACCTCTCCTTGGGATCAGCGGTTGCCCAGCTCGGCGACCTTCGCCTCGCCCCCGGCTGCGCTCTCGTCGGCCTGGTGAAGCCGATGTTCGAGCTCGGCCTCGCGGTCGCGCCGACAGATCTCGGCAGGGTCGCGGCGGCGACGTCGCGAGCGGGTCGCGCCATCAGCGGTGCTGGCTGGACGGTCATCGGATCGATGCCCTCCCCGACGACCGGCGCCCGGGGCTCCGTCGAGGCGCTCCTCCACGCCCGGTTCTAGCGGTAGGATCCAGGCTCTTCCGTGGTATGCTCCGGCGCCGACGCCGGTGAGGCGCCGTCAAGAGGGTCGCAGCGTCGCCCCCACCTTTCGGGCTTGCGGGCTTGCCTTAGAGGTCCAGCCACCGATCCTGGATAGCGGTCATCTCGCTGTCCAGTTTTTTGTTTCAGGAGGCCCCCACCCATCGCTTTCCGAGAGCTCAAGATCAACGACCAGATCCGTATCCCCAACATTCGCCTCTTCGATGACACGACTCAGGAGGCCTTCGGCATCGTAGCGCTGGAGGATGCCAAGCGGCTCGCGGTGGAACGGGAACTTGACCTGGTCGAGGTCGCGCCGCTCGCCCAACCACCGGTGTGCCGACTGATGGACTACGGGCGTTACAAGTTCGAAGCCATAAAGCGTGAGAAGGATAGCCGGCGCGAACACAACGTTATCAATGTCAAGGAGATGAAGCTCCGCCCCAAAATCTCGGAGCACGACTTCCAGACCAAGTTCGGATACGTGAAGCACTTCCTCCAGGATGGCGACAAGGTCAAGCTCACCATCATGTTCCGGGGCCGCGAGATGGTCCACCAGGAATATGGCCGCAAGCTCCTCGACCGCATGGCCGAAGAGCTGAAGGAGTTAGCCACCATCGAGCGCAGCCCCCTCGTCGAGGGACGCAACATGATCATGATCCTCAACCCGACAACCAAGAAGCCGAACAAGCCCGCTCGAGAGAACGGGCGGTCCCATCACGACGAAGGAACCCTGGACGGATCCGAGGTCGAGATGGGAACCCACGCCACCGCCACTGCGATTGCCGAAGCGCCGCCCGAGGCCGCCGAGGTACCGGCAGCCAAACCCGCCGCCAAGCCGGTGGCGAAGAAAACTGCGACCAAGGACAAGACCGACTCGGAGCCCGCTGCGGACGGGGGGGCTTCCCAGCCAAGGGGCGAGAGCAATGCCAAAGATTCGTAACCATCGGGGCACGAAGAAGCGCTTCCGTGTTACCAGCACCGGCAAGGTGATGCGGCGTCGCGCCATGCAGTCGCACATCCTCACCAAGAAGAGCGCGAAACGGAAGCGGCTGTATGCGGGCGAACAGTCGGTGGCACATGCGGACTACCGCGCCGTGCTCAAGAACGCGCCCTACCTGGGGAGGTGAAGCGATGGCACGAGTGAAGCGAGGCGTCACCGCCCGCGCCCGTCACAAGAAGATCCTCGAACTTGCCGAGGGGATGCAGGGAGCTCGCAGGCGGCTCTTCAAGCCCGCCAACGAAGCGGTCATGCACTCTCTGGCCTACGCCTATCGCGACCGCAAGCAGCGCAAGGGCGATATGCGCGCACTCTGGATCGCCCGCATCAACGCGGCGTCTCGACAGAACGGGCTGCCCTACAACCAACTCATGCATGGTCTCCGCGAGGCGGGCATCGACCTCAACCGCAAGATGCTTGCCGATCTCGCTGTCGAGGACGCCGCGTCATTCACTCAACTGGTCTCGGCGGCCAAGGAGGCGATCGCCAAGCAGTGACCGCGGGGGTCAACGATGGGGCCTCTGCTGCGGCGTGGATGAGCGATGCGCAGAAGGTAGCGCAGCGCGCCCTCGAGGCGGTGACGTCCGCACCCGACCTCCGGGCACTGGAGGCCGCCCGTGCCCGCTATCTGGGGCGCGGGGATGGCGAACTCAGCGCCATCCTCAAGCAGGTCGGCCGCATCGCCAACGTCTCCGAGAAAAAGAGCCTTGGCCGACTCGTCAACCGCTTGGTGGCAGACGTGAGCACCGCGCTTTCCGAACGTCAGCAGGAGCTCGCCCTGGCTGTGCGGGATGCAGCCATCACCGCCGAGGCTATCGATCTCACCAGGCCGGCCCCGGCTCTGCGCCGAGGTCACGTTCACCCTGTGTCGCGAATGAGCAGGGACATCCGCCGTGTGTTCACCCAACTCGGCTACCTCGTCGTCTCTGGACCCGAGGTCGAATATGACCGCTACAACTTCACGCTTGTCAACATGCCTCCGGGCCATCCCTCACGGGACACTCAGGATACGTTCTACGTGGACGAGAATCGGCTGCTGCGCACCCAGACAACGTCGGTGCAGGTGCGGGCCATGATCAGCCTCGGGGCTCCCCTGAAGATCATCGTGCCTGGCAAGGTGTTTCGCCGCGACAATGACCCCACCCATTCCCCGGTGTTCCATCAGGTCGAGGGGATGTACATCGATGAGGACGTCAACGTCGGCGACCTCAAGGGCACGCTCGAGTATTTCGCACGCTCCATCTTCGGACCGGAGAGGGCGATCCGCTTGCGGCCACACCACTTCGCCTACACCGAGCCCTCGCTGGAGGTCGACGTCTCGTGCATGGTCTGCGGCGGCGACGGCTGCCGCACCTGCAAGGGCAGCGGCTGGATCGAGCTTCTCGGCAGCGGAATGATCCACCCCGATGTGCTGCGCACCGGTGGTGTCGATCCTGACCGCTACAGCGGCTTCGCCTTCGGTTGCGGAATCGAGCGCGCCGCGCAACTGGCCTATGGCATCGACGACATCCGCACCATGTATGAGAACGACGTCCGCCTGGTGCGCCAAGGATGAAGATCTCGCTGGAATGGCTGCGTGAGTACGCCACCCTGGACGCCCCCATCGACACCCTGGTTCGAGCCCTCGTCGACACCGGCACCGAGGTTGACCGGGTCGAGCGCCATGGGGAGGGCGTCGTGGTGGCCGAGGTCATCGCCCTGGTGCCGGTACCGGAGTCGACGCGGGGAGTGCAGTTCGCCACCATCGAGGTCGGGGCCCTGGAGCCTCTTCGTGTCCTCACCGGGGCCTCAAATATCGCCGTTGGTGACCTGGTGCCGTACGCGCCCCCGGGCACCCAGCTCCCCGGATTTGATGAACCTCTCGGAGTTCGCGCCATGTTTGGCGGGAAGTATCACTCCCCAGGGATGCTCTGTTCGGCCGTGGAGCTTGGCACTGGTGACGATGCCGAGGGCATCCTCAAACTCGACCATGGCCGCCCTGGCCAACCTGTCCATGAGGTCCTCGCTCTCGACGTGCTGCTCGATGTCGAGGTCACGCCCAACCGGCCGGACTGCCTCTGCCATGTCGGCATCGCCCGTGAACTCACCGCAGCGATGGGGGAGGCGCTTCACGAGCCGAGCGCGGTGATCGCCGAAGGGTTGGTCTCCGCCAGTGGGGCGGGACAGAAGGTGACCCTGCACATCGAGGAACCCGATGGTTGTCCGCGATTCGCTGTGCGGGTCATCGAGAACGTCGCTGTGGAGACGTCGCCGCTGTGGCTGCAGCGACGCCTTCGAGCGATCGGGCAACGGCCCATCAACACCGTGGTCGACATCACCAACTACGTCGCCCATGAGCTTGGTCAGCCGCTGCACGCATTCGACCTCGATCGCTTCACCGAGGCTGCGGGCGGTCGGCCCGCCGCTGTGGTGGTGCGACGGGCCCGGGCGGGGGAGAACCTCCTCTGCCTCGACGGCATCGACCGTGAACTAGGGAGCACCGATCTCGTCGTCTGTTCCGGGGCGATCCCCGCAAGCGTCGCGGGAATCATCGGCGGCCAGTCAACCGCGGTCGACGGCGCGACCCACAACGTGCTCCTCGAGGCGGCGAGTTGGGAGCCAACCTCGATCCGCGCCAGCTCCAAGCAACTTGGCGTACGCACCGACGCCTCCACCCTCTACGAGAAGGGCCTTCCCGACGAATTGCCCATCCTGGCACTGGAACGAGCGGCCAGCCTCATTGCAGAGCTCGCCCACGGACACGTCCTTCGCGACCGGCTCGATGAGCGTGCCAACCCGCTGCCCGTAACGCCACCCATCGAGATGACAGCGAGGCGGCTGGGTGCCATCCTCGGATACCCCGTCGACGTCAGTGAGGCGGCGACAGCCCTCGCCCACCTCGGCTTCTCGGTGGAGGAGGAGCGGGACCAGCTCACCGTCCAGCCCCCCTACTTCCGCCGCGACGTCCGCATCGTGGAGGACGTCGCCGAGGAGGTCGGGCGCAGCCTCGGCTACGACAGAGTTCCCAGCACCCTGCCCGGGCGCCGGGCGGCGGCGACAAACCTGGCTGCCACAGAGCCGTTGGACGAGCGCATCCGCAACGTCTGCGTGGAGGCTGGGTACGATGAAGTGCTCCCCTACGTCTTCACCCGGCCCGATACTGCCAACCTCCTCCCCGGTCTCGGAGAGGGCAGGGATCTCCTTGCCCTCCGCAACCCCCTGAGCGATGACTGGACCCATCTGCGCGCCGGGTTGCTGCCGGGATTGGCGCAAACCCTGGCGCTGAATCTCAATCGCGGCGTCAGCCACGCGGCGATTTTTGAACTTGGCCGGGTCTTCTGGGAAGGCGAGCGTCGGGGCCAGCCGGCCGGGTCCAAGCCCGATGGGATCGACGCTCAGCTCCTCGCGCTCCCCGCCGAGCCGCTGCTACTCGCGGTGGCAGTTCATGTTCCCGATGGTGCCGGAGCGGCTGCGGAGGGCCTCCGGGGAGTTCAATCTCTGCTGCAGTCGGTCGCCCACGATCTCGGCTGCGATCTCCAGGCTCACCCCGATGCCATCTCCGGCCTGCGCCCAGGACGTGCCGCTTGGCTGCAGATCGACGGTCGCCGCGCTGGCGTCCTCGGTGAACTCGATGCCGGAACCGTGGACGCGTTTTCACTTCGCGGTAGGGTGGTGGTGGGAGAACTCCGCCTCGACGCGGTGGTGCCGGTGGATCCCCCCACCTTCCGATACCACCCCCTGCCCCGTTACCCGGCCGTTGTCCAAGACCTCGCCGTCAGTGTCTCCGGCGATAGCGCCGCAGGCGTGGCGCTGGCCGTCATCCGTGAGGCTGGCGGTCCGCTGCTCGAGAGCGTTGAGCTGTACGACGAGTTCCGCAGTGAGCGGCTTGGCCAGGGTAACAAGGGGTGGACCTTCCGTCTGAGTTACCGCAGCCCCGACCGGACGCTGACCAGCGACGAGGCACAGCAGTGGCAGCGAGCCATCGCTCTGGCGCTGCGTCAGCGCTGCGGCGCGCAGGTGCGCCGCTGAGCGACTGTGAGACACCGCTCGGGCGTTCCGATTTCTGCCATTCCCCGGTGGAAGTGGCGCCCACGCTCATCGGGGCCCGGCTGGTCATGGACGCCGGCACAACGAACGAGGTCGAAGCTGTTCTCGTCGAGGTTGAGGCGTACCTCGGCGGCGACGACCCGGCCTCGCATGCGCATCGGGGACCAACGCCGCGAACCACGGTGATGTTTGCTGAACCCGGCCATCTCTATGTGTACCTCAGCTACGGCATCCACCGCTGTGCCAACATCGTTTGCGAGCGCGCTGGCATCGCCGGAGCGATTCTGCTCCGTAGCGCGGCGGTGACCCGAGGCGAGTCTGTGGTGCGCTGGCGCCGCCAGAGTGAGAGCACCATCCTTCCGTCCGCGGCGCTGCTCCGCGGACCCGGCAATCTCGGGGCTGGCCTGGAACTCCGTCTGGAGGACAACGGGCTCGACGTCTGTCATCCCCGCGGCCGTTGCCGGGTCTTGCCGGCGCTCGAGCGACCAGACATTGTCATTGGACCGCGGGTGGGAATCTCCCGAGGTCTCGACCGCCCGCTGCGCTTCTCCTGGGCCGGTCATGCTGCCCTTTCATCAACTCGCGTCCGCTGACGAGTTCCCACCCCAAAAAGAGAGGGCCGGCGTCTGCCGGCCCTCCAAATATTGCCGATCTCGGCAGCCCGACGGATCTGCCGGGCGTAATGAGGTGGGCACCCCGCGATCGGGTGCCGGATGGTCCGCCCGCTGCAAGAGCGACACGCCGCGCACTTATTCCAACAACATCACCGGATCGCTCGGTCGCCCGGCGATCACACGGTGGCGCAATTGCGCCGCGACCCCAGCGGGCCTAGTTACTCGGCCCGACCGTGCCTCAGACGTTCCCAAATGGTACGCATCGCAAGGTGAACCTCCGTGTGCGCTACCTGACTGCTGGGTACCAGAGTAGAACTTCCGCCGCAGTTGTCAAGGGACCGTATTCCCTCAGCCAAAATCTGACTTTCCGGATCGATGGCCCCGAGGGCGTCACGCGATAGGCAAAGCCAGAACATGTGGCACTATCGCTATCATGTTGGCTCGTCTTTCGTGGCGCAGGAACCATCACTCGGGGGGATCTGATATGGATGCGGTCGACCTGTTGCTCGCTGACCACCGCGCTGTGGAGAAGCTCTTCGGAGAGTTCGTCAGAGCGGATGCGGAGACTCGTCAGGAGGTTTCTGAACAGATCGTGCGTGAGCTCTCCGTCCATGCCGCCATTGAGGAGGAGACGGTCTTCTATCCGGCGGTCCGTGCCGATGTCCCAGAGGGTGACCCGCTGGTCGAGCACAGCCTGGACGAGCACCAGGAGATCAAGGACGCTCTGGCGCGAGTCGATGACAGGATGGCCAAGAGCCATACCAAGGAATTCGCCGACAAGGTGACCCGCCTTCAGGAGGTCGTCGATCACCACGTCCAGGAAGAGGAGAGCGAGGTCTTCCCCGCGGTCCGGGAAGCGCTCACTAAGACCCGGCTCAATGAGCTGGGCACCGCCATGAACCGCAAGAAGGAGAGCGCCCCAACACGGCCCCATGCTCACGCCCCCAACGAGGGCATCGCCGCCGAGGTCGCGGGCGCAGTAGCCGGCGTCGTCGACCGCGTTCGTGACGGTGCTAGCGGCCGACGCTAAGCGACCACCAGATTGCGTGTCATGACGGGCGGCACGTGCCCGACCGTGCGCATCCATCCCGCAGTGATCGCCCAGGCCAAGAACGACAACGCTTCGTCACGCAAGGGGCGCAAGAACAGCCACGAGTGATGGTAGGGAGCCATGGTGCTTTGGCCATCGAGGCGAAGGAGCCCCTCCAACCGCGATATCGACGTGCGCGTCATCGCTCAGGGCGACGATCCCGCGACCGTCCACCTGGCCCAAGGAGAGCCGGTCACCATCGGTGCCGACGATAATGTCGAGCAACCCCTACAGACCGTGGCCAACCCAAGGTACGTCGGCTGCCCGTCATTGAGAGACACAGAGTGGTCGGCATGGTGACCCAGGCTGATCGCCCTCGTTCGTTGCCAAGGAGCGGATTGGGGCATTGGCTGCGGTGATCTCCAGCTAACACCGGCTGTCTAGACTGCTGATTGCGATACGACTATCATCGTGAACATTCGTTCGCGAATCGAGGAGCGCATGTCCGGTCACAGCAAGTGGGCAGGAATCAAGCACAAGAAGGCGATTGTCGACGCCAAGCGCGGACAGGTCTTCACCAAGGTGGCTCGCGAACTCACCGTGTCTGTCAGCGAGGGCGGTGCCGATCCGGCGGGTAACTTCCGGCTCCGCCTCGCCATCCAGAGAGCCCGCGAGGTCAATATGCCAGCCGACAACATCGATCGCGCCATCGCCCGAGGCGCCGGTGGCAAGGATGGCCAAGCCCTGGAGGACATCCGCTACGAGGGCTACGGCCCCCACGGCGTGGCGGTGATCGTCGATGTCCTCACCAACAATCGCAACCGCACCGTCGCCGCGGTGCGCAATCTCTTCACCCGCTCAGGCGGTGCGCTCGGAGAGGCCAACAGCGTCGGCTGGATGTTCTCTCAGCGAGGTGTCGTCGGTGTCGACAGCGGTGACCGGGACGCAGACGAGGTGGCCCTCGAGCTCCTGGAGGCCGTCGACGTTGGTGAGGACGGCGACATTATCACTGAAGGTGGCGAAGTTCAGGTCATGGTTGCCCCGAACAGATTGGAGGACATCCGTCGGGCTCTGGAATCGGCTGGGTACACCATTTCCTCCGCCGATGTGTCGATGAATCCGAGCAACTCTGTGGAGCTCGATGCCAAACAGGCGCCGGCGGTGATCCGTCTCCTCGATGCCCTGGAGGACCACGATGACGTGCAACAGGTGTATGCCAACGCCGACATTCCCGATGACGTCCTCGAGTCGGTGAGCTGAGGCACTGGAGGGGGTGCGCGTCCTCGGCATAGACCCGGGACTGGCGCGCGTGGGCGTGGCCCTGGTGGAGGGGCGACCGGGTGCGTTGCAGCTCCTTGACATCGTCTGCTTGGAGACATCTCCCGAGGATCCCGACGCCCGCCGGCTCCACATGGTGCAACAGCTCCTCGCCTCGATCATCTCGCGGTGGCGCCCCCAGACATGCGCGGTGGAGCGGCTCTTCTTCACCAGCAACCGCACCACCGCGATGCGGGTTAGCGAGGCACGTGGGGTCATTCTCGCCACCGCTGCTTCTCGCCACCTCCCCGTTGCCGAATACACGCCGACCGAGGTCAAGGAGGCGGTAGCCGGGTATGGTGCCGCGCGCAAGCCCCAGGTCATGCGCATGTGTAGCGCGCTCCTCGGCGAGGCAGCACTGAGCGCCGGAGACGATGCCGCCGACGCCTGCGCGGTCGCCGTGTGTCATCACCACAGGGCCGGACTTGTCGGCCAAGTACGACCGCGAGAGGCTCGATCGACGGTCTCGCGCGGGCTGCAGGCGGCCATGCTCGCCGCACAGACACGGCAGTCGCGGTGATCGCCCTCCTCCGCGGCCGCGTCGCCGCGACCCACGAGGATCAGGTCGTGCTCGACTGCGGTGGAGTGGGCTATCAGGTGTTCTGTCACCTGCGCGCGCTGGCCGCCCTCCACGACCAGCGGAGCGATGAGGTCACGCTGTACATCCACACGTCGGTGAGCGCGGACGCCATTCGGCTGTTCGGCTTCCTCGCGGCCGACGAGTTGCGCCTGTTCCGGTTGCTCATCGGGGTGGAGCGCATCGGTCCCAAGGCGGCTCTGGGCATCCTCGGTCGCGCCGAGCTGGCCACCATGGTGGGTGCCATCCGCGACGGCGACGCCGCCCTGGTGGCCACCGTCCCCGGCGTCGGCCGCAAGACCGCAGAGCGCGTCATTCTCGAGCTCCGCGACCGGGTCGACCTCCTCACCATCACCGCCGCGACGGCCCCGCAACGCGCCGAGGATCTTGCTCTCAATCAGGCGGTGAGCGGCCTCGTGGGGCTTGGCTTCCGGGAGGCCGACGCTCGAGTGGCGGTGACCGCAACGGCAGCCGAGCTGTCCGCGGTGGAGGTCACCGGACTGGTCAGCGGTGCCCTTCGCCGCCTCGATCAGCTCGCTCCGGCTCCATGACCGCCTTCCCGCCTAGACTGAGTCCGCCGTGATTCGTAGGTCAGTCCGCAGTCGGGGAGCACCGTGACCGAGCGCCTGGTCGCCGCCACGGAAATGGAGGACGAGCGCGCCTCGGAGACGCTGCTGCGGCCTCGCCACCTCGGTGACTTTGTCGGCCAGGCCGCCATCCAGGAGCAGGTCCGCATCCTCATCGAGGCGGCAAACCAGCGCGAGGAGGCTGTCGACCACATCCTGCTGTACGGGCCGCCTGGCCTGGGGAAGACGACGCTCGCTCAGATCGTCGCCACCGAGATGGGAGTGCAGGCGCGCCTCACCAGCGGTCCGGCGCTGGAGCACCAGGGCATGCTGGCATCGATCCTCACCAGTCTGGAAGCTCGCGACGTCTTTTTCATCGACGAGATTCATCGCTTGGCGCGAGCGGTGGAGGAGGCTCTCTACCCGGCCATGGAGGATCGCGCCTTCGACTTCGTGGCCGGCAAGGGCGCCGGCGCCCAGACGCTGCGCCTCGAACTGAAGCGCTTCACCGTCATCGGCGCGACCACGCGAGCGGGCAATCTCGGCGGCCCGCTGCGGGATCGATTTGGAGTGACTTTTCGGCTCGACTACTACACCGTCGCCGAACTCACCTCCATCATCGAGCGCTCGGCCCGCCTGCTCGACGTTGCCATCGATGCTGACGGAGGCCGGTTGCTCGCTGAGCGCTCCCGAGGAACTCCGCGCATCGCCAACCGGCTGCTGCGTAGGGCTCGCGACTTCGCCCAGGTCCGCGCCGACGGCTGCATCGATGCGGCGGTGGCGGGGCGCGCTCTGGCCGTGCTCGGAGTCGACGGTCTCGGGCTCGACGAGATGGATCGGCGCGTCCTGGAGGTGCTCACCGGGCCCCTGAAGAACCATCCCGCTGGTGTCCAGACCATTGCGGTCAGTGTCCAGGAGGAGCCGGAGACAATCGAGGACGTCGTTGAGCCCTTCCTCATCCGTCTGGGAATGCTGTTGCGCACGCCGCGAGGACGCCTGGCCACTGCTGTCGCGTATCGCCATCTCGGTCTTCCGGTGCCGCCGACAGCGCCCGGCGCGGGTGGCGCTCAGGCGGGGCTGTTCGACGGCTGACGTGCACTAGGCTGACTTTGTGAGTGTCATCGGAACGGCCGGCCTGCGCGTCGACGCCTTCACCTATGACCTTCCCTCGGAGCGCATCGCCCAGCTGCCCCGGGCTGAGCGCGATGCCAGCCGCATGCTCGTGGCCACCGCAACTACTCTCCGCGATGCTTACGTTCGCGATCTACCGGGTGAGTTGCACCCCGGTGACCTCCTGGTGGGCAATCGCACCCGGGTGCGCGCGGCTCGGCTGAGCGGCAGCCGCGGCGGGGGAGGGCGAGCGGAGATTCTCGTCCTCGAGCGTCACCGGGACGGCCGCCTCACCGCACTCGTGAGACCGTCACGGAAACTGCCGCCGGGGAGTCGCATCGCTCTCGCCGATGGCCTGACGGCCGTGCTCGAGGGTCCCGCGAAAGGGCACGGGGGGGCGCGCATGGTGCACCTACGCGCCGGCGACACGCGCCTTGGCACCGCGGATGTCGACGCTGCCATCCAGCACGCGGGAACGGTCCCGCTACCGCCCTACATCACGGCGGAGCTGACCTGCGCCGAACGCTATCAAACAGTGTTCGCGCAAGGCGCGCCGCGCTCAGCCGCCGCTTCCACCGCCGGCCTCCACATCACCTCCAGGTTGCTCGAAACACTCCGTGAGCGGGGGGTGGGCTTCACCACTGTGGAACTGGACATCGGCCTGGGCACGTTCGCGCCGATGACAGCGGAGCGTGTCGACGAGCATGAGATGCACGAGGAGCGGTACGCGCTGAGCGCCGATGCCGCCGCCTCCATCGAGCAGACACGGCGCCGCGGCGGTCGCGTCGTTGCCCTGGGGACCACCGTGGTGCGCGTGCTCGAGACTGTGGGTGCCTGCGGCGGGCTGGAGGCATCAGTGGGGCGGACGCGGCTCTTCATTCGCCCGGGCCATCGCTTTCGCGTTGTTGACGGACTTGTCACGAACTTCCACCAGCCGCGCTCCAGCCTGCTGGTTCTGGTGGCTGCATTTCTCGGCGGGGAACGCTGGCGTGACGTCTATGCTCACGCCCTGGTCAACGGATACGGCTTCCTTTCGTTCGGCGACTGCATGCTGCTCTGGCCGTCGTCGTGAGCGACCAATTCCGTATCATGGCCCGCGACGGCGCCGCCCGCAGCGGTGTCCTCCGCACCGCTCACGGCGATGTACATACTCCAGCCTTCATGCCGGTGGGAACGCACGCCACGGTGAAGGCGTGTCACCCCGCCGAGGTGCGCGAGGCCGGGGCCGAGATCATCCTCGCCAACGCGTATCACCTCGCGCTGCGGCCCGGGGTGGAGCTCGTCGAACGCGCGGGGGGACTCCATCGCTTCATGGGCTGGGACGGACCCATTCTCACGGACTCGGGGGGCTTCCAACTCATCAGCCTGAAAGCGATGGCCACCGTCGATGAGGACTCTGCGACCTTCATCTCTCCCTATAACGGTGCCCGCCTGCGGGTGACACCCGCCGAGGCCGTCACCATGCAGGTCCGGCTCGGCGCCGACATCCTCATGTGCCTCGATCACCCGGCCGCCTGGGACGCACCCCCCATGGCGATCCGCGAGGCCACCGCGCGCACCCACCTCTGGGCCGAGCGCTGCCGCGCCGCCCATCCCGGAGGCGCGCAGTTGCTTTTCGGCATCGTCCAAGGTGGCTTCGACGTCGGACTGCGCGGGGAGTCCGCGCGCATGATCAGCTCACTGGACTTTGATGGCATTGCCATCGGCGGGCTTTCGGTCGGCGAGCCGCTGGATGTCATGGCGGCAATGACCCTGGCATCGCTCGCGGGGATGCCCGAGGAGCGCCCGCGCTACTTCATGGGGTTGGGTACCGATCTTGAGCTCCTCCACATGGTCGCACTGGGGGTGGACATGTTCGACTGCGTCGTGCCGACCAGACTGGCGCGTACCGGGGTGGCGATGACGCGGAGCGGTCGCCTCTCCCTGCGCACCGCCCCCATGCGAGAGGATCTGCGCCCAGTCGACGAGGGCTGCCAGTGCGTTTGCTGTCGGGACTTCAGTCGCGCCTACCTGCGCCACCTCTTCGGCGCCGGTGAGATTCTCGGTCACCGGCTCCTCAGCATCCACAACATTGCCCATCTCTGCGGGCTCATGGCCAAGGCTCGCGCGGCCATCGCCGCGGGAACGTTCAGCAGCCACCGGGCCGAGGTGGAGGCGCGAATGATGCCGGCAACGGCGGGAGCGTGACCGAGAGGCCATCCCGCTACACTTCGGCACGGTGATCAAGATCACGCGCTGGAAGGCTGCCTTCATCCTGCTTGTCATCCTCGGCGCCTTGGTCGTCGACGGGTTTGCGTGGATCGCCCGTGTCACCCAGCAACGGGCCAGCACTGTGGCCGCCACGGTCGCGCCCTCAGCATCGTCCTTCACGGTGAACGCCGGGACCGGTGCAGCCTTCGTCAACGGCCAGAACATCACCGTCGCCAACCAGACCGGCCTGGTGAAAGCGATCAGCGGCGATACCATCAGCCTCGACAAGCCGTTGGCCTCGATCCCCTCCGTCGGCTCCTCCGTGACTCAGAACGCCTCGCTGGCCTCGCTCAGCCATCCCCTGACCTCGCCGCCAAAGCTCCTCGGTCACGAAACCTTCCTCCATAAGGGCCTGGACATCCAGGGCGGCACCGAGCTCACCATCGCCATTTGCCGGGGGCCCAACGACCCGCCGGCGTCGAACTGCCGCAACGGCCCTGCCAACGGTGCCAGTCTCAGCGACGCTCAGGCGCAGACAATTCCGGTGCTTCAGCAGCGCGTCAATGGCCTCGGTGTCTCCGAGGCAACCGTGCAAGCCGAGGGGGCCGACCGCATCCTCGTGGAGCTCCCCGGGGTCAGTCTCGATCAGGCCGAGAAGACGCTTGGCAAGACCGCCAAGCTCCACTTCGCGACCGCAGCTCCCGACCCCCAGGGCTTCTCATTGCAGTCGGTGCCGCCAACGCCGCCGGCGTGCCCCTCAGCCAACGCGTCGCCGCTCTGTGCCTGGCTGGCGGACCAGCAGAACCTCTATGACCCAGCCCAGTTCGCCTCGTCGGGATTCTATTTCCCCAACTTCCACTGGAAGATCGACGACAAGATGCCCGCCAACGAGGTGAGCAATGCCGATGTTGCCACCGATCAGAACGGTCAGCCGGTGGTCAGCATCAACTTCAGCGGGGGTGCCGCCAACGAGTGGAAGGCGATCACCGACGTGGCCTTCCAGCAGTGTCTCAAGGATCTGCAGCAGCCCAGCGGCACACAGTGCGGCGGGAGCAGCCCCGGCGCCACCTCGGCGGCCACCGCGCCCGCCCACATCGCCATTTTCCTCGACAACCAGATCATCACCGCACCGGTGGTGACCGGTGGTAACCAGGGTGGTCAGACCCAGATCTCCGGTCTTTCCGGCGGTCTCGCCGAGGCCCAGTCCCTGGCCCAGTCGATCAAGTCCGGCGCCCTGCCCTCGGAGATCACCACCGTGCAGGCCAACGAGGTTAGCCCCACCCTGGGCCAGGACACGGTGAAGAAGACGCTCCTCGCCGGCGGCGTCGGGCTCCTCATCGTCATCCTCTTCATGCTCACCTACTACCGTTTCCCTGGCTTCCTGGCCAGCGTCGCGCTGGTCTTTTACTCAGTGATCAACCTCGCCGTCTACAAGCTCGCCGGCGTAACCGTGAGCCTTGCCGGACTCGCCGGCTTTCTCTTATCGGTGGGGATGGCGGTGGATGCCAACGTGCTCATATTCGAACGAACACGTGATGAGCTCCGTCACGGTCGCGGCGTTGGTGTGGCTGTGGAGACGGGCTTTCGGCGCGCCTTTCCGGCCATTCGCGACAGCAACGTATCCACGCTGATCGCCTGCGCCATCCTCTACGCGTTTGGCAACAACATCATTCGCGGCTTCGCGGCCACTCTCGGTGTGGGCGTTGCAGTGTCATTCTTCAGCGCCATCCTCATCACCCAGTCACTGCTCGCCGGGGCACTGCGCTGGCGGATGGGGAGGAACCCGCGGCTCTACACGCAGATTCACCCGGAGTACGAGGAGAAGCCGCCGCGGGGGCGCTTCGACATCGTCCGCGCCCGCAACCTGTACTTCCTGCTGTCGCTCCTCGTCATCGTCCCCGGTATCGTTGCCATTCTCTTCTGGCACACGGGGGCGAGCGGCTGCTGCCCACAGGGCTTCCGCCTCGGACTCGACTTCGCGGGCGGTAACCGCATCGAGGCGACCTTCACCCAATCGCCCACGCCTGCGCAGATCGTCGCCGCCATCGACCAGGTCGACCCCGCTCTGCAGCCTCAGGTGCAGGACGAGGGCAACAAGCAGTTCGCCATCCAGACCCTGCCGACGGATACCGCAAAGCTCCAGAGGGTTGCCGACAAGCTCGACTCCTCCTTCCACATCGCCACTCAGGGAAGCCAGAAGAAGATCAGCGAAACCCAGATCGGGCCAACCATCGCCGCCGAATTGGTCGGCAAAGCGGTGCAGCTCGTCCTCCTGGCCTCAGCGGCAATTGCCCTCTACCTCTTCTTCGCCTTCCGCCGCCAGCGGCAGATCTCGCCCTGGCGATTCTCCGTCTGCACCTTCATCAAACTGCTTCACGACGTGTTCGTCCTGCTCGGGATCTGGGCCATCCTTGGCCACTTCAGCGACCTCGGGCAGGTGGACGCGCTGTTCGTCACTGCGCTGCTGACGTCGGTTGCCTTCTCCATCCACGACACCATCGTCGTCTTCGACCGCATCCGCGAGAATCTGCGGGTAGGTGCGCGGATGACCTTCGACCAGACTATCAACCTCTCCACGGTGCAAACCATGACGCGCTCGCTGAACACGAGTCTGACCGTCGTCTTCGTTCTCCTCGCCCTGACGCTGTTTGGCGGCGCCAGCATTCGCGGTTTCGTGCTGGCCCTTCTCGTCGGCATCGTCACCGGGACCTACAGTTCCATCTTCAACGCCTCGACGCTGCTCGCGGCGTGGCAGAAGGCGCAGCCCCAGGACGCACCGGGCAGCGGCGGACCGCGTCGGGTAACCCAGCGCGCGGCGTAACTCCCGGCCAGCAGACCCACACATGAAGATGCAACCTGACGTCGCAGAGCTCACGGAGTTGCTCCGCCCTGCCCTCAACCAGAGCGGCGTGGAGTTGCTCGACGTCCAATGGGGGGGGGGTGGGCACAAGAGCGTCCTCCGCCTCGTTGTCGACCGTTCGGGTGGCGTCACCCTCGACGATTGCGAGCGCGCCAGCAAGACGGCAAGCGCCGTGCTCGATGCTTACGATCCCATCGCCAGTCGGTATTCGTTGGAGGTGAGTTCTCCCGGGGCCGATCGCCCGGTCACCACGCCAGAGGACTGGGCGGTGGCGGTGGGTCGCCGAGTCAACGTGCGCTACCGGGTGGGGGAGGCCGAGCGCATCGTCGAGGGGACACTCACCGCTCTCAGCGCCGACACCGCTCTGGTGGAGATCCGTCAGGACCACCGCCGCATCGCCTGTGGCATCCCTCTCGCCGACGTCCTCGCAGCCCGTGTCACCGTCGCCATCTGATGGTGCGGTCCCGCCCAGATACCACGCTCCCGGACCCAGGAAGCGACCTTCTCGAGGCGGTCACTCATCTTGCCGAGGAGGCCGGTATCGCTGAGGGCGAGCTGGGCGCGGTCGTCGCCGCGGCAATTCTTGACACCTATCGCCGATTCCATGAGGATGCCGCACACGTCTCCATCGACATCGACCTCCACAGCGGGCGGCAGACGCTGCGGCGCGGTGACGAGGTCCTCGAGCCATTGCGCGGCGATGCCGCCCGCCAGGCGGCACAGGCGGTGCGTGTCGCCGTGATCGAGCGCCTCCGCGAGGCGGGTGTTGCCCGCGTTCTCGCCGAGGCAGCGATGCTTCGTGGCCAACTCATCGATACCATCGTCGAGCGCCGCGCCGGGCGGACCTGGATCCTTCGCACCCCCGACCTCGAGGTGGTCCTCCCACCCGAGGAGCAGACCACGGAGGAGTTGGAGGTCGGCAGCCATCTCAAGGTCGTGATCCTCGACGGTCGTAAGCGTGCCGACGGGGCGGTTCTCGTCGGATCGCGCTCGCATCCTCATCTGGTACGTCTGCTGCTCGAGCAGGAGGTTCCGGAGCTGGGCAGCGGCCAGGTGATCATTCGGGGCATCGCGCGCGAGGCCGGCCGACGCAGCAAGGTCGCTGTCGACACCACCGACGAGGACATCGACCCTCAGGGCGCCTGCATCGGGCCGCGGGGCATCCGCCACCGCGCCGTCACTGCCGAACTCGGTGCCGAGCAACTGCAGATCGTGAGATGGAGCGACGACATCGCCGACCTCGTGGCCAACTCGCTCATCCCTGCCACCGTCCTCAGCGTGCACCTTGATGAGGAAACGCGCACCGCCGCTGTCCGGGTCGATGCGGGGCAACTCTCACTGGCCATCGGCCGCGGCGGCGAGAATGCCCGCCTGGCCGCTCGCCTCACCGGCTGGCGCATCGACATCGGTGCGCAGGGTGGCGATGGCGCATGACGCGCAGGGCCGACCGCTGCGAACCTGCGTTGGCTGCCGGACGGTGCGACCGCTGGGTGAACTCCTCCGGATCGTCGCCAGTGAGGCGAGACGCGGTACCCTGGACCCAGCCAGGCGCGCCCCAGGGCGGGGCGCCTACCTCTGCGGGGAGCATCCGCTGGCGTGCCTGCGCCTGGCCCGCAAGCGCCGCTCGCTGACGCGCTCACTGCGTATCAGCGAGAATGTCATCGAATACGAGGCCCTGATCCGCGATCTCGAGGGTCTCACCCCGGAGGAACCATCATCGCCACGGTGAAGAAGCTCACCCTGCCTGCATCGCTCACCGTCGCCGAGCTTGGCGAGCGCATCGGCCAGCAGCCGACCGCGATCATCAAGTATTTGCTGCAGAACGGGGTCATGGCGACCGTCAACCAGCCGGTGGACTACGACACGGCCGCTCTGGCTGCAGATCACTTCGGCTTCGAGGCGGAATCCGAGGAGGGCGCCGCCGCCGAAGCCGCATCGGCTACCGGGAGCACGCGCCGCCGCCATCCGCTGCTCGACGACTCCGACGCCGATCCCGCAACACTGGTCGTCCGGCCACCGGTGGTCGCGGTTCTCGGCCACGTCGATCACGGCAAGACCTCGCTACTCGATGTCATCCGCAAGACCTCGGTCGCCGCCGGCGAGGCCGGAGGTATCACCCAACGCATCGCCGCATATCAGATCCAGCGCAACGGCCGGGCGATCACCTTCATCGATACCCCCGGGCATGAGGCCTTCACCGCGATGCGCGCCCGCGGCGCCGATGTCACCGACGTGGCCATCCTCGTAGTCGCCGCCGATGATGGCGTCATGCCCCAGACCGACGAGGCGATCCAGCACATTCGCGCGGCCGGCGTCCCCATCGTCGTCGCCCTCAACAAGGTGGACAAGGACGGTGCCAACGCGGATCGCGTGCTCCAGCAGCTCGCCGAGCGCGAGCTTGTTGGTGAGGCCTACGGCGGCGATACCCCAGTGGTACCGGCGAGTGCCAAGACCGGTGCGGGAATCGAGGACCTTCTCGATGTCGTTCTCCTGGTCAGCGATATCCACCAGCCCACGGCCAACCCCAATCGCGCGGCTGTGGGCACGGTCATCGAGGCGGAACTGGAGCGCGGTCGGGGACCGGTGGCGACCATCCTGGTGCAGAGCGGCACGCTGCGGATCGGGGACAACATCGTGGCGGGCAAGGTGTACGGCAAGGTGCGGGCCCTCACTGACGACACCGGCAAGCGCGTGAAGCAGGCGGGCCCCAGCCAGCCGGTGATCCTCACCGGGCTCACTGATGTGGCGACCGCCGGTGACATTCTCCAAGTCACCGAGACCGAGCGCCAGGCGCGCGCCCTCGCAGAGCAGCGTCAGAGCCAGCAGCGGGTGAGCATGATCCAGCCCGGGCGCAAGGTCACCCTCGCCGACTTCGCCGCGAGCGATGGCGAGATGAAGACGCTCGCGCTCGTCCTCAAAGCCGAGGCCAACGGATCGTTGGAAGCGCTCCACAGCCAGATCACCAAGATCGAAGACCCCAACATCAAGATCAAGGTGGTCGGTCAGGGAGTCGGTGCCGTCGGCGAGGCCGACGTGAATCTCGCCGCAGTCACCGAGGCTATCGTCATCGGCTTCAACGTCCGTCCTGACGACCGCGCCCAGGCCGCCGCCGAGGAGCTCAGTGTCGACGTCCGCCACTACGACGTCGTCTATTCCGTCACCGACGACATCGAGAAGGCACTGAAGGGCCTCTATGAGCCGACGTTCATCGACGTCTTCCAGGGTCGCGCCGAGGTCCGCCGTGTCTTCACCGTCGACGGCAAACCGGTCATTGCCGGTTCGTACGTCGTCGACGGCCGCATCCCTCGCAACGCCACCTGCCGGGTGTTGCGCGACGGCAAGGAGCTGGGACGGAGCAAGATCGGAGTTCTCAAGCGCTTCAAGGACGACGTCCGTGAGGTCGCCAAGGGCTACGAGTGCGGAATCACTCTCGACGACTTCGCTGAGTTCGCCGAGGGTGACACCATCGAGGCCTACACGGTTGAGCAGCAGAACCTCTGATGGCCCGCCGTCCCGGCCAGTTCGAGCCTTTTCTGGGCACGTCGTCGCGGCCCTCGCGGCTCGAAAGGGTTGCCGAGCAGTTACGCCAGGAGATCGCCTCGCTCATGCTCATGGAGATGAAGGACCCACGGGTCCGCATGGCGTCGGTGTCGCAGGTGCGGCTCACCCGCGACCTGAAGAGCGCCGTGGTGATGGTCAGCGCCCTGGGTACGGAGGCCGAGCGCCACGGGGTGATCGTCGCCATGCGCCACGCCGAGGGCTACCTCCGGGCCCAGCTCGGCCAGCGGTTGGAGAACCTCAAGACGTCGCCCCACCTGCGCTTCGAACTCGACGAGTCGATCGCCTACTCGGTGCACATCAGTTCCATGCTGCGTGACTTGGAGGCCGAGGCCGAAGCAGCGGGGACGGTCGACATCGCTCCTGCGCCCGCCAGCGACGACGAGGTGTGATGACAATGACGACCTCCCCGTTCCCGTCGCTCGAGGATGTTCTCCCCGAGATCCGCACCCTCATCGAGGGTGCACAGCACATCGGCTGCCTGGCTCACAAAGACGCCGACGCCGATAGCCTGGGCTCGTCGCTCGCCTTCGCTCTCTCGCTGCGCGAGTGGGGAAAGAAAGTTCATCCCCTGGTGCCGGATCCGATGCCGCGACTTATTGAATATCTCCCCGGCTTCGCCACCGTCGAGACCGATGCCCCTCCGCTCGACGTGCTCTTCACCTTTGACTGCGCGACTCTCGGCAGATTCGGCGAGAGGCGCTCGCTGGTGGAGCAGACACCCCGCGTGGTCAACGTTGACCATCACATCAGCAATGAGGGATTCGGCGACGTTCACCTCATCGATCCCACCGCCAGTGCCACCGGACAGGTGGTCTACCGCCTCCTGCGCGCCTTGGGCGCCCCCATCCCCGCAGACGCAGCGACGAATCTGTATGCAGCGCTGTTCACCGATACCGGGGGCTTCCGCCACGAGAACACCACCGAGGAGACGCTTCGTCTCGGCGCAGATCTGGTCGCTCTTGGCGCCAACCCGGGGTGGGTTGCGCTGCACAGCTACAAGTGGCGCTCGGTGTCCCAGGTGAAGCTCGAAGGAATGGCGATCTCGCGGATACGCAGCGAACACGACGGGCAGCTGGTGTGGTCGGAGATCACCCAGGACATGCTCCGCGAGGCCGGTGCGGACATGCAGGAGGCCGAGGGAGTGATCGACCAACTCCAGAGCATCGCCCCGATGAAGATCGCGCTTCTCTTCAAGGAGCACACCGAAGCGGTGACCAAGCTCAGCGTTCGTACGCGCGACGAGTACGACGCCACCACCCTGTGCACGCCGTTTGGTGGAGGTGGTCATTACCGCGCCGCTGGCGCCGAGATCCGCGAGCGACTCAGCGTCGCTCAGGAGAGGGCCCTGAACATTGCGCGGGCGCAGCTCAGCACTCGCCCGTGACCGGTGTGCCGAGCACCGCGGATCTCGAACGGATTCGCGTGACCGGCGGTGTCCTGTCTCTGAACAAGCCGCGGGGCGACACCTCATTCGCCGCGGTGCGCGATGTGCGCCGCATCCTCAACGAACGTCGGGTGGGACACGCCGGCACCCTGGATCCCATGGCCCAGGGTCTGCTGCCCATCTGCGTGGGCCGGACCACGCGTCTTGTCGACTTCTTTCATCAGCAGAGCAAGACCTATCGTTGTGTGGTGCGGCTCGGGGAGCGCAGCGACACCCAGGACACCGAGGGCACGGTGACCGCGGGGTCCGACGCCAGCACTGTCTCTCCTGGGGCTGTCGAGGCCGCGCTCGCCGAATTCGTCGGCGAGATCGAGCAAATTCCACCGATGCACTCGGCGGTGCACCACGAGGGCCAGCGGCTGTACGAGATTGCCCGCCGGGGCGAGGAGGTCGAACGCAAGCCGCGACGCGTCCGGATCCATGACGCTCAGATCCTCGAGGTGCGACCGGGACGGGTCACCGAGGCGACGATCGAGGTAACCAGCGGCACCGGCGCCTACATGCGAGTCCTGGCCGCTGATCTCGGCGAGCGCCTCGGGGTTGGTGGACTCTTGGGCTGGCTCGAACGCACCCGGTACGGGGTGCTCGATGTCGTCGGCTCGGTAACGCTCGACGAGCTCCGCGCGGCCGCCGATCCCTGGACGCTTCTCCGGCCCGCCGATGTCGCGGTGGAGTTTCTTCCCCGGGTAGATCTCGGTCCTCCGCTGGCGACCCAGGTGCGTCGGGGGCAAGGGGTATTCCTGCCGCGCAGCGACAGTCGTCCTCAGGGCTCGTCGCGCGCCCACACCGCCGACGGCGAGCTCTTCGCCATCGGCGAAGTCGCGGGCACGCATTTCCGGCCGACAAAGGTGTTGACGAGCTGACCGGGACCGGGGTGTGAGGATCAATCACGGACTCGGGGGGAAGCGCAGCGTCGGGCCGGTGATGCTGACTATCGGCACCTTTGACGGCGTGCATCGCGGCCATCAGAGGTTGCTGACGGCAACGGTGGCGGCGGCGAGGCGCGTTGGCGGTCGATCTGTAGCACTGACATTCGATCCCCATCCCCACCGCGTGATCGAGCCCGAACACGCGCCGCTCATGGTGAGCAGTGTCTCCGAGCGCTGTGACAGAATCGCCGCCACCGGGATCGACGAGACGTGTGTGCTCGAGTTCACCCAGGACGTGATGCGGTGGAGCGCGCACGAGTTCTTGGAACGCATCGATACGGCCATGGAGCTGAGTGGGCTTCTGATCGGCACCGACTTCGCGCTCGGTCACCAGCGTCGCGGCGACCTCAGGTTCCTTCGCCAGTGGGGAAGGCGGCGGGACGTTCGGGTCCACGGCATCGCCCCGGTGCGGGATCCACACGGGCCCCTCTCCTCGACGCGGATTCGCGCCGCACTCACCGCCGGTGACGTGACCACCGTCACGCGCCTGCTCGGACACCCATGGTTCCTCGACGCCGAGGTGGAACACGGCAACAAGATGGGACGGACGCTGGGATTTCCCACGGCGAACCTGGCGACGGGACCGCATCGCTGCCTGCCCGCGACGGGAATCTACATGGGCTGGGCGCGAGTTCGCGACCGCTGGCACCGGTCGGCCGCGAGCATCGGCTACAGGCCCACCTTCGCTGATGATCGCCTCACCGTCGAGGCGCATCTCCTCGACTTCGACGAGGACATCTACGGTGAGACCGTGCGCACAGTCCTCACCGGACGGCTCCGCGAGGAGCGTGCTTTTTCCGATGTGACTGCGCTCATCGCTCAGATGCGGCGCGATGTGCAGACCACGCGTCGACGCCTTTCGGACCGACCCCCGCCCAGCGATCTCGATCCGCTGACCGGTTCTGTGGGATCGCGACGATGACGACGGCCTGGGGGAGCAGGAGGTCTGGGGAGGTGTCGGGCCCCGGATCGAGAGAGCGGCGTCCGGACCCGAGCCGTCCCCGCCTTCGCCAGCAGAGTCCGGAACCGGTCGTTGTTGTAGCCGGTGAGGAAGCACGCCACGACGTAGCCCCAGTCAGGGTGGCCGCCCCCACCCACCGAAGCGAGGCCGGCGACCAGGATGCCGTAAGTGACCAGGCCGGTCACAGCGCCGGCGAGGGGGCTGGTCAAGTGCCAGAGCTCATAACTCTTGTTCCAATCGCCGACCGCGTGGAAGTAGAGGCCGTCAAGGCTGCGGGCAACGCACCTAGGGCTCCGACCCAGACCACCGCCGCCGGCACGGTGGCGATCTCCGGGTCCAGGTGGTTCTCAACACTACCGCTGCTTTTCCAACTTTCTAAAACATCAATTTTAGGAAAGTAGCAACCTAGCTGGCGCTCCTGGCGGCGACAGGCGTTGCTGCGGCGGGGTTACCCGGGCCGGTCTGGTCTGAGGGGCTCTGAGGCGGCCTAGGAGAGTCCTCGCACCAGCAGGGAACGCTGGCGGCCTTCATTGGAGGCCGCCTGGACAAGCTCAGGTACCCAGCGTTCCCTGCTGGTGGCATTTTCAAACATGCCCCTAGCAACCACTCCTGAATTTGGATACAATAACCAGGTTCACTCCATTTAGAGCCCAGGGGTTTCGTAGCTAAACATAGGATGCCCAAATTTCTCGGATATTGAGATTAGAAATGCCAGTAACTCCGCCAGTTGTGACTTCATTAGGTGTTTTTCCTAATTCTAGACGCGAAACCATTGATGTTTCTCAAGTGTCCTCATTGGGCCCCCTAGAGCAGGCCATTCTTAGGCAGGCTGATCGGGCCCACCGGGCGGTACTGCTCATCCCGGGCGATCGTGATCTTCTCGACCAGGCCACCGGTGACCCCCGCCGTACGGATCGAGGCCTAGCTGAGCTAACGAGAACCGGATGGTTGGTGCGGGTGCGCCGGGGGGCATATGTGGTCCGAAGCCGAGCCGGAACGCTGAATCGAGGCGCATTGGCTCTGATCGGCGATATCACCCACCGGCCGCACCTGGTCACTGGCGGAGGAGCGCTGGCACGGACTGGCCTGACCGACCAACTCTTTCGGACCGCCCTCGTCTTGGTGGACGCCTCGCAGCGAGACTGGTCTTGGCAGGGCATGACCGTTCGCCACCTAAGGGTCGGGGAAGCTCAGCTCTGGGGGGGCGCACCTACCAAGACAGTGGCTCGACGAGAATTGCGAGGCCGACACGGGCGCTACTAGATGTCACCGCTCACCCTGATTGGGGAATGACCTTAGCCGAGGTAGCGCGAGCCATTGCTACGGGCGCTAAGAGACCCGGCTTTGTCGACGACCTAGCCACGGACACAGCGAGATATGGGAACGCCACCGTAGCGCGAAGGTTGGGTCTGCTCATAGAACGGATCGTTGGAACAGAGGCTGCTCGGCCATTTCTACCATTACGCGGCAGTAGCAATGCCGCCGTCCCCTTCGTCGTTGGCGCTAGGTCCACGAGTGGGCCGATCGAAAGCAAATGGAGGGTTCGTGTCAATGCAGATCTCGATGTTGTCTTAGAACGAACAGCGGCTAGTGTTGGTGAGTAGTACTTCTCAACAGTTCGAGTGCGTGGGGGAGTGCTTGACCAACGGCTGACAGACTTTCCTCAACGGCTCGTGTGCTCCCGGGGAGCACCAGGATCAGCGTTCGATCGCGGACGCCCACCAGTTGGCGCGACAGCATCGCACGGGGGGTCGATTGCAGCCCGATGGAGCGCATCACCTCGGCCATGCCGGGTACTTCGTAGTCGAGAAGAGGTGAGACGGCTTGAGGTGTGAAATCGCGAGGCCCGAGTCCGGTTCCGCCTGTTGTGACGATAACCTCAGTTTCTGGAATGGCCGTCAGCAGGACCGCCGCGATCGCTTCTGAGTCGTCAGGGATGGTCGTGCGCATTGTCACGTCGACCTCGAGGCCGGTCAACCAAGCAACGATCGCGTCCCCAGATGTGTCGTCGCGTGCTCTGCGCGCAGCGCTATCGCTGATTGTTATCACGGCGCCTCGGAATCCTGTCATGGTGCGCGCCAATGTACAGCAGGCACGGTCTGAGGCCGGTGGTCTCTCGAGAGCATAATCGTCTGATGCAAACGGTCGACGGAGCTAGGAGGCAGATCCTGCAAGGGATGGCCGCGCTACCGACCGAACGCGTCAATACCGTCGCTACTTTGGGCCGGGTTCTCGCCCACGATGTCATCTCGGAGCGCACAGTTCCCGCTTTCGCCAACGCTTCGATGGACGGCTACGCGGTGGTCGCTGCATCTACTCTGGCACCCCCGCAGGTGCTGCGCGTCGTAGGTTCGGTCCGCGCCGGCCATGACACCGATGGATGCGTTGCACAGGGCACTGCGATGCGCATCAGCACTGGTGCGCTTCTGCCCGTAGGCGCGGATGCTGTCGTCTGCGTCGAGGACACCGATAACGGCAATGAACACGTCAAGGTTGCCGTCTCAGTACAAGCGGGGACTGCCGTCCGTCACGCTGGCGAAGACGTAACGCCTGGGGACGCCATTGTCACTGCGGGTACGCGACTTTGTCCCGCCGATCTTGCAGCCGCTACTGCCGTGGGGCAAGTAGAAGTTGTGGTACATCGTCAACCGCGCGTGGCCATCCTCGCAACCGGGGACGAACTCGTACCGCCGGGGACTGACCTCCGGCATGGTCAGGTCGTTGACTGCATCACCCCGGCTCTGGCCGCTGCGGTCTGCGAGGCGGGGGGTATCCCGATCATGTTGGGTATTGCTCGCGACGACCCGGTAGATGTACGCAGCCGATTGCAACCCATGGATCAATGCGACCTCATCATCTCCGTTGGCGGAGTATCGGTGGGGGAACACGACCATGTACGCGACGTGGTATCCGAACTCGGCAGGATTGACTTCTGGCGCGTGGCGCTGCGACCCGGAAAACCACTAGTTGTCGGGCGTATTGGCGGTATTCCCTTTATCGGCCTTCCTGGCAACCCGGTGAGCGCTTTGGTCACCTTCGAGGTGTTCGTACGTCCAGCGATCCTGGCTTTGCAGAACGCCAGTCGGGTGCAACGCCAGCATCATGTTGCTCGGCTTGACGGGACAGTCGAGACGCCTGCCAATCTCGAGACGTATGTGCGGGGCGTCATTTCCAACGGGGACGGCCCACTGCCCACAGTCGTTCCAGTTTCCACGCAGTCATCCGGTGCAACCCGGTCGCTTGCGGCTGCCGATTGCCTCATCATGGTCGCGGCCGACGTCGAGGTTGTCGAACCGGGTACCACTGTCCGTGTGATTCCATTGCGATGACGGACACGCGCGCTCCGGCCGCCGACGTCCTCGTGGACCAACATGGCCGCATAGTCAACGACCTCCGTATCAGCCTCACTGATAGATGCAACTTTCGCTGCGTGTACTGCATGCCAGAGGAAGGTCTCGATTGGTTACCTCGCGACGAAATCCTGACCGCGACAGAAATCGTTCAGATCGCAAGGTTGTTCGTCACCATGGGAACACGGACGATTCGGTTGACCGGCGGGGAACCACTGCTACGTCGTGACATCCTCGACATCGTGGCCGCATTGAGAGGTCTCCATAGCGGTCTCGACATTTCACTCACCACGAACGGGTTCGCGCTGGCAAAGATGGCGGCGCCGTTGGCGACGGCAGGCTTGCGTAGGGTGAACGTGTCGCTCGATTCGCTGAATGCAGAGCGGTTTGCCCGCCTTGCCCGACGTGACTGCTTGCAGCGGGTGCTTGATGGGATCTCGGCAGCGCAGGAGGCTGGTTTGACGCCGGTCAAGGTGAACGTCGTTGTAATGAGAGGCATAAATGATGGCGAAGTGGCGGACTTCGCCAACTTCGCGCGCGATCGCGGTGTCATCGTGCGTTTTATCGAATTCATGCCCCTTGATGCATCGCAACAGTGGCAGCGCGACAACGTCGTTGCCAGCGATGAATTGTTGGAGGCCGCTGAGCAAGAGTTCGCACTCGTTCCCCGAGATGCGGGTCACGACCCTGCCACGCGGTTTGGTTTTGCGGATGGAGCGGTGGGGGAGTTGGGGTTCATCAGTACAGTGAGCGCGCCGTTCTGCGATCGCTGCAACCGGGTGCGAATCCTTGCCGACGGCATGCTGCGCAACTGTCTCTTTGCTGCGGGTGAGGCCGACCTGCGTTCGCCGCTGCGAGCTGGGGCCGACGATGGCGAGATGACCAGGCTGATTCGGTCCGGTGTCTGGGGAAAGCAATCCGGTCATGGCATCAACGACGTCGATTTCGCTCGCCCGCTCCGCTCGATGTCTCAAATCGGCGGCTGATCCTCGACCGGGGCTGGATACGTGAGTCGACCATCTGTGACATTCGCAAAGCCGGTCAAGACATGGGGCTTTGACGTTTTCGCCATAAGATGTTCGACCAGATGGCCTTGGACTGTCATTGCATCGGCGATCAACGATCGATGACAGCGCCAGGGGACGGCCTCCGCGCACATGATGGCTGTTGCGCGTTCGGTTGCCACGGCCGATAGCCGCTCAAGTGCTTGGTGGAACTCTGGGGTGAGCATGTAATCCGCATAGCCACGAAAGCTGGCGTTGTGCCAGCCCATGTTCTCGGAGTCCCGGTGCGCTTTTCGCAATCCGCCAAGATCGGCGAAGTGCGCATAGTGGATCGCGCGGCCGGAGAGGCTGGCGGGCAGTGCGTCCTTGTTGAATTGCGAATTGGTACGTGACCGAGGTACTGTGCGCACGTCGATCAATAATTCGACGCCGTGAGTATTGAGTAATTCGACGAAAACATCGATGGGGCGGGTCGAATGGCCAATGGTATGCAGGAACACACTTTGTAGGCGTAACGGTCGTGTGATCAGCGAGAGACGCTCACTCTGATGCTTCGGTGTGGTGCTGCTCGCCAATTGTCAGGAGGAATGCACATTCTTCCACCGCTTGCACGCTGTGCGGCAGTCGTTCGGTCACAAGGAGCATCTGGCCTGGATCGAGCTCATGTGCCGTTCCGTCGACCGTGAAATGAAATCGGCCTTCCAGACAATGGACGGTGATGGCGGAGTCGGCGTGATGTTCCTCCATGCTTCCATCGGATTTCATGGCGACGAGGACAACCGTCAATGCCGGGTGCTTGGCAAGCGTCTTGGCGGAATGGTTGGCCGTGTGATAGGAGTCGCTGGCGCGAAGGGCCCGCAAGTCCTCCTTCCAATCGACGGCGACGACCGATGCCGAGAGAGAGCGGTGTATCGCGGCTGACTCATCGGACATGGATGTTTGCTCCTTGGGGACAAGGCTGATGTTGGGTCATGGTACGCGCACGTCCTCCTCAGCTCGCTTGCTCGTGACCCGGCACTACACTCGGAGATCCACGTCGATGGTTGGATGGAGACCTCATCTGTGACGGATACAAAGAAGCCAGGCGCGTCAAGCGCTTCTTCGAGGCCCGTACCGGAGACGGGGCACAACTTCCGTTCGGAGCTATCCCACGGTGAGGACATCGTTGATCCGAGCGCCTGGGCTGGTGGCATACCAGAGGTAGCAGGCATTGCTCCTCGTGTGCGCATCGGACGGAACAAATGGTTCAATCTGCTCTGGTTGATCCCGATCGGCTTCGTCGCCCTGATCGGTGCCATCGCGATCGCGCATTGGCTGCGCAGCATGCCGTCCGTACAGCGGTTCATTACGAAGTATCCGGGCACCGTCTACCCAGCGGACGCCGCTCAGAACGCGGGCTTCCCAGTCTGGGTCGGCGTGCAGCATTTCTTCAACGCCTTTCTGATGATCTTCATCGTTCGCTCAGGATTGCAGATCTTGTCGGACCATCCACGCCTGTATTGGACGCGGAATAGTACGCCGGGAAAAGACTGGTTTCGCATCCAAAAGCCGGTACCGACCGACCCTCTGTGGACCGCGAAGCAGGACTCCATCAGTTTGCCGGGGCAGATTGGGCTCCCAGGGATTCGTCACTCCATTGGTCTAGCTCGTTGGTGGCATCTGGGCGTTGACACCCTGTTCTTGCTCAACGGGTTGGTCTTCTATGTCCTGCTGTTCGCCACCTCGCAATGGCGGCATCTGGTGCCCACCAGCTGGGCGATATTCCCCAACGCGGTGTCGGTGATGATTCAATACCTGTCGTTGCGCTGGCCGACGGAAAATGGCTGGGTCGCGTACAACAGTCTTCAGCTGCTAGCATACTTCATTACCGTCTTCGTCGCCGCGCCAGCTGCGCTCTTCACCGGGCTGGGAATGTCGCCGGCGCTGTCAACGCGCTTCAAGAGCATCAGCAAGCGCTTCAGCATTCAGTTGGCGCGGTCACTGCATTTTTTGGTGCTGGTGTGGTTTCTCTTTTTCATTCTCATGCATGTGACCTTAGTGTTCGCCACCGGACCACTGAATAATCTCAACCACATGTACGCTGCGCGCAACGACGAAAGTTGGCTTGGGTTCTGGGTATTCGCTGCCTCCATGGTCATTGTCATCGTGGGCTGGGTGGCGGCAACCCCGTTCACCTTGCGTCATCCCCGGGTCGTGCAGCGAGTCGGCTTTGTACTCATCGGCCCCGCGCAGCGTCTCTTCGAGCATGTGGACGCCACGCCAGGGGAATACACGGAGAAGGACATCTCTCCGTACTTTTGGCACAACGGCAAGTATCCAGACTCGGAAGAGTACATGGCGCTGCAGGCGGGCGATTTCGCGGACTACCGGCTGCGAATCAATGGTTTGGTCGACAATCCCGTCGACCTGGACCTTTGTCAGCTACGGGCGCTTCCACACCATGAGCAGATCACCCAACACTTCTGCATCCAGGGATGGTCGGGTGTCGCCAAATGGGGCGGGGTGTCGATGCAATCCATTATGGATCTCGTCAAGCCACAGCCTGAAGCGAAGTGGGTTGTCTTCTATTCACTGGGCGACGGCCCCGACGGCGGGATCTACTACGACGCACATCCTTTCGAGCAGATGAGTAACCACCTGACCATGCTGGCCTACGACATGAACGGCGCGCCGCTGACGTTCGGGCACGGGGCGCCGCTGCGGCTGCGGAACGAGACGCAGCTCGGCTTCAAACAGGTCAAATGGATAAAGGGCGTTGAGTTCGTGGCTGATTTCGCAGACATTGGCGGGGGATACGGCGGCTACAACCAGGATCACGAGTTTTTTGGCTACCGACAATCCATCTAGTGGTTAGCAGTCGCCAGTTGACTATCGGACATAGTGAGAAGCGCCTTTCAACGTAGTTCGGTGACGTGCTGCCGTCCAACCGGGTGATAGGGAACCAACCCGCGGCACGTCGACGGACAACTTCACGAGGATTCACGCCGAGTCAATACGTGCGGTGAGCGCGTCCAGAAAGATGCGAGACTGAACCGCCCCGGGTAAGTTGGACTCCATTCCTTGAGAGGATGGAGCGATGACAAGACGGAGCAGATATCCCCAGGAGCTGCGTGAGCGAGCGGTGCGCATGGTGCTCGAGCACCGCAGTGAGCATCCCTCGGAGTGGGCGGCTATCAGTTCCATCGCCACCAAGCTGGGCGTGCATCGAGAGACCGTTCGGCTGTGGGTCCGGCGAGACCAAGTCGACAACGGCGAGCGCGCTGGGTTGACAACCGAGGAACGCGAACGGCTGCGCCAGCTGGAGCGCTAGATCCGTGAGCTGCGCCGAGCCAACGAGATCCTCAAGAGCGCGTCAGTTTTCTTCGCGACCGAGCTCGACGGTCGACGACCGAGATGACCAAGTACATCGACGCGCAGCGCGATCGGTACGGGGTCGAGCCGATCTGCAGGGTGCTGCAGTTTGCCTCCGCCACCTACTACGCCGCGACCAAGCGGCCGGCCTCCTCCCGCTCGATCAGGGACGATGCAATCAAGGTCGCGATCAGGCGGGTCTGGGAAGAACACCGACGCGTGTACGGAGCCGACAAGGTCTGGGCTCAGCTCAACCGCGAAGGCATCCGGGTCGCTCGCTGCACCGTGGAGCGGCTGATGCGTGATCTCGGCATCCGCGGCGTGGTGCGGGGCAAGACGGTTCGGACAACGTTCGGTGACGATGCCGCCGCCCGGCCCGCGGACCTGGTCGATCGACAGTTCCATGCCCCGGCTCCGAACCGCCTCTGGGTGGCTGACCTCACCTACGTGAAGACGCATTCGGGCTGGGTCTATGTCGCGTTCATCGTCGACGTGTACTCCCGCTACGTGGTCGGCTGGCAGGCCTCCCGATCCCTGCGCACCGACCTCGCCCTCGACGCGCTCGAGATGGCCCTGTGGAGCCGCCGTGGCGAACGCTTGGACGGGCTCGTGCACCACTCGGACCGCGGAGTGCAATACGTCGATATTCGCTACACGGAGCGCCTTGCCGAAGCTGAGGCCGCACCGTCCGTGGGCTCGCGTGGCGACTCGTACGACAACGCGCTCGCCGAGTCCTTCAACGGCCTCTACAAGGCCGAGCTCGTCCACCGCCGATCGTGGACGGGGCTCAACGACGTCGAGTACGAGACCCTGGGCTACGTCGACTGGTTCAACCACCGCCGTTTACACGGTGAGATCGGCATGGTTCCGCCCGCAGAGTTCGAAGCTGCCCACTACCATCAGTCACTCCCAGCTGCGATGGCTGTGAGTCAATAAACCGAGTCTCCATAAAAGCCGGGGCGGTTCAGTTGTCGCCTACTCGGTGGCGGCGGGGACTGGCTGTGGGAGTCCTGGTGGCCTTCCCCATCAAACCGGTGATCCGTTGGAGGA